>JAWOID010000132.1:0-58045 GCA_046484865.1 Candidatus Krumholzibacteriia bacterium
CTATGGCTGGCCACGGAGCCGGTACTCCTGTAAGCAAGACCATTGAGCAGCTGGCCGACATGTACGGTTTCACCCTCTGGAATATGGGTGTAAAGGGGTTGTAGCTCAGGGCGCAGGGCGCAGGGCTCAGGGCAGCCAGGGTTGTTCTTTGGCCCTCGGCGCCGGCTCCCTCGAGAACAGCCGCGGGGTGCTGGCCGGCTGGATCGCCGATCCGCAGAGCCTCAAACCACGGGTGAGGATGCCGCGCGCGTACCTGCCGCCCGAGGACCTGCACGCGCTCGTCGACTACCTGAGGAGCCTGGAATGACCCCGCTGGCCGGCACCGAGCTCCACCAGCGCTTCACCCGCACCTGGGAGTCGCCGTCCGGGCTCTCCGGCTGGATCGCCACCGTCAACAGCCGTCCGCTGGGCGAGCGTTACATGCTCACGGCGCTCGGGTTCTTCACCGTCGGCATCCTGCTGGCCCTGGTGATGCGGTCGCAACTCGCCGTCCCCGACAACACCCTGTTGGGCCCCGATGCGTACAACGGCGTCTTCACCATGCACGGCTCGACGATGCTGTACCTGTTCGCGGTCCCCTTCATCGAGGGGCTGGCCATCTACCTGATCCCGCTGCTCGTCGGCTCGCGCGACCTGGCCTTCCCGCGCCTCACCAACTTCGGCTACTGGCTCTACCTGTTCGGCGGCTCGACCATGTACGCCAGCGTCCTGTTCGGCGTGGTGGCCGATGCGGCCTGGACCGCCTATCCGCCGCTCGCCGGGCCGCAGCACTCGGGGCTGGGCCTCGACTTCTGGCTGCTGGGTCTGAGCATGATCGAGATCGCCGGCATCGGCGCCGCGGTGGAGATCGTCGCCACCATCCTGAAGCTGCGCGCCCCCGGCATGGCGATCCAGCACCTGCCGGTCCTCGCCTGGTCGTATCTGGTCACCGGGCTGATGATCATCTTCGCCTTCACGCCCCTGCTGCTGGCCACCCTCATGCTGGAGATGGACCGCGCCTTCGGCACCTGCTTCTTCGACCCCGCGCTGGGCGGCAGCTCGCTGCTCTGGCAGCACCTCTTCTGGTGGTTCGGCCATCCCGAGGTCTACATCATCTTCCTGCCGGCCACGGGCGTGATCTCGGAGATCGTGCCGGTGCTCGCGCGGCGGCGCCTGGTGGCCTACCCACTGGTGGTGGCCGCCATCGTGACCACCGGCTACGTGAGCTTCGGCCTGTGGTCGCACCACATGTTCACCACCGGGATTCCCGAGCTGCCGATGCACTTCTTCACCGCCGCCAGCTACATGATCGCACTGGCGTCGGGCGTGCAGATCTTCGCCTGGATCGCGACCCTGTGGGGCAGCCGGCCGCGTTACGACGTGCGGATGCTGTACCTGCTGGGCTTCTTCTTCATCTTCGTCAACGGGGGCCTCACCGGGGTGATGGTCGCCACCATGACCTTCGACTGGCAGGTGCACGAGACCAACTTCGTGGTCGCCCACTTCCATCACGTCTTGATCGGCGGCGCGGTGCTGCCGCTGCTGGCCGGCCTGCACCACTGGCTGCCGAAGATCAGCGGCCGGACCTTCAGCACCGTCTGGGCGAAGATCGCCTTCGGCTTCATCTTCGTGGGCTTCAACACCACCTTCCTGCCCATGTACGTCATCGGCCTGTTCGGAATGCGGCGGCGGGTCTACACCTATCCGGAGGAGCTGGGCGTCGGTACGTTGAACCTGATCTCGACCGTGGGTGCCTACCTGCTCGCCGCCGGCTTTCTGACGGCCCTGATCAACCTGGCCTGGAACGCGCGACGGGGACGTCGGGCCGGCGCCGACCCGTGGGGCGCCGGATCTCTGGAGTGGTCGGTCGCCTCGCCGCCGCCGCCGTACGGCTTCGGCCGGCCGCCGGTGGTGCGCGACCTGTATCCGCAGTGGCAACGGGTGGGCGAGCCTCCGCCGGCCGACCGGCGGGCGCGAGCGCTCGAACCGGTGGCCGCGGCCCTGGAGTACCGTCCGAGCGGCTGGCGGGCGACGCTGCTCACCGATCTCACCAACGCCCAGCCGCAGACGGTGCAGTTCCTGCCCGGGCCCACTCACCTCCCGTTCGCCACGGCGGTGGCCATCCTGGTGGCCGCGATCGGCATGCTGGCGCAGAGCTACCGGCTCGCGGCGGTGGCGCTGCTCGTCGCCGCGGCGCTGGTGGGCCGCTGGATCACGCGGGAGCCTGAGCTGCCGCCGGAAGAGGTCCGCCTGCTGGCGGATCGGCCCGGCCTGCCGGTGCACGGCACCGGCCGGCGCGCCCTGGCCTGGTGGGGCATGGTGGGGATGCTGGCGGTCCTGTTCACGGTGCTCGGCGCCCTGCTGTTCTCCTACTTCTACCTGCGCCTGTACTCCGACCAGTGGCCCCAGGAGGGCTTGCCCCGGCCGGGGCTCGCCGCCGGGCTCGGTGCGATGGGCGTGCTGGTGGCGGGAGGCGTGGCGCAGGTGCTCGGCGCCCTGGCGTGGCGGCGAGGCGCGCAGTCGGACGCACGGCCGGGCGCGGGGTCGCGCCGGGTGGCGGGCCTGGAGCCGCGCCGGGCGCTGATCGTGTCCCTGGCTGCCACCCTGTTGCTGGGGCTCGCATTCGTCGCGCTGGCCGTCGGGAATCACCCGGCGACGTTCGCCCCGACCGTCAACGCCTACGCCTCGATCTATCACACCGTCAACGGGTTCGCGTACCTGGTGGTGGTCGTGGGCATCGCGCTGCAGGCTGGCACGCTCGCGAGGGTGCTCCGGCGTGGTGAACCGCTGGCGGCGCCGCGTCTGCGGCTGTGGCTCCAGAACAGCGAGCTCTACTGGTTCTTCGCCGTGGCGACGGCGGCGATCGGGCTCGCGGTCACCCAGCTCGTACCGCACGTCATGTAGGCGCGCCTTACCACGTAGGCGTGCGGCACACCACCGGGAGCGACGAGGAGGGATGCGCGATGCACACTGAAGTCACGATCGCTGGCGGGGCCGCCGATCACCCGCGCATCTGGCGTCGCTGGTTCGCCTTCCTGGCCGGCGGCGTGGCCTGGACCTTCCACCTGCTCTCGATCTACGCCATCGGCGAATTCGGATGCGTCAGCGGCCTCGGCCGCGTGACATACGGAGGAGTGAGCGCCGTCGCCTGGCTCATCCTGGGTGCGAGCGCGCTGGCGCTGGCGGTGGCGGCGGCCGCCGCCTGGGTCGGCTACCGGGACAAGCGGCGGGACGACCGACGGAACGCGCGGCGAGGCCGCGCAGACGACGCGCGGGGAGGCGACGCCGGGCGCGACACGCGGCGAAGGCCCCGGGACGCCCCCCGGGGCGCCTCCCGCGACGACCCACGCGGCGACGACGAAGGGGGCGAGTACCTCTCCTGGTTCGGCGCCATCCTGAGCGGCCTCTTCACGCTGATCATCCTGGTGGAGACCCTGCCGGTGTTCTCGTATCTCGACGGGTGCTGAGGCCGTCGTCGGCGAGCTTGACCAGCATCTTGCCGATGTTCTCGCCCTCGAACAGCCCGAGAAAGGCACGCGGCGCGCTCTCGATCCCCTCGTGGACGGTCTCGCGCCAGCGGATCTTGCCCTCGGCGATCCAGCGGCTCATGTCGCGCTGGAAGTCCGGCAAGCGTTCGCCGTGGTCGGAGACGATGAAGCCGCGCATGGTGATGCGTCTGGCGATCATCCGGATC
Organism: Candidatus Krumholzibacteriia bacterium; assembly: GCA_046484865.1. Lineage (GTDB taxonomy): Bacteria > Krumholzibacteriota > Krumholzibacteriia > LZORAL124-64-63 > LZORAL124-64-63 > JAWOID01. Next base: position 3,674 of record JAWOID010000132.1, read on the forward strand.
AGGTTGCGCGGGCCGCCGCGCGGCCGTTCCTGGTTGTACGCCGAGATCATGCCGCAGGCGGCGATGCGGCCGAAGTCGTTGAGGCTCTGCAGCGCGGCCTCCAGGTGGTCGCCGCCGACGTTGTCGAAGTAGACGTCGATGCCGTCGGGTGCGGCCCGGGCCAGGGCCGTGGCCACGCTGCGCACCTCCTTGTACGCGATGGTCTGGTCCACCCCGAGGTCCTCCGCGAGCCAGGCCACCTTCGCGGCCGAGCCGGCGCTGCCGACGACCTTGCAGTCGTGGAGCCGGGCGATCTGACACGCCACCGAGCCGACGGCGCCCGCCGCCGCCGAGACGAAGACCGTCTCGCCCGGCTGGAGCGCGGCGATGTCCAGCAACCCCACGTAGGCGGTGAATCCGGTCATGCCCAGGACGCCCAGGTAGGCGGGCAGCGGCGCCAGGGCGGGATCGACGCGAGTCGCCTGCGCCGGTGATCCTACCCACAGCTCGCGCCAGCCGTTCAGGCTGTGGACCGCATCGCCCGCCTGGAAGTCGGGATGACGCGACGCGAGCACCTCCCCGATGCACTCGCCCGTCAGCGGCTCGCCCAGCTCGAACGGCTCGACGTAGCTGTCCAGGGCCCGCATGCGCCCGCGCATGTAGGGATCCACCGACATCCAGAGGTTGCGCACCAGGATCTCGCCGTCGGCGGGTTCCCGCAGCTCGGTGGTGACGACGGCGAACGCTGCCTCGGTGGGCAGCCCCGAGGGACGCGCGACGAGGTGGATCTCGCGACTGGTGAGACGATTCATGTCGGTCCTCCGGAGGCTGGCGACGGCCCGGTCTGGCGGCGGCGGAGGCCGCGACCCCCCGGTCTGGCGGCGGCGGAGCCCGCGACACCCCGGGGCAGGTCATGGCGACTCACTCCATACGCTGAGGGCAAGCGGAAGACGCCGCAACCTGCCGGTCGGCCCGGGCACAGGCCCGGGAAGCGGCGTCGCGGCTTCCGTTCTGATCTTCGACGACATCGTCCGCGACCACGCGGAACGCTGGATCGACCGCCGCCGTGCGACGGTCGGCGGCGAGATCAGCGCACCAGCGTGAGCGGCCGCGCGTGCCGCTCGCCGCCCGCTTGCAGCCGCACGTGATACGCCCCCGACGCAACGGCCCGGCCGGCCGCATCGCGGCCGTCCCATGTCGCCTCGTGCCGGCCCGCGGAGGCCCGGCCGGTCCTCAGCGTCCGCACGCGCCGGCCGGCGCCGTCGTGGATGTCCAGCCTGACCGGGCCGTCCTCGGCCAGCACGAAGACGATCGTGGTGGCGGGATTGAACGGATTCGGCCGGTTCGGCAGCAGCATCGTACCGGCCAGGGGCACCTCGGGGGCAGCCGTCGTGCCGGTCGGGAACCAGTCGTACCAGACGCCTACCGCCTCCGACCCGCGCCCGTCGGTCCAGGCGGTCTCGATCCGGTCGCCCAGCGAGGGGTTCAGGGCGACGGCGGGGCCCGGATCCCAGCTCAGGACCCAGCCGGGCGATGCGGTCTGGAAGTCCGGCGTCCAGCCGGGGGTCGTCCCTGGACCCGTGGTCGTGGTGACCAGGCAGCCGGATTCCCGGAAGTAGGCCGCGACGATGAGGTCGCTGTGGAGGGCCGCCGCCAGGGCAGGGATGGTCTCGTCGGCGTCGTACCGGAAGGGCGGGAAGCTCGTGGACCAGCTTCCACCGCCGTCTCCGGTGACGGCCGCGTCGATGTCCCACCGGGCGTCGTACCACATGTGGTAGGCGACCACCGCGAAGGAGCTGCCATGCGCAGCGGCCACCGCAGGCGAGCAGTAGGGCGAGACCCCGGACCGCAGCACGACGGGCGCATCCCAGTTCGAGCCCAGATCGCGGCTGCGGATCACCTCCAGGTCCGCCTGCCAGTAGCCGGTCGGACGGGCATGCGCCACGTAGAGGTTCCCGTGGCCGTAGTCGATCTCCGGTTCGCGCTGGTTGCACTCCCCGGTGTAGGACGCGAGGACGGACGGCGAACTCCAGGTCTCGCCCCCGTCCGCAGTCGTGGCGAACGCGATCGTGGTGCTGCCGCCGACGCAGACGTCCATAACGGCGTACCCCCACCAGTTCATCGTGTATTGCGGGTAGTCGACGCAGAGATCGGCCTGACCGAAGGTGGCGCCGGAGGCGATCGCCGACACGAAGTGGGAGCCGTCGTCCAGGTCCCACGAGTGCATCCAGACGTCCGAGACGAAGTCGTGAACGTGGGCGAGTGCGATCAGCAGCTTGCGACCGGTCGGCTGCAGGCCCTCGGCCACGGCCATCGAGGTCGGGTAGACGCGGCCGCCGGAGAACACGACGAAGTACCACAACGTCCATGAGTCACCGGAATCGAGCGAGCGGTACACGTCCATCCGGCTCGGCTCGTCCGTGCGGGCGCACGCCAGGTAGAGCGTGCCGTCCTCGCCCACGTCGAGCACCGGTCCGCTGGCGGGACGGTGCGGAGCGTTCACCTGCAGGTCGCTGCCGATCAGCTTGGAGGCGGCGACCGGTCGGTCGACCTTCACCACCCGCGGCGGCTCCGGAGGCGGGTCGGGAACCGGCAGCGTCGGCCGATCTTCCCTCAGCTCCGCGCGGAGGGCGGCAACGGCGGTCAGGTCGCCTGCGTGACGGGCCCGCTGGAGGTCCGCGAGAAAAGCGGCGCGTGCGGGGTCCAGCCGGGCGATTCCTCCTGCGACCGCCGGCAAGATTGCCTTCTCTGTCGCGCCGGCCGGGAACGGCGGCAGCGCGCAGGTCGTGATCACCACGAGCACGGTGAAGCAGAGGACCTCGGTGCGCGAGTTCCTTGCCGGCTCCGCTGGTCGCGCTTCTGCTCGGTTTCTTCTGTTCCACTCCATCAGCCGACCCCCTCGCGCTGTCAGTCCTGGTCTGCGACCCGACATCCAGGCCGCACGTCACCGGTGCGGCGACCTATCACTGATGAGACGCGCCACGAGGGTCGAGAATCACACGATCCGACGCCGGCGCGAACCGTGTCCTGGAGGGAAGGCCGGGCCCATCCGTCCTGGCCCTCGCCGCGGTCGTCGGCTACCATGCGGGATGCGCCGTCACACCCCCCTACCTGGAAGGCTTCGATGGAGTCGATGACCGCCTGGTTCATGCGCCGAGGGATGGACGACGATGCTGCCGCCCTGCTGGCCGGCGCCATCGCGGTCGTCATCCTGATCCTGGTGGCCGTCGTGGCGAAGTTCCTGACCCGCCGGGTGCTCCTTTCGCTGCTCGACCGTATCGTCGAGCGCAGTTCCACCAGGTGGGACGACATCCTCCGTGGTCACGGCTTCTTCCGACGGCTGGCACACCTGGCGCCGGCCATCGTGCTGCACCTGGGGGCGCCGCTGGCCTTTCCCCACACCCCGCAGCTGGTGGCGGTGGTGCAGGCGGTGGCCGCGGCGTACATGATCCTGGTGGCGGTGCTGGCGGCCGACTCGCTGCTGGGCGCCGTGCTGAACATCTATCAGCAGCACGAGGTCTCGCGCCGCGTCCCCATCAAGGTCTTCGTACAGGTGGCCAAGATCGTGATCGTCTTCATTGCGGCGATCATGGTGCTGTCGGTGCTGCTCGATCGATCGCCGCTCGTGTTCTTCAGCGGCCTGGGCGCGATCACCGCCGTCCTCCTGCTCATCTTCAAGGACTCCATCCTCGGCCTGGTGGCCGGCATCCAGCTCTCGGGCAACGACATGGTGCGCCGCGGCGACTGGATCCAGATGGACAAGTACGGCGCCGACGGCGACGTCATCGACGTGGCCCTCACCACGGTGAAGGTCCAGAACTGGGACAAGACCATCACCACCATCCCCACCTACGCCCTGATCAGCGACAGCTTCCAGAACTGGCGGGGGATGCAGGAGGCGGGCGGCCGGCGGATCAAGCGCTCCATCCACATCGACATGACCAGCGTCCGGATCCTCGACGAGGAGATGCTCGGGCGATTCCGTCGCTTCCAGCACATCACCGGCTATCTGGACCGCAAGCTGGAGGAGCTGCGCCGCTGGAACGCCGAGCACACCGTGGACGAACGCGAGCTGGTCAACGGGCGCCGGCTCACCAACCTCGGGACCTTCCGGGCGTACCTGGAGGCCTACCTGCGACAGCACGCCAGGCTCCACCAGGGCCTGACGCTCATGGTGCGGCACCTGCCGCCCGGCCCCACGGGCATTCCCATCGAGATCTACTGCTTCACCAGCACGACGGCATGGGTGGAGTACGAGGGGATCCAGGCCGACATCTTCGATCACGTGATCGCGGTGGTGCCGCTGTTCGGACTGCGCGTCTTCCAGCAGCCCACGGGCGCCGACGTGGTCCGGGTGGGCGAGACGTTGCGCGGGGGAGAGAGCCATGGCAGTGCGGGTGGTGAGACTCGGTAGTCCGCGAACGCCGGGCGAGGGCCTCCGCATCGGCACGGTCCGCCGGCCGCCGCGCGGCGTGCCGAAGGCGGAATTCGCGTCCCGGAACTGGTACGACGTGTGGTTCCCTGTCCTGGCGCCGAGCCCCGAGACCATGAAGCTCGGGCGGACGGCCGAAACGCCCGCCCAGTGGGCCGCATTCGTCAGGAAGTACCGGGCCGAGATGGCCGCGCCCGCCGGCAGCCATGCCCTCGCGCTCCTTGCCGCCCTGTCCCGCCAGACCGACTTCTCGGTCGGCTGCTACTGCGAGGACGAGGCGCGTTGCCACCGATCGGTGCTGCGCGAACTCCTGGTGGAGAACGGGGCCGAACTGAAGCCCTCGCCGGCCTGATCGCGGGGTCCGCTCCAGCTCGATGCCGGCGCCTCGCGGGCTAGCGCAGCGCGTCGTACAGCCGGCGCTTGATCTTCTTGGTCGGCGTCTTCTCGAATTCCTCGAACAGCAGCTGGAAGCGGACCACCTGGCTGTAGCCGGGCAGTTGCCGGTTCAGCTCCTGCCGGTTCTGCTCCATGAGGTCGCGGATCTGCTGCTCGTCCATCCCTTCCTCGTCGGCCCGCTCCACGTCGGGGTACACGAGGGCGGTGAGCTTGCCGTTGTCGTCGAGCACCAGCGCCTCGCCCACCAAGGGGAGCGAGTTGAGCTTCGACTCGATGGCCTCGGGGTAGATGTTCTGCCCGGTCGCCGAGAGGATGATGTTCTTGGAGCGGCCGGTGAGGTAGAGGAAGCCGTTCTCGTCCATGCGGCCGAGGTCGCCCGTGTGCAGCCAGCCCTCGCTGTCGATGGCGCTGCGGGTGGCCTCCTCGTCCTTGTAGTAGCCGAGCATCACGTTCTCGCCGCGCACGCACACCTCGCCGATGCCGGCCACCGGATCGGTCGGTTCGATCTTGCACTCGAGATACGGGATCACCTTGCCCACGCTGCCGGCGGGGGGGCGCTCGGCCACCACGGTGTAGCTGATCAGGGGGCCGCACTCGGTCATGCCGTAGCCGTTGGCCAGGGGGAAGTCGATGCTGCGGAAGAACTCCTCCACGCTGGTGTTCAGGGCCGCACCGCCCACCACCACCTCCTGGAAGGCGCCGCCGAACACGTCGGACACCTTCTCGCGGATCTTCTTCTTCACCATCCGGTTCAGCAGCGGGGTCTTCATCATCAGCTTCAGGCGCGGCGACTCGAGCTGCGGCTTGATCCGGTTCTTGTAGATCTTCTCGATGATCAGCGGCACCGACAGGATGATGCGCGGCTTCACCGCCGCGAAGACCTGCATGAGGATCTTCGGGGTGGGCATCTTCTCCACGAACGTGACGTGGCAGCCCACCACGGTGGGGGAGATGAACTCGAACGCACAGCCGAAGCTGTGCGCCAGCGGCAGGAACGACACCACCGTGTTCTCGGGGCTGATGTCCAGGTTGTCGATAAAATGGCGAGCGTTGATCATCAGGGCCTTGTGCGTGAGCATCACGCCCTTCGAGAAGCCCGTGGTGCCGGAGGTGTAGACGATGGCCGCCAGGTTGTCGCCGGGCACCTTCGGGAAGCGCAGGCGGTCGGGGCCGAGCACGTCGCTGCGGCGGCCTCGGTACGCCTCGGCGACGGCCGTCAGCCGCTCCGCCAGGTCCTCGTCCGGGGCGTGCAGCAGCGCGAAGTCGTGCAGGCGGAACACCGCCTGCAGTCCACCCATCCGGCGCTCGTCGATGCGGTCGTAGATGCTTTCGGACGCGAACAGCATCTTCGCGTCCGAGTGCTTCACGATGTGCTGGATCTCGTCGCTGGTGAAGTCGGGCAGGATGGGCACGATGACGGCGCCGTAGGTGACCGCCGACAGGAATGTGACGGCCCAGTGCGCGCTGTTGCGACCGGCCACGGCGATCTTGTCGCCCGACTCCACGCCGCTCTCCTGGAACAGGTGGTGCAAGAGCAGGATCCGTTCCACCACCTCGCCGTAGGTGAGGGTGGCGCCCTCCCAGTCCGTGTAGGCCGGGCGGTCCCAGTTGTGGCGGAAGCTCTCGGTGAAGCGCTCGACGAGGTTCTCGTTCAGCATCCGACGACCATCCAGTGGTGAGTGGGGCCCGAGGGGCAGAAGGCCCGAAGGGCAGAACGGCCGAGGCGCCAGCATACCCTGCCGAGACGGCGCTTACAAGACGCGGCCGCCGCCCGGGCCGCCGGCGGCGGTGCTGGCAGCCGGGCGCCGGCGGCGGCTGCCGACGAGGTGCACGGCCAGGTACACCACGCCCGCCAGCAGCACGGTGGTGGCCCCGGTGGGCAGGTCGGAACTGTAGCTGAGGGCCAGGCCGCCGGTCGTCAGCAGGGCGCTGAGAACTGCAGCGGCGATCATCAGCTGCCACAGGCGGTGCACGAAGCGGCCGGCAGCCGCCACCGGCAGCGACAGCAGCGCGATCACCATCACCACGCCCACCACGTAGATGAGGGTGACCACCGTGAGCGCCGTCAGCAGCAGCAGCAGCGTGTAGAAGAACGGTACCGACACGCCGCGGGTGCGCGCGAAGTCCTCGTCGAACGAGATGGCCTGGAGCGGGTGGTAGAAGAGCGCCACCACCGTGAGGATGACCAGGTCGAGCACCAGCAGCAGGCGCAGGGTGCCGGCATCGGTCAGCAGGACGTTGCCGAACAGGTAGCTCATGAGGTCGGCCTTGTATCCCGGCGTATGGAAGAGGAAGAGCACGCCGGTCGCCATGCCCACCGCCCAGAGGGCGCTGATCACCGTGTCCTCGCGCTCGGAACTGCGCATGCGCACCAGCGCCAGCAGCAATGCGGCCAGGATGGCCGTCACCACGGCCCCGTGCAAAGGGTGCAGCCACGTCCAGCCGCGGGTGGCGGACAGGTAGTAGGCCGCCCCCATCCCGCCGAGCACCGTATGCGCCATGCTGCCCGCGATGGCGGTGATCCGCCGGGTCACGACGAACGAGCCCACCACGCCGGCCGCCAGGCTGGCCATGAGTCCGGCGAAGAGCGCCTGGCGCAGGAACGCGAACTCGCCCAGCGCGGTGACGAACTCAGCCATCGCGACCCTCCCGGCGGGTGAGTTCGTGCCCGTTTCCGGCGCCGAGTTCGTGCCCGAGCCCGTGCTCGTGCCCATGTCCATGTCCGTGCCCGTGCTGCACTGCGCGCAGGCCTTCGTGGCCCGGGAACAGGCGCGCCAGCTCCGGTCCGATGGCACTGGTGGGGTGCTGGGCCACCTCCACGTTCACGCAGATGACCTGATTGCTGTGCCGGGAGACGGTGGCCACGTCATGGGACACCAGGACCACCGCCATGGACGCGTTGAGGCGGTGCAGCAGATCGTACAGGTCGTCCTGGATGGTGGGGTCGAGACTGGCAGTCGGCTCGTCCAGGAGCAGGAGCTGTGGGCGGCAGGCCAGGGCCCGGGCGATCAGCACACGCTGCCGCTGCCCGCCCGAGAGCGACGCGAAGGGGCGGCTGGCCAGGTCGCCTCCGTTGCAGGATTCCAGCGCCTGGCGGGCGGCGTCGCGGTCGGCGCGCCGGAACGGTCCGACGGGATGCCCGGGTCGCAGCCGGCCCATCAGCACCACGTCGCCGGCGGTCACGGGGAACTGCGGATCGAGATTCACGTGCTGCGGCATGTAACCCACGCGGCTGCGCGCGTGGCGGGGTTCGCGCCCGAAGACGCGCACGGTACCGGCGTCAGGCTCGATCAGGCCGAGGACGAGTCGCAGCAGGGTGGTCTTGCCGCCGCCGTTCGGACCGACGATCGACACGAAATCGCGCGTTGCGACCGTGATCGACGCGTGGTGCAGGACGTGGCGATCACCGTAGGTGAACGACAGGTCCCGCACCTGCACGGCAGGCGTTTCGGTGAGCGCCGGGGCGGTCATCGCGTCAGCCCGTCGCGAATGGCCCGGGCCATGCGGCGCAGGTTGTCCGGCAGGTCGCGGGCAAGCACGTCGAGTTCCACCACCTCGACGTCCATCTCCCTCCCCACCCGATCCACCGCCTGGCCGGCGTGCTGCGGTTGCACGAACAGGGTGGACACCCCCCGCTCGCGGGCGCGGGTGATGACATCGGCCAGGTGACGCGGCGTGGGGGCGAGGCCGCCCTCCTCGAGCGACGTCTGCACCAGCCCGAACGCCTGCGCGAGGTAACCGAAGGCGGGGTGGAAGACCAGCATCTCCCGCCCTCGCACCGGGTCGAGGATCTCGTGCAGGTCGCGCTCGAGCCGCTCGAGCCGGGCCAGGACGCTGTCGCGGTTCGCGGCGTAGTAGGCGGCGCCGGGGGGGTCGCGTCGGGCCAGCACGCGTGCGACGGTGCGCACCTGTCCGGCCACCAGTTCCGGGTCGAGCCACACATGGGGGTCGAGGCCGGCGTCGTGGCCGTGATCGTCGCGCGAGGAGTGGCCGTGATCGTGGCGGTCGGGGATCAGGTCGAGCCCGTCCCGCAGATCCACCACCTCGATGCCCGGGAAGCTCCGCGCCACGCGCGGCAGGAGTCCATCCTCCATCGGCAGGCCCGTGCGGAAGAGCAGATGCACGTCCCGCAGGGCGGTGAGCTGGCGCGGGGTCGGGTCGTAGCTGTGGGGCGACTCGCCCTCGGTGAGGACCACGTGGACCGACACCCGGCTGCCGCCGACCTGCTCGACGATCCAGGCCTGCGGCGGGACCATCGCGGCCGCCTGGAGCACCGCTCCTGTCGCCTCCCCGCCGGGCGCGGGCACGGCGACGGCGTGCGGGGGCAGGCTCGCGGCCACATGCGGAGCGGCGGCGGTCGACTGCGCAGCGACCAGCGCCAGCGCGAACGCTACCAGCGAGAATGCCGCGCCCGTGAGTCCCGCGGCCGCCGGCCTTGCGGTCGCCGATCGCGAGAGCGGGACGAAATCAGCGATATCGGTTCGTGTTGTCATGGCGCCGCACAATAAACGCCCGGGCGGCCCGCTGGCAAGGCGGCTGACTCATTCGCGGCCCGGCGGATCGACCTGGAAGTAGCGGGGCATGCTCAGCGGCCACTCGGGCGACGGGCCATCGGCCGAGCGGAACCGGCGCGGCAGCACCATGGCCGCCTTCGGCGACACGCTAGCGAGTTGCAGCAGCGACACGGCGTGCGGCACGTACCACAGGTGAGCGGGACAGCGCCGCGAGCAATCGCTGGCGCCGAAGCCGGGCACCGGCGCGCGTGCGCCCAGCTGCACGCCCACCTTGCTGTTCAGTTCGCACTCGCTCAGGTCGGGGTGCTCGCGGGTGCTCAGCAGGACCGCTCCCAGGGGCACCGCCGCCGGCTGCTCGATGAGCCGGTCGATGTGCCAGCGCACCTTCTTGTGGGGCTTGAAATGGCTGCGGACGCGCTGCACCAGATTGCGGCGCGCGCGCCCGGTGTAGACGTACCAGCCGGGCGGCAGGTCGTGCTCGCCGAGGGCTCCCACCGAGATGCGGACTCCGGTCTCCAGGCGCACCAGGAAGAGATACAGCCCCCGGTTCTCGGGGGCGGCGGCATGCGGCCGCTGCAGTTCCTCGTCCGTGAACGACATGATCTCCTCCGGTCCCAGCTCTCCGACGACGTTCCGGACGACCGTTCCGCAGATCATGGTAACCAAGGGAGCCGGTCCTGGAAAGCAGGGCTTTCCACCAGGCGCCGCGTCCGGACTGAGGCTCGCTCCGGCGACGGAATCAGTGGCCGCCGAGTCGCTGCCTGGCGAGGTTCTCCACGCCGCCGGCCACCACCAGCTCCTGAACCGGCCGGCCCAGGGTGCCGAACGGGAAGCTGCGGTCACGCCAGCGGGCGAGCGACATCTCGAAGTCCAGCTCCACCATGTCCCCGGAGATCACCGTCTTCTCGCCGTCGGCGGCCTGCGTGGCGAACTCCTCGCGCAGCGCGTCCACCAGCTCGGGGCAGTTCACGCAGATGAAGCCGTTGTTGAAGGCGTTGCGCAGATAGGTCTGGCTGAAGCTGCCGGCCACCACCGCGCCGATTCCCGCCGCCATCAGGGCCGTGGCCGCCTGCTCGCGCGACGAGCCGGTGCCGAAATTGTAGCCGCCCACGATGATGTCGCTCGCCTGCATCCGGTCCGCGAAGGTGGGGTCGTAGTTCTCCATGACCACCCGGGCCATCATCTCGGGCGTCATGTCTTCGCGGTAGGTGTAGTCCTTGCCGTAGATGCCGTCGGTGTTGAGGTTATCAGTCGGCAGCCAGAGCAGCCGGCCCGCGAGCTGCGACGGAAAGCCGTCGATGATGTCGGTCCCGGCCGCAGCCACCGGCTCGCCGCGGCGTGATGCCGCGCGGAAGTGGCGCTGGGGCCGCCGGTCGGGCAGCTCGGTGCCTTCGGGGCCGGTGATGTAGCCCGCCACCGCGCTGGCGGCCACCACGGCCGGACTCGCCAGGTAGCAGCGCGCGTCACGGCTGCCCATGCGGCCCTTGAAGTTGCGGTTCGTGGCGGAGATGCCCACCTCGCCGGGCTCGAGCAGCCCGGTGCCGAGACCGATGCACGGCCCGCAGCCGGGCGGCAGAGTCTGCGCGCCGGCGTCGAGCAGGGTCTGCCAGACGTTCTTTCCGCGCGCCTCTTCCTCGACCAGCTTGCTGGCGGCGGCGAGGTAGAGCTGAACCCCGTCGGCCACCCGCCGGCCGCGCAGCACCTCGGCGGCCGCCTCGAGGTCCTCGGCCCGGCTATTGACGCAGGACACCAGGTAGGCCTTCTGGATCGCCACGCGGTCGCGGGCCAGCTGGGCGAGCGAGGTCATGGTCTGCACGGTATCGGGTCCCGAGACGTGCGGCGTGACGTCGCCCAGGTTCAGGTCGATCTCGCCCGCGTAAACGGCGTCGCAGTCGGAGCTGGGGGGCTTGGCGGCCCAGAAGTCGATCTTCTCGTCGGTGAGACCGCTCTGCCGGCCCTCGCGACGCAGGTACGCCGCGCGCTCGCGCAGCCAGGCGATCGTGATCTCGTCCACCGGGAACCAGCCCACCAGGGCGCCCCACTCGGTGGTCATGTTGGCGATGGCCAGGCGCGACTCCATGGAGAGCGACCCCACGCCGTCGCCCGCGAACTCCACCGCCGCGTTCAGCACCTCACCCTGGTTGTAGATGCCGCAGAGGGTGATGATCACGTCCTTGCCGGTGCTGCCGGCGGGCAACTCGCCCAGCAGGTTCACCCGGACCGTTCGCGGCACCTGCCACCACACCCGACCCGTGGCCCAGAGCACCGCCGCATCGGTACGCACGACCGGCGTCCCCACCGCGCCCAGGGCGCCGTACATGTTGCTGTGACTGTCGCTCGCGACGACGAATCCGCCCGGTTGCACGTAGCCTTCCTCGACCATCACCTGGTGACCGATGCCGCGTCCGGCGGGGTAGTGATCCACGCCCTGATGCTCGGCGAACTCCTCGATCTCGCGATACTTGGCCAGGTTCTGCTCGCTCGTGTCCTGGATGTTGTGGTCGAGCGTGAAGACGGGCTGGCGCGGGTTCGCGAACCTGCCGGCCCCCAGGCCGCGGTACTTGAGCATCACCGCCGCGGTGTTGTCATGGGTCATCACGTGATCGGGAACCACCGTGACGTAGTCGCCCGCCTTCACCACGTGTCCGTCGGGCAGGTCCACGGCGTGGGCCTGGGTGATCTTCTCGATGACGGTCTGCTGCGTGCTGCGGGCCGTGTACGGGCTGGGCGGCGTCTGCGGACTCTGGGCCATGCTGGACCTCCTGGAGGTACCTGCGGATGGAGGCGCGGGGCGCCCCGGCGGCGAAGGACGATACGATCGGACACGATCGGAGGCGCCGCAAGTGGCCGCCAGCCGGGAGCGGCCCTCGCTCTGCTCGCCTCAGGTGATGGCGCCGTTCACCCGGTCCCGCGCCTCCTGCACCCGGGCCGCCACGCCGGCTGACGAGATCCCATCCTACCTGCGACCGGTTCGGGTCACAATGCCCGGGACCTGTTGATCCGGGCGCAACGACCGCTATATTGCTAGGCTGATGCGACCGGAACCATGGGAAATCTCGTCGGCGGAGGATCAGCGTGGGCAAGGACAGGGATGCAGGCAGCCGGAAGGTGCGGGGCGACGTGGGCAAGTGTGCGCCGGAGCGGGACGCCGAGGCGGGTGGCGGCGGGCCGAAGTTCGCGAGCATCAACCACAACAAGATCAAGGGCGTGATCGGGATCCTCACCGGCGGCGGCGACGTGCCCGGTCTGAATCCTGCCATTCGCGGCGTCACGTTCCGCGCCCTGCGCGAGGGTTACCAGGTGATCGGGCTGCGGCGGGGATGGGCCGGCGTGCTGGAACTGACGCGCGACCACGACGCCGACAACAGCGCCAATTTCCAGGTGCTCACCGAGGAGATCGTCAACCGCATGGGTCGCACGGGCGGCACCTTCCTGCACAGCTCCCGGACGCATCCGGGCCACGTCTCGCGCGACGCCGTGCCCCTGCAGTTCCGGGACGCCTACCAGGACGAGCGCAACGATCTCACCGCCGAGGTGATCGAGAACCTGGGCTGGCTGGGCATCGACTACCTGATCCCCATCGGCGGCGACGACACGCTCAGCTACGGCGTGCGCCTCTACAAGGAGGGCGTGAAGGTCGTCGCCATCCCGAAGACCATGGACAACGACGTGCCGGGCACCGACTACTGCATCGGGTTCAGCACCTGCGTCACGCGCACCATCCAGATGACGAACAGCCTGCGCACCTCCGCCGGATCGCACGAGCGCATCCTGGTGCTCGAGGTGTTCGGCCGCTACGCCGGCTTCACGGCCATGCTGCCCACGATGGCGGGCGCGGCCAACCGCTGCGTCATCCCCGAGCACAAGTTCGACATCGAGCTGCTCACGCAACTCCTGGTGGAGGACCGGCACCGGAACCCGAGCCGCTACTCCATCGTGCTCGTGAGCGAGGGTGCCATGCCCGCCGGCGGCGAGATGGTGTTCGCCGACACCACCACCGATGCCTTCGGCCACATGAAGCTGGGCGGCATCGGCGACCTGGTGTCCGCCAAGATCAAGGAGCTCTCCGCCAAGCACAACCGTGGCCGCACCGTGAACACCATCAACCAGCGCCTGGGGTACCTGGTTCGCGGCGGCGACCCCGACGCCATCGACTCCATCGTGCCCATGGCCTACGGCAACCTGGCCCTCGACCTGATCCTCGAGGGCGTCCACGGCCGTCTGGTGGTGCTGAAGAACGGCCGCTACGACAACGTGCCGATCGAGGTGGTGACCAACACGAAGAAGTTCGTGAACGTCGCGCGCCACTACAACACCGACCGCCTGCGCCCGCTCTACAAGAGCTTCTCGATGCAGCCGCTGTTCATCATGACGAGCGAGTAGGCCGCGCGGTGCGTCGATCCTGGAATCGGTCCGGCTCAGCCGAGCTTCGCCAGCGACTCGCGCACGAAGGCCGGTATGTCGCCGGGGTTCCGGCTGCTGACGAGATTGCCGTCGACCACGACCTCGCTGTCCTCGTACTCGACCCCTGCGTTCTTCAGGTCCTGCACGATCGACTTGTAGCCGGTGAACCGTCGTCCCTCGAGCACCTGGGCGGTGATCAGCAGCTGGCCGGCATGACAGATGGCGAAGACCGGCTTGCCCGACTGCACGAACCCGCGCGCGAAGGCCACCGCGTCCTCGTCCACGCGCAGCTGGTCGGGGGAGAAGCCACCGGGGATCAACAGCGCGTCGAAGTCGTCCACGTCGACCTCGCCCACGGCGTGGTCGATCTTCACCTCGGTCTGGTTCTTCTTGCCCTTGACCGTCTCGCCGCGCTTCAGGCCCACGTTGACGATCTCGTGACCGGCCTTCCGGAATTCCTCCACCGGCCGGGTGTATTCGACGTCCTCGAAGTCGTTGGCGAGAATGGCGGCGATCTTGGCCATGACGTTCCTCCCGGTGGGTCACGAAGGCTCGGCTCCGGTATCCGAACCGGCAAGCTATGCCGCCGCCGGCACGCCGCCCTCGGGAGTCTCCCGATCCGTGGTGGTCACGGGCCGAAGACCCTATAATAAGGACAACGCCAGTCCGAGTTCGGCCCCTGCGCCCGCCGGTCGGGAGGCGGGCGCGTTCAGATGGAGACCTTCCCGGGAGCGAAGCCATGAAATCGACGCTACCGACGATCGGGACCCTCGTTGCAGGCCTCCTGACCCTGGCGTTCGCCACCCACGTGGCGGCGGCCACGCACACGGTGGCCCAGGCCGGTTTCACTTTCTCGCCGCAGGCGCTGAACGTGGCGGCCGGCGACACCGTGGTATGGACCTGGAACAGCGATAGCCACACCGTGACCAGCGGCACCGGACCCGAAGATCCGGCAGCAGGCGACCTGTTCGACGCGCCGCTGACGGCGACGAACCCGTCCTTCAGCTACGTCTTCGGCAGTGCGGGTACCTTCCCGTACTTCTGTCGGCCGCACTTTCTGCTCGGGATGACGGGAACCGTCGAAGTGGAGCCCGGCGTGCCTGCGGAAACCACGAACTGGGGCTCCGTGAAGCGCCTGTTCCGCTGACGCCCGCCGGCCACGGCACGAAAACGACCGGCGGCCCCGTCCTGGGACCGCCGGTCTCGCGTTTCCGATATCCGCTTCAGCATCCGCGGGCCACGTCCGGCCGCGCGTTCATGCGCAGCCGCGCCCCGCCTCGCTTCAACCTCCGCGGACCGCCTACTTCAGTTGACTGACGCTCTTGTCGTCCGGGTCCGGGTCGCCGGTGAAGGCGTTCACGCTCTGGACGGCGATCTGCGCGTTGTCGTACGTGAAGTTGAACACGTGCCACCACTCGAGGTCGTGCGAACCGGTGGCGCTGCTCACGTTGAACACGCGGGTCTGGCCGCCGAGTTCCAGGGTGACCTGCGCCCCCGACTGCACGAGCGGGTGCGAGGTGTTGCCGCTGTAGTTGTGCACGTAGTAGCTGTAGGTGCCGTTGTAGAACTGGAAGCCCGAGATGATCTCCGGCCCGAACGAGCTGGTGTCGTCGGTGTCCAGGGCCGTGTACGGATCCTCGGTGAGCGTGCCCTCGCGATAGTAGGCGAGGTGATACCGCTC
This sequence comes from Candidatus Krumholzibacteriia bacterium, assembly GCA_046484865.1. Lineage (GTDB taxonomy): Bacteria > Krumholzibacteriota > Krumholzibacteriia > LZORAL124-64-63 > LZORAL124-64-63 > JAWOID01. The sequence continues at coordinate 19,080 of JAWOID010000132.1, forward strand.
CAGTTCGGTGGTCCAGGTCGCCGGGATGAAGAGGTGCGAGTCGAGATCGCTCGGCGCCTCGCCCCAGGTGAGAGCGATCGAGAACGCCGGCTCCAGCAGCTCGAGGTCCTCGGTCAGCGTGTACGGGCACTGGGTCAGCGTCACGTCTACGGGGTCGCTGCTGTAGCTACCCTTGATGGCGCGCACGCGGAACGTCGCGCTCACGATGCCGCGCACCGAGAAGTGGCCCTCGGCGTCGGTGTAGTCGTCGTCGAGGATGGCCGTATTCAGCCCTTCCGCGATGACCCGGGCGTTCTCCACCGGCAGTCCGGCGAGATCCCTCACCGTACCCTCGATCATGCAGACGTCCTCGAGCGGCAGGTCCCAGTTCCAGGTGGTGAAATGACTGACGTCGGCCACGTAGCGGTCGCCCACCAGCGTGGCCTCACCGTCCTCGATCCACATCCCGGCCGCCGGATCGTAGTACCACATCGGCATGGTGCTCGGCAGCTGCTTGGTCGTGAACTCGGTGGCGGGGGCTCTCAACTGCAGCTCGGCCGTCACGCCGTCGGCCAGGCGCACCGGCACGGCCTTGCTGTTGTCCATGAGCTCCACGTCCATGAAGCCGAAGCTGACGAACGGTACCACCGTTTCGTCCTCGCGCAGACCCTCGAACCGGCCCGGGAAGACGCCGAAGTAGCCCGGCTCGGTCGGCAACATGGCCAGGAACTCGACGTTCACGTCGCCCGTGTACGGCGTTCCGTCCGCGAGCTCGAAGGCATTGGCGGGGAAGGTCACCCGCCCTTCGCCGTCGGCGGTGACGGCGGTGCCGCCGCCGGCGGCGTCGATCACGGCGGTCTCGAACGGGACCAGCACCACCCCGGGCAGGTGGGTGGTCTGGTTCGAGATGATCCTGACGTTCTGATGGGTGGTCATGTGGTCGGCGAGCGTGAAGGTGGCCACGGTTTCGCGGGCCTCGAGGCCGGACATGCGGAAGACGCCGTCCTCGTTGGTCTGCACGCCGTTGGCACCGGGGGTGGTGGCGGTCACGCCTACGAGGGGCGCACCGGAGGCGGTCGTGACCACGCCGGAGAGCGTACCACCGGTGATGACGCCGGGATCGGGGTCGGTGGTCCCGTCGTCGTCGTCACTGCAGCCGACCACACCCAGCAGCGGCAGGCAGAGCAGCAACGTCAAGAGCCAGAGTTTGCGTTTCATCAAATCCCTCCCTGGAAGAGCCGCGGGACGCTGTCCCGCAGGTTCGTTCGTGACGGGCTGGACGAACTCCGGCCCGCACCGTACGGCATCATGCCTGCGTCGATTCTGTACGGTTCCGGTCGATCGTTCAAGTCCCAGAAGTTCGAATGCTGCGACCGTCTGGCCGCCGGCGGTCGTGGCACGTCTGGATGGCCTCCTATCGCTTCTCGAAGCCTTCGATCCTCAGCTTGCGCCCATCGGTGCCGGCCAGCCGTTGTCCCTCGGCGGGGAGCCGATCCAGGCGCGGGGCATCTTGCGGAGCGCTCAGGAATCGCCCGTGGAACGCGTCCAGCCGGCCCCCGGCCGTGGCAATCACGAGGTCGGCCACGTGGTCCGGTGTGGTGTCGCGGCCGGTCTCCAGGCGCTCGGCCATGGGCTTCATCCAGCGGCGGCCGCGCTCGGAGGCGGCGAACTGCTCGGTCATGCCTGTGCGGATGAAGCCGGGGGTGACCGCCAGTACCCGCACGGGCGAGGCGGCTGCGTCCAGTTCGACGGCCAGGTTCTCGACCAGGCGCATGACGCCGGCCTTGCCGGCGGCGTAGGCCGAGACGTGAGGGAACGGCGCGTGCACTCCGCCGCCCACGAGGGCGATCACCCGACCGCGGCCCGCCGCCACCATGTGCGGCACCACCGCCCGGCAGGTGCAGTACACGCCGAAGACGTTCACCAGCAGATCGTCGCGCCACTCGTCGGGGTCGGTCTCCCAGAGGGGCCCGATGCTGGACAGGATCCCCGCGGCGGCCACCGCCAGGTGGATATCGCCCCACGTCTGCTTCAAACGCGCCACCGACTCGGCCATACGCGCGGGTTCCGTGACGTCGGCCGGCAGCACGAGCGCCTCGCCGCCGGCGGCCCGGAGGCCCTCGGCGGTCTCCTCGAGCTGATCGCGGCTGCGCGCCAGCAGCGCCGTCCGCATGCCGGCGGCGGCGCAACGCTCGGCAATGGCGCGGCCGATGCCGCGGCCCGCGCCCGTGACGAGTGCGACCTGGCCCTCCAGACGATCGCGCGGCAGCTTGGTTTCGCTCTCCATTCCGGCCTCCTGCGGGGTGTGCGGCGCGGGTGCGGTCCTCGCCGCGCACTTCCTTCATGGTATCTCCGCGCACTGTCGGCCGCGAGGTGCGGGAGGCGGCCGCCGCTGCTTGCTTGGTGACAGGAGGTCGCAAAACATGGCCACCACCCGTCGCACGTTCCTGAGGCTGGCCGGCGCCGGCGTCGCCGCCGTGCTCGTCGGTCCGGGCGCAGGAGCGGGAGAGGACTCCAGCATGAGGAAGCGGCCGATCCCCGGCACCGGCGAGGAGATTCCGGTCATCGGCATGGGCACCTGGCAGACGTTCGACGTGGGTCGTCGCGAGGCTGAGCGACGCCCCCTGCGGGCGGTGCTCGAGGCGTTCTTCTCCGCGGGCGGCCGGGTGATCGATTCGTCGCCCATGTACGGGCGCGCCGAGGAGGTGGTGGGCGACCTGCTCGCGGAGAGCGGGTTCGCCGACCGCGCCTTCCTGGCCACCAAGGTGTGGACGGAGGGACGTCAGGCGGGCATCCGGCAGATGGAACAGTCGCTCGCACGGCTACGCACCGAGCGTCTCGACCTGATGCAGGTGCACAACCTCGTGGACTGGCGCACCCACCTGCGAACCTTGCAGGGCTGGAAGGAGGAGGGGCGGGTGCGCTACATCGGCGTGACCCACTACCGTCACGACGCGTTCGACGCGCTCGAGCAGATCGTCCGCGAGGAGCGGGTGGACTTCGTGCAGTTGCCCTACTCGCTGGCTGACCGCAAGGCCGAGGAGCGCCTGCTGCCCGCCGCCGCCGACAGCGGAGTGGCCGTCCTGGTGATGCGCCCGTTCCGCGAGGGCGACCTCTTCCGACGGGTGCGCGGGCGGCCGCTGCCCGGATGGGCCGACGAGATCGACTGCGAGACCTGGTCCGAGCTGTTCCTGAAGTTCATCCTGGGCCACCCGGCGGTCACCTGCCCGATCCCCGCCACGGGCAATCCGGATCACATGCGCGAGAACATGGCAGCCGGGCACGGACGTCTGCCCGACGCCGCCCTGCGCGAGAAGATGGTGGCCGCGCTGGACGTGTGACCACCGCGGCTGGCGTGACCGCGCAGGCCGTCAATCGCTGTCCGGCGTCGCGCGGTCCCCGCAAGCGGCGCCGTAGCGGTCGGCGGTCAGCGCGGCCATCAGATCCGTCAGCTGCGCGAACTGTTCGGTCCGCCGCAAGGCCACCTTCATCTCGGCGACGCGCGCCGAACTGCACACTCCGGCGGCCAGCGCGTCGAACTTCTCGTCCAGCTCCTGGTCGGTCATCGGGTTGCGGGGATCGCCCTTCGGATAGTCGAGTTGCAACGTCAGCTCGCGGCCGGCGCCCGTCACGACGGTGACGTGCACACGCTGCAGCTCGGGGAAGAGGGCCTCGATCTCCTTGTCGGCGATCACCTTGACCTTGGGCAGCTGGGACCGCACCAGCGGGTCCATGATGCGCTCCCGGGTGAACTGCTCGGGCGTCACCTTGCGGTCGACGATCGCCGCGGCCACGCAGTACGGCAGCGAGTGGTCCGCGGTCTCCCGGGTGAGCGGATCGTACTTGGACGGATCGGCCAGGATGTCGGCGGCCCGCGCCAGCGAACGGATGCGCACCTCCTGGATGTCGCCGGGCGCGAGGTCGTGCTCGCGCACGAGGTCCAGCACTGCCGAGATGGGTGCGTGCGTGAGCGCCTCGGTGGGGAACGACTTCATGCCGCACTGCAGGATGCGCCACGATTCGCCCAGCCCGTCGGTGAGGACGTCGAACCGCCAGTGCGTGGGGAAGACGTGGCTGAACCCCTCCTTGCCGTCGAGGACGTGCTCGGGCCCGGTGTAGCCCTTCTCGGCGAGCAGAGCCGCCATCACGCCGCTCTGCACCGCCAGCGGATCGACGGTGTTCTTCATCATCGTCAGCTTGCCGGCTGTCACCGATCCGGGCGTGCAGTGACGCGAGGCGCTGATGCCGATCGCGTTCTGGATCTGCTCCGCGGAGAGGTCGAGCATGCGGCCGGCGACGATCGGCGCGGCCACCGCCGTCAACGTGGCGTGATGCCAGCCCACCTCGCGGATCCCCGGAAACGCCGCCTCGCAAAGGCGCTGCTCGAACTCGTGGCCGAGCACGATGCCCACGATGAGGTCGCGCCCCGAGCCGGCATTGCGCTCGGTGCAGGCCATGGCGGCCGGAATGAGGTCGCTGGGATGGGAGGGATCCTGCTTCCAGTAGATGTCGTTGTAGTCCAGCGCCCGGATCATCAGCGAGTTGGCGAGCGTCGCCGAGAGCGGGTCCGTGCGCAGGCCGGTGCCCAGGACCGTGGCCGAGCCGCGGCCGGCGATCTCGTCGAGCACTTCGAGCATGATCTGCACGTCGCGCTGGACGAGACCGCCCAGGGCACACGCCACGGAGTCGAGGAGGAAGCGCTTGGCCTCCGTCACCACCTCGGGCGGCAGGTCCTCGTAGCGCAGGAGGGCGGCCCAGTCCGCCATGGTGCGCGTGACATGGACGGCGGTTGCCGGGGCCGGGCGCGGGTCGGCCATGCTTCACTCTCCTTTCGGGCGCCGGGGGCTGGCCACGGGCGTCCGTTTGGGGCCGGGGTAATCGTCGGCGATGTACTCCTCGAGGTAGCGGATGTGCACCTCCTGGTCGCGACTCACCTGCTTGACGACGTCGCCGATGGAGACGATGCCCTGCAACTGCGTGCCGTCGATGATGGGCAGGTGACGGATCCGCCGATCGGTCATGATCGCCATGACCTCCTCGCACGAGGTGTCGGGGGTGGCATAGATGACCTTGCGCGTCATGATCTCGCGCACCGGCGTGTCGCGGGCGGTGCGGCCCTGGACGGTGACGAACCGCAGGTAGTCGCGCTCGGTCATGATCCCGTAGATGTTGCCGTCCTTTATGACGAGCATGGCACCCACGTTCTTGCGCACCATGTTCGTGACGGCGTCGAACACCGTGTCGTCGGGCAGGACGGAAAAAACGGGACGCTCGCCACGCTGGGCGAGCAACTCCTTGATCATCATGTCGTGCCTCCCCTGGCAGCCAGGTCGGTTCGGAGTCTCTGCGGGCGGACGAGTCGGAAGGTCCAGAGCGCCAGCGCCACCGACCAGGCCAGCAGGACGGCCCCGGTGGCCTGGTGGGCCGTGGTGAGCAGGACGTCGGCCAGCGGCGGATCGCCGGGCACACGTTCGAAACCGGTGGCCACCAGCGCGGCCAGCCCCAGGACGAGTTGCAGGCCGAGCACGGTGATGAGTCCCGTGGCCAGGCGGCCCAGCGGCGGCCGATCGCCATGACGGGCCCAGATCCGCACTCCCAGCAGGACACCGGCCACGATCACCACGACGGCCATGGTGATGTGCACCAGCAGGCCGTTCGCCGTGTGGCGCAGAACGGCGCCCAGCACGAGTTGCACGACCAGCAGCAGCGGCAGCGCCAGGGCGAGCGCGAGGTCGGCGGCGCCGGCGGGAATTGGTTGTGGCGCCGCCGCCCGCCAGCGGGGCGTGGTCACCACCGCCACCACCACCATCGTGCCGAAGAAGATCTGACCCAGCACGCCATGGAGGACGGCGAGCAGCAGGTTCGGTCGGGTGATCCCGGGGTCGTCGCTGAGGGTGAAGTGTCCGGTCACGCGCAGCCCGCCGAGAATCCCCTGCGTGATCACCAGCACCAGCGCGAGGACGCCGAGGCCACGCACCCAGCGTCGCTCGTCCACGCGCGGCAGGTGCAGCGCCAGCACCAGCGTGGTCAGACCCACCAGGGACCCGAGCAGGCGGTGGACGTGCTCGTAGTAGATGCCGCCGGTCATGCGGGCCAGCGGGTAGAGGAACATGTTGTAGCCGTAAGAATTGGGCCAGTCGACGACGGCCAGGCCAGCCTCCTTGCTGGTGACCACGCCGCCTGCGATCAGCAGCAGGAACGTGGCGCCGGCGGCCACCCAGGCGAATGCCGCAGGACCCCGGCTCGCCAGGTAGGTCCTCTCGAGGCGGTCGCGTTGCGACATCTCGCCCACCAGGCCTCCCGCCGCGCCGATCGCCGCACTCAGCAGCAGCGAGCCCGGCACCCACCAGAGCGCGCCCGGCACCACCCGGCCCGGCGCGTCGCCGCCGAGCAGGCTGCCGAGGATCAGCAGGTTCAGCAACCCCGCGATCGACCCGGTGCCGAGTCCGCCGCGCCACCCGCGCGGTGTCAGCCGGCCGGCGACCACGCCGCCGCCCAGGAGGCAGACGAGCAGCAGTGTGAACACGAGCCAGCTCGGCGCTGCCACGCCCGGCAGGCGCAGGACGTAGCCCACCGCCCACATGGCCACCGCGGTGCCGAAGCCGGTGGCGAGCAGGTCACTGCCCTTGCCGGGGCGGGGGGGGAACAGATCGCTGGCCATGCTCATCACGAATCCGCCGCCTCGTGTTGCTCGCCGCCGGCCGACCCCCGAAGTACGGCTCCCGGAAATCCGGCGCAAGATCGCCTGCGAATCGCGTCCATGCGTATTATCATACAACAACGGTCTGGTTTTCCGCATGCATTTTCAACGGGTGCCGACACGCACCCGGCCGAAGATCGCAGCGGCGGATGACCGGGAAGAAATATAGAGATACAGGTGGAGACCCCGCCACAGGCGGCCCGCCCGCCCAGGCGTGGCGGGCGGGGATCATCGGGCGGCGAGACGGCCGGAAGGTGAGCGAAACCAGCCATGGAGACGATCCGCGACTATCTCGAACTCTCCAAGGCGCGGTTGTGCGCCATGGTGCTGGTGACCACGCTGGTGGGTTACGTGCTGGCGGTGCCGCAGCCGGATCTCGGCCGGCGCTTCCTGGCGACGCTGCTCGGCACCTACCTGTCGGCCCTCGGCGCCAACGCGCTCAACCAGGTGCTGGAGCGCGACGCCGACGCGCGCATGGTGCGGACGCAGAACCGGCCCCTGCCGGCCGGACGCATCGGTCTGCGCGCCGCCCTGGCGTGGGGTGTGGGAGCGGCCGCCGGGGGCAGCGGGTTGCTGCTGGTCGCCGCCGGACCGTTGCCGGCGGTGCTCGCGGTGGCGACGGTGCTGCTCTACGTGGGCGTCTACACGCCCATGAAGCGGGTGAGCAGCCTCAACACGCTTGCGGGGGCGGTGTGCGGTGCCATTCCGCCTCTCATCGGCTGGTCGGCTGCGGCGGGCGGTCTGAGCCAGGACGCCTGGCTGCTGTTCGCCGTGCTGTTCCTCTGGCAGATGCCTCACTTCCTCGCCCTGGCCTGGCTTTATCGCGACGACTACGCCCGCGGCGGATTCGTCATGCTTCCGGTCGTCGATCCCGGCGGCCGGCTCACCTTCCAGGTGACGCTCCTGTTCGCGTTGCTGCTGCTGCCCCTCGGCCTGACGATCGTGCTGGCGGGCATCGCGGGGCTATGGTTCGCCCTCGGCGCCACGCTGCTCGGCCTGATCTGGAGCGGCGCCTGCCTGCGCCTGCTGCGCACCGGCGCCCATCCGGACGCACGCCGGGTCTTCCTGGGCAGCCTGGCCTACCTGCCGCTCGCCCTGGGGTTGATGGTGGCCGACCGCGGGCCCGTCACGGCGCCGGCCGGCTCGCCGCGTTCCGCCACGGTGCGGCTGGCGCGGCAGCTCGGGGCTGCCGAAGCCGTGCGCAGTGCACGACCGCCGGTCACGGATCGAGCCTCCGGGAGCGAACCCAAGCTGCAGCGAGCGGGCCGGTGAACGCCAGGCAGCGGCAGCCGTCGCCGCCGGCCGGCGGCCGGCGACGGGGTCTGGGCGGCGCGCGGTGGGTGATCTTGCTCGCGATCGCCGTCTTCATCGTGGTGGCGTACATGCAGCTGCGCGAGGTGCTGACCGGCGATCGACTGCGCCGCATGGGCGACGGCACCGACCCCGAGTCATACGGATTCACCCTGTCGCCGCTGCTGGTGAAACGCGCCACGCTCGTGGCGTCCGGCATGCCGAAGGATACGCTGCAGGCGCTCGACCATCCGCCGCTGATGCGTCCAGCGATCGTCGACTCGCTGAATCGTGCCGAGCGCGGCAAGTACCTGGTGCCCGAGGATCTGGTGATCGGAGTGGCGGCGGGCGGCGTCGCGCGCGCGTATCCACTCCGCGTGCTGAACTGGCACGAGGTGGCCAACGACACCCTGGGCGGCATCCCCGTGGCGGTGACCTGGCACCCGCTGAGCGGGGCGGCGGTGGTCGTGGACCGCCGCGTGGACGGTGACACGCTCGTCTTCGGGCAGAGCGGACTGCTCGCCGACTCGAACCTTTTGCTCTACGACCGGCGGGAGGATCCGGCGAACGAGAGCCTCTGGTCGCAGCTCCAGGCACGGGCGGTCGCGGGTCCGGCGGCGGCTCGCGGCGACAGCCTGGCGGTGCTGCCGCACCGCCTCGAGCCATGGCGCGCATGGCGCGCCGCGCATCCGCACACGACAGTACCCTTCCCCGCCGAGCGCATGCGCCAGACCTACAAGCGGGAGCCCTACGGCAACTACGAGGGCTCGGACCTGCTGCGCTTCCCCGCCTCGTCCCTGCCTCCCCGCGGAGAGCATCGCAACAAGGACCGCGTGCTGGCCGAGCGCACCGGCGGCGTCTGGCAGGCGCGATTCCTGGCGGCCGAGGAGACGGAGAGAGTCGGCTCCGGGTCCCTGGAACGTCCCACCATCCACGCCTACTGGTTCGCCTGGTACGCACTCGTCGACACGGTGCCGCCCCGCGAATCCGGGCAGTCCGGCCGCTCCGCACAGGCCGCACGCTCCGCACAGGCCGCGCAGTCCGCACAGGCCGCACGGTCCGCGCAGTCCGCGCAGTCCGCACGGTCCGTGCAGTCCGCGCACCCTCGGCCCTGATGGCCTGTTGCTGTGGTCAGGAGATCGAGACGAGTTCCGCGGTGACCGCCGCGACCGCGTCACTGTCGGGGGTGCGCGCCCGGGCCGTGTCGCGCTCGCTCTCGCGCTCGCCGCCGAACTCGCGGTGGTCGCTCATGAAGTCGGCGAAGTGCGCGAAGAAGAGATCCACGAGCTGGGGGTCGAACTGCCGGCCGCGCCCGTCGAGGATCACGCCCAGCGCCTCGTCCAGCGGCATGGCGTCGCGATAGACCCGCTTGCTGAAGACGGCGTCGAACACGTCCGTGAGGGCCACGATGCGTCCCCGGATGTCGATGGCCTCGCCGGCCAGGCCGTGCGGGTATCCCGATCCGTCCCAGTGCTCGTGATGCTGCAGGGCGATGACCGCAGCGGCCTGGAGCACGGGGCGGCGCGATCCGGCCAGGATGCGGTGACCGATCACCGTGTGGTCCTTCATGACCTCGAACTCGGCCGGCGTCAGCCGGCCGGGCTTGTTCAGGATGGCGTCCGGGATGCCGATCTTGCCGATGTCGTGCATGGGGGATGCCAGCCACATGCGCTCGGCCTCGGCCACGGACAGCCCCGCGAGCAGCGCCAGGCGGCGGGACATCTCGCCCACGCGCCGCACGTGATTGGCCGTCTCGCTGGACCGGCTCTCCACCACCTGCCCGAGCGTGAGGATGACCTCGCGCTGCGTCTCGGCGATCTCGCGCTCCCGGTCCAGGGCCGTGCCGCGGGCCGCCTTGAGTTGTGCCGCCAGGTCGTTGACGGTGTCGGCCAGCAGACCGAACTCGGTGATGTCGTGCACGCGCATCGGCGTGTCCAGATCGCCGGCCCCCAGGCGCGTCAGGCCGGCGCGCAGCGCTCCGACCGGCCGCATCAGGTACGACATCATCGCGGCCGAGAGCAGGGAGACCGCCGCCACCAGGACGGCTGCCAGCTGCAGCATGCGGCGCTGGGCGGCCGCCAGGTCGGCGCGCAGGGGCGCCTTGCTCAGACCGATCACCGCCCGCCCCATCTCCTGGGCGCCGCGCTGCACGGGGGCCTCCGCGACGAACAGGCTGGCGCCGTCCCACAGCCGCTCGCCGCGGGCGAGGTTGGGAGCGACCACCGGGACGAGGCCGTCCGGCAGCACGTAGGCGGTACCGAGTCGCCGGGCGTCGGGATGGCCCAGGACGCGGCCGTGGTGATCGGTCACCACGGCCAGCACGATGTCGTGCCGCGCCTGCACCAGGTTGGCGGTCACCGGCATCAGCGTCAGCTCGGGATACTCGCTGAGCAGCGCCTCGTCGCTGAGCAGGGCCAGGTTGCGGGCTTCCAGCTGCGCCTGCGCCTGGGCGGCCGCCAGCAGCGCACTCTCGCTGGAGCGCACGCTCACGCTGCCGGAGATCAGGACGGTGATCGCCGCCAGCAGGGCGCCCGCGGCGCCCAGGATGACGCGCATGCTGATGATCCGGCGCATCACGGCGACTCGCTCCGGATCTTGTGGATGCGGCTGCGCTGCTCGCACGCGCGGGTGAGATAGCCTCTGGCGCGGGCATCCTCCGGATCCACCGCCAGCGCCCGCTGCCAGTCCCGGACGGCGCCGTCCACGTCGTTGGCGGAGAACGCGGACATGCCGCGGACTAGGTACTCACGCTTGAGATGCTCGACCACGTCGGCGTGGGCCGGGTCCAGCGACCAGGCTCGCTCCCAGCAGCCGACCGCCTCGTCCCGGCGTCCGGCGTCGACGGCGGCCAGGGCGCGACGATACAGGCGGTTCAATTCGGCGTGCCGCGCCTTCGCCTCCGGGTCGGTGGGTCGGCACTCGCCGATGAGCGACAGGTAGCAGACGGCGCCGGCGGTCCGGCTCGGGCAGGCCGCGCCGACCGGCGGCGGACCGTCCAGTCGTGCCGGGCGAACGATGCCCGTGTCCGACCAGGCCACGTAGCAGTAGTTCCTCCCGTGCTCGTTGAACTCGTCGCCGGCGCCCAGCCGGAATCCGTCGGCGGTCAACTCGGCGATGCCCTGTGAACCGGCCGGTCCGGGCGGCGCCAGTGGCAGGATCGTCTCGGGCGGAAGGGCGGCGGTCCGCGGCAGACAGGCACCCGGTTCCCGCGGCAAGATCAGCACGGCTGCCGGCCGGAACCCGAGCCCCGTGATCTCCCGCGCCGCGGAGCCGTCGCCCACGTAGCAGGCCACGACGGCCGGCTCCTCTCGCAGGGCGACCCAGCGATAGGTCGTACCGGCGGTGTTGGCGGCGGGTTCGGGGCCGAGCACGAAGCCGTCATCCATGAAGCCGACGATCCGGCCGACGCGCAGACAGTCCGTCCGCGGGCACGGCCGGGCAACGCTCGGCGCCGGGGCGGCGGTAAGGTCGCCGGCGGGATTCGCGTCGTCCTGATGGACGATGACCGCGACGGGGCGGAAGCCCGTGCCGTCGACGACCCGCAGACCCGCGCCGTCTCCCACGTAGCTTCCGGCGGTTGCCAGCTCGCGTGCCCCCGCCGACGTCACCGGCGACAGCAGGAACGCGAGCAGGACCGGGAGCGTGAGCAGGAGCAGGAACGCGAGTCTCGTCGGGAGCGCCGCCGGCAGAGCGGGCGGAGCTGCGGCCAGTCCCGCGGCCGGCGCCCCGGGCAGTGCTGCCACCGGCGCTGCGGGCAGAGCTACGGCCGGCGCCGGCACGCGGCACGAGGCCGCGTCCCGGCACGCAGTGTGGCAGGAGTGGAGGCGATGTGGGCGAGCCATCCTGGTCCCTTGGTCGGATCGCGACGGGTCCAGCGCAGGCAGAGGGGGGGCTGCCGCGCCATCGTGAATGCCAGTGCCCTTGAAATATCGCCACGATTCTGCAACGGTTTAGCCCGACCACAGCCGTCGCGAGCCTGGACGGTCGCGGCGGCGGCCCGGAGGCGACGAGAGGAGGGCGGACGTGCGCGCCATGGTTCTGGACCGGGTCGGTTCGCCCCTGCAGTTGCGCGAGCTGCCGGAGCCTGCTCCCGGGCCAGGTGAGGTGCTCCTCGCCGTGCACGCCTGCGGCGTCTGCCGGACCGATCTGCACGTCGTGGACGGCGACCTGCCCGACCCGCGCCTCCCGCTGGTGCCGGGCCACCAGGTGGTGGGCACGGTGCTGGCCATGGGGCCGGACGCGGACCGGCTCGCGGGCGCCGCCGGAGCCGACGCGGCGCACCGCGGAGCCGACGCGGCGCACACCGCAGCCGAGAGTTCCCTGCCCGCCGGACTCGCGGTGGGCGACCGCGTGGGCGTGCCCTGGCTGGGCGGCAGCTGCGGTCGATGCCGCTTCTGTCGGGAAGGGCGCGAGAATCTCTGCGCCGCGGCCGTGTACACCGGCTACCAGCGCGACGGCGGGTTCGGCGAGCGGTGCGTGGCCGACGCGCGCTACTGCTTCCCGCTGCCCGGCGGCTATCCGGACTCGCAGGTGGCTCCGCTGCTCTGCGCCGGTCTCATCGGCTATCGCTCGTATCGCATGGCCGGGCCCGCGCGGCGGCTGGGCTTCTACGGCTTCGGCGCGGCGGCCCATATCATCATCCAGCTGGCGCGGCACGAGGGACGCGAGGTCCACGCCTTCAGCCGTCCCGGCGACCTCGAAGGCCAGGCGTTCGCCCGCGACATGGGTGCGGTCTGGGCAGGCGGCTCCGACGAGAAACCTCCGCAGCCGCTGGATGCGGCGATCATCTTCGCCCCGGTCGGCGCGCTCGTACCCGCCGCCCTGGCGGCGGTGGAACGCGGCGGCACGGTGGTCTGCGCCGGCATCCACATGTCCGACATCCCCGCGTTCCCCTACTCGCTGCTGTGGGAGGAGCGCCGCCTGGTGTCGGTGGCGAATCTCACGCGCCGGGACGGAGAGGAGTTCCTGGCGCTCGCCCCCGGGGTTCCCGTGCGCACCCGGGTGCACCCGTACCCCCTCGAGCGTGCGAACGACGCTCTGGACGACCTGAGGCACGGGCGATTCGAGGGCGCGGCGGTGATCGTCGTGCAACCAGAGCCGGAGCAGGAATCGCCGGAACGCAGTCGGCGGACGCACAAGGGTGGGGAACCGGACGTGTCAGGCCGGTGAACGGACGGCGAGCCAGATCCGTGAACCAAAGGCCCGGTTCAGGCGGCAGTCCGCGACGATCTGCGCGAGAGGCCTGAGGGGAGGGGGAGGGGCTCGTCGGGCGGTCCGGTGCCGCCCCGGAATCCTGCTCAGCGAGGTTCGGTCACACCGGTGGCGTCGGACTCCGCAGCCTCGGCACCGCTGCCGTCGACGGTGTCGTCGTCAGCGTCTTCGTCATCCGCATCATCCGCGTCGTCGTCCACCTCGGCGGGCAGTTCCACCACGTTCCCGAACTCGTCCAGCGTGACGATGGGCTCGTCGGGCAACTCGCCGGCTTCCTTGGCGGCCTTGCGGTCGGCTCTCGCCTGCCGCTTGGCTTCCTTCTTCTTCCGCTTCTCGAGTTCCTTGCGACGCTTCTCGAAGGAGAAATGGGAGCGCGCCAACGGCTCGACCTTCCGTTCAAATCATAAAGGCACGGGACCCCGCCCCCGGCGGAAGCAGGGTCCCGTTCGAATCACACGACGGTGACCCGGCTCGGGTCAACTACCAGCCACGGCCTCCGCCGCCACCGTAGCCGCCGCCGCCACGGCCGCCGCCGCCGCCGCCGAAGCCACCGCGACCGCCGCCACCACCACCGCCGCCGCTGCGACGATCCTGGGCCTCGTTCACCCGCAGTGCGCGGCCATCCATCTCGGTGCCGTCCAGGGCGGACATCGCAGCCATGGCCGCGCTGTCATCCATCTCGACGAAACCGAAGCCGCGCGGGCGGCCGGTCTCACGGTCGGTGATCAGTGCCACCGAATGCACGGTGCCGTGCTTGCCGAACTCGTTGCGGATCTGGTCCTCGGTCGCGGTGAAAGGCAGGTTACCAACGTACAGCTTCTTCACGTTCTCTCCATCTCCAGTGCCGGCTCCCCGGCTCGTTCGGACCCTCGGGTGCTCCGACGTCTTTCGGAGCGCCCCCGAGGGGCCGCTAGTCAGTCCGACATCGCCGTCGGACTCGATCCCCCGACGATCAGGGGAAGCTCACGTACAGCGCCGGCCGTTAGATCTCTGGATCCCTGCTTGCACGGGGCTTCGAGAACGCAGTGCGCTGGCATGCACGACAAGTGGTACCGCGGGGCTTCGACCATCGAAGCCGACCGCCGAGATCTGGTAAGGATAGTACACCTTGCACCAATCCACCAGCGAATTACGGAGGTCCGAACAGGTCGTCGAGCGCGCCCTGGACGGCGGGTCTCGTGCCGTTTCGCCTGCGGCTCTCGGCCGTGACGAAGACCAGGGGCGCCGGTGACGCGGTCGTCGTGGTGCCTCGTTCAACCGCGGAGCGCGTCGGTGGTTCCCTGTGGGCCGGAAAATGTGCCCGGGACCTCCGTCACACGGCACGAGAACACCGGGCGATCACGGGCGTTATCAACCCGCTGGCTTGACGTCACGATCCGCGCCCGGTACAATGTTCGGATACAGAACAAAGCTCGGGAACACTTCCTTGGCCGCGACGATCGGTGGTTCCAGATGGTTCGCAGGACGGTCCTGACGCATTCGCTCGTGCTCTCGCTGCTGGTGTCTCTCGGGCCGCTCGGCGTGGCTGCCGCGACAGCCCAGTGCATCCTCGCGAATCCCAGCTTCGAGATGCCGGGCCAGTCCGGCGCCTCGTTCGGGGGCTGGAACCAGTTCGGCGTCGTCGGTTCGACGAGCGATGCCGACCACGGCGGGATCGCTGCTCGCGTGAGCGGCCCCGACCTCGGCGGCTGGGATGTGTCGGGCTACTGGCAACGGCTGGACGCCGAGCCGGGCGAGCAGTGGGAGGTGCGGGTCCGGGTCGCGCACCCGTCGGACCGCCCCCTGGCCGGCGAGTCGCGAGCCATCGTGAACGTCGAGTGGCGCGACTCCGGCGGCGCTCTGATCGCCTACGAATCCCACGCCGCGGCGGACGCCACCACGCCGTCCGGTCAGTACCGGGACTTCTCGGTGGCGAGCGGTCCCGCTCCGGTGGGGACGGCCGCCGTTCACCTCCTGCTGGGCGTCCTGCAGGCGCCGGACGATCCAGCACCCGACGTCCACTACGATCAGGTCACATTCTTCAGCCTGCAGTCGCCCACGATGGACGAGTTGCAGTGGAACGACTTTCCCGGCGGCCGCACGGTCGAGTTCGGCGGCAGGAACTGGCGCGTCAAGGGCCCCGGCTACTACGGACCGGGGCCGAATCTCTTCAGCGATGACGTCGAGAGCGTCTGGGTCGACGACGACGGACGTCTCCATCTCACCAACCGGCGCATCGGCAACAGCTGGTACAGCACGGAGGTCGCCCTCGAGGAGGCACTCGGCTACGGCGACTACGTTTTCACGACGCAGGGGCCCCTCGACCAGCTCGATCCCGCCGTCGTGTTCGGCCTCTTCATCTGGCAATACGGGCCGTGCTACGACCCCGGCTATCTCTGGTGGAATCCGTACAACGAGATCGACGTCGAGTTCAGCCGCTGGGGGAACCCGGCCCGCGGCATCGGTCAGTTCGTCGCCCAGCCGTACGATCATCCGGGCAACATCGAACGCTTCGATGCCGTGTTCGCTGTCGACGAGATCACCAGCCATGCGTTTCGCTGGCTGGCCGACCGTGTCGAGTTCCGGAGCTGGCGCGGCGGTCCTGCCGACGAGACGCCGGCGAACGCGATCCACACCTGGACCTACTCGGGGCCGCACATCCCACGGCCGGAGCAACCTCGCGTCCATCTGAACCTGTGGCGTTTCGACGCGCCGCCTGCCACCGATCAGGAAGTGGTCCTCGCCGGGTTCACCTTCGTACCCGCGGCCGATCCCACTCACGCGGGCGAGCGGCCGGGCCCGGATCCGCTCGCCGCGCCGGCGGCCCGGCTGGGCGCCGCCCATCCGAATCCGTTCAATCCCGGCACCAGGATCCGTTACACCCTGGACGTGAGCAGCCGGGTCGAGATCGCCGTGTACGATGTCGCCGGACGCCGGGTGCGGACCCTGGTCGACGGAACGAGGGCGGCGGGGGATCACGAGACCTTCTGGAACGGCCGGGACGAGACGGGCAGCGCCGTCGCCTCGGGTGTCTACCTGTACCGGCTGCGCAGCGGCGACGTGGTGGAGACGCGGCGCCTGTCGGTCGTGCGTTAGCCGCGGTTGCGGCCTGCTACCTTGACAGAGCCCACGGCCCGGTCGATTCGTTGATCGGATACCGCACAAAGTATGGCCAACACTGCCATCCAGCAGCCTCGGCTGCCGGGATCACCACGGAGGCGAGACGTGAATCCGACCAGACGCCACCTGTCCGCCATGGCGGCGATCGCCCTTCTGACCCTCGCGGTGGGCTGCAGCGAACGGGATCCCGCCGAACTCGAGGTGGCCCGTGCCAGGATCGACCCGCTGGTGTTCGACGACGATTACGGCGAGGACGTCTACTTCCAGGCGTTCTCCGGCACGTACCTCGAGGCGGTGAGCCTGGATTCGGTCTACGCCTACAGCGGACAGAGATCGCTGAAGATCACGGTTCCCCCCGAGGGCTCGGCCCTCGGGGCCTACGCCGGTGGCGTCCTGACCGCCGTGGCCGCCCGTGATCTGGCGGACTTCAACGCTCTGACGTTCTATGCGCGGTCGAGCGTGAACTCCGTCCTGAACCTCGCCGGATTCGGGAATGACAACACCGGCACCTCGCCTCACGAGGCCGCCCGGTCGAACATCCCGCTCACCACCGACTGGACCTTCGTGGTCGTGCCCATCCCGGCGCCTGGCAAGCTCGTCGCCGAACGAGGGCTCTTCACGTTCGCCGAGGGCTGGGAAGCGCAGCACCCGCTCGGGCATCAGGTGTGGTTCGACGAGATCCGGTTCGCCCGCCTCGGCAACATCACCGACCCGCGCCCGGTCATGCCCTCCACGAGCAAGCAGTACTTCGTCGGCACCACGGCGAGCCTCGCGGGTACGCGGACCACCTTCGACGTGGACGGCGCCAGGGTGGCGGTCGATCACCTGCCCGGGTACTTCGACTTCCATTCCACCGATCCGACCGTGGCGACGGTGCAGCGGGGCGCCGTCAGGATCGTCGGCGAGGGCGATGCGGTCATCACCGCCACCAGCGGCGGCATCGAGGTCCAGGGTGCCGTGACCCTGAGCGGGTACCGGCCCCCGGCCGGACCCGCCCCGGCGCCGACCCTGCCCCCGGGCCGCGTGATCTCGATGTTCAGCGACGTCTATCAGGACGTCCCGGTCGACAGCTGGAACACGCGCTGGCAGTGGTCGACGGCAGAGGATTCCGACTACAAGGTGGACGGCGACGACACCAGGATGTACGCCAACCTCAACTTCGTCGGCATCGAGTTCACGACCGGGACCATCGACGCCTCGGCGATGACTCATCTCCACCTGGACGTCTACGCGCCGGTGGGGACGAATTTCCGCGTCAAGATCGTGGCGTTCAACGGTGACGGCGGGGTGGTCGTCGGCGAGTCGGAAGTGACCCTCGATGCCGGCACCACGCCGGCCTTCGTGGCGGGAACGTGGTCGTCGCTGGACATCCCGCTGGACGACTTCCAGTTCACCGTCCCCTTGACCCACGTCGGGCAACTCGTGCTCAGCACCGACGACGCGCGCCTCGTGCTGCTGGACAATCTCTACTGGCACGAATAGCATCGGGCGCCGGAATCGGAGCGCACGAGGAGATGAGGGAATGCAAGACGAGATCCTGGCCTGGAAAGGCCTGCGGCGCACGGATCCCGACCGACCGCGTCCCCTGGCCGACGCGGTGCTGCGGCTGATCTGGGAGGAGCGACGGATCTCCCGGGCGGACATCGCCCGCACGGCGGCGCTCTCGCGTTCCACCGTGTCCGAGATCGTCAGCGAGCTCCTGCCCACCGGTCTGGTGGCGGAAGTCGGGGAAGGGCCGTCCCGGGGCGGACGGCGGCCGATCGTGCTCGAGTTCCAGGACGATGTCTGCGTGATCCTCGGCGTCGAGATGGGAGGGTCGCACGTCTCCGTGGCGCTGACGGACCTGCGCGGCCGGGTCGTGGCCTGGCAGCGGCGGGAGCATCCCGTCCGTTCCGACCCGCCGGGAACGCGGAGGGCCATCGCCGAACTCTGCCGGAGCTGTCTCGACGTCCCGGCGGCGGTGGGGCGGCCCCTGGTCGGAATCGGAGTCGCCGTGCCCAGCCCGGTCGATCCCTCGCAGCCGGACCGGCTCTCGACCGTCGTGCTGCCGGCCTGGATGGGGCGGCTCGGTCTCGAGGCCCTGGGTGAAGAGCACGGCGTGCCCCTGCTGGTGGACAACGACGCGAACCTGGGCGCGCTCGCGGAGCACTGGTGGGGACTGGGCGTGGGGATCGACAATCTCGCCTACATCAAGGTCGCGACCGGCCTGGGTTCCGGACACGTGATCAACGGCGAGATCTACCGGGGGTCCACGGGAGTGGCGGGGGAGATCGGCCACATGGCGATCGATCCCCACGGAGGGCTCTGCATCTGCGGACTGAGGGGCTGCCTGGCGACTCTCGTCGGCGGCTCCGCCCTCGAGGCCCGCGCCGCCGCGCTGGCGACCGAGTTTCCCGGCAGCCCGCTGGCGAAGAGGGAGTTCACGGTCCGTGACATCGAGGACGCTGCCCTGGCCGGCGACCCGCTCGCGCTGCAGGTGGTCCGGGAGGCGGCCCAGCATCTGGGCACGGCGATCGCGGGCCTGCTGAACCTCATGAACCCGGCCATGGTCGTGCTCGGCGGCGACTTCGCCCGGCTCGGGGAACTGGTGCTCGAACCACTGCGCAACCGGATCCGTAACCGGACTCTCGTCAGCTCGGTGGCGGCCGCGGAGATCCTGGCGAGCAAGCTCGGCCCGCAGTCGGTGGCCGTCGGCGCCGCCACCCTGGTGCTGAAGGCGGCGCTCGAGGACTCCCGGCTCTTTCCTCTGCTCCAGGTCCGCCCGTGAGCGCTGGCGAAAGCGCCAGGGGCCGGTCGCGAGGCTGGCGCCGGCCGCGTCGCGGGTGCGACACCGCGCACCGGTGGCTGGCTCTCTGCTGCGGGTTCGTGATCGTCGCGAGCCTGGCGGGTTGCAGCGACCAGGGCCAGGTCGAGCAATATGGGCTCACCTGGCAGGACGAGTTCGACGGTCCGGCAGGCCAGTCACCCGATCCGGAACGGTGGCAGTTCGACGTCGGCACCGACTGGGGGAACGCGCAACTGGAGTACGACACCGACCGCGCGGTGAACGTCAGCCTCGACGGCGAGGGTCACCTCGCCATCACCGCCCGCCGGGAGGACTTCGGAGGGCAGCCGTACACCTCCGGCCGCATCAAGACCAAGGGTCTCTTCGAGCAGACCCGGGGCCGTTTCGAGGCTCGGATCAAGCTGCCCGAGGGGCAAGGGATCTGGCCGGCCTTCTGGATGCTCGGCGCGGACATCGACGAGGTGGGCTGGCCGCAGTGCGGCGAGATCGACATCATGGAATACCGTGGCCAGGAACCTCAGGTCCTGCACGGTAGTCTCCACGGCCCAGGCTACTCGGGTGCGTCCGCCATCACGAGCCGCCACGTCCTGGCGCAGGGAGGATTTCACCTGGGCTTCCACGAATTCGCCGTGGAATGGGCCGAGGGTTCGATCACCTGGCTGGTCGATGGCCACCCGTACCGCACCGTCACCCCCGCCGACCTGCCGGCCGGCGCCGACTGGGTGTTCGACCATCCGTTCTTCATCCTCCTCAACGTGGCCGTCGGGGGGCGCTGGGTCGGCGCCCCGGACGCGAGCACCACGTTCCCGCAGACCATGCTCGTGGACTGGGTGCGGGTGCACGGCGTGCTCCCCTGAGGTCGCCCCCTGCGGGTGATCACTGCAGGGCGAAGTGCAGGTACGTCCGGATCTCCCACTCCCGCCCCTCGTCCAGCCCCTCCGGATACCGCTCTCGCTCCTCGGGCGCGGCGATGCCCGCGGGCTGATAGCGGTTCGAGAACCGGTCCAGCGTCCGGTGCGTCCAGCGCACGCCCAGCCGGGTCTGCGGCAGATCGAACCACCGCGGCCGGCCCAGGGTGTAGGAGAGGTCCGCCATCACCTGCAGCGGGAAGGTCAGGTTGTGGTCCCAGTGGTAGTCGAACGGGCCGTAGTCGTTGAATCGCACGTGGCCTGCCAGCGCCACCGACGGCCAGGCGATCCGGCTCTCCACCCCGACGCGCTCGACCAGGCGCGGGTCGTCGCCTCTGGGCTCGGCGCTCCCGAAGTAGACGCGGCTGATCATGCGCGTGTTGCGACCGAGCCGGTTGACGATCCGGCAATTCACCTCCCACAGATCTCGCGCCGGGGTCGCGCCCGGGAAGGCCAGGATGGTGCTCTCTGCGGAGATGAAGAGACCGGCATCGGCGGTCGTGTGGTGACGGATGAAGGCGAGGCCGAGACTGGCGGCGAGGTCGGCATCCTCCCGGACGTCGCTGTCCCAGGCCCACATCCAGGTGGCCGGGGTGGGATCGTAGGTGACCATGATCTCGGCGGCCGTGGTCTCGCGATTACCACGCACGGCGAACGCGTCGGTCAGGACGTTCCGCGGCCGGCCGGGGGTTCCCGCCAGCCGGTCCGAATGCGGCATGGGACCGACGATCGGCTTCTGCCACAGGACGTTGGGCCCGACCTGCCAGTGTCCCAGCGTGACCGCCAGCCCCGTGAGGGCGTTGACCTGGTTGCCCGATCCGCTGTCCCGCAGCTGCCAGCCGGTGAAGGTGGGGATCGAGGTGGGGCCCGCCTCTGCCACCAGCCCCATGTAGGCCCCCTGTCCGTACCAGTTGAAGCGGCCCTTCTGCCAGGTGAGCTTGCCCTTGAAGCCGAAGGTGTCCTTGTCCTCGACCTGATCCTGGCGGATGTCTTCGGGCAGGACGGGGCCGCTACCTTCGAGGACATCCTCGCTCACCAGCTGGAAGGTCTCGCCCACGCGGGGTCGACCGGACCAGATGACGCCACCCTCGAATCCGAAGGGGCCGAGGGGGGTCTGCATTCGCAGGGCGGCCTTGCGGGTGGTGCGGGTCGGGATGGCGATGGAACTGGTCACCTCGCTGCGCTGGGCGAAATCCTCCTGGAAGATGCCGGTCCACACCATGCCTGCGAGTGACCGCTGGTACTTGACGAACACCGCCGGGTTGGCGCCCCACCAGAGCTGCGGGCCGAATGCCACCGTCAGCCCGGCGAGATCCTTCTTCCCGTCGATCTCGAACCCGATCGGCGCCTGGCCGTTGTAGATGTCGAGATTCTCGCCGTAGAAGGCGTCGCGGTAGAGCCCGAAGAAGTCGCCCTCGTACTGCCAGTGCAGGTGGCCGGTGCGGTAGAACCCATGCAGATCGAACCACCGGTCGTTCCACAGGACCTCGGCCTGGTACATCTTCACCCGCTCGAGCGACTCGATCTCCACCTCGTCTCCTCCCGTGTCGACGAGGGAGCGAGACCGGCCGCGGTTCTCGTAGAAGATCTCGTCGATGGGATTCCGCGGGACGTTTCCCAGCACGTTGACGGACATCCGCCCGAGGAGGGCGTCGGTCGGACTGGCCGTGACATCGAACCAGAACGACTGCAGGTGATCGAAGCCGCGGAAAGCCGGAAACGAGGTCTGCGGAGACTCGCTCGGCGGCGTGGAGACGTTCTCGCCGCCGGTGCTGAAGGTCTCGAACTCCATGCGCAGCCCGGAGACCCGCACCTTGCCCAGGATATCGGTCCGCAGGGCGGCCGCGTCGCCGCGCGCCTCCAGCACCGCGGCCATCGGCTCGATGCCGCCGAAGTGGGAGCGGATGGCGGCGAGGTCCGTTCCGGGTGCGTAGGGTTCCAGCTGGAACGCCTCGCGCAGGCCGTAGTAGGCCGCGCGCGGGTAGACGTCGTACAGGCCGCGGTGGTCGGGGTAACCCTTGGCGGTGATGCCCCACCACTCCTCGTTCATGTTGTTGTCGCCTGGCCGGTAGTCCTCCGGGTAGCCGGCGTTCGGCCAGGAGGCGTTGGTGTCGTGGATGTCGAGGCGGCTGTCCTGACCGAACTTCCACCAGCCGTCGCTCCACTGGAAGATGAGCCCGCCGATGGCGTTGCCCACGCGACCCTTGCCTGCCGACTGCTCGTAGATCTCCTGCCACTGGCCAAGCAGATAGCGCGCCTGGGTCGCCTGATCCTCACGCATCTCGATGGCATGGAAAGCGTCGGCCCCGAACTCGGTGAAGAGGGCCGGAATGCCGAGCTTCTCCTGCACCACCTGAAAGAGATCGCGCGCGGAGATGCCGCGATAGACGTTCGTGCCGAACACGTCCAGGTCCGGACACTCCTCGGCGATCAGATCGATGTACTGCAGATCGCCGTTGGCGATGGCCACCGGCCGGTCCGGGTCGCGGCGATGGGTGTCCTCGATGATCTCACCCAACAGCGAGTAGAGATGGCGCGCGCGCGCGGTGTCCCGTTCGCCTTCCGGCAGCGCCTCGATCTCGAAGGAGGACCAGGACAGGCCGTAGTTGTTCTCGTTGCCCAGCAGCCACATCAGGACCCCCGGGGTCCCGCGGAACTCATCCACGACGGCGGCGACCTCGTCCTTCAGGATCGTGCGCACGCGGGGATCGCTGTAGTCGGTCACCGGGTGCCACACGCCGTCCACCGTCAATCCGTAACGCCCGACCGTGGGGTTGAGCACCGTGAAGATGCCGTAGGTCTCGTGGATGTACGCCACCCACCGCGGGGGTATGCCCACGTAGTGCCTGATCGCGTTCACGCCCATGTTCCTGAGCAGGGACATCTCCCGGTCGAGGGCGGCCCGGATGATCGCGTCCGGTTCCTCCCACAGGCTGTAGGCGTAGTTCTGGCCGATCGGGATGTAGTCCCAGTTCATGCCGAAGACCATGAAATCTCGGCCGTCCACCCGGAGGCGCGAACCGCCGGCTTCGGTCACGATCTCGATCTCGGACAGGCCGTCGCTGCTCGGCGCGGTCGTGGCGGCGGCCGGCAGCAGGAGGAGGATCAGTGCCAGGACGGGAGCGGCCTGACGGTGCCGGCGGGGCTGGCCATCACGGGTCGATTGCACGGGACTCTCCTCGGCTGGAAGGCGTGGGAGCATCGACGACGGCGTTGGCGGCAACGACGTCACGATACCAGGTGGCGCTGGCCTTGCGGGTACGCTGCCGCGTCTCGCGATCGACGGCGAAGAGGCCGAAGCGCTTCTCGTACCCGTGCGACCATTCGAAGTTGTCCAGCAGGGACCAGAGGAAGTAGCTGCGCACGGGGACGCCGGCGGCGATGGCGCGGCGGACCGCCAGCAGGTGGTCGCGCACGTAGGCGATCCTCGCGTGATCCTCGATGCTGCCGTCATCGTCCGGTGGCGGATCGTCATACGCCGCTCCGTTCTCGGTGATGTCGATCCTGGCGGGCCGGTACTCGAGGTGGATCCGCCGCAGGCTCGCGAACAGGCCCTCGGGAAACACCTCCCAGCCCATCGCGGTGAGGTCGGGCGCGGGCGCCGGCTTCACTGCCGTGGGCCGTCCATCCGGGCCGGCACGCATGATCACCCGGCTGTAGTAGTTCAGTCCCAGGAAGTCGAGGGGAGAAGCGATGGCGGCGAGATCCCCGTTCTGCACGAAGGGCGGCTCGGGGCCCTCGAGGTGCCCGCGGGCGATCCGGTCGGCGACGGCGTCGGCGGGATAGGAGCCGCGGAACACCGGGTCGAGGTACCACCGGTTGAAGAAGCCGTCGAACCAGCGGGCCGCCTCTCGGTCGGCCTCGCTGTCGGTGGCCGGATAGGCCGGAGTGTGGATCAGCACGATGCCCACCTCGGCCGCGGGCACGTCTCGTCGGATCGCCCCGGCCGCCCAGCCGTGAGACAGAAGGAGATGGTGAGCGACCCGCAGCGCCTCGGCCGGGTCACGGTGGCCGGGTGCGTGCTGGCCCTCCTCGTGGCCGAGGGTGGCGACGCACCACGGTTCGTTGTGGGTCGTCCAGTGGCGGACCCGATCGCCCAGGCGCCGGGTCACCGCGACGCAGTAGTCGACGAAGGCCTCGGCGGTGTCGCGGGAGGCCCAGCCGCCCCGATCCTGGAGCGCCTGGGGAAGATCCCAGTGGTACAGGGTGGGGAAGGGCTCGATGCCGGCTCCGAGCAGGTCGTCCACCAGAGCGTCGTAGAAGTCGAGCCCGTCGGCGCTGACCGCGCCGATGCCGTCCGGGACGACACGCGGCCAGGCGATGGAGAAGCGGTAGGTGTCGAGGCCGAGCCAGGCCATCAGCCCGACGTCGTCGCGGCGGCGGTGATAGTGATCGCAGGCGACGGACGGGCTCGAGCCGTCGCCGATCGTGCCGGGTCCGGCGGCGAATCGATCCCAGATCGACTCTCCCCGGCCGGCCTCGTCGCGAGCGCCCTCGATCTGCGCCGCGGACGTGGCGACGCCCCACCGGAAGCCTTCAGGGAAGCTGTGTCGCGGCATGAGGCGTCGATCCCTCGGACGAGCCGGTCGCGCGTTCCTCGAAAAAACCTTTGTTCGGGCTCCGAACATAGTGTATGATGTTCATGGCCCTGTCAAGAGGCGCTTCTTCTTTCCAACGGGAGGTCTCCCATGCACAATCGAGCGACTGCTGGCTTCGCGGTCGTCGTGCTGGCCTGCTTGATTCCTGCAACAGGCCTCGCGGTCGAGCCCTATAGCCAGACCTTCGAGGGCCTGTCCCAGACGGACCCCAGCGCACTGGCCGACGATGGATGGCTGGTCTTCGGCAACGTCTTCACTGCGGGAGGCACGTTTCTCTACGGTTACGGGTCGTTCCCGGCTCCCAACGACGGTCTCGCCTTCTGCCGGATCGTCATCGGCGAGGGCGGCGTGGAGCAAGGTGCACAGCAGCTCGTCGTCTTCAGCGACTACGAAAACGCCGACCACGCCGCCGGCAACATCATCGAGTCGAACGTCTTCCAGGAACAGGTGGTCGGGACGGTCGACGTGGGCACCACCTGGCGCTTCGAGTTCGAGGCGAAGCTCGGCAACCTGGAAGGAAGCTCGACCGCGCTGGCGTTCATCAAGACGCTGGATCCCAGCAGCGGCTGGGCTCTGACCAATCTCATCACGGCGGACATGACGGCCATTCCGGAGACCTGGAACACCTACTCTCTGGAGCTTCCGATCGACGAGAGTCTGGAAGGGCAGATCCTGCAGTTCGGCTTCCTGAACAACGCGACCAGCTACGAGGGGTCGGGGATCTTCTACGACAACCTCGCTTTCTACAAGGTCGACCAGACCGGCGTGCCCCCGAGCGCGACGGTCGGAGCGAGTCTGCGCCAGAATTACCCGAACCCCTTCAACCCGTCGACCCGGATCGATTTCGTTCTGGACCGTCCCGGAGTGGTCACCGTCTCGGTGCTCGATCTCGCCGGTCGCAGGGTCGCCACCCTGGTCGAGGGTGAACTCGTCGCCGGCGAACACCACGTGACCTGGAACGGCAGGACCGACAGCGGCAGAGCCGTTTCCGCGGGGCAGTACCGGTACGTGCTGAGGACCGGCACCGGCCAGACGTCCCGGAGCATGGTCCTGGTCAAGTAGCTTCTTCTCTCCGGGGCCGAAGACCTCGGCCCCAGAGGAAATGATCACATGGCAGGTAAGTCGACACCCGCACCCGGCCGGTCGCTCACGGAACCCGCATCCGTGTCACCGGCCGGCCGCTTCGTGGTCCGGGAAGGGGATCTCCACTACCGCATCTCGGCCTATCATCGTCTCGATCCTTTCCTGGTGACCGTGGCCAGCGACACCGACCTGTGGATGTTCATCGCCTCCGGCGGCGGACTCACGGCAGGCCGCGTCGATCCGGATGGCAGCCTCTTCCCCTACGAGACCGTGGACCGGTTGCACGACGCCCACCATCACACCGGACCTGTGACCTCGATCCGCATCGAACGCGGGACCGAACCGCCCGTGCTCTGGCGGCCTCTGACCGGAACGGTCGCCGACAGGACCGCGGTCGAACGCAACCTCGAGAAGAGCGTCACCGGCAACAGCCTCGTCTTCGAGGAGATCGACCACGACCTCGGACTCGCCTTCCGCTACCGCTGGTCAGGGTGCGACGAGTTCGGCTGGGTGCGGTCGGCGACGCTGGAGAACCGGACGACGGCGACCCTCCGGCTGAGCCTGCTGGACGGCCTGCGCAACGTTCTGCCCCACGGCGCACCACTCGAACTGTACCAGCAGTCGAGCAATCTCGTGGACGCCTACAAGTCGTCGCAGGTGGATCCCGAGACCGGGCTCGGCATCTTCTCCCTCACCGCCGGCATCACCGACCGGGCGGAGGCGATCGAGATCCTGCGGGCCAACACCGTCTGGTGCTGCGGTCTGGACGACTTCCGGGTGCATCTGTCCCACGCTGCGATCGATGCCTTCGGCAACGGTCGGGTGCTCGCCCCCGAGAGGGTTCTCAACGGAGCCCGGGGCAACTATCTGGTGAGCTGTGATCTCGATCTCGAGCCGGGTGGATCGGTGCAGTGGCACCTGGTCGCAGACGTCGGCCGGGACCATGTCCAGATCGTCGATCTGCGCCGGCGGATCCTCCAGGACGACGCGCTGGCCGACCGGATCGACGACAGCCTCCGACGGGCCGGCGAGAACCTGCGACGCTACGTGGCGAGCGCCGACGGACTCCAGCTGTCCGGCCGCACCGAGTCGTGGACCCACCATTTCGCGAACGTCCTGTTCAACACCATGCGTGGCGGCGTCTTCGACCGGAACCACGACGTGCCGGTCGCCGACTTCATCAGGTTCGTCCGCGCGTGGAATCGCGATGTCGCCGAACGCCACCGGACCCGGCTCGCCGAACTGCCCGGCACCGTGACCGTCCAGGAACTCCGGCGGTTCGGGCGCGACGCCGGCGATCCCGACCTCGAACGCCTCTGCCACGAGTACCTTCCGCTCCACTTCGGCCGGCGCCATGGCGATCCCAGCCGGCCCTGGAACCGCTTCTCGATCCGCGCCCGCGACCGGAACGGCGAACGTGAGCTGAACTACGAGGGCAACTGGCGGGACATCTTCCAGAACTGGGAGGCCTTGGGGGCGGCTTTTCCCGGCTTCCTGCCGAGCATCGTCGCCAAGTTCGTCGACGCGTCGACCGTGGACGGCTTCAATCCCTACCGGATCACGCGTGACGGGGTGGACTGGGAGGTGCCTTCTCGCGACGATCCCTGGAGCAACATCGGGTACTGGGGCGATCACCAGATCGTGTACCTGCTGAGACTTCTGGAGGCGCTGAACAGCCACGATCCGACGGCCCTCGGGGCGATGCTCGACACCGAGATCTTCAGCTACGCCGAGGTACCGTACCGTCTGAAGCCCCATGCGGACATCGTCCGCGACCCCGGCACGACGATCGACTTCGACGAGGCGCGCGCGGTGCGCATCGAAGCGAGGGTCGCGAATGTCGGTTGCGACGGCAAGCTGCTGACCGGATCGGACGGATCCGTCTACCACGTCAACCTCCTCGAGAAGCTGCTCGTCCCCTTGCTGTCCAAGCTGTCGAACCTGGTTCCCGACGCCGGCATCTGGATGAACACCCAGCGGCCCGAATGGAACGACGCGAACAATGCACTCGGCGGCGGTGGCATCTCGGTCGTCACGCTCTGCCATCTGCGGCGGTACGTGGCGTTCCTCGCCGACCTGAGCGGCCGGACGAGCACCACGCAGGCGAGCCTGTCCCGGGAGGTCGCCGACTGGCTCGGCGGCGTCGAATCCGCGCTCACGGCCGGTCGGGGCCTGCTGGTGGGGACCGAACTGGATGCCAGGGATCGGAAGCGGTTGCTCGATGCGCTGGGGGGAGTCTTCTCCGTCTACCGCGAGACGGTCTACGCACGGGGATTCTCGGGCCGGACCAGTGTCCCGGTCAGCCGAATCGCCGCTCTCTGCCGCGTCGCCCTCGAGTACATCGACTGGGGGATCGCCGCCAACCGGCGCGCGGACGGACTCTACCACACCTACAACCGGCTGGAGATCACCGCGGACGGGTCCGCGGCGGACGTGGTTCGTCTGCCCTGCATGCTCGAAGGCCAGGTCGCGGTGCTCAGCACGGGGATCCTCGAGCCGGCGGAGGCGCTGGCGGTCCTCGAGCGGCTCTTCGCGAGCGACCTGTACCGTCCCGATCAACGCAGTTTCATGCTCTACCCCGACCGGGAATTGCCGGGCTTCCTGAACCGGAACCAGGTCCCCGCGTCCAGGGCGGCGGCCATCCCCCTGCTGCGGGATCTGCTGGCGGCCGGTGACGGCGCGTTGCTGGCCCGCGATGCCGACGGGGTGCTGCGCTTCCATGGCGACCTCGGGCACGAGCGGGATCTCGATGGAGTCCTCGACCGGCTCGGTGAAGAGGCGGAATGGTCGGAAGCGGTCGCGAGAGACCGGGCCGCCGTCCGCGACCTGTTCGAGGACGTCTTCGACCATCGCTCCTACACGGGCCGCTCCGGTGTCATGTACGGATACGAAGGGCTTGGCTGCATCTACTGGCACATGGTGGCCAAGCTGCTGCTGGCGGTCCAGGAGACCGTCCTGCGCGCCGATCGCGAAGGCCGGCCGACGGTCGTGCGCGACGGCCTCGTCAGGATGTACTTCCGGGTCCGGGCCGGTCTAGGTTACGAGAAGACAGTGGTGGAGTTCGGCGCCTTTCCCACCGATCCGTATTCGCATACCCCCCGGGGCGGCGGGGCGAAGCAGCCCGGCATGACCGGACAGGTGAAGGAGGAGATCCTCACCCGGCTCGGGGAACTCGGCGTCCGCATCGAGGGGGGCACGGTGTGTTTTCGGCCCGTGCTCCTGCGTGCCGGCGAGTTTCTGGACCGGCCGGCGGAGTTCCGCTACCACGATGTCGGCGGGACGGATCGACGCATCTCGGTACCGGCGAACAGTCTCGCCTTCACTCTCTGCCAGGTGCCGGTGATCTACAGCCTGGTCGGCACCGGTAAGAGGCTGCTCGTCACCTTCGCGGACGGATCGGTGACCGAGCAGCCCGGCGATGTGCTCGATGCCCGCCTGAGCGCAGAGCTCTTCTCACGCAGCGGTCGGATCCGGCTCATCCGGCTCGAACTCGCGAGGGATGCGGTCCTGCCCTGGTGATCGCGCCGGTGCGCGGGGAGCGCGGCTGGCGGAGACGTGTTCGCGGACACGACGGACGGGGCCCGGCAATGCCGGGCCCCGTCGTCGAGAACGAGCTGTTTCGGCTAGCGGAAGAGCGATCGCACCTCGCTCCAGCTCTTGTGATCGGCGCCGACGGCCAGGTTGTTGAAGATGACATTGTCGTAGAAGACGGCCGAGCCCGCGTAGTTGGTCGCGGTGTTCGCGAAGCCGAACTGCAGGATCTGGCCCACGAGACCGGGGTCGATCACGATCGACAGGCCGAAGTCGGACCACGTGGCGGGGATGGCCGTCATGTCCACCGTGATGAAGTTCGTCATGGCGTAGCTGCTGCCTGGATCCAGCGTCTTGATGAACGCCAGGGCGGTGGTGCTGCCCTCCAGGTTGCCGATCTTGGCGTCGAAGCCGAAGAACCAGGTCTGCCCGACGTCACCCGCCGTGACGGTCTGCTCCTGGAAGACGTTGGATTCGATGAAGGCACCGTTGCCGTGGTCGGCATTGTTGTAGTCGCTGATGACGACGAGTTGCTGGGTGCCCTGGGCCGCTCCGCCCTCGCCGGTGACGATCTGGGAGAAGGCGGGTCCGTCGTTGGGAGCGGGGAAGGGGCCATAGCCGTACCAGTACGACCAGTCGGGGCCGAAGACGTTGGCGAAGACGAGCCAGCCGTCGTTGGCGAGGGCGCCGGTATCCGTCTGGACCAGACCCTCGAAATCCTGGCTGTAGGGCTGGAGCGCGAAGGCGGCCGCTGGTATCAGGCAGACCAGGACCGCGACCGCGCCGATCGCTTTAGCGCTGCTCTTCATCATGATGACCTCTCGTTGAGGACGATTCGATGCCACCGGAATCCGTCGTGACGCTGCTCGCCATCGGCACGCTTCCGGCGGCGCGGCTCTGCTGGCGAATTCCCAGACTGTATTGTAGACTATGTTCGGTTACCGAATCAAGTCGAATCTGAAATTTCTCTTGACGGCGGTCGAGCGCCCGGGGGAACTTGGTTCGGGGCCCGCACAAAGCTGGCTCCAGCGCTCGTGGCACGGGCCCGAGCCCATGCGAAAGAGAATGATCTCATGCCAGCCGCTACGCATTCCCGGACGGCACCCGAGGACCGGGTCAAGCTGACGCACAGGGCGGCGTACGGCGCTGGAGCGTTCGTCAACAACCTGCTGGCCGCCGCCAGCGGCGGCATGATGATCGTCCTGAACCTGGGGCTGGGCATGAACCCGGCGCTGGTGGGGTTGCTCGGAGCCTTGCCGCGGCTGACCGACGCGCTCACCGATCCCCTGATGGGATTCATCTCCGACCACTCCCGCACGCGGTGGGGGCGCAGACGACCCTTCATCTTCGTGGGCGCCATCGCCGCCGGCATCATCTTCGCGTTGCTGTGGCAGCTGCCGCGCGGCCAGAGCGACACCTTCTACTTCGTCTGGTTCCTGGTGGGGTCCATCCTCTTCTACATGGCCTACACGGTGTTCGCCACACCTTGGGTGGCGCTCGGCTACGAATTGACTCCCGACTACAACGAGCGGACCCGACTCATGGGTACGCAGAACTTCATCGGTCAACTGGCGTATGTCGCGTCGCCATGGTTCCTCTGGATCATGACGTATGAGGGGTTCTTCCGGGACCAGGTGGCCGGTGCCGGTGGTCTGGCGATCATCGTCGCGGTGGTGGCGATGGGGCTGGGGGTGCTGCCCGCCGTGGTCCTGCGCGAGCGCATGCTCGGGGTGGCCGTGGCACAGGCGAGTGCGGCCCGGGACCGCTCGGTCGCCCGCCGGGGCGACGGACTGAAGCGCAACCTGGTCGACTTCTTCAGGGGGTTCGGCACCACCCTGGCTTCCGGTCCCTTCGTGAAGCTGTGCGCGGCCACGTTCCTCGTGTTCAACGGCTTCATGCTCGTCTCGTCGTTCCAGTTCTACGTGATCATCTACTACGTCTGCGGCGGTGATCAGGCCGAGGGCGCGAAGTACGCCGGGTATGCCGGTACCGTCACCGCGGTGTGCACGTTCGCCGTGGTCCTGGCCGTCACGTGGCTCGGCACCAGGATCGGCAAGCGGCGGGCGTTCTTCGTCGCCACGGGGCTGTCCATGCTGGGCTACGCGTTGAAGTGGGTCTGCTACGATCCGGACCTGCCGCTGCTGGTGGTGGCGCCCGCGCCTCTGCTGGCCTTCGGCCTGGGCGGTCTGTTCACGCTGATGCCGTCGATGGTCGCCGACGTGGTGGACACCGACGAGTTGAAGACCCACCAGCGCCGCGAGGGCATGTTCGGGTCCATCTTCTGGTGGACGGTGAAGCTGGGGATGGCCGCCGCGCTGGCCGGCGGCGGCTACCTGCTGAACGCCACCGGTTTCGACGTGACGCTCGGGGGGGATCAGGCGGACCGGACCATCTTCCTGATGCGTCTCAGCGACGCCGGCATTCCGATCGTCGCCTCGGCCATCGCGATCTGGGCGGTGGCGCGGTTCCCGATCACCGAGGCCATGGCGTTCGAGGTGCGGCAGGAACTCGAACGCCGGCGGGGGCAGCCGGGAGCCTCCGCGGCCCCCACCGCGCAGTAGGGCGGCGGCCGTGTCCAGATTCTCCTCGGCGCTACCGATCCTCGTCGCCGGTCTGGCCGCGGCTGCGCTCGCAGGTTGCGGCGCCGGCTCCGACGCGGACTCCGCCGCGAGTGCCGCCGCCGACTCCGTCGCAGGCTCGGTCGCGGACTCCGCCGCGGACCGTCACGCGCGCGAGGAGCCGTTCGTCGTGCGTCCCTTCGATCCTCGCAGCGGCGGCCGCTGGATCGGCAACGCCGTGTGCTACGGACCCCATCGCGACGGGCAACGCCCGGGCGAACGCTCGCCTTCGGCCGCTGAACTCCGGCAGGACCTGCGTCTCATGGCACCGCACTGGGCCCTGCTCCGCATCTACGGCTCCTCGGAATTCGCCGAGACGCTTCTGGCCGTGATCCGCGACCGCGGGTTCGAGATGAAGGTGATGCTGGGCGTGTGGATCGCTCCCGACGATCCCGCGGGCAACCGCCGCGAGGTCGACGCCGCGCTGCGTCTGGCGGCCGCGTACCCCGACGTCGTCCTCGCGATCAGCGTGGGAAACGAGACCCAGGTCTCCTGGTCCGCCCACCGGTCGCCCCTGGACGACCTGATCGCCCATGTCCGCCGCGTGCGTGCAGGAGTCCGGGTTCCGGTCACGGCGGCCGACGACTTCGCCTTCTGGGACCGGGTGGAGAGCCGGAGGCTCGCCGCCGAGGTCGACTTCCTGACAGTGCACGCGCACCCCATGTGGAACGGCCTGCAGCTCGAGGATGCCGTCGCGTGGCTGCGTGCCCGGGCAGCCGCCGTCCAGGCGAGGCACCCGGAACGCGCGGTCGTGATCGGGGAGACGGGGTGGGCGACCTCGGTCCACGACCGAGGCGAGCAGGCCGAGTTGATCCGGGGCCGGCCCGGCGAAATCGAGCAGAAGCTGTTCCACGACGCCGTTCGAGCCTGGGCCGCGAACGAGCAGATGACGGTCTTCTACTTCGAGGCCTTCGACGAGAACTGGAAAGGCGGATCCCACCCCGACGAGGTCGAGAAGCACTGGGGTCTGTTCCGGGCCGACCGCGAGGCCAAGGCGGCGATCCGGTCACCTGCCAGGTGATTCGCGGGCGCACCCGGTCCGAGCCGGGCGCACCCGGATGCGCCGCCTGCGGCCGCCCTCGCCGGATCAGCCCTTCAGCTTCAGCAGTTCCGTCTCCAGCACGCCGCGGGCGATGTCCACCTTGGCGGCGTTGTGCTCGAGAGGCTGAGCGTCGGCCACGGCGGCCTCCGCGGCGCGGCGTGCCGTCTCCGTCGTGAGCGCCCGGCCGTTCAGCTCGGCCTCGGCCGCCTCGGATCGCCAGGGCACCGGCGCCACCCCGCCCAGGACCACCCGCGCATCGCGCACCTGGCCGCCGTCGAGATCCAGGACCAGGGCCGTGCTCACCACCGCGAAGTCCCACGCGCCTCGCGAGCGGACCTTGCGGTAGCTGCTGCGCGCACCCGACGGCAGGCCGGGCACCAGGATCTCGGTGACGATCTCGCCGGCCTCGAGCACGGTCTCGCGGGTGGGGTCGTCGGCGGGCGGGACGAAGAACTCGCCCACCGGCACGGTGCGGTCTCCGCGAGGGCCGGCGACGGCCACGGTGGCGTCGAGGGCGGTGAGCGCCGGCGCCGTGTCCGACGGATGCACGTAGACGCACGCGTCGCCGCCCAGGATGCAGTGGAACTGGTTCTGGCCGTCCATGGCGGAGCAGAAGGCGCCGCCCCGCCGCACGCAGGGGAACTCGCCGCGGTAGTACCAGCAGCGCGGCTTCTGGCAGAGGTTGCCGCCCAGGGTGCCCTGGTTGCGCAGCTGCGGGCTGGCCACCGCCTGCGCCGCCTGCGCCAGGACCGGGAAGCGCCGGCTCACGTCGCGATCGGTCGCCACCCGGCTGATCGTCACCAGGGCGCCGATGCCCAGGCCGTCGCCGTTCCGCCCCGATCTCAGCTGCCGGATGCGCCGCAACTCGTCCAGATCTTTGAGGCTCACGAGCCGGCTCGCCGGGAACACGCCGTCTCTCAGGCAGCCGAGCAGGTCGGTGCCGCCGGACATCACGTGCACGTCGGCGCCGGTGGTCTGGTGGGCGGCGTCCTCGACGGACTTCGCCTTCAGGTAGGAGAAGTTCGGGAACATCGCTACCCCTCCTTCCGCGGGCCGGTGCCCTGCTGCCGGGACGAAGACGTGGAGGCCTGGAGCAGGCGCACCAGCTCCAGCGGCCACACGGGGCTGTGCAGCGGGCGGGCGCCGCAGGCGTCGTAGATGGCGTTCGCCACCGCAGCGGCGGTGGGAATGGTGACGGGCTCACCCAGTCCCTTGGCGCCGGTGATGTTGCTCTCGTCGTCCTCCAGATCGATCGGCACCGTCGCGATGTCTGCCGGCACGTCCAGGGCGGTCGGCAGCTTGTAGTCGTGCCAGCTCTTGTTGCAGATCTTGCCGCTCTGGCCGACGTCGAGGATGCGAGCCTCGGTCAGACCGAGGCCGATGCCCATGGTGATGCCGCCGATCACCTGGCTCTCGTAGGTCCTGCGGTTCATCACCCGGCCGCTGTCGTGGGCGCCCACGAAGCGCAACACGCGCACCTCGCCGCTGCGCGTGTCGACCTCCACCTCGCAGAACTGCGCCGCGAAGGGGCTGACCACCTTGCCTTCGGGATTGGGGCCGCGGTGCCCCACGCCCTCGATGCTGCGCTTGCGGCGCAGGCCGTCCATGTCCGCCACCACCACCTTCCGGTCGGGATCGCCGGAGACGTGGATGGTCTCGCCGGCGAAGCTCAGCTCCTCCACCGGCACACCGAGGTCGTCGGCGGCCAGCTGCATGAGTTGCCGCTTCACCTTCACCGCGGCGTTGCGCACGGCGGGGGCGTCGGTGGGGACCGTCTTGCTGCCGCCGCTCGGACCGGAGAACGGTACGGTGGTGGTGTCGGCGTTGTTGATGCGGATGGTCTCCGGGCGCACGCCCAGCTCCTCGGCCACCACCTGCGCCATCACCGTCTTGGTGCCGGTGCCGATGTCGGCCGCGCCCATCTCCAGGCTCACGCTGCCGTCGGAGAACATGGTGACCACCGCGCCGGCGGGCGGGCCGCCGCCGCCGGCGATCCACTCGCAGGCGGCCATGCCCACTCCGCGCCGGATGTGGGCTCCGCGATCAGCGTCGTCGCCGCCCGCCTCCTGCTCCCGCGCGCGGCGCGTGCGCCGGCGCGCCTCCTCCCACCCGAACTCCCGGGCGCCATCGCGCAGACACTCGGCGAGTCCGGTCGTGGTGTACGGCGGCTGCCCGTCCCGTCCCTGGCTCACGCGGGGCACGTTCTTCAGGCGCAGCTCCACGGGATCCATGTCGATGGCCTCGGCCAGCTCGTCGATCATCTGCTCCAGGGCCCAGGAGCCCTGAGGATGGCCGGGGGCCCGGAAGGGTCGCTGCACGCCGGCGTGGGTGTACCAGTCGACCGACTCGGTCCGCACGTTGGGGCAGGTGTAGAGATCGCGCACCTGCCAGTCGCACAGGCCGGTGCCGCCCGCCCAGGCGCCGCCGGTGCCCTCGCAGTGGAAGTCGAGCGCCGTGAGGGTGCCGTCGTTCTTCACGCCCGCCTTCAGGCGCATGGAGCTGGCCGGCCGGTTGCCGGCGTCCAGCATCGTGTCCTCGCGGTTGAGGAACACCTTCACCGGGCGGGCCGTGATCTCCGCCAGCAGCGCGGCGACCACCGCGTAGGTGCCGGTCTGCAGCTTGCTGCCGAATCCGCCGCCCATGTAGTGGCCTATCGCCCGCACTCGCGACAGCGGCAGGTTCAGGGCACGGGCCAGCTGCTCCTGCACCGCGAACGCGCCCTGCGTCGACTCGTGGACGGTGAGATTGCGACCATCCCAGAACGCCACCGCCCCGTGCAACTCCATCGGGGTGTGCAGCTCGGTGGCCGTGGTGTACTCGCGCTCGAGCACCACGTCGGCCTCCGCGAAGCCCTGCTCCACGTCGCCGCGCTGGTTCTGCCGGGGCTCGCCGATGCGGTTCCCATCCGCGTGCACCCTGGGCGCTCCTTCGGCGGCGGCGTCATCCACGGTGACGACATGGGGCAGCACCTCCCACTCCGCGGCCAGCGCCTTCAGCGCGTCCTCCGCCTCGTAAGGGGTATCGGCTGCCACGGCGGCCACCGGCTGTCCCTCGAACAGGCACTCGCGGGCGAAGAGGGGCTGCTCCTCGCCACGCCCGTACGACCACTCGACCCGCTTGGCCGCGGGGCTGCCGTCGTGCAGCACGGCGCGCACGCCGGGCGACTTCTCGGCGGCCTGCACGTCGATCGACTTCAGGCGCGCGTGCGGATGAGGACAGCGCAGCAGCGCTCCGTACAGCATGCCGGGCATGATGATGTCGGAGGGGTAGATCGCGGCGCCGCTCAGTCGTTCGTAGCCGTCCACCCGGGGAATGCCGTCACCCACGATGGCGGTCGTTCCCCAAGGCTCCGGTTCGTCGCCGACGGCCGGCGTCTCGGGCAACGAGACGCCTTGCTCGTAGTAGAGCTTCTCGCGCTCGTTCATCGCTCACCTCCCGCGTCGCGGCCGGTCCGGTCACCGGCGCTGCGGCCGTCGATGCCGCGGCCGTGGCCGCCGCCGATGCCGCGGCTATCGCCGCGGGCAGCGCCGCCGGCGCCGCTGGTGCCTCGGCCGGTGCCACCGCCGTTGCCGCCGCGAGAGCCGGCGGCCCGCTCGGCCGCGGCGAAGATGTGCGCGTAGGCGCCGCAGCGGCACAGGTTGCCGCTGACGCCGGTGCGGATCTGCTCGAGATCGGGATGCGGCTGCGCCCTCAGCAAGCCCTCCACGGCCATCACCTGTCCCG
This sequence comes from Candidatus Krumholzibacteriia bacterium, assembly GCA_046484865.1. GTDB lineage: Bacteria > Krumholzibacteriota > Krumholzibacteriia > LZORAL124-64-63 > LZORAL124-64-63 > JAWOID01. The sequence continues at coordinate 55,647 of JAWOID010000132.1, forward strand.
GTGTGCAGTAGCCGCACTGGTAGGCATCCTCGGCCAGGAAGGCCTGCTGCACATCGCCGAGCTGTTCGCCGTCCATGAGGCCTTCGAGGGTCGTGATCTCGTGGCCCTCCGCCTCCACGGCGAGAGTGAGGCAGGCATAGCGCGGCACATCGTCCACGAGGACGGTGCACGCACCGCACTCGCCGCGCTCGCAGCCCACCTTGGTCCCGGTCAAGCCCAGACGTTCGCGCAGCACGAACAGCAGGGGCCAGCGCGGCTCCACCAGCACGCGGTGCTGGCGGCCGTTGATGCGCAGGACCACCGGCGTGGTGGCGCCGGCGGGGATCTCCCGCGCCGGTTCCTCGGGGTCGCGGGCGGCGGCGCTGCTGGCGGCGGCACTGCTGGCGGCCACGGCCGCTGCGCCCAGGCCAACGGTCTTGAGGAAGCCCCGGCGGCTGAAGCCGCTCGGGACGATTTCGGCTGGCAGCCGGGGGAGATCGGGTCGGTCGTCGGTCATGACTGGACGCTCCCTGGCTCGGGTTCAAGGGAAGGCCGATCATGCTCGGTGCACTCCGAGCTTGTCAACCGGGCCGGCATGTGCATAGATGGGTGCAAGCGCCGCCGGTCGCCACCCCGCCGGCGGTGCGCTGGGGTCCGGGTGCGGCAGTTCGGTTCGACTGACAAGTGGGACCATATAACTCCAGATACTCCGGCTCGACGGCTCGAGCCGAGCGAGATCGACTGCTGACCCCGGACCTCACCCTCGAGCTACGACCGCGGTTCCTCACCGATCGCGGGTGACGTCTGCTTGCGGGGTGGACACGGCCGCGTCCATCACTCGACCGGCGAGCTCTTCGCCACTCCGGCCGTGTCGCCCCGCAGGTTGGCCGTCCGTCCTGCGAGGCGCCTCCGCTGGCCTCCGCCCCCGTGAGGGTTCCCCATGAAGATCTGTCAGTTGCAGCATGCCGCGAGCCTGCTCGCCGGTGCCGTGCTCGTGGTCTTCGGGTGCAGCGTCGGCCTGGGCGTCGGTGGCTGCGGCGAGCCGATCCGCGACGACGCCGAGTACACCCTCGGCGAGATCGCGGCGGCCGAGGCGATGGCAGCGGTGACCTTCACCGACGCCGAGCGCAATCTCATGCACGACGATCTGGTCGAGCAGCGCGCCGCCTTCCTCGAGCTGCGCGCCGACCTGCCGGACAACAGCGTGCCGCCGGCCATGATCTTCCAGCCGCTGGCGCACCGGCCGGCCACCACCGCGGCGCAGCGAGCGGAGGTGGCCGGCCGCCACCCGCCGGAGTGGAGCCCGCCGGTAAGGGTGCGACGGCCCGCCGACCTCGAGGAACTCGCCTTCGCGACCGTCGGCGAGCTGAGCGCCTTGCTCCGGGCCGGCGAGGTGACCTCGGTGGAATTGACCGGGCTGTTCCTGGACCGCCTGCGCCGGCACGGTCCCCGGCTCGAGTGCGTGATCACTCTCACCGAGGAACGAGCGCTGGAGCACGCGCGGCGGGCCGACCGGGAACTGGCTGCGGGCCGCTGGCGAGGTCCGCTGCACGGCATTCCCTACGGTGCCAAGGATCTGCTGGCGGTTGCAGGCTATCCCACCACCTGGGGGGCCATGCCCTACCGCGACCAGGTCCGCGACGAGACCGCGACGGTGGTCGAGCGTCTGGACGCGGCCGGCGCCGTTCTCGTGGCCAAGCTCACCCTGGGCGCCCTCGCGTGGGGCGACGTGTGGTTCGGAGGAACGACCCGCAACCCGTGGCACCCGGAGCAGGGTTCCAGCGGCTCTTCCGCCGGGTCGGCCGCCGCCGTGGCGGCCGGGCTGGTTCCGTTCGCCATCGGCACCGAGACATGGGGTTCCATCGTCTCGCCTTCCACCCGCTGCGGAGTCACCGGGCTGCGCCCGACCTTCGGCCGCGTCAGTCGCGCCGGCGCCATGGCGTTGAGCTGGAGCATGGACAAGATCGGCCCCCTGGCGCGCTCGGTGGAAGATTGTGCGTTCGTCCTGGACGCGATCCGCGGTCCGGACGGCCGCGATCCCACCGTCGTGGACGCACCGTTCCCGTACCGAGCCGACCTGGACGTGAGACAGCTCCGCGTGGGCTATCTGGCCGGGTTGTTCGGCGAGGACCGGGAAAAGGCGGCTCGTCTTGCCGCCGCGGCCGGTGACGCAGCGGGCGGCGGCGAGGGTAGCGGCGGCGAGGGTAGCGGCGGCGATGATGTGAGCAACGAGGGTGACAGCGGCCAGGTTGCTGCTTCCGGTGCCACCGCCGCGGACGAGCGCCCGGGTCTGGCTCTCGAGCGGGCCGCACTCGACGTGCTGCGCGGGCTCGGCGTCCGTCTGATACCGATCGAGCTGCCTTCCCGCGAACCGGATCGCCTGGCGTTCGTGCTCTCGGTGGAGGCCGCTGCCGCCTTCC
>JAWOID010000007.1:0-55304 GCA_046484865.1 Candidatus Krumholzibacteriia bacterium
TCACCTTCGAGCAGAGCCAGTACCATCCCTATCACCTGCATCTGGTGGTCGACCGCCCTTCTGCCTTCATCCCCTACTTCACCGACAGCGAGGTCCGTCGCTCCGGCCGGATGACGCCCTGGCAGAAGCAGAAGCGGCAGCTGATCGAGCAGCTGCGCGGCCGGCCTGATCCGCGGGCGATCAGGAAGGACGTGACCGAGCTGCTGGCGTACATCTCTGCCGAGGTGGCGGAGATGATCGTCCACAGCGACGAGCACCGCGACTACTGGCTGGCGATCCGGGACCTGCCGTGCCGGATCCGGCACGTGGTGACCAATTCGAAGGTCCACCGGGATCACTGGAATCGTCTTTACGAGATGAACCTGATGGATCTGTTGATCCGTCATGCTCAGGCGGATCACAAGCGGCAGACGATCGCGTATTCGAAGCGTCGCAACTGTGGGGTGTGGCGGCTGGCGATCTTCCTGGTGTGGAAGAACTACGTCAGGACGCGGCGGGTGCGCGACAGCAGGCAGACGCCCGGGATGCTGGTCGGATTGTGTCGCCGGCAGTTGACGGTCAGGGAGGTGGTCGGCCGGCGTCTGTTCGCGGCTCAGATCGGGTTGGAGGGCCGCTGGCGTCAGTACTACTGGGGGGAGATCAGGACGCGGGCGCTGAAGGTGAACCGGCGCCACGACTTGAAGTACGCGGGGTGAACGGGGCTGCGGACCCCGGGGAAGGAGCCGGAAACAATTTGCGTGGAACAACTGTTTCGATGCGCCGCCGCTGCTCAAGGATTCCGATCCGCGGCCGAAGCCAGAGCCAGACGACCCGGGCGCCGCCGGCGGTGCGGCCGGCGGCGCGGGTCCTGGTGCGAGCCGGGAGCGGAGACAGCATGGACATCAAGCGGATACTCACCCAGATGATCGAACGCGGCGCCAGCGACCTGCACCTGAAGGTGGCGTCGCCCCCGGTCCTGAGGGTGAACGGACGTCTGGTGGACCTGGACGTCCCGGCGCCGACCGTGCCGGACATGATCCAGGCCGCCCAGCAGATCCTCACCCCCGGGCAGCGCGAGGTCTTCGAGGCCACGCGGGAGATCGACTTCGCGTTCGGCGTTCCCGGCGTGGCGCGCTTTCGCGCGAACTTCTACGTCCAGCGCGGCTCGATCGCCATGGTGTTCCGCCACGTTCCGGTGGAGATCATGAGCCTGGAGGACCTGGGGCTACCGCCGATCATCAGGGACCTGGCCAAGCGCCCGCGCGGCCTGATCCTGGTCACCGGCACCGTGGGCAGCGGCAAGTCCACCACCCTGGCGAGCATGGTGGACATCATCAACACCGAGTGCTCCAGCCACGTGATCACGATCGAGGATCCGATCGAGTTCCTGCACAAGGACAAGCAGAGCATCATCAGCCAGCGCGAGGTGGGCTGCGACACGGGCAGCTATGCGGAGGCGCTGCGGCACATCCTGCGGCAGGACCCGGACGTCATCCTGATCGGCGAGATCCGCGACTGCGATTCAATGAAGATCGCGCTGACCGCCGCCGACACCGGACACCTGGTGCTGAGCACGCTGCACACCATCGACGCCACCCAGACCGTGAGCCGCATCGTCTCGTTCTTCCCGCCCCACCAGCACCAGGAGATCCGCTACCTGCTGGCCTCCACGCTGCAGGCCGTCATCTCGCAGCGACTGGTGGCCGATCCGGCCGGCGAGCGACGGTACCCGGCGGCCGAGATCATGATCGCAACCTCCACCGTCCGCGAGTACATCCGCGAGCCGGACAAGACGATCCTGATCCGTCAGGCCGTCCAGGAAGGGTTCGTGGAGTACCAGATGCAGACCTTCGACCAGTCGCTGATGCAGCTCTACAAGGAGGGGAAGGTCTCCCTCGAGGCGGCCATGCGCACCAGCAGCAACCCCCACGAGTTCGCGCTGCGGATCAAGGGCATCCAGGCCAGCTCCGACAAGACCTGGGATCGCTTCGAGGACGCCACCGTGTCGCCCGAAGGCGCCCCCGCCGGGCTCTAGTCCGAGGATTCCCGGTCCGAGGGTTCCCGGACAGAGCCTGGGCTCGATCACCGTCGCGGCGGTCATGAGAGGCTGCAGCGGCCGGTCGCAATCCCGCCATCCCCTGCTCTGGACCCGCGGCCGCCACCGCCAGGATCGCCGGGTACGTCTCTTGCGACGATCCGGGCCCGGGAACGACGGCACCTCCCCGGCGAGAAATCATGCGAGCGAAACCGCACTTGCGCCCCCGGCCCCTGGGCCCCAGAATGTGGCCCTTGCGAGCGACACCGTGCGGAATGCGGCCCCGGCCGCGTCCCCGCCGAGTCGGCGCGCCCGCCGCCTGCGGCGCGGCGCGCTGCGAGGATGGTCCAGCCCATGTTCAAGAAGATCCTCGTCGCCAATCGTGGCGAGATCGCCTTGCGCGTCATGCGCGCCTGTCGCGAACTCGGCGTCGAATGCGTGGCGATCCACTCCTCGGCCGACACCGACTCGCTGCACGTGAAGTACGCCGACGAATCGGTGTGCGTGGGCAAGTCGCCGAGCAGCGAGAGCTACCTGAAGGTGCCCAACATCGTGGCCGCCGCCGAGATCACCGGGGCCGAGGCGATCCATCCCGGCTACGGCTTCCTGGCCGAGAACGCGGAGTTCGCCACGATCATCGAGGAGAACGACTTCGTCTGGATCGGACCATCGCCCGAGGTCATCGCCCGCATGGGCGACAAGGCCGTCGCCCGCGCCACCGCCGCCGCGGCGGGCGTGCCCACCGTGCCCGGGACTGGAGTGATCGCCAGCCTCGACGAGGCGCTGATCGCAGCCAGGGACGTCGGCTACCCGCTGATCATCAAGGCGACGGCCGGGGGCGGCGGCAAGGGCATGCGCGTGGCCTGGGACGAGGCCGGACTCCGCAAGGGCTTCCCGATGGCACGAGCGGAGGCGGGGGCCTCCTTCGGCAACGACGGGGTGTACGTCGAACGCTACCTGACGCGCCCGCGCCACGTCGAGATCCAGATCCTCGCGGACAATCACGGCAACGTCATCCACCTGGGCGAGCGCGACTGCTCGGTGCAGCGCCGGCACCAGAAGCTGATCGAGGAGTCGCCATCGCCCGCGGTCGACGACGACCTGCGCCGGCGCATGGGAGCGGCCGCCGTGCGGCTGGCGTCGGAGGTGGGCTACCGCTCCGCCGGCACGGTGGAGTTCCTCCTCGACGAGGACGGCAGCTTCTACTTCATGGAGATGAATACCCGGATCCAGGTGGAGCACCCGGTCACCGAGATGGTGACCGGTCTCGATCTGGTCAAGCTGCAGATCCGCCTGGCCGCGGGAGAGCGTCTGGCCCTCCGGCAGGAAGACGTCAAGTTCCAGGGACACGCCATCGAGTGCCGCGTCAACGCGGAGAACCCCGAGCGCGATTTCATGCCGTGTCCGGGCCGCATCTTCTTCTTCCACGCGCCCGGCGGCCCCGGAGTGCGGGTAGACTCCCACGTGTATTCCGAGTACCAGGTGCCGCCGTACTACGACTCGCTGCTGGCCAAGCTGATCACTCACGGAGCGGATCGGGACGAGGCCCTCCGGCGCATGAGCCGGGCGCTCGACGAGTGCGTCTTCGAGGGGATTCCCACCAGTATCCCGTTCCACATCCAGGTGCTCAGGAACGAGGTCTTCCGCTCTGGACGAGCCACCACGCGCTTCCTCGAGGAGGAGATGGCCAAGCTGCAGGAGGGCATGCGTGTCCGCGCGCAGGCGGAACAAGCATGACGGCTCGTGGTGGGAGGCACCATGGCTGGCGGGGCTGCTACTGCTCGCCCTCGCCGCCTACGTGGCCCTCTCGCTGCGCGAGCCGGTCGGTCCGTGGTGGCATGAGATCGAGGGGCGGGCCGCCGGTCCGTTGATCGCTCCCGGCCATCCGGGCGGGCCCGTCGGTGCGATGATCAGCCTGGCGCTGAACGTCGTGCTCGGCGCTATCTGGTGCTGGGCAGTACCCTTGGGACTGGCGATCTCGGGTCTCGCGGGACTGGCGGGTCGGCCGCTGGTCCGGCGCGCCTGGCTGTGGCGGGTGGCGGTGCTGTGGCTGGTCAGCTCGGCCTGGCTGGCCCAGCCCGACGGGCCGCTGGCCGGCGAGGGTGCCGGCGCGCGCTGGGGCGGTCTGGTGGCCGCCCTGGCGGCACGCGGCATCCACTCGCTGGTGGGCTTCTGGGGCGGGCGGATCTTCCTCACGCTGGCGCTGCTGGTGGTGCTGATGGCGGTCTTCCACCGCTGGCTGGCGCCGGTCGGCCGCCGGCTGGTCCGCCTGGCGGACCAGCTGGCAGAGGCCGGCCGCCGCGCCGGAGCCCTGGGACGACGCGGCACGGCCCACACGCTGCGGAGCGTGGCGGCCGTGTCCGGATATCTGAGCACGCGTCTGCGCTCGGCCGCCCGAGGCCGACGCGGCTCGCCGGCTGCGGCGCGGAGAGAACCGGAGCGCGACGACGACATCGCCGGGCCGCGGCCCCGGCGCGTCCACACCCCCGACGAGGACCTCGCCGAGACCGAAGGGTTTCCCGCCGCCGGGCTGCGTACCGGCGCGCGCTCCGCTCCCGCCGATCCGGCGCCCGCCCCCCGGCCCGTGGCCATAGCCGCCCCGCCGCAGCGTTCACGCCGTCGCGCCGGCGAGGCGCCGGCTCCGCTGCCGGGACTGCATCTGCTCGCCGATCCGGACCCCGCGGAGGAGCGTCTGCACCCGGCGGAACTGGACACCGCGGCCGACCTGCTGGAGGAGACCCTGCGCTCGTTCGGCGTGTCGGGCGAGGTGAAGGACGTGCGGCCGGGGCCGGTGGTCACCACGTTCGAGTACCAGCCCGGGCCCGGCATCCGCGTGAGCCAGATCGTGCAGCGCGCCGACGACCTTTCCCTCGCCATGCGGGCCCGCTCGCTCCGCATGGAAGCGCCCATTCCCGGCAAGGCGGCGGTGGGCATCGAGATCCCGAACCCGCGCCCGCAGATCGTGCGCCTGAAGGAGGTGCTGGAGCAGGTCGAGGGGGAGCCGCGTACGCCCCTGACGGTCGTCCTGGGCAAGGACGTGATCGGCCAGCCCGTCTCCATCGATCTCGCGGCGCTGCCGCACCTGCTGGTGGCCGGCAGCACGGGTAGCGGCAAGTCGGTGTGCCTCAACGCGCTCATCTGCAACCTGCTGCTCTTCAACGATCCCAAGCGCCTGCGCCTGCTGATGGTCGATCCGAAGATGCTGGAACTCAACGTCTACAACGGCATTCCGCATCTGCTGCTGCCGGTCGTCACGGACCCCCGGGAAGCCCTCAAGGCGCTGCGCTGGCTGGTGGCCCAGATGGATCTGCGCTACCGCCTGCTCGCGCGGCACTCGGTGCGCAACATCGAGCAGTACAACGACAGGGTCGAGCGCGGCGACGTGCGCGACGCCGAGGACGAACCGGTCACCGACCCCATGCCCTACTATGTGTGCATCGTGGACGAGCTGGCGGATCTGATGATCCAGCTGGGCCAGGATTTCGAGCAGCCTGTGACGCGGCTGGCCCAGAAGGCGCGGGCCGTCGGCATCCATCTGGTGCTGGCCACGCAGCGGCCCAGCGTGGACGTCCTCACCGGGGTCATCAAGGCGAACATTCCCTGCCGGGTGGCCTTCCGGGTGATCCAGAAGAACGACTCGCGCACGATCCTCGACATGAACGGCGCGGAGCAGCTCCTCGGACGCGGCGACATGCTCTACCTCAAGCCGGGGCGTGCCCAGCCGCAGCGGGTGCACGGCGCCTTCGTGGAGATCGCCGAGGCGGAAGCGGTGGCCTCCCACTGGCGCGAGTACGTCGAAGCGACCGACACCATCGACCTCGACGAGGGGGCGAGCGGTCCGGACGGCGTGCGGGGCGAGGACGATCTCTTCGACGAGGCCGTGAGGGTGGTGGTCCTGCACCAGAGCGGGTCGACCTCGCTCCTGCAGCGGCGCCTGCGCATCGGCTACACGCGGGCGGGCCGCTTGATGGACATGCTGGAGGAGGCGGGCGTGGTGGGGCCGTTCACGGGCAGCAAGGCCCGCGACGTGCTGATCGAGCCCGGGGACCTGCCCGAGCCGAGCGACCCCGGCGAGGTCCGTCCATGAGCGTCCTGCCGCCGGAGATCCCGCCGCGGCGCCCGGAGCCGTCGACCGTCGGTGACGCCGCGCCGGCCGCCGCCGGTCGGCGGGTGTGGTGCGGCACCCTGGGCTGCGACAAGAACCTGGTGGACAGCGAGGCGTTGCTCGGGCGCTTCCGCGCCCGCGGCTTCGCGCCGGTGAACGACCCCGAGGCCGCCGACGTCTGGGTGCTGAACACCTGCGGCTTCATCGCGCCGGCCCGGGTCGACAGCGCGGACACCGTCCGGGAGCTGATCGCCGCCAAGGGCGATCGCGTCCTGGTGGTGACCGGCTGCTGGGCCCAGGAGCATGGCGACGCCATCCGGCGGGACCACCCGGGTGTCGATCTGGTGGGCGGCGTCGGCCGCTTCGACGAACTGGCGGAGGCGCTCGAGCAGCGCCTGCCGGCGTTGCCTCCGATGGACCCGCAGGTGGCGCCCTACGCCGGGTTCGGCGACCGGCACCTGCTGACCCCCCGACACCTGGCGTTCGTGAAGATCGGCGAGGGCTGCGACTGTCACTGCACGTTCTGCCGGATCCCGATGATCCGCGGCAGGCTCCGCAGCCGGCCCGTGCAGGAGGTGGAGGCCGAGGTGCGCCGGCTGGTCGAGGACGGCGTCACCGAGATCCAACTCGTCTCGCAGAACACCAGCGACTACGGCCGGGACACCGGCGAGAGCCTGCTCGATCTGGTGCGACGGCTCGACGGCGTACCCGGCCTGCGCCGGATCCGGTTGCTCTACCTCTACGCGGGTCTGATCTCCAGCGACGATGCCCTGCGCCTGCTAAATCTGGAACGCGTGGTGCCGTACCTGGATCTCCCGATCCAGCACGCCTCCCCCCGGCTGCTGCGCGCGATGCGGCGCCCGGGCGATCCAGAGGCCGTCGCCCGCTTCCTCTTGACGCTGCGCCGCGAGCGCCCGGACGTGGTGCTGCGCACCACCGCGCTGCTCGGGTTCCCGGGGGAGGACGACGAGGACGTCGCGGAACTGCTGGATTTCATGGCGCGGGTGCGGTTTGACCACCTGGGGACCTACCGCTATTCTCCGGAGCGCGGCACGCCGGCGGCGCGCCTGCCGGGCGCGGTCGCCGACGAGGAGGTGGCCGACCGGGAGGCCCGCGTCCTCGACCTGCAGGCCGAGATCGGCCTCGAGCGCCAGGTCGAGCGGCTGGGGTCCCGCTGGGAGGTCGTGGTGGACGAGGTGCTCTCGGCCGCCGACCCGGAGGGCGGCGCCCGCGAGTTGCTCGACGGCCTGGCCGACGGACGGTGGTACGACGAGAGGGAACGCGCGGTGGTCGCCGGCGTTCTGAACGAGGGTGCGCCGGTGGCCCTGGCCCGCAGCTACCACTTCGGGTACGACCTGGACGGTGTCGTCGCTCTGCCGGGACGCGGCCTGCGCGCCGGACAGTGGCTGACGGCCGGGTTCCGGGCCGTGACACCGCATGACGTCTGGGCCCTTCCCATCAGCGCGGATACCGCATCGAGAGGCGAATCATGAGCCTTTGCCCGCAGTCGATCGTCGTGCCGACGCTCCTGTCCACCGCGGCCCCGCCCGGCCCCCGCCGGCGCCGGGCCGGCGTTGCGCCGCGTCCCGGCTCCGCTCGCGGCCGGCGGTTCGCTACGGCGCTCCTGCGGGCGGTGGCCGGCATGATGGTGGCGGTGGGTCTCGGCGCAGCGGCGAGTGTGCCCGCGGCCGCTCTGGCCGGGGAGCCGGCAGGCGACGTCCTGCAGCCGCTGCGGCCCGACACGGTGCGGACGAACCTCTGGCTGTGCGAGGCCCTGATGCGGGAGGCGGTCCAGCCCGCGCTCGAGGTCCTGCCGCCGCCACCGGCGGCGGTCCGGCTGGCGGCGATGCGCCTGGATGCGGCCGCGCCTGCTCAGTCGGGCGGGGGGCGGGGAGCCGCAAGCGGAGGTGGTGCCCGCGCCTCGGCGGAGACCTACGAGGTGCTCGAGCAGGTGGCCACCCGCGAGCTGCGGGAGCGCGGTTACGACGTGTACCTCGCCTCCGAGCCGGCGGCGGCGGACAGCGGCGACGTGGCGTCGGACGAACCGGTGCCCCCAGCGGTCGCCGTGGGCTACGAACTGGCCCTGCGCGTGGTGGGGCTGGACGTGGGTTACCCCGCCACGGGGCGACGCCTGGGGCTCTGGCGCGAGTGGGTGGCGCGCCGGGTGGACCTCACGGTCGCCGCTCGCGTCACCGAGGTGCCGGACGGGCGCGTGCTCTTCAACGAACGCGTGGTGCGGCGCTTCCGGGACCGCATCCAGGACGACGACGTGCCGGTGGTGGAATCGGGTCCCTACCGGTTCACCCGGGCTGAATTGCGTGATTCGGGCTGGCAGCGCCGTATCGAGGAGATCATGGTCCTGGGGACGCTGGCGGGCCTGGTGGCCGTCTACTTCGCCAATACCCAGTGACTGCGCCCAGTGAGTGCGGGCGCGCCGGCGCGGCCGCCCCTTCGCCACCCCCCCGGGATCGCCCGGGACACCTCCGTGGAGGCACACGTGCAGCGGAATAGCCGGAGAGCTCCCCTGATGTCCGTCCTCGCCGTCCTGGCGGCGGCGCTCGCCCTCGTGGGCGCCGGCCTCGCCGGCTGCGGGTCGAGCAACCCGTATCCTCCGGGCAGCTATCGCCGCGCCGTGCATTTCTACGAGAACGAGGACTTCCGGGAGGCGGCGGCGAGCTTCGACGTGTACGTGCGCCAGAATCCCACCGACAGCCTCGCGGTGGAAGCCCAGTATCTCAAGGCGATGTCCTACCTCGAGACCAGGGAGTACCCCCTGGCCGCGGTGGAGTTCAAGATCCTGAGGCAGGACTACCCGACGAGCCCGCGCGCCGAGGATGCAGCCTTCATGGAAGCGGTGGCCAGCTTCCGGGAGGTCGGTCGCGTGGAGCGGGACATCACCGGCGCGAAGGAGGCCCGGCGGAAGTTTCTGGAGTTCTCCCGCCGGTACCCGGACTCGGCTCACCAGCCGGAGGTCCGCGACTACCTGCAGCAGATCTCCGACCTGTCGGTGCGCAAGCGCATGAACGCCGTTGACGTCTACCTGAAGCTCGGCCGGCCGGATGCCGCATCCGTCACCCTCGACGCCATCATCGCCGACGAACCCGGCAGCAGTCTGCTGGATCGGGTCCTGGCGCGGCGGGCGGAGGTGGCGCTCCGGCTGGGTGACGAGGAGGCAGCCCGGATCGCGCTGCAGCGGCTTCTCCGTGAGTTCCCCGACAGCCCGCGGGCCGACGACGCGCGCCGCCGGCTCGGGCGACTGGACGGGGAGCCGGAAACCGCTCTCGACGCGGGCTCATGATCCGGGCCCTGTTCGGCGGCTCGTTCGATCCCATCCACGCCGGACATCTCGCCCTGGTGCGGCGACTGCTGGAGGACGGCCTGGCCGACGGGGTGGTGGTGGTGCCCGCCGGCCGGCATCCGCTGCGCCCCGAGGCCGCGGCTCCGGGCGCGGACCGGGCGGCCATGGCCCGGCTCGCGTTTGCCGGCTGGCCGCGGGTGCGGGTCGACGACCGCGAGGTGGCGCGCGCTCGCGACGGCGAGCCCACGTACACCGTGGACACGCTGGCGGAACTGCAAGCGGAGGAACCGCAGGCGCGCTGGCGACTGGTGGTGGGCGCGGACAACCTGCCCGATCTGCCGCGCTGGCGGGACCTGCCGCGCCTGCTGGAACTCGCGACCCTGGTGGTGGTGGCGCGGGAGGGCTGGGACGGTGTCCTGCCGCCGCAGGTGACCGCCGCCGCCGACGCGGCCGGAAGCGAGAGCGCGCCGGTCGTGCTGTCGGTCGGGGATTTCCGGCATCCGGCCAGTGCGACCGAGATCCGGCGCCGCCTCGCCGCCGGCGACCCGCCCGGGCCGCATCTGCCCGCCGCCGTGGCCGCCTACATCGGTGAACGCGGCCTCTACCGCGCCGCCGCCGGCGGCGGAGGGGACACGTGACGTGACGTTGATCCTCGTGGATGGCTCAGCCCTCGTCTACCGGGCGCATTACGCGTTCGCCGCCCGTCCGCTCACCTCGCCCACGGGTGAACTGACCTCGGTCTGCTTCGGATTCCTCAACAGCGTGTTGCGACTGGTGGAGACGCACAATCCCAGCCACCTGGCGGTGGCCTTCGACCGGCCGGGCAAGACGTTCCGGCACGAGATGTACCGGGAGTACAAGGCCCAGCGCAAGCCGATGCCCGACGACCTGGCCGAGCAGGTGCCGCGCCTGCGCGAACTGCTCGACGCGTGGGGCGTGCCCGTGCTCGAGACGGACGGCTGGGAAGCCGACGACGTCATCGGCACGCTGGCGCGCCGGGCTGGCGAGCGCGGCGAGGAGGTCTGGGTCTACAGCGGCGACAAGGATTTCCTGCAGTGCGTGAACGAACGCGTGGGGATCCTCAAGCCGGGACGGCGCGGCGACGAGGTGACCGTGGTCGATCTCGAGCGGGTCCGCCGGCAGTACGGTCTCGAACCCCCTCAACTCGTGGACGTCTTCGGCCTGTGGGGCGACACGTCGGACAACATTCCCGGCGTGCCCGGCGTGGGCGAGAAGACGGCGCTGAAGCTCATCCAGGAATTCGGCAGCCTCGAGGAGCTGTACGCCGGACTCGAGCGGAGCACGCTCTCGCCGCGGCTCAAGCGGTTGCTCGCCGAGAACCACGACCAGGTGATGCTGTCGCGGCGCCTGTTCCGCATCGATTGCGACGTGCCCGTGGAGGTGGACCTCGACGAGTTGCGCACGGTGCTGCCGACCAGCACGGAGGCCACCGCGCTGCTCGGCGAGCTGGGACTGCACCGCATCCAGGGACTGATCTCCCGGCTGGCCGAACTGTACCGGGAAGCCGGCGGCGGCCTGGCCGCGGGCGAGATCCAGGTGGTGGCGGCCGAGGTGCCGCCGGCGCCGCCCGGCATCCCGGCGCCGGCGGGCGACGACGCCCTCGCCGCGCGGGGTTACGTTTTACTGGAGGATGCGGCCGCGCTGAGGCGCTGGCTGGCCGATCTGCCGGCCGGCGCACCCCTGGCGGTGGACACCGAGACCGACTCCCTGCGCGTGGACACCGCCCGCCTGGTGGGAGTGAGCCTCGCCGCGACGGGGCTGCCGGCCGCCTACGTCCCGGTGCTCGTACGCGAGGACGCCGAGTCCATGGCGGCGCCGGAGACGCTGTTCCCCACCGGCCGCGAGATGTCGCGGCTGGCGGAGCTGGAGCCCGTGCTCGCGCCCGCGCTGGCCGATCCCGGGCGCCTGAAGGTGGGCCACAACCTGAAATTCGACGAGTGGATCCTCGGGCGGCACGGTCTCTGCCCCGGCGGGCCGCGATTCGACACCATGCTGGCGTCCTACGTCCTGGACCCCGGCCGGCGCGGTCACGGGCTCGACGACCTGGCCCTCGAGCTGCTCGGCCACCGGATGATCGGCTACGACGACCTCTTCGCCGCGGGCGACCGCCGGCGCGACATCCTGACGGTGCCGCTGCCGCGGCTGGCGCTCTACGCGGCCGAGGATGCCGACATGACCCTGCGCCTGCACGATCTGCTCGGGCCGCGGCTCGTCGACGCGGGCCTGCAGCGGCTGTTCGCCGAGGTCGAGATGCCGCTGCTGGCGGTGCTGCTGCGCATGGAGCGTCACGGCATCCGCATCGACCGCGACTTCCTGGCCGAGCTGGGCGGCAGCTTCGCCGCGGAGATGAACCGTCTGGAACGTCGGATCTACGCGGCGGCCGGCTGCGAGTTCAACGTGCAGAGCCCGAAGCAGATCCGGGAGATCCTCTTCGACAAGCTCTGCCTGAAACCGCTCAAGAAGACCGCCACCGGCTGGAGCACCGACGCGTCGGTGCTGGAGCGGCTCACCGACCAGCACGAGCTGCCGGGGCTGATCCTCGAGCATCGCGAACTGGCGAAGCTCCAGAGCACGTACGTCGAGACGCTGCCCACGCTCGCCGACCGGAACACCGGGCTCATCCACACCAGCTTCAACCAGGCCGTGGCGGCCACCGGCCGGCTCTCCTCGTCCGACCCGAACCTGCAGAACATTCCCGTCCGCACCGATCTGGGGCGCCAGATCCGCCGCGCCTTCGTGCCGCGCGCGCCCGAAAACGTGTTTCTCGCGGCGGACTACTCCCAGGTGGAGCTGCGCCTGCTGGCGCACCTCTCCGGCGACCAGGCGCTGCGCACCGCCTTCCGCGAGGACGTCGACGTGCACCGGCGCACCGCGGCGCTCATCGCCGGCGTGGACGAGCAGGACGTGACCGCGGAGATGCGTTCACGGGCCAAGGCCATCAACTTCGGCGTGATCTACGGGATGGGTGCGCGGGCGCTGGCGCGCCAGATCTCGGTCAACCAGAGCGTGGCCAAGGAATTCATCGAAACGTACTTCGCCACTTACCCGGGGGTGAGCCGCTTCATCGCCGAGACCCGCGACCGCGCGCGCGCGCAGGGTCACGTGGAGACGCTGCTGGGACGGCGCCGGCTCCTGCCGGAGATCAACTCGGCCAACGATCGGGTGCGCGCGTTCCAGGAGCGGATCGCGGTCAACACGCCCATCCAGGGGACCGCGGCCGATCTCGTCAAGGTGGCCATGATCCGGCTGGACGGGGAATTGCAGCGCCGGCACCTGGGTGCGCTGATGTTGCTGCAGGTCCACGACGAACTGGTGCTGGAAGTGCCCCGGGCCGAACTGGACGAGGTCTCGGCGCTCGTGCGCGAGATCATGGAAGGCGCCCTCGAACTGGCGGTGCCGCTGCGGGTCGATCTGCACACGGGCTCGAACTGGGCCGAGGCGCACGGCTAGGCTCTGGCCGAGAACCTCGGACCGAGCCCAGTCGCCGGAGGGTGCCGTGACCGGAATGCAACACCGCGCGATGCCCCGCTGGGCGGTGACCGGCCTGGCCGCGGCCGGCAAGTCGCTGGTGTGCCGGCTGCTGGAGCGGCACGGCGCCGAGGTGGTGGATGCCGACCGTCTCGGACACGAGGTGCTGGAGCGGCCGGAGATCCAGGCGGCCATCGCCGCGGAACTGGGCTCCCGGTACGTGCGAGGCGGCGCGATCGATCGGCCGGCGCTGGGGCGACGGGTCTTCACGGACCGGACCGCCCTCGAGCGCCTGAACGCCATCACCCATCCGTCGCTCGCGGCCGCTGCGCGACGCCGGCTCGACGAGGTGGCCGCCGCCGGCCGCGCGCGTGTTGCCGTCCTGGAGGCGGCGGTATACTTTCTGTTGCCCTCGGTCGGCCGCATGGACCTGGTGATCGCGGTCGCCGCGCCGCGGGAGTTGCGGCGCCGTCGCCTGCGGGACGCGGGTCTGAGCGAGATCGAAGCCGACAGCCGAGTCGTGGCCCAGGAACCCCTGGAGCGGCTGCTGCACGGGGCGGACGTCGTCCTGCATAACACCGGCAGCCGCGCCGACCTGGCCCGAGCCGTGGACGAACTCGTCGTCGCGCGGCTCGGACCGGATCCCATCCCGGAGGATTCGCCGTGAGAGAGATCCTGGAGAAGCTCGAGGCGCTGCGCAAGCGCCTGACGGTCCTGAAGGAGGGACTTTGACTATCCGGCCCTGATGAAGGAACACGCCGAGCTGGAGCAGCAGCAGGCGCGGCCCGACTTCTGGGAGGACCAGGAGGCTGCCACGCGGGTGGTTCGCCGGGCGCGCACGCTGCGCGAGTGGACCGAGCCGCTGGACCGGGCGCAGACGCAGCTTGACGAGCTGGACGTGCTGGCGGAGCTTGCCGAGGAGGAGCAGGATGCAGCCGCCGCAGCCGAGGTGGAAGCGGGGGTGAAGGACCTGGCGCGGGTCGTCGAGAAGCTCGACTTCCAGTTCCTGCTCAGCGGCGAGGCCGACCAGCGGGGCGCCATCCTCGAGATCCACCCCGGCGCGGGCGGCACCGAGAGCCAGGACTGGGCCGAGATGCTGCTGCGCATGTACAACCGCTACCTCGAACGGCACCGGATGAAGTTCTCCGTGATCGACATGCTGCCCGGCGAGGAGGCCGGCATCAAGACGGCGGTGCTGGAGATCGACCATCCGTTCGCTTACGGATACCTCAAGAGCGAGACGGGCGTGCACCGCCTGGTGCGCATCTCGCCCTTCGACGCCCAGAGCCGGCGGCACACCTCGTTCGCCTCGGTCTTCGTCTATCCGCTGGTGGACGAGGAGGTGGAGATCGAGATCGATCCCGCCGACCTGCGCGTCGACACCTACCGCGCCCAGGGCGCGGGCGGGCAGCACGTGAACAAGACCGACTCGGCGGTTCGGATCACCCACGAGCCCACCGGCATCGTCGTGCAGTGCCAGAACGAGCGTAGCCAGCACCGCAACCGCGAGGCCGCCATGACCATGCTGCGGGCGAAGCTCTACATGCGCGAGCTCGAGGCCCGGGAGAAGGAGCGGCAGGCCGTGGAGGACTCCAAGATGGAGATCGCCTGGGGCAGCCAGATCCGCTCCTACGTGCTCCAGCCCTACACCAAGGTCAAGGACCACCGCACCGAGCACGAGACCGGCAACGCCCACGCCGTGCTCGACGGCGAGATCGACGGCTTCATCGACGCCTACCTGCGCATGCGCAGCGAGGTGAAGAGCTGACGGACGGCCGCTCCACCGAGGATGCCGACCGTCCGGAGAGGACGAGCATGGCCGCAAGCGACGATCCCAGGCGCGACGACCCTGCGGGTCACAGACGCGACGCATCCGCGCGCGACGAGCCGGCGCGCGACGAGCCCGCCCGCGGCGACCCGCCCGGGGACGAGGCGGCGCCGCAGTCGCTGCACCGGCTGGTGGAGGCGCGGCGCGAGAAGCTGGCCGCCCTGGTCGCGCAGGGCGGCGTGGCGTACCCGTACCGTTACGACCCCACCCACACCAGCGCCGAGCTGCGGGCCCGGGAGCAGGACCTGACCGGCCGGCAGGACGTGGTACGGGTGGCGGGTCGGCTGATGGCCAAGCGCGGCATGGGCAAGACGATGTTCGCGCCGCTGCACGATGCCGGCGGCGCCATCCAGCTGTACTTCAAGAAGGACGACCTGGGGGCGGAGCGCTTCCAGCAGCTGCAGAAGCTGGTGGACATCGGGGACTGGATCGGTGTCGAGGGGACGCTTTTCCGCACGCGCACCGGCGAACTCACGGTGCACGCGCGCGACTTCACCTTCCTGGCCAAGGCGCTGCGGCCGCTACCCGAGAAGTACCACGACATGAGCGTGGAGCTGAAGAGCCGCCGCCGCTACCTCGACCTGGCCATGAATCTCGAGGCGCGCGAACGCTTTCGCCGGCGCTCGGCCCTCCTGAAGGAGGTGCGTGCCTTTCTCGACGACGAGGGCTTCCTGGAGGTGGAGACCCCCATCCTGCAGCCGCTCTACGGCGGCGCCACCGCGCGACCCTTCACCACCCACCACAACGCCCTCGACACCACGCTGTACCTGCGCATCGCCGACGAGCTGTACCTCAAGCGGCTGATCGTCGGAGGCCTCGACCGCGTGTACGAGGTCGGCAAGGACTTCCGGAACGAGGGGATGGACCGCACGCACAACCCCGAGTTCACCATGCTCGAGTGCTACGCCGCGTTCTGGGACTACACCGACCTGATGGACCTCACCGAGCGTCTGCTGCGCCGCCTGGGCGAGCGCTTCGTCGCCGGCGAGCGCCTGCGCTACGGCGAGCACGAGGTGGACCTGGCCGGACCGTTCCGCAGGGTGCGTTTCCTCGATGCGCTCGAGGAGCGTCTCGGCCGGACGGTACGCGACCTGGACCGCGAACAGCTGGCGGACCTCGCGCGCGACCGCGGCCTGGAGGTGAAACCCGGCCACGGCCGCGACAAGCTGCTGGACGAGCTGTTCAGCCTGCTGGTCGAGCCCGAGCTCGTGCAGCCCACCTTCGTCATGGATCATCCCAAGGAACTGTCGCCGCTGGCCAAGGAGCACCGGGACGATCCGAGGCTGGTGGAGCGGTTCGAGCTGTTCGTCTGCGGCTTCGAGCTGACCAACGCCTTCAGCGAGCTGAACGATCCGCACGAGCAGCGGGAGCGCTTCCTGGCCCAGAAGGCGCTGCTGGACGCCGGGGACGAGGAGGCGCAGCAGCTCGACGAGGACTTTCTCGAGGCCATGGAGCACGGCATGCCGCCGACCGGCGGGCTGGGCATCGGTTTCGACCGGCTGGTGATGCTCTTCACGGACAGCCACAGCATTCGCGACGTGCTGCTGTTCCCGCACCTGCGCCCGGAGGTGAGGGAGGAGCGAGAAGCGGTGGACGACGCGGATGCCGGCGCGCGCAGCACCCCGCCTGCGGACGGACGGGAGCCCGGCGAGGCGACCGCGGACACGGACCTCGACGATCGCGGCGCCGCCGGCGCCTGAGTCTCGCCAGCCGCGGCCGGGAGGGCGCATGAATTTCGCCAGCTACATCGCGCGCCGTCACCTGCGCAGCCGTCGCCACTCGGTCTTCCTGAACGTGGTCAGCGTGATCGCGGTGACCGGCATCGTCATCGGCGTGGCGGTGCTGAACCTCGTGCTCGCGATCATGAACGGGTTCCGCGCGGAGATCCAGCGCACCTTCGTCGAGAACATGCCGATGGTCTCGGTGGTCACGAGCGCGCCCGAGGGCTTCACGGACTTGCCGCTCACGCTCGCCACCATCGCGGCGGAGCCGGAGGTGACCGGAGTCACGCCGCTCATCCGGCAGGAGGTGATCGTGTCGGCCGAACGTCCGCTCGGCGGAGCACGGCACCGCGCGGCGGTGGTCTGGGGCGTGGACGTGGCCACGGTGAGCGATGTGCTACCGGTGAGCGGATACGTGGAGCCCGCGCCGGCCGGGATCGAACTGCTGGCGGCGTCGGGCACCCCGCACGTGATCCTCGGCATCGACCTCGCCCATGATCTGTACGCGGGGCTCGGCGACACGGTCCTGGTCACCGCCCCCCGCGGAGAGCTGATCCTCGACCGCATGGAGGCCGAGACGCGACGGTTCGTCGTGGCCGGGTTCATCGATTCCGGGATGTACGAGTTCGACAGCCGCTTCGTCTACATCGACCTCGCGACCGCGCGGGACTTCTTCGGCTATGGCGAGCAGGGCGCCACGCTGGTGGGGGCCAAGCTGGAGCGGATGATGCGTGCCGGCGCGGTGGCCGATTCGCTGGAGGTCCGGCTGGGACGCTACCATCACGCCACCGACTGGATCAGCCTCAACAGCAACCTGTTCCGGTGGATCAACATCGAGCGCATCGTGATGTACGTTTTTCTCGGGCTCATCGTGCTCGTGGCGGCGTTCAACATCGTGGGCATCCTGATCATGATGGTCGGGGACCGCCACCGGGAGATCGGAATCCTGCTGGCGATGGGCGCCTCCCGCGGACAGATCATGGGCATCTTCGTCCTGAACGGCATGTGGCTCGGCATCGCCGGTACCGCCCTCGGCAGCCTGCTCGGCTGGCTGGGCATCACCGTCCTGCGAGTCTGGCCCGTCGGGCTGCCCGGCGACGTCTACTTCCTGGATCACGTGCCGGTCCTGGTGCAAGGGCTCGATTTCGTCCTGGTGGCCGCCGGCAGCCTCGTGCTGACGTTCCTGGCCACGCTGGGGCCCAGCGCCATGGCGTCGCGCATGGAGCCGATGGGGATCATCCGCTACACGTGAGGCATTCTGATGGAGGCCCTGCTCACCGCCCGCGGGTTGCACAAGACGTACCGGAAGCGCGCGCGTCGCGTGACGGTCCTGGAGGACTGCGATCTGGACCTGGCCCCGGGACAGGCGGTGGCCGTGATCGGCTCCAGCGGCAGCGGCAAGACCACGCTGCTGAACCTGCTCGGTGCGCTCGACCGGCCGGACGCCGGGCGACTGCTGCACCGGGGCGAGCCGGTGGATCTGCGGCGCGCGTCGGTGGCCACGCGCTGGCGCCAGCAGGTGGTGGGCTTCATCTTCCAGTTCCATTTCCTGTTGCCCGATTTCACCGCCTGGGAGAACCTGCTGATACCGGTGCGGGCGGCCGGAACGGTCGGCGACGAGCATCGGCGCCGCGCCCGTGACCTGCTGGCGGCCCTCGAGATGTCGGATCGCGCCGACCATCTGCCGGGCGAACTGTCGGGCGGCGAACAGCAGCGCGTCGCGGTGGCGCGGGCATTCATGAACCGACCGCAGATCGTCCTCGCGGACGAGCCGTTCGGCAATCTCGACCGGGAAAAAGGCGCGCGTCTGGGCGAGTTGCTGTTCGACCTCGGCCGGCGCGAGGGCGCGGGCCTCGTGGTGGTCACCCACGATCGCGAACTGGCGGCGCGGGCCGATCGAGTGCTGGAACTCCGCGCCGGCCGACTGGCCGCGGCGGACCGTTTGGAGTGAACGGCGCACGGCGGCGGCCGGCGAGCCTGACGAGGTGAGACGACTCATGAAGTGCGAACGCTGCGGCGACCGTGAAGCGACGGTGCACTATGTGGATATCGTGGAGGGCAGCAAGACCTCGGTCTGGCTCTGCTCTCCGTGCGCCCGCGCCGAGGGCGTGGCGGCGGACGACGACGAGGAAGACATCACGGCCCAGGAGGCGCTGGCGACCTTCGTGGGCGGGCTGCTCGCCGAGAAGGCCGCCGGGACCTCGGAACGGGGCGGTCAGGAGCCCTGCCCCGAGTGCGGTTTCGGACTCGCGGATCTCGAGGAGAAGGGCGTGGTGGGCTGTCCGACGTGCTACCTGGCGTTCCGGGAGCAGGTGAAGCCGCTGCTGGAGCGCTACCACCGGGGTAACGCCCACGTGGGCAAGACGCCGCGTGCGGACGGGCCCCGCGCGGCTCTGCGCCGCGAACTGGCGGCGATGCGCGGCTCGCTCGAGCGCGCGGTGGCTGCCGAGAGCTACGAGGAGGCGGCCCGGCTGCGCGATCACATCCGGCAGCGAGAGCAGGAACTGGCGCGGCTCGCCACGCTGGAGGGCGCCGGCGGGTCGTCGAGCGAGGAGCGCAGCGGCCCGGATCCCGGCGAGCAGTCGGAGGACGCATGAGCGATCGACGACTGTTCTTCACCACCTGCACCCAGCGCTGTGCGCCCTGGCTCGACGGCGCCGGGCCCGATAGCGACATCGTGATCTCCACCCGGCTGCGCCTGGCGCGCAATCTGGTGGGCCACTTCTTCTCGCACCACGCATCGGACCAGGAACTGCGCGCGCTGCGCGAGATGGTGAGCGATCGGCTCCTGGATTGCCCCGCCTTCGCCGGAGGTTGCAGTCTCGATCTCGAGACGCTGGAGCCGACGGAGCGCAAGTGCCTGCTGGAGATGCACCTGGCTAGCCCGGCGCTGATCCGCGTCCCCGAGGGCCGCGGCCTCGTGGTGGAGCCCGACTGCACGCGCAGCGTGATGATCAACGAGGAGGATCACTTGCGCCTGCAGGTGTTCCGGGCGGGCTTCCAGCCGCGGGAGACCTGCAGCGGGGCCCTCGATCTGGACCGTGAGGTGGAGTCCGAGCTGGAATTCGCCTTCAGCGAGGAACTGGGCTATCTCACGGCCTGCCCCACGAATCTGGGGACCGGCCTGCGGATCTCCGTGCTGATCCACCTGCCGGGCCTGGTGATGGCCGGAGAGATCGAGAAGATCCTGAACTCCTTGCGGCAGCTCCAGTTCGCGGTCCGCGGCCTCTTCGGGGAGGGGAGCGCGGTGCGCGGCGCCCTCTTCCAGGTCTCGAACCTCGTGACGCTCGGCCGCAGCGAGCAGCAGATCACCGAGGACTTCGCGCGCCACGTGTCCCGCGTGCTGGAGTACGAGCGCATGGCGCGCGAGCAGCTGATCTCGCGCAACCGGGTCGGCGTGGAGGACATGGTGTTTCGCTCGATCGCCATCCTGGGCCAGGCGCGCCTGATCACGACCCAGGAGGCGCTGGATCGCCTCTCCCACGTGCGCATGGGCGTGAGCCTCGGTCTGGTGCCGCGGTTCGACATGAAGCTGCTCAACCGGGCGCTCGTGCAGCAGCGCTCGGCCCACCTCCAGCTGCGAGCGGGGCGAAAACTCGACGGAAGGGAACGCACCGAGCTCCGCGCGCGTTACCTACGCGAGCTTCTCGCCGAATGATCCGCCCCCCTGCCGCCCTGCCGGAGGGCAGGCGACGGGCTCTCAAGTTCTTTCGCGGGTCGCCGAATAACGGCCTGGAACCTGGACGATCCCGCCGATAGCGCGGTATGGGCGCCCGGCTTATATTCACTGCAGACCCGTGACCGGTACGCGAATGGAGGCGCCACACGCATGAACGACCGTTTCACGCAACGCGTGCGCAAGGTCCTGTTCCTGGCCAGGGACGAGGCCGGTCGTCTGCAGCACGACTACATCGGGACCGAGCATCTGCTGCTGGGGATCATCCGCGAAGGCGAGGGCATCGCAGCCAACGTGCTGCGGCGTCTGAACATAGACTTCGAGCGCATTCAGAAGGCCATCGAGGAATCCGTCACTCCGCAGAGCGGGCCCGTGAGCATCGGCGAGATCCCCTTCACGCCTCGTGCGAAGAAGGTGCTCGAGCTGTCGATCGACGAGGCCCGCATGCACAACCACAACTACGTGGGCACCGAGCACTTGCTGCTCGCCCTCATCCGCGAAGGCGAGGGGGTGGCTGCGCGCGTCCTGGCGGAGCTGGGAGCCGATCACGAGCGCGTGAAGCGCGAGGTCATGAAGGCCCTCGGCGCCAGCGGCGCCCGTCCCGGAACGGCGGTGAAGAAGAAGGAGAAGAAGGAGAACCCGGTTCTCGAGCAGTTCGGTCGCAACATGACGCAGATGGCGCGGGAGGGCAAGCTCGACCCCACCATCGGCCGCGACAAGGAGATCGAGCGGGTCATCCAGATCCTCAGCCGGCGCAAGAAGAACAACCCGGTGCTCATCGGCGAGCCCGGCGTGGGCAAGACGGCGATCGTGGAGGGCTTCGCCACGCGCATCGTGGAGAGCCAGGTGCCGGCGTTGCTCAAGGACAAGGAGATCATCACCCTGGATCTGGCCAGCGTGGTGGCGGGGACGAAATATCGCGGCCAGTTCGAGGAGCGGCTCAAGCAGATCATGGCGGAGATCCGGGAGAACACGGACGTCATCCTGTTCATCGACGAGTTGCACACCATCGTGGGAGCCGGCGGTGCCGAGGGGGCGATCGATGCCTCCAACATGCTGAAGCCGGCGCTGAGCCGGGGCGAGATCCAGTGCATCGGCGCCACCACCCTCGACGAGTACCGCAAGTTCATCGAGAAGGACGGGGCGCTCGAGCGGCGCTTCCAGCCGATCATGGTCAACCCTCCCAGCGAGGAGCAGACCATCGAGATCCTCATGGGTCTGCGCGACAAGTACGAGGCGCACCACCGGGTGGAATACGAGGACTCGGCGCTGAAGGCCGCCGTCTGGCTGTCGAACCGCTACATCTCCGGCCGATCGCTCCCGGACAAGGCGATCGACATCATCGACGAGTCGGGCAGCCGTGCGCGCCTGAGCGCCACCGAGGTGCCGCCGGACGTGCGCGACATCGAGGCCCGCATCGAGGAGTGCGTCAAGGAGAAGGAGAGCTGCATCCAGGCGCAGGAGTTCGAGAAGGCGGCGGCCTTCCGGGACGAGGAGAAGGAACTGCGCCAGAAGCTGCTCGAGATGAAGCGGAGCTGGTCCGAGGAGAAGACCGACCGCAAGGTCATGGTCGACCAGCGGCTGGTGTGCCAGGTCATCGCGGACATCACCGGCATTCCGGTCACCGACGTCGAGGAGGAAGAGACCAAGAAGCTGCTGCGCATGGAGGACGAGCTGCGGTACTGGATCATCGGGCAGGAGGTCGCCCTCGAGGCGGTGTCCAAGTCCATCCGGCGCAACCGCGCGGGCCTGCGTGACCCGAAGCGGCCCATCGGCTCGTTCATCTTCCTCGGCCCGACGGGCGTGGGCAAGACCGAGGTTGCGCGCCGGCTGACGGAGTTCCTCTTCGGCGACCAGTCGGCCCTCATCCGTGTCGACATGTCCGAGTACATGGAAAAGCACTCGGTGAGCCGTCTGGTCGGCGCGCCTCCGGGCTACGTGGGCTACGACGAGGGCGGCATGCTCACCGAGAAGGTGCGGCGCAAGCCGTACTCGGTGATCCTGCTGGACGAGATCGAGAAAGCACACCCGGACGTGTTCAACATCCTCCTGCAGGTGCTCGAGGACGGCAACCTGACCGATTCGTTCGGCCGTACGGTCGACTTCCGTAACACGGTGCTGATCATGACCAGCAACGTGGGCAGCCGGCGGACGGGCAGTTCTCGCGGCGTCGGCTTCGGCTCCGAGGAGGACAACCACGAGGCGCAGCGCGTCCAGGCCAACATCCACCAGGACCTGAAGAAGACGTTCAGTCCCGAGTTCCTCAACCGCATCGACGAGCTGGTGACGTTCCGGGCCCTGGATCGCGACGACATCAAGCAGATCGTCGACATCCTGCTCAGGGACGTCAGCCTGCGACTGAAGAACCTCGACATCGAGTTCGACTTCACGCCCGAGAGCAAGGATCTGCTCTGCACCGTCGGCTACGACCCCGAGCGGGGCGCGCGGCCGCTGCGGCGGGCCATCCAGCGCTACCTCGAGGATCCGCTCAGCGAGAAGCTGCTGCGCGGCGAGGTGACCAACAACGTGCGCCTGGTGATCGGCGTGGAGGGGAACAAGCTCTCCTTCACCTCCCACCCCAAGGAGAGTGCGCGCGTCTAGTTTGGAGAGTGCGCGCGTCTGGTTTCTACCCGGGACAATCGTGTCCGCCTCCGATCCGATCCGGGGGCGGACACTCTTCAATGGCACCAGACGGGTGCACGACCCGAGAGCCTGTCGGTTCCCCGCAAGCCCATTCTCCAACCCACGACGAACCGGTTTGACGGAACGGCGCCCGGTCCTATCTTTCGCTGCGACATCGACCCCGCAGCGCCGAGGCGCGGCGGCGCCGGGCACACCCCGCGGCCGCTGCCCGCGGGGCGGCCATCGGGGAAACTCCCATGGTATGGGAACCTCGCTGCAGGCCTGACGTTCTGATTGTCGATCCCGCAACTCGGTGCTAGCATGCCGGCCGCGTGAGATCCGCAAACCCACACGGAGAGCGCCCGATCTCGTGAAGAAACTCCTGCCACGCTCGCTGCTGGTCTCCTGCCTGCTGATCGCGTTCGCCGCCGTGTCTCCGGCGCAGGAGACGGGAGCCGACACGCCGGTCGCGGAGGAGACCCCGGCGGCGGGGGCGCCGTCGCAGACACCCGACACCGTCTCGCCTGAGGCCGCGGCACAGGACACGGTTCCGCCCGCGGCTGCCGCCGAGAGCGCTGCGACGACGCCTCCGCCGGCGGCGGCCGGGCCGGTGGTCCAGGAGATCCAGGTCGTCGGCGAGCAGACGGTGGGTCTGCAGCAGGTGCTGGCCTGGTCCGGGTTCGAGACGGGCCGTCCGCTCAGCGAGGAACAGGTGGCCCGGGGCATCCGGCGCCTCTTCGCCACCAAGAAGTTCTCCGACGTCTTCGTGTACCGGCAGGATGTCCCCGGCGGCATCCGGCTGGTGATCAATCTGCGCGAGTTTCCGCGCATCCGCTCCATCTCGTTCGAGGGCAACCGGAAGATCAAGTCGGACAAGCTCCGCGAGACGTTCCCGGTCAACATGGGTCAGTTCGCCAACCCCGCCGCCATTCGCCGCGACCTGCAGCCGCTGCGCGAGCTCTACTGGGAGAAGGGCTACTACAACGTGGCCCTGGAGACCGAGGCGCGGGTGGACCAGAACAACCTCCAGGATCTCGTCGTCACCGTGGACGAGGGCGAGAAGGTGAAGGTCAAGAGCATCCGCTTCGAGGGCACGGACGAGCTCGACCCCGACAAGCTGCGCGACGCGATGCAGCAGGGCACCACGGGGTTCCTCAAGAGCGGCACCTTCAAGAAGCAGGAGTTCGAGGCGGACCGCGAACGCATCGTCCAGCGCGCCCGCGACCACGGCTTCCTGGATTTCTCGATCACGGACGTGGATCTGGGATTCCGCGAGAGCGGCGACGAGCTGGACATCGTCATCCTGGTGGCAGAAGGCCCGCGGTATCGGGTCGGCGAGGTGACGTGGTCCGGCAACACGGTGTTCGGCGACCTGCGTATCGCGGACGAGATCATGCTGGCGCACGGCGACGTCTTCGGCGAGAACGACTACCTGACGACGATCGACCGCATCCAGCAGCTCTACGCCAATCAGGGGTACATCTACGTCAACGTCACCCCGACCCGCGAGATCCGCGAGCAGACGGTGAACGTCTCCTTCCAGATCGTGGAGGGCGAGCCGGCGCAGGTGCACGACGTGCAGGTGGTCGGCAACGTCAAGACGCACGACAACGTCATCCTGCGCGAGATGCGGCTCTTCCCGGGCGACACCTTCAGCAGCTCCGGCATCATGGCCACCCAGCGCGACATCTTCCAGCTCGGTTACTTCGAGGACGTGCAGCCAGACTTCCAGCCGGTGGGCGACGGCGCCGACATCGACATCATCTACCGGGTGAAGGAGCGGCAGACCGGGCAGTTCATGTTCGGGGCCGCCTACAGCGCCCAGACCTCGCTGAGCGGCTTCATCCAGGTGGCCGAGACGAATTTCCGCGGCAAGGGTCAGAACGTCTCGCTGAGCTGGCAGTTCGGATCGCGGCGCCGCTACGTCGACCTGAGCTTCACCGAGCCCTGGTTCCTGGGCACGCCGACCCTGGCGGGCGTGGATCTCTTCGACCGCTTCCAGTACAACTTCGACGACTTCTACGAGAGCCGGATCCGCGGGTTCGCCCTGCGCACCGGTCGTCGGATCCCGGGCACCCGTTTCAGCCGGATAGGGTTGCGTTACGAGCTCTCGGAGACGCGTCTGTCGAACTTCAGCGGTGCGTACGTCCGCTACCTGGACAGCCTGGAGAGTTCGCTGGGCACCAGCGACCTGCCGTTCGAGCGCCTCGACCGGGTCGACTGGCCGCGCACCAAGAGCGCCTTGCGTCTCAGCCTCCAGCGCAACTCCACGGACAACCCGTTCTTCCCCACCACCGGTTCCAAGACCCTCTACACCGTGGAACTGGCGGGCGGGCCGCTGGGCGGGGAGATCGACTTCCAGGAACACCTGCTCAGCCACTCGTTCTACCAGCGGCTGCCGGCGGGATTCACCCTGCACCTGCGCGGCTACACCGGGTTGATCCTGGGACTGAAGGATCCGGATTCCGTGCCGGACTACGAGAAGTACCGGCTGGGCGGCAACCGCCTCTTCCCGCTGCGCGGCTACAAGGACCTCGAGGTGGTGCCGAGGGGCAACCCCGGCTTCATCGGCGGCCGCTTTTTCACGATCTTCAATTCCGAGCTTCTCTACGCGGTGACGCCGTCCGTCCACCTGCTGACGTTCCTCGACATGGGCGACGCCTGGAACGGCTTCGGCGAGGCGGACTTCGCCAACATGCGCAAGGGCGCCGGCTTCGGCGTGCGGGTGGAGGTGCCCATGATGGGCACCATCGGGTTCGACTACGGTTACGGCTTCGATCGCCTCGGCGGCGGCGCCTGGGAACCCCACTTCAACATCGGGACTTTCTTCTAGGTCGCTGAAGGTCCGCCCGGGACGGATCCGGTGCGGTCGGCCCAGGCCCCGACAGGGGCGGAAAGGAACGCAAACATGCGGCACCATCCGACGCTCGCGCGCGGAACGGTCGTGGTCCTGGTAGCTCTCACGGGCCTGCTGCTCGCTCCGCTCGGTGCCACGGCGGCCGACCGGCCGTTCGGGGTCATCGACTCCCAGCGCATCGTGGCGGAGTACGACGCCGCCCGTGACGCCCAGGAACAGTACCAGAAGTTCCTGCAGGACCTCGAGAAGGAGGTCGCCGACCGCGAGCGCGAATTGCAGCGCATGGCCGAGGAGATCGAGAGCCAGAAGCTGCTGCTGGGCGAGGAGGCCCTGCGAGCGCGGCTGCAGGACTTCGAGAAGCAGCGGGGCAGCTACTTCCAGTTTCGCGAACAGGTCGAGGAACGGGCGGAGCAGGAGTACAAGGCCAAGATCGACCCCATCATCCGTCAGGTGAAGACCATCGCCGAACGTATCGGCAAGGAAGAGGGGTACGGCATCGTGATCGACTCGGCCGCGCTCACGGTGCTCTATCTCGACCCGGACGTGGACCTCACCAACCAGGTCCTGTCCGCGCTCGCGCGGGGCGCGGAGGACTGACCGGCAGATGCGCGAGCCGCAGGACCCACGGATCTCCCTCGATCGCCCGGCGAGCGCGACCCGCTGCCGGTCTCCGCAGGGTCGGGGGAGGGCCCGGGGGAGAGTCCGACGGGGCCCGCCACCGGTTGATTTTCCATTGACAGGTGAGAAGGCGCCGCCGAGATTATACGCAACTCGTTCATCGCGCTTTCCTTAGCCCCCACTCGACCGGACGCCGACGCGCGTCGGGTGGAGCGGGGGCGGTTCCTTGGTGCGGATGAATCGCCTGGTCGGCGCCCGCCCCGCGCAGGAGTGGCGGTGAAGCGAGAGGGGAATGGTGGACGGCATCAGATTGAGCGAACTCGCGCGCACCGTGGGCCTTGCTCACGAGAGCGACGAGGATCCGCTGATCACCGGGGCGTCCGGCCTGGACGGCGCGGTGTCCGGCACCATCATCTTCGTGACCGAGAGGCGCTGGTTGCCGCGCCTGGCGAGTTCCCCCGCCGCCGCGGTGATCCTGCCCCCGGGCTGGCCATCGCCGATACCTGCGCTTCGCGCCGTGGATCCACGGGCGGCCTTCGCGCGGGTTCTCGAGCACTTCGCGCCGCCGCGCGAGCGGGTGTTCCCGCCGGGGCGGCACCCGACAGCGGTGGTCGATCCCGCTGCCGACGTCCATGTCACGGCGGCCCTGGGGCCGTACGTGGTGATCGGACCGGGAGCGCGGGTGGGCGCCGGCAGTGTGCTGGGGCCGCACGTGGTGGTGGAGGCGGACGCGGCCGTGGGCGAGGGTTGTGTCCTGCATGCCCGTGTGATCGTGCGCGAGCGCTGCCTGCTCGGGGACCGCATCACCGTGCATCCCGGCGCGGTGATCGGCTCCGACGGGTTCGGGTTCGTCGACGAACTGGGTGGCAAGCGCAAGATCCCGCAGATCGGTATCGTGATCGTGGGCGATGACGTTGAGATCGGCGCCAACGTCTGCATCGATCGCGCGCAGACCGGCCGCACGGTGATCGGCCGCGGGACGAAGATCGACAACCTGGTGCAGATCGGGCATAACGTCGTCGTGGGCGAGAACTGCGCCCTGAGCGCCCAGATCGGGATCTCCGGCAGCTGTCGTATCGGCGACGGCGTGGTCATGGGCGGGCAGGCCGGCGTGGCCGACCACCGCCTGGTGGGCAGCGGCGCGCGGGTGGCCGGCAAGGCCGGGGTGCACCGCGACGTCGCACCGGGACAGGCGGTCCTCGGCTTCTTCGCCCGCGACGCCCGCGAGTACCGGCGCATCGAGGGTGCCCTGGGCAGGTTGCCGGATCTCGTGCGCCGCGTGCGTGAACTCGAGTCCGCCGTCGGCGGTGCCGTCCCCGGCGGTACTGCCGGGCAGGCCGATGCCGGCACTGCCGGTACTGCCGGCGCTGCGGGCGAGGAGGACGTCTGAGGTGCTCTGGCTCCAGAAGACCGTGGCGTCCACCGCCAGCCTCGAAGGGGTCGGCCTGCACACCGGCGCGAAGAGCCGGCTGACCCTGGTTCCCGCCCCCCCGAATACCGGCCTCGTGTTCCGCGTGGTGCACGGCGGGGGACGCGTCGAGATCCCGGCCCTGGTGGAGTTCGCCGTGGCGGAGGACCGCCGCAGCACGATGCTGGTGCGCGACGGAGCTTCCGTCCGCACCGTGGAGCACGTGCTGGCCAGCCTCGTTGGCGCCGGCGTGACCAACTGCTACCTGGACCTCGACGGCCCCGAGCCGCCGGTCGTGGGCTGCGGGAGCGGCTTGCCGTATCTGGAACTGATCGACCGCGCGGGGCTGCTCGATCAGGGCCTGCCGAACACCTACTACAAGATTCCCCAGGAAACGCGGCTGCGGTCGGGTCAGGTGGAGATCTCGGCGGTTCCCGACGACGCCTTCCGCCTCAGCTTCCACGTCGAGTACGACGATCCGCTGATCGGCATGCAGGAAGCCGGCTACCGCATCCGCCCGCGGACCTTCCGCAGCGAGATCGCCCCCGCCCGGACCTTCGTGATGCGCAGCGACGTCGACGGTCTACGCCGGTCCGGACTGGCGCAGGGCGGCAGTCTCGAGAACGCCCTCGTCTTCGAGGGCGGTCGGCTGGCGGAAGGGCAGGAGCTGCGCTTCCGTGACGAGCCCGTGCGGCACAAGATCCTGGATCTGCTCGGCGACCTCGCGCTGCTGGGCATGCCCATCCAGGGGCACGTGCGGGCGGTCCGCTCGGGGCATCGCCTGAACGTGGAGTTCGTGCGCCGGCTCGCCGCGAGCGAGCGCCGCATGGCGCGGATCTACCCGCCGCGGGCGCCCGGGCACTGGGACATCTCGACGGTCATGGAGATCATGCCCCACCGCTTCCCCTTCCTGCTCGTGGATCGGATCATCGAGCTGGAATCGGGACGGCGGGTGGTCGGACTGAAGAATGTCACCATCAACGAGCCCTTCTTCCACGGCCACTTCCCCGGGCATCCCATCATGCCCGCGGTGCTGATCGTGGAGGCCATGGCGCAGACCGGCGGGGTGCTGCTCCTGAGCAGCGTCGAGGACCCGGACGGAAAGCTCGTGTATTTCAGCGGGATCGATCAGGCGCGTTTCCGCCGCCCGGTCGTGCCCGGCGACCAGCTTCGCCTGGAACTGGAACTGGTCAAGTTGCGCGGAACCCTCTGCAAGATGAAGGGCGCCGCCTACGTCGGCGACGAGAAGGTCGCCGAGGCGGATCTGATGTCCAGCATGGTGGATCGCTGATCCGCGCTTTCAGGAGGAGACAGCTTGGAGCCCATCAAGTTCAACAAGGCCGCCGGTCCGCGTCCCCTGCGCGAGGCGGAGATCCATCCCACCGCGGTGGTCAGCCCCGAGGCGCGCCTCGGACACAACGTGCGGATCGGTCCGCACTCGGTGATCGGTCCGCACGTCGTGATCGGGCCCGACTGCGTCGTCGCGTCCTCGGTGCTCATCGAGGGTCGCACCATCATCGGCCGGGGCAACCAGTTCTTCCACGGTGCGGCGGTGGGTAGCGTGCCGCAGGACCTCAAGTACGCCGACGAGGAGAGCTACGTCGAGATCGGCGACCACAACGTGTTCCGCGAGTACTGCACGGTGCACCTGGCGACGGGCGAGGGAGAGAAGACCCGCATCGGCGACGACAACCTGCTGATGGCCTACGTGCACATCGCGCACAATTGCCACATCCACGACCAGACGATCATCGCGAACGCGGTGAACCTGGCCGGACACGTTGAGGTGGAGGACCATGCCATCATCGGCGGCATGACCCCGGTGCATCAGTTCGTGCGCATCGGTTCGTACGCCTTCGTCGGCGGCGGCAGCCGGTTGCCCCAGGACGTGCCGCCGTTCGTGAAGGTGGCCGGCAACCCGGTGCAACTGGCCGGCATCAACAGCATCGGGCTGAAGCGACACGGTTTTCCCGACGAGGAACTGCTCAACATCAAGAAGGCCTACCGCCTGCTCTACCGTTCCGGACTGAACGTGAGCCAGGCGCTCGAGCGGATCGCGTCCGACTGCAAGCTGTCGCGCAACATCGAGGACCTGATGGCGTTCATCCGGCGCTCCGAGCGCGGCATCGTCCGCTAGCCGCTGCCGGCGATCACGGCGACCAGGAGCCTGCCCAGCATGAGGACGGCACCGCGCCGCCACGTCTTCCTGTCCTGCGGCGAGGCGAGCGGGGACCGCTACGGAGCGGCCCTGCTCTCTGCGCTGCGCGAGCGCGATCCCTACGTGCGCTGCACGGCGCTGGGCGGCAGCGCGCTGGCGGCGGCCGGCGCGGAGATCGTGCAGTCGAGCGCGGATCTGGCGGTGATGGGGTTCGGCGGCGTCGTGGGCGCCCTGCCCGCGATCCTGCGGGCTCGCCGGCGGATCTGGCGCCACCTGGCCGACGGCGGCGTGGACCTGGTCGTTCCCATCGACTTCCCCGGCTTCAATCTGCGCGTGGCCCGGCGAGCCCGGAAGCTCGGCCTGCCCGTCTTCTACCTGGTGCCGCCCCAGCTCTGGGCCTGGGGAGCGTGGCGGATCGGCGGCCTGCGGCGGAGCGTGGACCGGCTCGGCACCATCCTGCCCTTCGAGGCCGACTGGTTCGCCGAGCGGGGCGTGGACGTCTTCCCGATGGGCCATCCCCTCGTGGAGGACTACGGCGGCTGGGACCTGGACGGGACGATCATGGCCCGGGAGCAGCGTTTCGCATCGGAGGAGCCGCTGACGTTGCTGCTCCTGCCGGGCAGCCGCCGCCAGGAGGCGGCACGGCTGGCGTCGATCCTGAAGGTATCCGCCAGCATCGTGGCGGCGGGGCTCGGGCGCCGGTCGTTGCGGGTGGTGGTCAGCCGCGCGCCGGGAATGGACGGCGCGCTGTTGCGGGATGCGGTCGGGGCGGGGGTGGATATCCGCCGCGAGCCGCTACCGGTGCTGCTCAAGGGGGCCGATCTGGCGCTCGTCTGCTCCGGGACGGCCAGCCTGGAGGCGGCGCTGGCGGGCGTGCCGCACGACATCGTGTACCGGACCGGCGCGCTCGACTATGCCCTGGCACGGCGGCTGGTCCGGGTCGACCGCTTCGGGCTGGCGAACCTGATCCTCGGGGAGGACCTCGTGCCGGAGCACCTGCAGGAAGAGGTGGCCCCGGTGCCCCTCGCCCGTTCGCTCCAGCGCTGGGTGCACGACGCCGGAGAACGGCGGCGTTTCTACGCCGGCGTGCGGCGACTGCGCGAGGCATGCGGCCCGCCGGGCGTGTGGTCGCGCACGGCGGAGGCGCTGCTCGATCACCTCGACCGGCAGCGGGCCGCACGGAGGTGAAGCGGTGGGCATGGGTGCGGCCAAGTCGCTGGTGGCCCCTCCGGCCTGGCTCATGTTCACCGCCACGGTGCGGTGCAACACCACCGACCTGCCGCCCCGTCCGGCCGCCGGTCCGGTGATCTTCGCCTGCCTGCACCGGGACATCCTCCCCGCCCTGCTCCACGTCCGGCCGGCCCATCCGTTCCTGCTCGTCAGCCGGTCACCCGACGGCGACCTGCTGGTGCGGGCGCTCGCGCGCCACGGATTCCGCTTCGTGCGTGGCGCCGGGGGCGAAGCGGGAGGGGCGGCCGCCTTCCGCGGGCTGCTCCAGGCGCTCGCGGGCGGGAATCACGTGGGAGTGGCGGTCGACGGGCCGAGGGGGCCGTTCGGTCGCATCCGCACGGGCGTGCTCGAACTTGCGCGCCGCTCCGGACGGCCGGTGCTGCCGCTGACGGCGCGGGCCGGCCAGGCGCTGGTGCTGCGGAGCTGGGACCGGACGGTGGTGCCCTGGCCGTTCTCGCGAGTGGAGGTGCTGCCGCTGGCCAGGGTGACGGTGGCGGACGGTGCGGGACGAGCAGGACTGGAGCGGGCCCGCGACGAGCTGCGTGCGCGACTGCTCGGCCTCGAGGCCGGCCGGGAGGACGGCGATGGAGATCCTTGACCTCCGCTCGCGTCCGCTGCGCCTGGCCGAACGGATCTGGCGCCGCCCGCCGGGCCCCGGAGTACGGCCGCTGGCGCGGCTCGCGGCGGACCTGGTCCATCTGGCGGCCCGCTGCCGGAACGCCGCGCGCGGCGCCCCGCCGACGGGGGTGCTGGTGGTGTCCGTGGGCAACCTCGCGCTCGGCGGCACGGGCAAGACGCCGGTGGTCCGGCAACTCGCGCTCGACCTGGCGGGGCGGGGCCGCCGGGGCGCCGTGCTCACCCGCGGCTACGGTTCGCGCGCTGCCGGCCCGCTGGTCGTGGACGCCGGCGATGCCGCCGCGGGTGACGAGTCGCGCCTGCTGGCCGCGGCCCTGGCGGGGACCGGCTGGACCGTGGTGCAGGCGCGCCGCCGCGGCCGGGGCCTGGCGCGGCTACTGGCGCTCGAGCCCGCCCCGGAGATCATCGTGGTGGAGGATGGACACCAGACGGCCGGCGTGCCGCGTCACCTCGACGTGCTGATCCTCGACGACTGGCGCGTGCAGGACTCGACGGACCGTCCCCGGCTTGAGCCGCGGACCGGCCTGGTGTTTCCGTTCGGACCCTACCGGGAGGATGCGCGCGGCGCCGGTCGCGCGGACGTCTGGCTGGTGGAGAGCGACCACCCGCCCGACGGCGCGCGAGCCGCCGCCGGAGCGGCCGTGCTCGGCTTCCGGCGGCGGGCCACGGTGGCCGGGGACATTCCGCAGCCGTACGCAGTGGTCGCCGGCATCGCCCATCCCGAACGCTTCGAGGCCGATGCGGCCGCGCTCGCCGGCGCTCCTCCGCGCCTCGCCGTCCGCCTGGACGATCACTCGCGCTACACCGGGGACCGGGTGGCGCAGATCCTGGCTGCGGGACGGCGCGCGGGTGTGGCGGGATGGCTCACCACGGAGAAGGACTGGGTGAAACTGTCCGGCCGGTGGCCCGCCGAGGTACCCATGGTGCCGGTGGTCCTGGAGGTGGCCTGGACATCGCAGGAGGCGCTCCCCGACGTGATCGAGGAGCGCCTGCCTGTCGGTCGACGGAACCCGCGCTGAAGCTCGCCCCGATCCAGGCTCGGTCCAGGTTCTCGGACCGGGCCTAGTTGCGCGACGAGACCTGTCCGAAGAACGTCACCGTGAAACCGCCCCCGAGCTCCACGATCGTGTCGCTGCCGGTCTCGTGGCCGCGGAAGCGCAGCTCGCAGGTGGCGGTGTACGCGCCCTCGCCCACGTACAGGATGTCACGGTACCACGATTCCTCCTTCATCCCGCGATCGGCGACGAGGATGGAGACCGAGGCTTCCTGACCGACCGGCACGATCACGTCGCACATGCCGCCGGACACGTTGTAGTCGGTCAGGGCTGCCGGGGCACCGGGTCCCGGATGCCAGATCAGGTCGTAGTTGGTCACGTGGAACCAGCTGTACGGACCGTCGTCCGGCAGGTAGACCATCGAGTTGTACGGCCGGGCGAAGAAGGTGACGGTGGCGAAGTCGATCGGCAGAAAATCGTCGTCCGTTCCTGCCATGCCGTCGTTGCCGACGTTCAGGTAAGCCGACACGAGCGGGGTGCCGTCGTTGATGGCCGCCACCTCGCAGACGAGACGCTGCCACTCGTTGCCGTCGTGGTTGTCGCACCCGCCGAGGGCCACCATGCCGGTGGCGAGACCGAGGGCGATCAAGGCGGAGATCAGGCGCCGGGATGTCACGTTCCGTCCTCCTGGATTGGCACTGGCCACAGCTCTCCCGCGAGAGCCCGAGCAAGGCTCGTTCCTGTCCCATGATCGTTCGTCCGTGCCGGGACTTGAGCGGATTCTGAGGCCTTCCCGGTGCCGCGGGGGCCGTGCGCGCATCGGCCCGCCGGCGGTCGGACGTTGCTGGCGGTGGCGCCGGAACGGTATATTGGTCGCGCCCGTCACGCGGCTGGACATCGCATCCTGCCGGCTCCACCCGGCGTCGCGCACGAACCTGCAGCAATCGGGGCGTCATGGCGCGTTCTCCCTCTGCCGACTTCGTCCACAGCCGCTACCTGGTGGTCGGATCCGGGATCGCCGGATTGCAGTTCGCACTGCTGGCGGCAGGCGATGGACCGGTGCGGGTGGTCACCAAGAAGGAGCCGCGCGAGAGCAGTACCAACTACGCCCAGGGGGGCATCGCGGCGGTGCTCTCGCCGCTGGACGACTTCGAACTCCACGTGCAGGACACCCTGACCGCCGGCGACGGGCTGTGTCGCGAGCCGGTCGTGCGCGCGATGGTGGAGGCGGCGCCCGCGCTCGTGGAGCGATTGCTCTCCTACGGCGTGCAGTTCTCCCGCGAGGACGACCGGCCCGACGCTCCGTTCGCCCTGGGACGGGAGGGTGGTCATTCCCGGCGGCGGATCCTGCACAGCCGCGACCTCACCGGTCAGGAGCTGGAGGCGCGCCTGCTCGAGGCCTGCCGCCGCCATCCGGACGTGACGATCGAGGAGGATCACCTGGGCGTGGACCTGATCCGCGCCGCCGACCTCGAGCCCGGCGCGGCCGTGCCGCAGCGCGTGGTGGGGTGCTGGGTGCTGCGGCGCGGAAACCTGGAGATCCGCCCCTACCTGGCCGATGCGGTGATCCTGGCCACGGGCGGCTGCGGCAAGGTCTACAGCTACACCAGCAACCCCGACATCAGCACCGGCGACGGCATCGCCATGGCGTACCGGGCGGGTGCGCGGCTGGGGAACCTGGAGTTCGTCCAGTTCCATCCGACCTGCCTGTACCACCCCGAGGCCAAGAGCTTCCTCATCAGCGAGGCGGTCCGCGGCGAGGGCGCGGTGCTCGTCAACGGCCGCGGCGAGCGGTTCATGAGCCGCTACCACCCGCTGGCCGACCTGGCGCCGCGCGACGTCGTCGCCCGCGGCATCGACCAGGAGATGAAGACCAGCGGCGACCCGTGCGCCTTCCTGGACCTGCGGCACCTGCCGGCAGACGCCGTCCGGCGACGATTCCCCAACCTCGTGGCCACCTGCGCGAAGTTCGGTATCGACATGACCGGGGAGCCGGTGCCGGTGGTGCCGGCCGCGCACTACATGTGCGGCGGCGTCCTCTGCGATGCCCGGGGGCACACCAGCCTGCCGGGGCTGTACGTCGTGGGGGAATCGGCCTGCACGGGCGTGCACGGTGCGAACCGGCTGGCGAGCAACTCGCTGCTGGAGGCCGTGTACTTCGCCGACGTGACCGCCCGCGCCGCTGCGACCGACCCGCCTTACTTCGGCGAGGGCGCTCCGCTGCTGCCGCCCTCGCCGTCGGTGCGGGGCGGCTCCGACCGCGGCCCCGAGGTGATGGTGCTGGAGCACGACTGGGACTCCGTCCGGCGGGTCATGTGGGATTACGTCGGGATCGTGCGCGACCGGCGCCGGCTCGAGATCGCGCTGGACCGCACGCGCGCCATCCGCCGCACGGCGGAATCCGTGTACAGGCACTACCTCGTGAACGCCGAGATGGTGGAGCTGCGCAACGTCGCCCTGGTGGGCGAGTTGATCATCCTCTGTGCCCTCGCCCGCCGCGAGAGCCGCGGTCTGCACTCCACCGTGGATTTTCCCGCCAAGCTGCCGGAGCCGCGGGAATCGGTGATCGCGCGCGACGAGCCGCTGGATGGTCGTCTGGCCTGGGAGCCGTCCTTCGGGGCAGAGCGGTGAGCGGCCGTCGCGGCGCCGGCGAGCGCCCCTGGTTCGTGGACGCCTTCGACCGCCACTACCCGCTGCTGTACCGGCATCGCGACGCGGCCGAGGCGCGTCGCGCGGTGGCGATCCTGCCCCGGCTGGCGCCCCTGGGTTCCGGTCCGGTGCTCGATCTCGGCTGTGGCGGCGGGCGGCACCTGGTGGAGCTCTCGCGGCAGGGAGTGCCCGTCGTGGGCCTGGACCTCTCCCCGGCGCTGCTGGGCGAGGCCGCGCGGCTGCGTGAAGCGGCAGGTGCGCGGTACGCCCTGGTGCGCGCGGACATGCGCCGGTTGCCCCTGCGTCCGCGCGCGGTGACGGCGGTGCTGTCGCTCTTCACCGCCTTCGGCTACTTCGGCGGACTGGCGGCCCACGCCCCGGTGCTCGCGGAAGTGGCGCGGGTGCTGGCACCGGGAGGTCACTGGTTTCTCGACTACCTGGACGCGGACCGCGTGCGCGACGAACTGGTCGCTGGGCCGGTGCGGCCTCACGAGCGCTGCGTGGGGCCGCTGCTGGTGCGCGAGCAGAGGCGTCTGGAGGCCGACCCGCCGGTGGTGGCGAAGGACGTGCTGCTGATGCCGCGCGAGGGGAACGCAGAGGAGGCCGCCGCCCTCGGCGTGCCGCGGGAGGGACGCCGGTACACCGAGCGCGTGGCCCTCTTCTCGCTCGCGGAGATCGACGCTGCGGCGGCGGCGGCCGGGCTCGCCCGCGTGGCCGCCGCCGGGAACTATGACGGCGGTCCTCTGGGCGCCCGCGAGGCGGACCGGTGGATCCTGGTGTTCCGGCGGGCGAACGAGCCTGGGGCCTCGCCGTCGCGGACCGGACGTTCCGGCCTGGCGGGGGAGTGATGCTGCCATGATCTCCGTACGGCGGGGTCTTGACCTCGGATGCCACCCCGAGAGCGGGACCGTCCTGCGCGCGTGGCTCGCCGGCCATCCCCGGCTCGGTGATGCGCGCGGCGATCTGGAGCGATTCCTGACTGCACCGGCGCCGGGAAGGACGGAGGCGGAGTGCGCGCCGATCTGGCGTGGATCGTGGCGCCGGGCCTGGCTGCCCGATCTGTTGCGGGACGCGCCGGACTCCGCCACGCGCGGCCTGATGGCGGAGGCGGCGGAGAGCCTGGCCGCAGGGCGGGCCGACCCCGTGGTCACCGGCCAGCAGCCCGGCTATCTGGGCGGTCCGCTGTACACACTGCTGAAGGTGGCCACGGCCATCGTGCTGGCGGATTCGCGCACCGCGGCGGGGCGTCCCACGGTGCCGGTATTCTGGTCCGGCGACGACGACGACGATCTGCGCGAAGCCATGGCGCCGGTGATCTACGATCCCGCGCGCGACGTGCTGCTGCGGGGCCGCCTGGAGGACGCGGGTGCTGCCGACCTGCCCGGCGTGGCCGGCGCTCCCGCCCAGCGCGACGGTGCCGACGGCGCCGGCACCGCTGCCGACCGGATGATCGGCGAGCTTCCCGCCACTGTGGCCGCCGGCGCCGGCGCCTGGCTGGCGGAGCAGCGTCACCGGGGCGAGCTGGCGCGCGACCTGGAGCGGATTCACGCCGTGGCCGCCCGCGAGGGCTGGTCGTGGAGCCGCCTGCAGCGAAGGACCTTGCTGCGGATCTTTCGCGGCCGGCCGCTGCTCGTGGTCAGCGGCAACGATCCCGGGCTGCACGCCGCCGCCGCGCCGCTCTACCGGGCCGTGTGGGCGGACCGGGCGCGATTCGGTGCAATCCTCGCCGGCGCCGGCGACGAACTCGAGAGCGGCGGTTTTCCGCGTCCATTGCCGGAGACGGCGGGTGAGCGCATCCTGAACCTCCAGGAAGGCGGCCGCCGCCGGGCCCTGCCCGCGGCCGTCGGAGGCGGTGACGCCGGTGGCGCCGGCGCCGACGCCGGCGGCGACTCCAACCCGTCCGCCCTGCCCGATGTGGCGCGGCTGCGACCGGCCGTGGCGCTGCGCGCCGCGGTCCAGGACTGGCTCTTCCGGCCGGCCGGGGTGGTGGTGGGGCCGGGCGAGGTCGCTTATCTCGCTCAACTCGCGTCCGTCTATGCGGCCTTCGGAGTGCCCCGCTGCGCGATGCTGCCGCGGCTATTCGCGTGGCTGGCACCGGCGGGCAGCGATCCGGCGGCGGGGTTGCCGGGATCCGATCGGGGCACCGGCGACCGCGCAGCGGCGGCCGAACGGGTGGGCGAGGAGGCGGCCCGGCTGCTCGAGGGTGCTCTGCGGGAGCAGGCCGGTGCCGACCCGGAACGGGCGCGCCGCCTGGCCGCTGAACAGGCCGCGAGCTGGAGCCGGCAGGCCCGCCGCATGCTGGTGCGCGAGGACCGCCGCCGGCGGCGAGCCGAGCGGGCGACGCCGCTCCCCTGGCTGCGCCCCGCGGGTCGCCGCCAGGAGCGCACGCTGGCCGCGCTATGCGCGGCCGCGCTGTGGGGTGACGATCTGACCGCGGCCCTCCTGCGGGCCGCCGAGAGCCACGTCGAGGCCGGGCGTCGGGGCCTCTGGTGCGAATTCCACCTGGCGGTGGACGAGCCGCGACGCGGCGAGGGGAAGGAGAGAGCATGACCTCCGCAGCGACGGACACGGGCGAGCGGCTGCCGTCCCCCGGCACCGACCTGCTCTGCGTGGCACCCCACACCGACGACGCGGAGATCGCGCTGGGCGGCACGCTGCGCCTGCTGTCGGCTCGCGGCCGCACCGTGCGCGTCTGCGACCTGACCGGCGGCGAGCTGGCCAGCAACGGCACGCCCGACGAGCGCTGGGCCGAGGCCGCGGTCGCGTCGGCCGAGCTGGGGCTGGCGCAACGGGTGCAACTCGCACTGCCGGACGGGTTCCTCGATCCGGCCTCGCCGCGACAGGTGGCCCCGCTGGTGACGATCCTGCGCCGGTGGCGGCCGCGCTGGGTGGTGACGGCCCCGGCGCCCCGGCGCCATCCGGACCACGTGGCTGCTCCCGCGCTGGTGGCGCGGGCGTGCTTCCTGGCGCGTCTGGCGACCTACCAGCCCGCGTCCGGGGGGGAGCGGTGGTGGCCGGTCGGGCCGCAGCAGGACGAATCCCTGCAACCGGTGGCGAAGACCTGGATCGCGGAGGCGCTGCTGGAGGTGTGCCCGGAGGACGGCGTCCCCTCGCTGATCTTCGACGTGACCACCACCTGGGACGCCAAGCTGCGCGCGATCGCCTGCTACGGCAGCCAGTTCGTGCGGGGAGGGGATCGCCGCCCCACGTTCATCAACTCCGAGGACTTCCTGCGCCGCCTGGAGGGGCGGGGCCGCCTCTGGGGCGCGCGGGCGGGAGTGGCGTACGGCGAGGCTCTGCGCACCCGCGCCGTGCCGGTCCTGGCCGATCTACCGCCGGAGGTCTGGACGTGAGCCGGCTGCCCGCCATCGGCATCACCTGCTACGCCAGCGCCGGCGGCAGCGGCGTGATCGCCACGGAACTGGGCCTGAACCTGGCCCGCAGCGGCTACTCGGTCCATTTCATAACGAGCCAGCTGCCCCTGCGGCTGCGGCGTTTCCGCCGCAACATCCTCTACCATCCGGTGGAGGTGCCCAGCTATCCGGTGTTCCTCCATCCGCCCTACACGCTGAGCCTGGCCACGGCCATGAGCAACGTGGCCATCGAGCACGGGCTGGACATCCTGCACGTGCACTATGCCATCCCGCACGCCGCCAGCGCGTTCCTGGCCCGGGAGATGGTGGGCGGCGGGCGCCTGAAGGTGATCACCACCCTCCACGGCACCGACATCACGCTGGTGGGGCAGGAACCCTCGTTCTTCCCCATGACCCGCTTCGTCATCGAGCGCAGCGACGCCGTGACCGCGGTGAGCGAGTTCCTGCGGCTGGAGACGCAGCAGGTGTTCGGCGTGACGCGGCCGATCACCGTGATCCCCAACTTCGTGGACACCCGCCGATTCCACCCCCGCGAGTGTCCGCGGCGACGGGCACGGCTGGCCGAGCCGCACGAGCGGATCCTCATGCACGCCTCGAACTTCCGGCCGGTGAAGAACCTGGCGGCGGTGGTGGGGGTGTTCGCGCGCATCGCGCGCGACCTGCCGGCACGGCTGGTCCTCGTGGGCGAAGGACCGGAACTGCCCCGCGTCCGCGCCCAGGCCGAGGCGGAAGGGGTGGCCGACCGGCTCGTCCTGCTGGGCCAGGTGGACGATCTGGAGGCGTTGCTCCCCTGCGCGGACCTGGTCCTGCTGCCCTCCTGGCACGAATCGTTTGGACTCGTCGCCCTGGAGGCGATGGCCTGCGGGGTGCCGGTGGTCGCCACCACCCGCGGCGGCACGGGCGAGTTCATCGTCGACGGCGTCAACGGCATGCTGCGGGAACCCGACGATTACGACGGCATGGCCGCCGCCGTCCGCCACCTGCTGAGCGACGATAACGCACGCAGCCACATGGGCGAGGAGGCCCGGCGCGATGCGGTGGAACGTTTCGGCGCGCGCTGCATTCTCAAGCAATACGTGGATCTTTATGACCGCGTCTGTAGCTCCGCAGGTTGACACCCCCCGTC
Source organism: Candidatus Krumholzibacteriia bacterium (assembly GCA_046484865.1). Lineage (GTDB taxonomy): Bacteria > Krumholzibacteriota > Krumholzibacteriia > LZORAL124-64-63 > LZORAL124-64-63 > JAWOID01. Next base: position 39,805 of record JAWOID010000007.1, read on the forward strand.
GGCCGTCTACAATTGCACATGATGGATCGGTCCGCGGCCGCTCGGGCCGCGCCGGAGCGCGGCGACATCGCCGGGCAGGGCGCCGCGAGGTCGAGCCGCAGGAGGATGAGCGGCATGCAGGAACCGACGGGTCTGCTGGTCGCGGTGCGGGCCGTCGCCACCCGCCGGGGCGTGTACACCCCCGAGGCCTATCTGTTCGTCCTGGAGGCCCTGGACAGGATCCTGTCCGGGCTCAAGGAGCGGCGGCACGTGTCGGGTGCCGATCTCCTGGAGGGGATCAAGCAACTCGGCCGCGATCGCTTCGGCGTCATGGCGACCGACGTCTTCCACGAGTGGGGCGTCCGGGGCACCCTGGACTTCGGACGCATCGTCTTTCACCTGGTGGAGGCCGACCTGCTGAGCAAGCAGGACGAGGACTCCCTGAGCGACTTCATCGACAAGTTCGACTTCCGCCAGGTGTTCGAGCAGGAGTACTTTTTGGGCCGCACCTGATCGCGGCCGCTGCCAGCGGCCGGCGCTGCGTCGCCGGCACCCGCACGCACGGCGCGCGGGAACCCCACGCCCCCGGCCGCGTTCTGGGGGCGATGGCCGTGACGGTCGATTCCGGCTGCTCGCGGCCGCGGACCATGGAGGGTCCGCGACGGAGATGGGCATGAGGGAGAGCGCCCGATCCCAGACCTCAGTGCCCGGCTTCGATCCACACGGCCCAAGGAGCCCGCATGTTCAGCGCCCATTTTCTGGCCGCCCTCGGTTCGGCGGAACTCCTGAACCTGGTGGCGGAGACGACGTTCTTCGGCAAGTTCATCATGCTGGTGCTCTTCGTGATCTCGGTGCTCGCCTGGGCGGTGCTGGTGGAGAAGGGCCGCGTGCTGTCCGGCATCCGCAAGGGACACCTGGAGTTCTGGCGCGAATGTGACGCGTGGCTCGCAGGCCAGCGCAGCCGGGAGGAACTGGCGCGCTGGTGTGAGCGCCGCCCGGACCTGCCGCTCTGCAACCAGGTGGTGGAGACCGAAGGCATGGGCAGCGCGCCGGCCGTCCGCCGCGCCAGCGAGCGCGTCGCCTACCTGGAGATCGAGCGCCTGGAACGCTACCTGATCGTCCTAGCCACCACGGTGACCATCGCGCCGTTCCTCGGGCTCATGGGCACGGTGTGGGGGATCATGACCAGCTTCTGGGACATGGCGAGTTCCCAGAGCGCCAGCCTGACCGTGGTGGCGCCCGGCATCGCCGAGGCGCTCATCACCACCATCATGGGTCTGGCCACCGCCATCCCGGCGGTGATCTTCTACAACATGCTCGTGCGCAAGATTGATCTGGTGGGCAACGAGATGGAGCGGTTGCGGACCATTCTCGAGGAAGAGGTCGGCGGCGGCGGCACGGGGACGGTGAACGGTCATCCGGCCCGCCGGCCCGCCTTCCATGAGAAGGAGCGCATCTGATGCGCAAAAAGGGCGCCTTTCGGAGCATGGCGGAGATCAACATCACCTCCCTGGTGGACGTGACGCTCTGCCTGCTGATCATCTTCATGCTCACCGCGCCCTACATCCAGGGCGGGGTGGAGGTGGACCTGCCCGAGGCGGATACGCGCAGCGTGCTGGTGAAGGAGGGACCGGTCATCAGCGTCACGCGCGACCGCGAGGTCTACTTCGACCAGGAGACGATCAAGCTCGAGGACCTGCCTCTGCGCCTGGAGCCCTACCTCCCGGAGAAGGAGACCATCCCCGTTTACCTGCGCGCCGACCAGGAGGTCCCCTACGGCTTCGTGCTGAGGGTGATGGCCGCCGTGGAGCGCGCCGGCTTCGTGAACCTGAGCCTGGTCTCCGACCGGGAGACCTAGAGGGAGTCCATGAGTCGCGGGCTGCCGGTCTCCCTGCTCATCCACGTGCTCGCCCTGACGGCGCTGCTGGTCCTGGGCGGGCAGGTGGCGCGGACGACGCCTCCGCTGGAGCGCGCCATCCGCGTGCGGCTGACCACGCCGTCCGAGCTCCCGGCGCTGCAGGAGCAACCTGCCGCCGCCCCGGTCGCCGAGCCGGAGCCGGCGCCGCCCGAGCCCCAGCCGGAGCGCCCCCGGCCGCAGCCCGAACTCGAGCCGAAGCAGCTGCCGGAGAAGCCGCGCGAGGAGCCGAAGCCCGTGGAACCCGAGCCGGTGCGACCGGAGCCGAAGACCGAGCAGAAGCCGGTCGAGCCGACCGAGGACCCTCCGCGCGAGGTCGCGACCGCAGCGGCCGCAGCGACCGGGGACACCACGGCCATGTCGGCGCCCCAGGTGGCCACCGGGGCCGACTTCCCCTACGCGCACTACATCGATCTGGTCCAGCGACGGGTCTCGACCAACTGGCACCCGCCGCCCCTGAACAGCTACCGCGGCGCCACCCGGGCCTGCGTGGTGGAGTTCGTCATCGGCCGCGGTGGACAGGTGACGCGGGTGAGCCTCGCCGCTTCCAGCGGCGTGAGCTTCTTCGACCGCGAGGCGCTCGCGGCGGTGCGGGCGTCTTCGCCGCTGCCGCCGCTGCCGGCGCGGTTCGGCGGCCAGGAGTTGCCCGTCAGTGTCCGTTTCACCCTGAAGCCGGGCTTCTGACCGTAGTCGAAGACCCGGCGAGATCGGGCGGCCCTGCCGCCGCCGACACGGGAGAGAGATGACGCGAGAGATCCCCGGGCGCGGCTGCAGCGCGCCATCCCTCGGGCGCCGGCGCCGTCGCCTGGCGCGGTCCCTGGGCATCGTCTTGCTGCTGGCCCTGGCGGCGTCGGCGGCCGGTCCGGCCGCAGCCCAGACCAGCGGTCGCATCCACATCGACATCGAGAAGACGTCCCTGCGTCGGATCGCCGTGCAGGTGGGCCTGCTCGACGTCCTGTCGGGCGGCGTGGAGTCGGTGGCCGCCGCCGACCGCATCGAGGACGTCCTCGCCCGCGACCTCCGCTACAGCGGGTACTTCGACGTGGGCGTGGGCGAGACTCCCGCGCCCGGCGACACGCTCCGGTACGAGTTCACCATCGACGGCACCGTGGAAGGCCCGCTGCGCGATGCCCGTCAGACCGGCGAGAACGCGCCGACCACGGTGAACCTGCAGCTCATGACCTATCCCGACCGGCAGATGGTGCTCTCGAAGCGTTACCGGCCCTTGCCGGACCAGATGGGCGTGACGGCCCACCATTTCGCCAACGAGGTCATCCAGATGCTCACCGGCTCGCCGGGCATCGCGCTCACGCGCATCGCCTTCTCGCGCGGGCACGGCGACCGGCGCGACCTCTGGGTGGTGGACTACGACGGCGAGAACCTGCTGCGGATCACGGCCAACCGCACGTTGAACCTCTGTCCGAGCTGGTCCCCCGACGGCACGGAGATCGCCTTCACCTCCTACTCGGACCACCAGCAGGGTCTCTTCTCGCTGGCGACGGCGAGCGGCAAGGTACGCAAGATCATCCAGCAGCAGGGGCTGAACCTCGGGGCCGACTGGCACCCGTCCGGTCGGGAAATGCTCCTGTCGATGTCCCACAGCGGTGATCCGGAGATCTACCGCGTGTCGCCGACGGGGGAGATCCTGCGGCGGGTGACCGTCTCGCCCGCGATCGAGGTGAGCCCGGCGTGGAATCCGGCCGGCAACCGCGTCGTTTTTACGAGTGACAGGACCGGGACCCCGCAGTTATACATGATGGATGCCGACGGCGCCGGGCGGGAGCGCCTCACCTACGAGGGTCGCTACAACGATTCGGCGGCGTGGTCGCCGAGCGGGGACAAGCTGGTCTACGCCATGCGCGAGAGCAACTTCACCCAGCTCGTGATGATCTCCACGACCGGAGAGGACCGCCGCATCCTCACCAATGCCTCGTGGCGCAATGCGGAGGATCCGAGCTGGGCGCCGGACGGCCGCCACGTGGTTTTCGCCTCTGACCGCACCGGCACATTCAAGCTGTACATCCTGGACGTCGTGGACGGAGAATGGCGGCAACTGACGTACGGCGAGGAGCCGGACATCACTCCCGACTGGTCGCCGTGACCGGTCCGGGGCAATGGACCATCCAAAGGAGTTGGAACGACATGAAGAGCGGTCGCACTGAGTACAAGAGCTGGCAGCTGGCAGTCCTGAGCGCTGCGCTGCTGATCGTCGGTCTCGGACTCATGGCCGGTTGTGGCGGGAAGCAAGAGGTGGAGACCGAGCCGGCCCCGGAGGCGCCGCCGGTGCAGGAGGACGTGGATCGACCGATGGTTCCCGAGGAGGAAGAGATCGACGACGGCACCGCATTGCGGGACTACTCGGTGGAGCAGCCGCAGGACTACGGCGTGGAGGACGTGTTCTTCGCGTTCGACAGCTCCTCGCTGACGGCCGAGGCCATGTCGACGCTCTCGCAGAACGCGCGCATTTTGCGCGAAGTCGGGACGACCGTGGTCGTCGAGGGCCATTGCGACGAGCGCGGCACCGTGGAGTACAACCTGGCTCTGGGCGAGCGGCGGGCCAACTCGGTGCGGGACTACCTGGTGAGCCTGGGCGTGCCCGGCGGTCAGCTGCGCACGGTGAGCTACGGCGAGAGCCGTCCGTTCGCTGCCGGTCACGACGAGACGGCCTGGGCGCTGAACCGGCGCGCGCACTTCACGCGACCGTGACGGCGCGGCGGAAAGCCGCTGCGGGCAGGACGCATCAACGAACGAGGAGCGGAGCATGAGGACGCGGAGCAAGCTGCGCCGGGCCGCTGTCCTGGGCGGAGCCGTGGTGGTCGTCCTGGTGGCAGGAGGGTGCGCGCCCCAGCTCGACCGCATCGAGCTGAACGTGCAGGAGACCCGCGACGGCATGGCGGAGCTGAAGGCGGAGAACACCCGCACGCAGCAGGAACTGACCGCCCTCACCACCATGATCCGGGCCGACCGGGGCCTGGTGGGAGAAACCGACGCCCAGCGCACGGCGTTCCTGGCGCAGCTCTCGCGCCAGATCGACCAGTTGGAGCAGCTCATCCGGGACAACGCCCAGTACACGCGCGATCTGTCCGCGCGGGTGGACCTGCTGGCGTCCCGTTCGGGCGTGCCCACGCTGGGCGAGTACAAGCCGCCGGCCCGGGATGCGGTCGCGGATCTGCCGGAGGAGGCCCGCACGATCTACCAGGCGGCGGAGCTCGATCGCGATCGGGGCAACCGCGAGCTGGCCAGAGCCGGGTACGAGGAGTTCCTGGAGCGGTTCCCGCGCAGCGAACTGGCGGACGATGCGCTGTACTGGATGGGCGCCATGGCGCAGGACGCCGGCGAGTGCGAGGAGGCGCTGTCGCACCTCGGCCTGCTGCTGTCCCGGTTCCCGCAGTCGGAGCGGTCGCCGTCGGCGTTGATGAAGTCGGCCGTCTGCCTCGACGCCATCGGCGAGGCGGCGGAGGCGACGCGCATGCGCGAGGAGTTGCTGGCGCGGTACCCGAGCTCGGACGAGGCAGGCCTCGTGCGGGCCCAGAGCCAGGAGAGATGACGTGTCCAAGCACCAGGTCCTGCGTCTGGCCCGGACTCTCGATCAGGCGTTCCGCCCGGTAGAGATCTGCGAGCTGGATGACGACTACCACGCCTTCATCGTGCGCTACAGCGGCGAGTACACCACCCACGCACACGAACGGGACGAGTTCATCTACATCATGGAAGGCGCCGTGAACTTCGAGATGGGGGGCGACGAGGTGGAGGTCAGGCAGGGAGAGGCGATCCTGATCCCCGCCGGCCGCAACCATCGACCCCGCTGCCCCAATTTCGCCCTGGGGCTGGTGGTGGAGGCGAAGGGTCTGCAGACCGGGGACGAGCGTTCCTGACCCCACGCGCCCCGGGGGGCGCACGCCGCCGGAAGAACGACGAGGGCCCGGACTCCGGTCCGGGCCCTCGCGTCGTGCCGGGCGTCGGCGCCCTGGCGGAGACGGAAATCAGCGGTAGATGCCCTTCACGGCGGTCCAGGTCAGCGGATCGGCCGCCACCTGGGCCGTCGTGGTGACCAGAATGTCGTCGATGAAGAGCATGCCCGTGGTGTCGGGATCGTTGTCGATGCCGACATAGAAGCCGCCGATGCCGCGGCCGCTGGTGACGCCGATCGGCTGGTCGGTGAGCCTGGGCTCGCCGTTGACCGTCAGGCTGTAGGTGCCGGCGTCGAGATCGAAGACGAAGACCACGTCGTAGGCGGTATTGGTGACATAGGTGTCAACCGCCGTCTCGGGCGTGCCGGCGTCGCTCCAGTGGACGGCGCCGTCGGATTTGAAGATGAGATCGGCGAAGTTGCTGGCGCGACCACCCTGCTCCCGCACCGAGAAGGAGCAGTTGTTGTGGTTGCTGAAGCTGAGGGTGGCCTGCAAGGTCACCTGGCCGGTGGTCACCTCGACGTTGTTGATGAACTCGAACTGCACGTAAGCCGCCTGGTCGGTCCAGCGGTCGGTCAGCTTCAGGGCGTTCGAGATCGTCGGGGCGAGCGCCACGATGGCGTCGGTGCCGCCGAGATCGACGGGTTCGCCGGCGGCGGCGCCACCGACCCCGATCACCTCGCCGATCGTGTGGTAGGTGAAGTCGGCCTGAAGGATCACGTCGGCGGCGGCGGGCGCGGCCATCGCGATCACGGCGAGGCCCACGATCAGGGCGCTCAGCGGACCGCGTGCATTCTGGAAGTCGGTAACGCTCTGCACGACCTCTCCTCCTTCCGGTCGCCGGACCGGTTCCACTCGGTGCCCACGACCCTGTTCATGTCTGCCGCCCCGGCAGCCGTGCCGCGAGATGCGACGGGAGCGGACGGATCGGCGTTCGACCCATGGACTTCGCAAGTCCTGTGCCGACGTATCGACGCCCGCCCGGCCGGCTTGAGCGCCGAAACGATGCGCCGCGATGGGGAAGCGGCGGGAATCGGCGGCGAAAAATGCCGCTAGCCGAAAGGAGATCCGGAGCGAGGAAAAGGAAAACGGCTCGGCCGTCCGTCCGGTGCCTCAGAGGCCGACGGCGGTTCCCGACAGCATCTTCTCGATCCACAGCACCGTGTCGCGGCTGCCGATGAACAGCGGCGTGCGCTGATGGAGATCGGTCGGCTTGGCGTCGAGGATCGGACCGGCGCCGTCGCTGGCATAGCCGCCGGCGTTCTCGCAGATGAGGGCCAGGGGGGCCGCCTCGCACATGAGCCGCAGCTTGCCCCGGGGCTTGTCGCGGGTGCCCGGATACAGGAACACCCCGCCGTAGAGCAGGTTGCGGTGGAAGTCGGACACCAGGGAACCGATGTAGCGGCTGGTCATCCCGCTGCCCGTTCCTTCGCGCGGCGCCTCGGGATCACTGCCGCGCCCGTACTTGAGCTGGCGCAGCACCTCCTGCATCTCCGGCGTCCAGCGCGGTTCGTAGGCCTCGTTCACGGAGTAGATCCCGGCCTCGAACGGCGTGCGGATGTCCTCGTGGCTCAGGAGGAACTCGCCGATGCTGGGATCGAGCGTGAAGCCGTGCACGCCGTGTCCGGTGGTGTAGACGAACATCGTGCTCGATCCGTAGATGACGTACCCGGCGGCGGCGAGCGAGCGGCCCGGCTGCAGCACGTCGTGCTCGCCCACGTGACTCAGTGGCGAGAAGCGCCGGTAGATGCCGAAGATGGTGCCGACCGACACGTTGGCGTCGATGTTGCTGCTGCCGTCCAGCGGGTCGAACACCACGATGTAGCGGCCGCTGCCCTCGCCGGTGTCGGGATACACGCAGTCGGCCATCTCCTCCGAACTCAGGGCGCAGACCTGCCCCTTGGTGCCCAGGCAGCGCACGAAGATCTCGTTGGCGTACTCGTCGAGCTTCTGCACGTCCTCGCCCTGCACGTTGCGCGACCCGGTGCCGCCGAGGATGTCCACCAGCCCCGCCTTGCGTACCTCCCGGGTGACGATCTTGGCGGCGAAGGTGATGTCGTTCAGCAGGCCGGTGAAATCGCCGCTGGCGGCCGGGTGCAGCCTCTGCATCTGGAGGATGTGGGATTCGACGGTCTGCAGGTTCTTGGGCGGCTTGGTCATGGCGGCGCGCGGGCTCCTCGTCCGGGTTGGGAACGGGCGCCGTTCGAGGTCCATCCGGCGCCCAGCTCGGCGACCCCATGGTAGCATCATCCTTCCACCGTCACACCCGCATTCCCCGCCGGCGCGGGTCGTCGGCGATCCGGGTGAACCCCCGGGAACGCCGGAGGGCCGCCGCGGAGCGCCGTGGAGCCGTCGCCGAACCGGCTTGCCTCCCGTCGAAATGTTTGCCATCGTGGCCGGGCACACCGAAAGCGGTGCCGCAGCCCGGCTGCCGTGGAGCACGGGGCCGCGCCGCGCGACTTCGCCGCCGCCGGTCCCCACGGGGCCGGCCGCGTCACGCAGCGGGAAGGAGGAGGACCAATGCCCAATGCGATCTACGAGGTGCCGAGCCCGTACAACGAGCCGGTCCGCGACTACGAACCCGGCAGCGAGGACCGCGAGCAACTCAAGGCGGCGGTGGCCGAAATGGCCGGTCGCCAGGTGGAGATCCCCCTGATCATCGGCGGCCAGGAGGTGCGCACCGGCGACCTGGGCAAGTGCGTGGTCCCGCACGACCACGGCCACGTGCTGGGCACCTACCACAAGGCCGGCGCCAAGGAAGTGAAGCAGGCGGTGGCGGCCGCGCGCAAGGCGCGCCGCGACTGGGCCGCCCTGCCCTGGGAGACCCGCGCCGCGGTCCTGCTGCGCGCCGCCGAACTGCTGGCCGGACCCCACCGGATGATCGTCAACGCCGCCACCATGCTGGGGCAGAGCAAGACCTCCCACCAGGCCGAGATCGACAGCGCCTGCGAGCTGATCGACTTCTGGCGCTGGAACCCGTTCTTCTACCAGCAGATCCTCGAGGAGCAGCCGTACAGCAGCCCGGGCGTGTGGAACTCGGTGGAGCAGCGCCCGCTCGACGGCTTCGTGTTCGCGGTCACGCCCTTCAACTTCACGAGCATCGCCGGCAATCTGCCCACGGCGCCCGCGCTCATGGGCAACACGGTGGTGTGGAAGCCGGCGTCGAGCGCCGTCTACAGCGCCTACCACATCATGAAGGTGCTCGAGGCCGCCGGCTTCCCGCCCGGTGTGATCAACATGGTGCCCGGCAGCGGCGGCCAGGTGGGCACGCCGGCCTTCAGCCATCCCGAGCTGGCGGGAGTCCACTTCACCGGCAGCACGGGCGTGTTCAACGCCATGTGGAAGCAGATCGGCGAGAACATCGCCAGCTACGGCACCTATCCGCGCATCGTGGGCGAGACCGGCGGCAAGGACTTCGTGTTCGCCCACGCCAGCGCCGACGTGGACGCACTCGTGACCGCGCTCGTGCGCGGCGCCTTCGAGTACCAGGGGCAGAAGTGCTCGGCCGCCAGCCGCGCCTTCATCCCGGACAACCTCTGGCCGACGGTGAAGAAGAAGCTGATCGCCGAGGTCAAGTCGATCGAGATGGGCGACCCGACCGACTTCAAGAACTTCATGGGCGCGGTGATCGACCGCGGCGCGTACGACTCGATCAAGGGATACATCGACCGGACTCGCAAGGCGCGCGGCCAGGCGAAGATCCTCTGCGGCGGCCGCTGCGACGACAGCCAGGGCTATTTCATCGAGCCCACGGTGATCGAAGCCGCCGACCCGGGCTACGAGAGCATGGTGGAGGAGATCTTCGGCCCGGTGCTGTCGATCCACGTCTATCCCGAAGGAGACTGGCTGAAGACGGCCCGCGTGTGCGACAAGGCCAGCCCGTACGCGCTGACCGGCGCCGTGTTCGCCGAGGACCGCGGCGTGATCGTCAAGCTGAAGGACGAACTGACCTACACCGCCGGCAACTTCTACATCAACGACAAGCCGACAGGCGCCGTCGTCGGCCAGCAACCCTTCGGCGGCGGCCGCGCCTCGGGCACGAACGACAAGGCCGGCAGCTACCTGAACCTGCTGCGCTGGGTGAGTCCGCGCACGGTGAAGGAGACCTTCGTGCCCCCCCGTTCGTACCGCTACCCGTACATGGACGACGAGGCGAGCGGGAAGGGCAGCAAATCCGGCAAGAGCCGAACGTGAGGCGACGGCGGCCGTGAGGTGACGGTGGCCGTGAGGTGATGGCGGCTGCGGGGTGGTGGCGGCCGGTGGTGATCGCGGGAGCGATGGTGGCCGGCGGTGATCGTGGCGCGAAGTGATCGCGGTCGTGAGGTGATGGCGGCTGCGGGGCGATCGCGGTCGGCGCTGTTCGCGGCCGTGAGGTGGTCGCGGTCGTGGAAGAGTGAGCGATCGAGGGGCGGTTCCGACGAGGACCGCCCCTCGACGTCTTGAGGCAGCGCAGCCGCGTGTGGTGGAGCCGATCGACTGGGTGTGGACCCGGGTACAACGGAGCAGGGGCCGAGCGCTGCCGGGGTTGGACTCGGGTAGAACCGTGCACCGACCGCGCGCCGCCAGGTTTGTACCCGGGTACACGGAACGAGCGGGCCGCTGGGTGCGGAACCGGGTCTCGCTGAGCCAGCGATAGGCGGTGTGGACCCGGATACAACGATCCGAGCACGGACCTCGCGCCGTCGGGTGTGGATCCGGGTACCACGGGGCGAGCGACGGTCCGGTGTGGACCCGGGTACAACGGCCCGAGCACGGACCTCGCGCCGTCGGTTGTGGACCCGGTATCACGGACCGATGCCGGTTGGGTGGACCGGGACGAGCCGGCGGCTGGGGGAGTCAGCGTCAGGAGCAGAGCGTTCAGATCGAGCGAGCGGGAGAGCCTGCGGTCATGCAGCTGGTGCCGGAGGTCGGACTCGAACCGACACGTCCCAGAGGGACACTGGATTTTGAGTCCAGCGCGTCTACCAGTTTCACCACTCCGGCACCGGAACCGCAGGAAAGAACGGCGGAAACGTCGCGCGCCGGCGGCGAGTTCCCGGGCGCGCCATCGTAGTGACGAGGCGGGGGAAAGTCAAGGCGCGGGCGGGCTCCGGGGCCGACGGCTCGGCCACCACGGGGTGCGGGGCACGAATCGCGGTCGACTGTGCCGCGGATCTGGATCGCGGATTCGCGCAAGCGGGCTAAACAGAGGCCTCCAGCCGGGATCGGGTGGCTGCTGTGTTTGAGTTATTCCACGAAGAATGTTTTCGGCCCCGGTCCTGCAACTCGGCGGGCATGGACAACCACGAACTCGACGATGCCCGCTGGAGGCCGACCCATTGTCCGTCGCCTAGTTGCAAGTACCACAGCCCGTTGCAACCAGGCTGGCGGTTCAAGGGCATGGGCTCGTATCTTCGCCTTGCCCACCCCAGGCGTATCCGCAGGTTCCGCTGCCTCCACTGCGGCGTCACCTTCAGTTCACAGAAGCGGCCCAGATCGATTCGAGGGTCGCTGGCGGCAGAACTACTGGGGTCAGGACGCGGGTGCTGAAGGTGAACCGGCGCCTTGAGTTGAAGTAAGCGGCGTGAACGGACAGATTCGACACCTGGCCAGAGGCCGGAAACAATTTGCGTGGAATAACGCTGTGTTTGCGACGGGGTAATCACTTATGGGGACGCTTGCCGCTTGACAACCCATCTGTAACGGTTCACTCTGCTCGTCGGCGCCGGTTGTGGAGGTACCGATGTCGGCAAGCTTCAACGCACCCCGGTCGAATCGGTTACCTTTGTCCGGTCCCCCCCAGAGACCTTTCCAGCAGTCAAACTGTCTTTGCTCCTCCCCCGATCAGAATTACCCCGCGTCGCCGGCACCGGTTCCGCTCTCCGTCTTGGCTCGCGTCCGTTCGGCGTTCTCACCATGGGCCGTTCCGCGGAGCGCCCTAAGGAGGTCCTCATGTCGGTGACCGAGAAGACAAGTGGGTATGCTGTGAGGTTCTTGGAGTCGGTGATGGCGAAGAATCCGGCGCAGCCGGAGTTCCACCAGGCCGTCCACGAGGTTGCTCATTCGCTGGAACCGTGCCTCAAGAAGCACCCAGAGTACCTCGAGGCGAAGATCCTCGAGCGCATGGTGGAGCCTGACCGCATCATCATGTTCCGCGTCCCGTGGCAGGACGACGGGGGCGAGATCCATGTGAACCGTGGCTACCGCGTCGAGTTCAACAATGCCCTCGGGCCCTACAAAGGGGGACTGCGGTTCCATCCCTCGGTCACCCTCGGGATCCTCAAGTTCCTCGGCTTCGAGCAGATCCTGAAGAACAGCCTCACCACGCTGCCGATGGGCGGTGGAAAGGGTGGCAGCGACTTCGACCCGAAAGGGAAATCGGATTACGAGGTCATGCGGTTCTGCCAGAGTTTCATGAACGAGCTCTACCGCCACATCGGCGCCGACATCGACGTGCCGGCCGGCGACATCGGCGTTGGCGGGCGAGAGATCGGATACATGTTCGGGCAGTACAAGAAGCTGACGCACTCGTTCGAGGGAGTATTCACTGGCAAGGGACTTGGGTGGGGCGGTTCGCTCATCCGGCCGGAGGCCACCGGCTACGGGTGCGTGTACTTCGCAGAGGAGATGCTGAAAACGCGCAAGCAGTCGTTCGCCGGCAAGACGGTCACAGTCTCCGGATCGGGCAACGTATCGCAGTACGCGATCGAGAAGGTGAACCAACTCGGAGGCAAGGTCGTCACGGTCTCCGATTCGAACGGCACCGTCTACGACAAGGCCGGGATCGACGTGGAGAAGTGGCAGTATCTGATGGAACTCAAGAACGTCAAGCGGGGTCGCATCAAGGAATACGCGACCGAGTTCCGGTGCGAGTACCACGAGGGCAAGCGCCCGTGGTTCGTCCCCTGCGACATCGCCCTGCCCTGCGCCACCGAGAACGAGCTGAGCGGCGCGGATGCCCAGATGTTGGTCGACAACGGTTGCGTCTGCGTCTCCGAGGGAGCCAACATGCCCACCACACCCGACGGCGTTGAGGTGCTGCTGGGTAACAAGGTGCTCTACGGGCTGGGCAAGGCCGCGAATGCCGGTGGCGTGGCCACTTCGGGTCTCGAGATGTCGCAGAACAGCATGCGCATGTCGTGGACGCGTGAAGAGGTGGACGCCCGTCTCCAGCAGATCATGAAGTCGATCCACAGTGCGTGCCGGGCGACTGCCGAAGAGTACGGCGACGCGGACAACTACGTCCTCGGGGCCAACATCGCGGGCTTCATCAAGGTCGCCAACGCGATGTCGGATCAGGGGCTCGTGTAGCGCTCGAAAGGCGAACGAGCCGCGCGTGAACAGCGAACTCGAGGGGGAGCGCTTTCTTCCTCCCCCTCGTGACAGGAGGCATATGGCGTAAACGACCTGCCCTTCGTTCTCGCGGCTGCCCGCCCGCGAGAGCCGGCTTCCCAAGCGGGCCGCGGGAGGACCGAGCATGGAACATCACAAGCCCGCGCTGAGCAGGACGCGGAGCCGGAAAAGCAAGGCACCGCCCGGACTTCGCGATCTCCTCGACACCCTGCTCTCGCACACCAGCAGCGAGGAGACGTGGACGTCGATCCTGCGGCGGATCTGCTCATCCTTCCTCCGATTTTCTGGCGCCGACGCGCTCACCATCCGGATAGAGGAGGGAGGAAAGACGACCCGGTGCCACGCGAGTCTCGCCGAGGACACACCGCAGCGGGTGGTCGTCTCGATTCGCTCCAACCAGCCTTCCGCCGGTGACGCGGACGAGTCGCCGGCCGACGATCTCATTCCCGAGCCGATCATTCGAGCCATCGCGGAGCGCAGCGTGATGGCGACCACCGATTCGTGCACGAGAGCGGGGAGCTTCTGGATCGGAGACACGGCCCGGCCGATTCGGATCCGAGAGCCGGCGACAGAAGCCGCGGTCAAGACGGTCGTCATAGGCGGAGAATTTGAATCGCTCGCGCTCGTTCACATCCCGATCGGCCAGCGGGGGTATGGCGTTTTGCTGCTCGCGAGCCACCGCCGGGATTTCTTCTCGTTCGACGACATCCAGGTGTACGAGATGGTTGCGCAGATGCTCGGGATGGCTCTTGCCCATCACGGCGCGCAATGGGCGCTCAGGGAACGCATCAAGGAGTTGACCTGCCTCTACGACATCGCGACGCTCGCGCAACGGCCTGGTCTGAGCCTCGAAGAGCTGCTCGGCAAGATCGTGGCGATTCTGCCGCCTGGATGGCAATACCCCGATATCACGTGCGCCCGGATCCTGCTCGACGGCCGCACCTTCGCGACCGGGACGTTCAGCGAGGGACCGCAACGGCAATCGGCCTCGATCATCGTGGGCGACAGCACTCGCGGAAGGGTGGAGGTGTTCTACACCGAAGAGGCGCCAGCTCTTGACGAAGGCCCGTTCCTGCGGGAAGAGCGGAACCTGATCAACGCTGTCGCGGAGACCATCGGCAGACTCGTTGCTCATCGCGAAACGGAAGGGGCGCTCCGTGAGCGTATCAAGGAACTCACGTGCCTCTACGGGATAGCCAAGGTGGCTCGGCGCCCGGGAATCGGTCTCGACGAGTTTCTGGCGAACGTGGTCGGTCTGCTTCCGCCGGGGTGGCAGCATCCGAACATCGCACAGGCGCGAATCGTTCTCGACGGCCGCCAGTTCACCACCTCCGGCTTCCAGGATGGTGTCCATGACCAGCGCGCCGACATCTGGGTCGCTGGCGTGGCGCGAGGTTTCGTCGAAGTGGTCTACACCGCGCCGGCTCCGGAGATGGAGGAGGGACCATTTCTCAAGGAAGAGCGCAGCCTGATCGACGAGGTCGCAAGGCAGGTCGGTCTGAGCGTGGAGCACTGGGAGGCGGATGAATGAGGTCGGGCGGCTGCGGGTGCAGCCTGGCCCGGGTGGCGGTACGACATGCACACGAGCAGACAGTCCGACGCGGTCAGCGCATACGGCCCCGGCGCTCTGGGCGGGAAGGGGGAGGGGCTGGTTGCGGTTGACGAGTGGAAGCTGCCGCGCACAGCGACTCTTCAAACGCATGTGCTCGCCACCGGCTGCTACGATCGATACCTCGACAGAGGCCGCGTCCTCGCCGGCGAGGAGCACGCTGCCATCGCGGCCATTCTCGACGCGCTAGGCGAGAATCCCGTGGGAGTGCGGTCATCGGCAACGAACGAGTCGGGGACAGCAACTTCGGCGGGCCGGGCGGTACACGCGGGGGAACACCTCTCCTTCATGCTGCCCAACAACCACCCGGATCCGGCCATGCGTCTCGAGCAACTCGAGCTGGCGGTTCGCCACATCTACGATCACTTCTTCGCGGGACAAGGCGAGGACACCGTGGAGAAGATGGCCATCGTCATCAACCCCATACCCGGTATGCTGGACGATACGCCCGCCGGCCCCTTCTTCTATCCCTATGTCTCGGGCGTTGCCGATTCGTACTTTCCCTACGCGCTCCGGACGCAGGATCCGAAGGAAGGTTACGCGCGGATTGCCTTCGGGCACGGCTACGCCACGGTCCTGGACGACTTCCCGGTCATATCGATGGCAACGATTCGCAATCCGATTCCGCTGGACCTGCTCCGGACCGGCGGCGGGCAGCAGTTCTTCTATGCCCTCGACATGACGCGAAACGCCGGGCTCTGCGGCGACGAGCTCGAGACGATGAAGCGGCTACACGTCCGGCACGCCAATTTCC
>JAWOID010000025.1:0-5627 GCA_046484865.1 Candidatus Krumholzibacteriia bacterium
CGGACGTGTAGGCGACGAACAGGTACGGTCGGTTCTCCTGCGTCTCGATCTCCCGCGAGTCGAAGCGGCGCACCGACGACGCCGTTGCTTCGTCGCCGCGCAGCAGCCACCCGAAGTTCACCGAGGGACTGTCGAGCCAGAACTGGACATCAGCCACCATGGTCGGGCTCGACCAGGTGTGCGGTCCGGAGGTCCCGACCGTTTGGACTGCACTGCTCGCGACGGAGAAATCACCGCCCGGATTGCTCCAGAAGCGGTCCGGGTAGAAGGCGTGGATCCACGTCGCGTCACCGGGGGCGGACGGCACGCCGCTCCCGCCGCTCGAGACGGATTCGCCTTCGCCCCACGCTGCGAGGACGCGATGCACTGCGACCTCCTGCGGGGTTTCATTGGGAGCGTTGGACACGTTGAGAACGAGCGCCACGGAGTCGATCACCGTCCCGGCGGGAACGTGCGCGGCGATATCGAACGCGATCACCCCGCGCCGTGCGCTGGTTCCGCTGTTGCTGCCCGCGAAAAGATGAGCACCCGAACCGCTGCTCAGAGAGCCGGTGGGGTCGCTGAAGAGCGTGTTGTCCTTCGCGGCGGGGATAATGACCGTGTCCGTGCCCGCTAGAGTCCAGGCCGCGGGCAGGAATACCATGGTCGCGGCAATCGGCATCAGGGCGAGAATCCGCCGTACGATAACCCGATGCCCCAGATGCGCTTGGTTGCGATGCAATGGCTGCCTCTTCGATGCGTTTGTGAACCGCGGGCGGGCCAAACGCCGGTGCGAGGGCAGCATTGTCGCATGGGATGGCGTGGCACGTCAACGGGAAAGTCGCCTGTACCGCTCCGGTTTCGCCGGAAACAGTTTCATGTGAGCGGAGAGGAGCGTGCTACACTCCCCCGGAGGTCCGTCCCGCTGCGATCGACCCACCGACGCGGAGGCATTGCGATGGTCCACCGTTCCGCATTCATTGCCGTGGCGCTCTGCCTGGCGGCGGCGCCCGCGGCCCGTGCCGTCAACGAACTGGGCATGTACGTCGCCGTCGATGGGTGGCTCATCGACGGATATGCCTACTGCGGTCCGGTCGAGGTGCATCTCGTCGTCCTGGACCCGTACAACCCGGTGCGGGACCGGCCCATCACGCAGGTCGGCGGCTTCGAATGCCGGGTCGAGTTGCCCCCCCAGGTCACGCTGCTGGAGGTCCGTCTGCCGCCGGGTTCCGTCAACTTCCGGACCTGGCCGGAACTGTTGGTGGGCGTGTCCGTGCCGGTACCGGCAAGCGACGGTCACGTCGTCCTGGCGACGATCGTCGTGGAGGTTCCGGAGGACCTGGGGTCGCCCGTCTACGCCCTCCTGCAGCCGGTGAACCCACCGTACCAGTCCATCCCGGGATCGGCCGCGATCATGGACGCCGAGGACGATTACCGGTTGGTTGCCGTGGCTCCCGCCGGCGGGTCCTACGATCGGCCCATCTTCGGGTTCGGGTACAC
Organism: Candidatus Krumholzibacteriia bacterium; assembly: GCA_046484865.1. Taxonomy (GTDB): domain Bacteria; phylum Krumholzibacteriota; class Krumholzibacteriia; order LZORAL124-64-63; family LZORAL124-64-63; genus JAWOID01. The sequence continues at coordinate 1,480 of JAWOID010000025.1, forward strand.
CCTCGATCATCCCTGGGGAGCGCGGATGTCCGGGTGCATCGTCGCCCTCGCGGACGTCACCTGGGGCGCGTTGAAGTCTTCCTACCGCTAGGCCTGGCCCGCGCCCTCGCGTTCGCCTTGAACCCCGGGTCCCCCGGACTATCAGCCCGCCAAAGTTCCACCCTGGTATCCGTTACAGCTCGAAAGACACCGTAGATACGAACTCCACGCTCCATGATACCGGCGACTTCGTCAATGGTCGCCTCACGCCTACAGACCAGGACAGCCGTCTCCGTTTCCGCGCCTGCAACGGTATCCTTGTCCCGCCGGAGACCGTTCATGTATGTGGAACCGGAATCGTCCGCCTGCCGCGCAGACAGACGAGCGCCGGGTGGAAGATCGTGCCTATCCTGTACCCATGAACCGAAGCCTGATCATCATCCCCATGCTCCTGCTGCCGATCGGCGGACCCGCCGCCGGCCCGGCCGCGGACTCGCTGCACCTCGAAGCGCTGCTGACGAAGACCATCTTCCACGTGGACGTGATCGCCCTCGATCTGTGGCTGGGCCCGGCCACGGTCGGCGAGGTGCGGCGGGTCTGCACCACAAGCGCTCCTGGGGAAGCTCCACGCGACTCCCTCGCCGCAGCCGTGGCCGCCTGCCGGGACGCCGGGATCCGGATGGTGCTGCGGCGCGACGTGGGCCTCGACCGTTTCCTCGACGGCGTGATCACCGACATGCGCCGGGCCCGCCGGGCCGGCCTGCTCGGCGAGGAGGGCTTCCGGGTCGTGTCCACGGGCCTGCCGGTGTGGCTGGCGCCCCTGCGCGCCGGCGGCCTGCACAAGGGCGACCGCTTCCTCTACCGTATCGCCGGCGACACGCTGCAGACGGTGGTGCAGCGTCGGGATGGCGACGTGGTGCTCGACCAGACCGACGTGGGCGCCGAGCACCGCCGCGCGCTGCTCGGCAGCCTGGTGGCGCCCGGAGGCGGCTTCGCCGACCAGCTCCTCGGGCGTCTGCGGCGGCAGGTCGCCGAGCCCTCGCCGCAGGCAAGGTAGCCGACGCCGCCACCGCGGGCGTCGCCAGCATGTTGACCCCTCACCGCACCCGCAACTGCTCCCCGAACCAATCCGCCGTGGCGGGTTCCGCCTGCTCGGCCAGCAGCGCGAGGAACGCCTCGGTGGTGGTCACCGCGCGGGCGTAGGTGGCGCGCAGCAGTTCGCGCAGCGCGGCCTCTCCCAGCCGGTCCTCCAGCTCCGCCAGCAGCACCGGGCCCTTGCCGTAGAGCACGGCCTCGGCGTGCTCGCTGCCGTTGCGGTCGAGGCCCACGATCGGGGGCGTGCCCGCGCAGGTTTCGCGCTTGCGGGCCAGGCGGGCGGCGTAGGCGTCCGGGCCGAAGCGCTCGCGCACCAGGGCGAGGGCGCTGAACTCGGCCAGGCTTTCGTTGAGCCAGTCCTCCCAGGTGCCGGTGTCGGCGCGGTACCACCAGAGGTGGGCCAGCTCGTGGCCCAGATAGCGGGCGTAGCCCTCGCGCAGGTCGAAGTAGTCGGCGTCGGCCAGGCCGGCGAGGTAGAGGGCGCCGCGGCGGGCGTAGCCGCCGCCCCGTTCGCGCGACGATTCCACGAGCGCAAGGCCGCCGGGCGTGGGCCCGAACCACGCCGTGTAGCGGGCGCGCATGGCCGTGAGGTCGGCGGCGAGGGTGTCGACGGTGGCCGGCGCAAGGGTGCGGGACACCACCTGCACGCCGTCGGCCTGGTGGATGCGGAGGTCGGGCGAGGCCACGACGACGATGTCGTTGGTAGGGGCGGTGGTGGTGAAGACGCGGGCGTCGCCGTCGCGGGAGGCCGCGCCCAGGGCCCAGACCGTGCGCGACGGGTCGGTGACGATGGCCACGCGGTAGGTGTACGGCGCGAGGCCCGCGAAGTCGGGGAACCAGGGAAAATAGAGGCCCATCTCGGTCCAATCGGAGCCGATCACGCTGGCGCTCCATTCCGGCCAGGCGTCGAGCACGCCCGCATGGGCGAAGGCGATGGTGACGGGATCGCCTGCCACGTGCGTGGCGGGCACGCGGCTGCGCACGGTGGTGGCCTCGGGCTGGTGGCGCACGCCGGCCAGGGTGTCGTCGCGCCCGTGGCCGGTCACGCCATTCACCGACCATTCGGTGATCGCGAGTTGCCGGTGCAGGCGGAAGACCAGCGAGTCCCCGGGAGCTGCGGATGACAAGCCAAGGGTGCCGCGGACCGCCACGTGCCCGCTGGCGGGGTCGAGCTGCAGGTGGAGGTCGTAGTGGGGAAGCGGGGCGGCGGCCGGGCTGGCCGGGGTGGCGAGCGCGCTGAGGGTGCACGCGGCGATGCAGGTGACGGCAGTCCTGGCACGGCGATGCATGGCGACGACCTCGGGCTTCGGTGCAGCGGATCGAACGATGGGGTTGATACGGGCGGGTCGGCGCGTGGTTGCGGCGGCTCGCCGCAGCGCGGGTTCTGCAGCCGTCGGCTCTCGCAGAAGCGCGCCGGGCGACGCAGCCTATCTCGGCTGCGTCAACCCGGCACTCGCGGGGCATCGACGGACTCCTCCCGTCCACGGTTCCGGCCATGGTCGGGTGTCACCTCGTCAGATGCTCAGCGTCCTCATACGACGACTTCCCTGCCGACCCGGCCGACCATGCCGCCGAGGGCCGCGGCCACGATACCCAGGAGCTGGGTCAGGAAGGACCAGATCGCAGCCCCGGCCAGCGCGTCGGAGACGGACTCGATGGCGTCCGGCACCTTCCCCACCAGGTCCTCGACCCCACCGCGGACGTCCGCGTAGACCGTCGCCCACCGGTCCGTGGCCTGCCGTGCTTCCTGCTGGCTCAGGTCCGTGTTGCGGGTGAGCAGGTCGACGACCCGCTGCCGATCGGCCGGAGTCACTTCCGGCTTACGGAAGACCTGGCGGATCGTGGTGGTCAAGTCGTCGACCGCCTGGTCGCCCCCGCGTGCGCGGACCTGCGCCATGATATCCCGCGCTTCGTCCATCACGTTCTGCAGCGGTTCGTCCTCGCCGGTGATGAAGCCGGCCGCCTCCGGCGCGGATTTCGCCAGGTCGCCGGCCGTCGACAGCGCGCTGCCGAGAATCCCGAACGTGCCGCCGATCACCGCACCCAGGACACTCGTCATCAGGACCAGGCTGACCAGGAAGGTCACCGCCCAGGTGACCATCCCATGCAGGGCGCCGTCATGGCGGCGTTGCAGGCCGGCGAAGCGCGCCGTGAGCCAGCCGCCGCAGAACAGCCCCACGATCCAGCTCAGGACCCACCAGATCGCCGAGCCGAGGCCCAGTTCGCCGAAGGGATCGTCGCCGGTGACATGGCCGAGGGAGAAGAGGCCGATCCCCATGCCGAGCAGGATCAGCATCATGACGACCACCAAGGTCACGGACATTCCGCCGATGACCGCACCCCAGGACAGCTTCGAGACGGATCTCGGACTCGGTGCAGCTGGATAGCCCGTAGCGTTCACCATCGTCATTTGCCTCCAGGAACCAGAAACGAATCAGTTCGCATACTACCGGATATTCTCAAGCACGGATCGTTCCTCCTTTCATGACGGCCGGGGACTTTGGGACATCGACCCATGGTCCGGCCGTTGTTTCACGAATTGGACCGGATCCGGGCATCGGCGGGTCATGGTGCCCGCCCCAGACGGTCTTGCGGAGGCGCGAATCGCAGCACCGGCGTGCTTTCATTTCGATGAACTGAAGGTCACTCTGATCGGCCAACGGCCTGGTCCCGGGTGCCGCCGGCGCCCAACAGCGCATCGTACTTGCACTTGTCGAGGTGGTCGCCAGGGCACGCCCCGTGCATCGGTGTCTCTACCGCGCGATGTATGCGGAAGGTGGGATATCGCCCGTGCGTTCAGCGCGGCGCAGGCCCTGACCGCAGTGGGGTCGGAGATAACGAAGGAGATCGAGATGACCGGTCAAAGACCAGATATCCATGAACCGGGCTCATCTGACCAGGAGTCCTCGCATGAGCCCTCCCGGGGAAAGAAGCTCGTGGACAAGGCCAAGGTGAAGGCAAGCGCGCAGGTCGAGGATCGCGCGACCCGGTCGCCGGATCACCTCAAACCCATAGCCGAGGCGCTGCAAGGTGCGGCGCAGCAGCTCGACGAACGGGGCGAAGGCTGGGCGGCG
>JAWOID010000087.1:0-3044 GCA_046484865.1 Candidatus Krumholzibacteriia bacterium
CGTACTGTCACGTTTCTCCCCCATCACCGTTTCCGGTAACGGGCTGACCATCAATGCGGTTGATGAAACCTCACGGGCTACTGGCTCACGCATGGGCGGCGTCCGTGCGCACGGGGTCGAGAACTACTGCTGCGGCGGCGGCTCCGGCTTCGCCATCATGTCGGGCCACAACTTCCAGGACTGGCGCCACCACCTGACCGGACGGCGCAAGTTCCGGCAGATCCTCGAGGCCTTCCAGGACGAGCCGATGGACAGGGAGCACCCCAAGTACCTGTGCGCGCCGTGCTCCAACTGCAAGGGCCAGATCCGCGACATCATCAACTACTACGACGCCTGGGAGAAGGCCGGGATCTACTACGGCGGGCTCGTCGAGCTCATCGTCAACGCCATGGTCGACGCCAAGCCGGGCTTCATCGATTGGGAATGGCACTAGAGGGAGATTTCGGATTTCGAATTTCGGATTTCGGATTTTCACCCCGACGCCCCGGTGCTCGACTGCGCCGGGGCGTTCATGTCTTAACGGCGGCGCGGCCGTGCCGCATCATTCCGTCGGAGTGATTCCGGAGCCTCTCACGACGCCTGCCCGATGCCCGCGACAGTCGCAGTTTGCAATACTTTGAGAGTGCAAGGCTCTCGAACTGCAATAGTGTGCGTTCTGCGAGTCACTCGATAAATCCTTTTTCAAGAGTACTTTAGGTTGAAACCCGCGGTCCGCGGTCCGTGGGCATGGCTGTTGCAGCCTGCCGTGGGGACGCGGGCGGCGGAGTGCCGCTGCCGGACGGGTCATCGCGACCCGGCGAAGGGAGCGCCGAGATGGCGGAATCGAGTGGATGGCGATGGGACGTCGGCCGGGAGGCGATCTGCGACCTGGGCGCGCTGCGCGAGCGCTTCGCCGACGTCCACGAGCTCGTGGCCAGCCACGACGGCGAGCGGGTCGCCGCGCCGGTGCTGAAGGCGCCCGACACCTTCGCCGTGTGGGTCAGCGACGGGGAGTGGGAGGGCGAGTTCGAAAAGGCCTGGAACCTCGTCTTCGCACCGGACGGCCGCCTCTGCGCCCTGGTGCGGATCGACGACGAGTGGACGGTGGCGGTCGAAGGCGAGCCCTGGGAAAGGCGCTGGGAGTTCGCCTGGAACCCGAGCTTCAACCGGGACGGCTCGGTGATCGCGGTCCAGGTCAAGGACAACATGCAGTACACGGTGGCGGTCAACGGCGAGGCCTGGGAGCAGCGCTTTCACTCCTCCCGCGCCCTCGCGGTGAGCCGCGACGGCAGCACCGTCGCGGCCGCGGTGCAGGTCAAGCCGCTGGCCGAGGCCGACATCGTCGGCTTCATGGAGGGCACCTGGAGCCTTGCGGTGAACGGTGTTCCCTGGGAGCGCAGCTTCATCAACGTCTACGCGCCCACCATCAGCGCCGACAGCCGTCACGTCGCGGCCGAGGTCCGGCTCGACATCTGCGACTACACCCTCGCCGAGGACGCCGTGCCGTGGCAGCAGCGCTTCGGCTGCGTGTGGGAGCCCAGCTACCGCAACGGCAGCTCCCGCCTGCTGGCGCCGGTGCGGCTCGGCGGCTCGTGGACGATCGCCGAAAACGGGGCGCCGATCTGGGACAGCCGCTTCATGCAGCTGTGGAACCAGCGCCTGAGCGCCGACGGTGAGCGGATCGCGGCGGTGGTCGCGAATGCATTCGGGAGCTGGACCGTCGCCGTCGACGACAGGGTGTGGCCGACCAACTTCAACGATCTCGTGCTGCCCCCGGTGTTCTCCCCCGATGGGCGCCGGGTGGCCGCCGGGGTCCGCCACAACAGCGCCTGGACCATCGCGGTCGACGGCGCGGCGTGGCCGGAGAGCTTCGACATGGTGTGGGACCCGGTCTTCAACCCGGCGGACGGCCGCGTCCTGGCGATGGTGGAGCGGGACGGACGCCGCGCGGTCGCCGTAGACGGTGCGGTCTGGAGCCCGTGGTTCGACGCACTGTGGGAGCCGGTACTCAGCCCAGCCGGCGACCGGCTCCTGCTCCGGGCCGTCGTGGACGGCGTCTTCATCCGGCAGGTGGTTCGCTTCGACGCGCGGTTCGAGGGTTGAGCGAGGGAGGCGAGCATGTTCGAGTTCATCAGCGGCCCCCTGGTGTGGATCGCCTTCATCGGATTCTTCGGCGGCCTCGGCTATCGCCTGGTCACCATGGCGCGGCTGGCGCGCCGGGAGCGGGTCGTGTACCCGACCCTGGACGCGAAGTACGGCGCGCGCTCCCTGCTCCACTGGGTGATCCCGTTCGCGGGGCGGAAGATGCGCCTCCACCCCGTGTACACGCTGATCTCCTTCGCGTTTCACATCTGCCTGTTGGTCTCGCCCCTCTTCATCGCCGGCCACGTGCTGCTCTTCCAGCAGTCCTGGGGCATCCGCTGGTGGACGCTCCCGGAAGGGGTGGCCGACGGCATGACGCTGGTGGTGATCGGTGGGTGCCTGTTCTTCATCATCCGCAGGCTGGTGCGGCCCGAGGTCCGCAACGTCAGCTACCCGTCGGACTTCCTGCTCGCGCTGCTGGTTCTGCTGCCGTTCGCGAGCGGCTTCGTCGCGCACCACCAGTGGCTCCCCTACGAGGCGACGCTGATCGTGCACGGCTTCTCCGGGGCGCTGATGCTGCTGCTGATCCCGTGGACGCGGCTCGTGCACCTGCTCTGGTTCGCCTTCACCAGGGCCTTCATGGGATCCGAGTTCGGCGCGGTGCGCCACGCGCGGGACTGGTGATGGATCGTCAACGTTTTCGACCGGGCTGGACGGGAGCACGGCAGCATGGCTGATCTCCAGGACATTCAGATCATCGATCCGGGGGTGGACGACAGCATCGCGAAGCTGACCCCGGAACGCATCGAGCGCACCATCAACAAGGTGCTCACGGACGAGTGCGGGGCGCGGCTTCAGGTCTACCTCGACACCTGCGTTCACTGCGGGCTCTGCGCCGAGGCCTGTCAGAGCTACGTCTCGCGCAACGGGGACCCCGACTACGCGCCGGTGGCCAAGGTCAAGGACACCCTGTGGGAGATGGT
>JAWOID010000144.1:0-109426 GCA_046484865.1 Candidatus Krumholzibacteriia bacterium
GTGGCGGCGGGGGCGGGGGTGGCGTGGCGGCGTGGCGGCGGGGCGGGCGGCCGCGTCAGGCCGTGTAGCGGGCGGCGGTCTCAGGGCCGCGCGGCGGCGGGGCGGCCGGCGAGGGCGACGTCGCGGGTGTCGCGGGCGATCATCAACTCCTCGTTGGTCGGCACAATCATGATCCGCACGCGCGAGCTGGATTTGCTGATGATCGCCTCGTCGTGGCGGGTGGCGTTCTTGAAGGGATCGAGCACCGCTCCGATGGCCTGGAGGCCGCGGCAGGCCCATTCCCGCACCAGCGACGCGTGTTCGCCGACGCCGGCCGTGAAGATGATGGCGTCCACGCGTCCCAGCGCCACGGCATAGGCGCCGATGTACTTGCGGATGTGGTAGGCGTACACCTCGAGCGCCAGCCGCGCGCGGTCGTTGCCGCGGGCGTACTCACGTTCCACGTCGCGCAGGTCGCTGGAGATGCCGCTGATCCCCAGCATGCCGCTCTTCTTGTTGAGCAGCTTCTCCACCTCGTCCAGGCTCATCTCGAAGTTGCGCGCCAGATAGCTGACGATCGCCGGGTCGATGTCGCCGCTGCGGGTGCCCATCATCAGCCCCTCGAGCGGAGTGAAACCCATCGACGTGTCGATGGAGCGGCCGGCGCGCACCGCGGCCACCGAGGCGCCGTTGCCCAGATGGCAGGAGATGAAGTTCAGGTCGGTGACGTCGCGCTCGAGGATCTGCGCCGCGCGCAGGGTGACGTAGCGATGGCTGGTGCCGTGGAAGCCGTATCGGCGGATCTTGTGCTGCTCGTAGAGATCGTAGGGCAGCGCGTAGATGTAGGCGCGATCGGGCATGGTCTGGTGGAAGGCGGTGTCGAACACGCCCACCATCGTCACGTCGGGCATCGCTCGCTGCGCGGCGCGGATGCCGACGATGTTGGCGGGGTTGTGCAGCGGTGCCAGCGGGACGCATTCCTCCAGCGCGGCCACCACGTCCTCGTCGATGACGACCGACCGGGCGTACTTCTCGCCCGCGTGCACCACCCGGTGGCCCACCGCGGCGATCTCGTCCATCGACCGCACCACGCCGTGCTCGGTCGAGGTGAGGGCCGCGATCACCAGCTCGATGCCGCGGCGGTGGTCGGCGACAGGCTCCTCCACCACGACGCCGTCCGAGCCGGGCCTCTCGTACGTGTGCCGGCCGGTCTCCTGGCCGATGCGCTCCACCAGGCCCCGGGCCAGCAGCTGCTCGTGCTCCATGTCCAGGAGCTGGTACTTGAGGGAACTGCTGCCGCAGTTGATCACCAGCACGTTCTGCATCGCGTTCCGGTATCCTTCTGCTCGCGGCCCAGGCCGTCGCAGCCTCGTTGCGGCGACCGCCGCCGGGCGTCAGTCCTCGCTCTGCAGAGCGGTGATGGCGGCGACGTTCACGATGTCCTCCACGCTGCAGCCGCGCGAGAGGTCGTTCACGCCCCTGGCCATCCCCTGGAGCACCGGGCCCACCGCCTCGGCGCCGGCCAGCCGCTGCACGAGCTTGTAGCCGATGTTGCCGGCGTCGAGATCGGGGAAGATGAGCACGTTGGCGCGACCGGCCACGCTGCTGCCCGGCGCCTTCTTGGCGCCGATGCCGGGCACCAGGGCCGCGTCCGCCTGCAGCGGACCATCCACCGCCAGTTCGGGCGCTCTCTCGCGCACGAGGCGCGTGGCCTCGGCCACCTTGTCCACGTCGGCGCCGGCACCGCTGCCCTGGGTGGAGAAGCTGAGCATCGCCACCCGTGGCTCGAATCCGCACAGCGCGCGGGCCGTCCGCGCCGTGGCGACGGCGATGTCCGCCAGCTGGGCGGCGTCCGGCTGCGGGTTCACGGCGCAGTCGCCGAAGACGATCATGCCGTTCTCGCCGTACTCCCAGTCCTCCTTGATCATGACGAAGGCGCTCGAGACGATGCTCGTGCCCGGAGCGGTGCCCACGATCTGGAAACCGGCGCGCAGCACGTCGCCGGTGGCGTTCGCCGCCCCGGCCACCATGCCGTCGGCGCGTCCTCTCGCCACCATCATGGCGCCGTAGAAGAGGGGGTTGGCCATGACCTCCGCCGCTTCCGCCTCGGTCATGCCCTTGCGCTTGCGCTTCTCGTGATACGCGGCCACGTAGGCCTCGCGCTCCGGGTCAAAGCGGTGGTCCACGATGTCGATCCCGTCGGAACGCACGCCCAGGCGAGCGAATTCGGGCTCCAGCTGCGCGGGGTCGCCCAGCAGGATGACGCGGGCGAAGCCCTCGTCCCGGATCTGGGCGGCGGCGCGCAACATGCGCTCGTCCCAGCTCTCGGGCAGGACGATGGTGCGACCGAGCGCGGCGGCCTTGCGCCGGAGTTCCTCGGTGAACGACGACATGACGGCGATCCCTCCCGATTTCCGTGACCGACAGCCCCGGCGTCCATCCCCGCTCAGGGACGCCGCCGCTGGTAAGGTGGACCGGCCCGCAGGTGATGTCAAATCACGTCCGGGCGGGCGGAGACGGACCGTGAGTGACCGCGCGTGGGGCGGGAAACACGCGGCACCTGACCCGGCTGCGGCCGGCCGCGGCCGGCCGCGGTGCGCGCACCGGCGGCGTGGCCGGAGGTTCGAGCGGGTGGCGGTCTGATCGGGCGCCGGTTACCGTGAGATTGTATACGATCGCCCCGCTGTGGGCGGGAATGCGCCTGGCGCAAGCGAGAGGAGAAGCGAGGATGACCTTCTCGCTGACCGAGGTCCTGCTGCTGCTCGCCGTCATCGCTTTCGTGGTTCTCGCAATGGTCTTCGTGGCCGTGGGCCTGCGTCTCCGGCGGGCCATCGAGCGGTTCGAGGAGACGGCGGCGCGGGTGAACGCACTCGAGCCCCAGGTGAGCCGGCTGCTCGGCCAGGTGGAGATCGAGATGACGGAGGTCCAGCGGGTCACGGCGAAGGCCGACCACGTGGTGGCGAACGTCGCGGCGGTCTCGGACGAGTCGCGACGGATCGCCCTGGATCTGCTCCACGACCTCGAGGACCTCAAGCTCACCCAGCGCTATCGGGCGGCGGTTGCCGGCGCCAGGGCCGGGATCTCGGTCCTGAAATCCGCTGCCCGCGACGACCGCTAGCCCGCGCGGGTTCGCGGCCACCGCCACTTCGCCCCGCGGCGGAGCGGCTCACCCGAACGGAGGTATCGAGACATGTCCAGCGACAGCAACAACGTGATGGCCTTCCTGCTGGGAGCCGCGGCGGGGGCTGTGACCGCCCTGCTCCTGGCCCCGAACAGCGGCGAGGAGACCCGCCGACGCCTGCGCGAGGGCGCGGAGGACATCTACGAGCAGGGCGAAGGGGCGGTGCGCGAGAAGACGGCCGGCGTGCGCACCCGCGCCAGCGAGACCGGTGGACGCGTGAAGGAACGGGCGCAGGACGTGGCCACGGCCGCGCGCTCGCGCGTGGACGCCGTGCGCGAGGCCGCGACCGAGGCCCGGCGGACGTACTCCGAGGAGATGAAGGCCTGAGGAGATGAAGGCCTAGCGCGGCGGCATCGATCGGCGGGCTATCGATCGGCCTGTTCGGGGGGACCGCTGGCGGGACCGTTCTCGCGCGGGGCGAACGACGGCCGCTGGCCGGCGAGCGCCTGGAGCGGGTCGCCGTCGCCGCGGGCGACGATCTCCACCAGATCCTGGAGCGTGAAGCTGGACCAGAAGTCGCGCATCTTGAGGCTGAGCAGCGACCAGATGGTCCGGGTCAGGCACGAGTCGGACCGGTCGCAGACGTCCGGATCGGCCACGCAGTCCACCAGCGCGGTGTGCGCATCGAGGGCGGAGATGATCTCCCAGAGATCGATCTCGGCAGGCGGGCGCGCCAGCGTGTACCCGCCGCGTACGCCCTTGTGGCTGTGGATCAGTTCCGCCTTGCGCAGCGTGCCGACCACCTGCTCGAGGTACTTGCTACTGATCTCCTGCGACTCGGCGATGGCACTGATGGGCACGGGGTCGCCGCCGTAGTTGCGGGCGATCTGCACGACGGCCCGCAGACCGTAGCGGACGCGAGTGTTCACCTTCATGTCGAGTCTTCCTGCGAGGGCGCAGCGGCAAGGGATGCCGGTGCGACCGGAACCGACACGCGGGAGCGAGGTGCCCCAAAGTAGCGATCAGCGACCCTCGGCGGCAAGGAAAAGTCCGCGCGGCGCCCTTCAGCCGGTGATCTCGGGCACGTCTTTCAGCAGCAGCCCCGGCAGGTGCAGGGGGCGGGTGGCCGCCCGCTTGCGCTCGATGTGGCGATACGCGCGGGCGATCCGGTCTTCCGGCATCCCCAGCACCGCCGCCGCCTCGGCGACGGGCACGTCGTGGTTGCAGGCCCACAGCAGCAGGTCCATCTCCCGGTACGGCAGCACGAAGTAGAACTCGTCCTGGCCCTGCGGCAGGCTGTAGGTGTCAGTGGTGGGCGCGGCGGCGCAGATCTCGTCCGGCAGCCCGAGGTGCCGCGCCATCGCATAGACCTGCGTCTTGTAGAGGTGCGCGATCGGCTTCACGTCGGCCGCCCCGTCACCGTTCTTCACGAAGAACCCCTGATCGTACTCCAGACGGTTGGGAGTTCCCGCGACCGCGTAGTTCAGGCGATCGGCGTGATGGTATTCCAGGGCCTTGCGGACGCGCTGCTTGAAGCTGGTGGCCGCCACGATCTCCAGGTAGGCCTGCAGCGGCAAGCGCGCGGTGCGGCGACGGCCCGAGGGCTCCTCCGCCACCAGCCGGAAGACGTTCACCCGGTCGGTGTCGAGCCGGTCCGCCGCCAGCACGATCTTGCTCCGCCACCCGGGACCGTAGTCGGGGAAAACCCGTTTCGCCGCCGCGTCGTAGCGGCGGTAGCAGCCGATCGCGTCGAGCGTGGGCTGGATGTCCTCCACGGCGTGAACCACGCCCAGGTGCTCCACCAGCCGCCGGCCCAGACGCAGACCCTCGTCGGACGAGTCGCGCTCGGGCATGAGCAGCGCGAACACCCGGCCGGGTCCCAGCGCGCGCACTGCGAGGGCGGCGGTGACGCTGCTGTCGATGCCGCCGCTCACGGCCACGACCAGACCGCGACGGAGGAGACGCCGGGCCACCGTCTCGCGCAGGGCCCCGGCGATCTCGTCGGCTTCCCGCTCGAGATCCAGCTGCAGGACGTCGCCGTGGAACATGGGACCTCTCCCGGTTCGCTCGGCGCGGCGGAGCCGCGCCGCACGCATCGCTCGTGGCTCCATCCGCGCAGTGCGGGCCACCGACGGCCGACGATAAGGCTCCTGCGGACCGCTGTCCACGGGCCCGTGGACGCCGGGTGCGGCGGCGCCACCGACCCTTCCTCGACAACGGAGGACGGCACAGCTATCCTGTCGCCGCAAAACCGCTACCGGGCGGCGTCTCGCCCGTCGTCCGAGGAGGCTTTGCCGTGAACCCCGATGACCGCCACGCATTCGTGCGTTCCCTGCCGCTGGCCGATCTGCACCGTCACTTCGACGGGTCCATTCGCCCGACCACCCTCTGGGAACTGTCCGAGAAATTCTACTCCGCGGTGCCGGGACTGGACTTCGAGGCGTTCCGCCGCTACCTCGAGTGGGACGACCGGGAGGATCGCACCCTGCTCGACTACCTGGACAAGTTCCACGTTCCCCTGCAGTACACGCAGTTCTACGAGAACATCAGGCGCATCGCCTACGAGATCGCCGAGGACGCCTACGCGGACGGCGTCCGGCTCCTGGAACTGCGCATCAACCCGTTGATCCACCGCCGCGCGGGCCTGACCACGCGCCAGGTGATCCACGCCACGCGCAAGGGACTGTCGAAGTTCGGGGAGCAGCATCCCGGCTTCAAGGCGGGCATCGTCATCATCGCCATGCGCAGCCACGGCGGGAACCTGGCGCGCATCCTCCTGCGCGAGATCATCGGCGAGAAGGAGGAGTTCCACGGCGGCGTGGGCGTGGTGGGGTTCGACATCGCCGGCCCCGAGGCGCCGTTCCCACCCCTGCTCTTCTCCGGCGCCTACGCCCTGGCCGACCAGATGGGTCTGAGGAAGACCGTCCATGCCGGCGAGAGCGAGGGACCGGAGCGCATCTGGGAGGCCCTGGACAACCTGGGGCCCCACCGCATCGGTCACGGTACCAGCGCAGGCGAGGATCCGGAGCTGATGAAACGGCTCGCGCGCGAGCAGATCGTGGTGGAGGTGTGCCTCTCATCGAACGCGCAGACAGGCGCGGTGCGGGACCTGCGCGATCACCCCCTGCCGCGCTTCCTCGACGCCGGCATGAAGGTGGCACTCTGCACCGACAACCCGACCGTCTCCGCCACCACGCTCACCCGCGAATACGAGCTGGCCATGGAAACCTTCGGTCTATCCGAGGACGACGTGCGCGCCCTGGCCCGCGTCTCGTGCGAGGGAACATTCCTGGCAGCGGGTTGCCACTGCCTGCCGGAGACGAACGAACCGACGTCCGGGGCCGCCGCGACCGGCGTCCCGCGGTCGGCCGAAGGAGACATGTCGTGAACGACGTGAGCTATGGTTACACGAGGCGCGTGACGGGACGCCCGTTCCCGTCGGTGCGCGAGGCCGTTCTGCAGGCGCTGCAGGAGGAAGGGTTCGGGGTCCTGACGGAGATCGACGTCAAGGCCACCCTCCGCGAGAAGCTCGGCGTGGAGGGGCGCGAGTACCGCATCCTCGGCGCGTGCAATCCGCCCCTGGCGCACCGGGCGCTGGCGGCGGAGCCGCTGATCGGCCTGCTGCTGCCGTGCAATTTCGTGGTGGCGGAGGACGACGCGGGCGGCGTGGTGGTGGCGGCGGCCCGGCCGGCGGCCATGTTCCAGATGGTGGAGAACCCCGCGCTGGAGGACCTGGCACAGGACGTGGACGATCGCATCCGGCGCGCCCTGGACGCGGTCTGATCGGCGCCACGGTCGGCGGCGGTCGCGACCGGCGGCTCGCCGGGCCTTGCTTGCCATGGCGCCGCAGCCCGGATAAGCTTCGCCCTCGCGAGCCAGCCGTCTTCCCTCAGCCCACCCGTCGGGCAGCCGCGACCCGGCGTGAGAGCCGCCGCGCATGACCGTCCGCAGGCCACTCCGTCCGAGCAAGTCACACCTGCTGCGCCTGGTGGTGGCGGCGGGCGTCCTGGCGGCGGGCTTCCTCGCACTGCGCGGCTACACGACCGACGACACGTACATCCATCTGCGTTACGCCGAGAACCTGCTCGAACGCGGCGAGTTCGCGTTCAATCCCGGCGTGCTGACCTATGGAGCCACCAGTCCGCTGTGGGTGCTGGGGCTGGCGGCCCTGCTGGCGCTGGGGGTGCCACCCTCGACCGCTCCCGCGCTGCTCGGACTGATGGCGGCGGCAGGTGCTCTGCTGCTCTTCGACGCCATCCTCACGCGGCTGCCGTTCCGCTCGTCGTGGAAGTTCTGGCTCCTGCTGCTGGCAGCGGCCGACGTCTGGTTCCTGCGCTGGGCCCGGTCGGGCATGGAGACGCCGCTGTCCGGGCTCGTCCTGCTGCTGCTGCTCTGGCCGCTGGTGGCGGAGCGCCTGCCCGGCGGCTGGCTGGCGGTCGATCCGGGGCGTCCTGCCGGTCAGGGGCCACCGCTGTGGCATCGCTACCTGGCCTGGGGTGTGGCGTCGGGCCTCGCCGCGCTGGTACGACCGGAGTTCCTCCTGATGGCGCCGCTGGCCCTGCCCTGGCTCCTGTGGTTCGAGTACTATCGGGCCTCCGACGCCGGCGGCCGTCCCGGGCGGCTGCGCGCGCGCCCGCACCGGCTCGTCGTGGCGGCGGTGGCCGGCTGGCTGCTGGCCGCCGGCCCGTGGCTGGTGTACGCCCGGCTCGCCTTCGGCCGCTGGCTGCCGGGCACCGTCGCCGCCAAGAGCGGCGACGTCGGACTCGACCTGCAGGCGGTGATCGCGGTGGTGGCGCGGGCGCTCGTGCAACTCGGGGCGGTGCAGGCACCCTTGTGGGCCGGCCTCGGGCTGGTCGCCATCGCGGCCCTGGTCATCCGCCGCCAGCCGGCCGACGTGGTCTCCGGGCGCAACCAGGGGTCGCTGGAGACGCTGCTGGAACCGCCTCCACCCCGGACGGGGCGGGCTGATACCGGGCTGTGGACCATCTGGTTGGCGGTGGCCCTGGTGGGCGTCGCCTTCACCTGGACCGGCGTTCTCGTGGTCGGCTACGCGCTCAAGCAGGTCTGGGTCATCTCCCGCTACGTGGCGCCGTTGACGGCGCCGCTGCTGCTCGCCCTCGGCGTGCTGGGGGTCTGGCTGGCCGACAGCCTGGGAGCCACGCCCCGGCGTGCCCGGCTCGGCCAGATGCCGCTGCTCGCCGGGGCCGTGCTGGCTGTGGCCCTGAACGCCTACCTGATGATCACGCAGGTCGTGCCGCACGCGCGCCGCTTTCCGGCCGGTCTGGAGGCCTGCTACCTGGAGACCGGCCGCTGGCTGCGGGAGAACACGCCCCCCGACGTGGTCGTCGCGGCGCTGGACATCGGCGGCATCGGCTACGCGAGCGACCGGCACATCCTCGATCTGATGGGGCTGGTGAGTCCCGAGATCCTGACGCTGGGTCGCGAGATGGGCTTCGAGGAACTGGTCGCCACCGGTGCCTGGCTGCACGTGCGCAGCCCGAGCGGCCGCCGTCCCGACTACCTGGTGGACCGCACCAGCGGGCCGCCGCGCTGGCAGGGGCAGAAGCTGCGCGGGGTCACCTTCGAACTGCTGGACACCTGCGTCATCGAGGGCGTGGGCCTGACGGAGTCGCAGCCGTGGACGGTGGCGCTGTACCGCCTGCGCCGCTGACGGCGCCCGGCGAGCGGCTGGCCGCGACCGCCCCACACGCTGGCGGGAGGACCGCCCCACGAGCTGGCCGGCTAGCCGCGAGCGGGATCCCGGTCGCCGCCTTCGACGGGCCCGTCGCGCGGTTCCAGCTCGCCCTCTCGCGCTGCCACGAGGGTGAGGGGCTCCTGGGTCGTCGGCGGTCCCGCGGGCTCGCGCTTGATCACCAGCAGGGTCATGTCGTCACCCAGCGGCGCGTCGTTGCCGAACGCGTGCACCCGTTCGGCGAGTTCCGCGACGACCGTCGCGGCGTCGGTACCCGTGCGGTTTTGCAGGGCGGCGATGATGCCGTCACGGCCGAACTCGTCGGGCGGCGCCAGCTCGGCGTCCTGACCCGGCGCCTGACGCTCGGTCACTCCATCGGTGAAGGCCACCAGCATGTCGCCCGGGCGCAGCGCCACGAAGCCGCGCTGATACCGGGCCCCGGGCAGCGGACCGAGCACCGGGCCGGTGGTCTGCAACTCGTGCACGCTGCCGTCGGTCCGGAAGAGCAGCGGCGGACAGTGGCCGCAGTTCACGTAGGTGAGGATGCCGGTGGACTCCAGCTCACCGTAGAAGAGGGAGATGAAGCGGCTCGAAAGGCCGCTCTGGTAGATCACGCGGTTGAGCCGCTCGATCTGCGCCGTGATCTTGGTGGCGGCCACCTGGCCCATGCGCAACCCGGTCACGACGTCGCGGGCCTGCAGCGCCGCGGGCAGCCCGTGGCCGCTGGCGTCGGCCAGCACCACCGCCAGCACGCCCGGCTCCACCTCCTGCACGTCGTACACGTCGCCGCCCACCTCCTCGGCGGGCGCCGTGAAGGCGGCGATGTCGAAGCCGCGGAGCTGCTTCAGGTCACGCGGCAGCAGCGAGAGCTGGATGGAGCGGGCCTGCCGCATCTGATCGTCCAGGACGTTCTGACGCAGCTTCAGACCCACGGCCGCGCGCAGCGACTCGAGGACCACCAGCAACTCGTCGTCGCCGTGGTGCTGGACGCCGAGGCTCAGGATGTAGCGGGGGTTCTGCCCCACGAGCAGGGCGGCGCTGTCGAGGGCCGTCAGCTCCGACTCCACGGCCGGATCGTAGCCGGGCGAATCCCGCGAGATCAGCCAGAGCCGGCGCTCTTCCAGCTGCTTGATGATGGGATAGTCCTTGCTCACGGTCTTGCCGGCGATGGCCTCGCCGAACTCGCCGAAGCTGGCGATGAGCAGGTAGTCGTTGCCGCGTTCGCGGTAGAGCCGGCCGCTGCCCACGCCCAGCCACTCGGCGTCCTCGGCCTTCACCAGCTCGCGCAGCACCCCGACGAGGAACTCCTCGTCCCCCGCGGCGATGTCGATGCGCCGCATCAGCTGCTCGATCTTGCGGTAGAGTCGCTTGGGCATGGTCATCTCTTTCCGTCCTTCCGGCATTGTACGGCGTCGCGGAACTACGTTGCCAGCGTGGATCGCGTCAAGGTCGACGCCGGGCGGCCGGGCGGCCTGGAGGCCCCGCGGCCGGGCGGTTGCGTCGGGCGGCGCGGAACCGCCGGTCGGTGCCGGTGTTGGCACCCGCACGCCCCGGGGCTCCGGCGGGCGTCGCTCGCATAGCTCCTGGACGACCGTGAGAGCGCCGTGCGAGCGCCGTGCGAGCGCCGGTTGTTGTCCCGCGGTCCCGGCGCTAGACTGAAGGGCTCCGGCCCCTCCGATCGGTCACGGTCGCGATCCGCAATGGTCGAGGTCGGGATCGGGGCCGGGCCGGACTCCGGCGCCGTCCGCGGCCGCCGGCGCGACCCGCGGCCGTCCGCAATACGCCCACCGCTCGCAGAAAGGTTCCTCGTGAACGAAGCCGACCGCATCGACGGTCTCAGGCAGAGCTACGGCGCCATGCGCGCCGAGGTCGGCCGCACCATCATCGGGCAGGATCGGGTGATCGAGGAGATGATGATCGCGCTCTTCGCCGGCGGCCACGTGCTGCTGGAGGGCGTGCCCGGCCTGGCGAAGACGCTGCTCATCAGCAGCATCGCGCGCGTCCTGGACCTGACCTTCAGCCGTATCCAGTTCACTCCGGACCTGATGCCCTCGGACATCACCGGCTCGGAGGTGCTGGAGGAGAATCCGGCCACGCGGCGACGCGAGTTCCGTTTCCTGCGCGGACCGATCTTCGCCAACGTGATCCTGGCGGACGAGATCAACCGCACGCCCCCCAAGACCCAGGCGGCGCTGCTGCAGGCCATGCAGGAGAACCAGGTCACCGCCGGCGGCGAGACCCACGATCTGCAGTCGCCCTTCTTCGTGCTCGCGACCCAGAACCCGATCGAGCAGGAGGGGACCTACCCGTTGCCCGAGGCTCAGCTCGACCGGTTCATGTTCAACGTGCTGATCACGTATCCGGACCCGGCGGAGGAACTCGCCATCGTGGAGGCCACCACCGGAGCCCGCGGCGAATTGCCGCGCCAGGTCCTGGGCCGGGAGGAGGTCCTCGCCTTCCAGGAACTCGTCACCCGCGTGCCCGTGGCGGAGAACGTCAGCCGGCACGCGGTCCGGCTGGTGCGCGCCACGCGTCCGGTCGGCGAGGAGGCGGCGCGGGCCGCCGCCGAGTTCCTGGCGTGGGGCGCCGGCCCTCGCGCCGCGCAGTTCCTGGTGCGCGGGGCCAAGACCCGGGCTCTCCTGAGCGGCCGTCCCACGCCCGACATCGACGACGTGCGCCGCATCGCGGCGCCGGTCCTGCGCCACCGGCTGGTCACCAACTTCCACGCCGAGGCGGAGGGCGTGAGCAAGGACGACATCGTGGCCGCCGTCCTGGACGAGGTGGGCGCGTGAGCGTGGACGTCCTCACGCCCGCGCTCGTCGGCCGGCTGGGACGGCTGGATCTCATCGCCCGGCTGGTGGTCGAGGGCTTCCTCACCGGGCTGCACAAGAGCCCTTACCACGGCTTCTCGGCGGAGTTCGCCGAGTATCGCCAGTACCAGCCCGGCGAGCCGGTGTCCCACGTCGACTGGCGGGTGTACGCCAAGACGGATCGGCACTACCTGAAGGTCTTCTCGGAGGAGACCAACCTGCGGGCCACGCTGCTGGTGGACTGCTCGGCCAGCATGGCATACACCGGCCATCCCGACCGCCTGCCCAAGCGCGACTACGCCCGGATGCTGGCGGCGGCCCTCACGTATCTGCTGCTGCGGCAGAACGATGCGGTGGGTCTGGTCACATTCGACGAGAAGCCGCTGGCGATGGTTCCCGCCCGCTCCGTGCGCAAGCAGCTCTTCCAGGTCCTGCGCGAGCTGGAGGCCATGCCCGAGGGCAGCGGCACGCGGCTGGGCGAGGTGCTGCACCGCGTGGCCGAGCGCGTGCACCGGCGAGGGCTCGTGGTGCTGGTGAGCGACCTGCTCGACGACGTCGACGCGGTGCTCTCGGGCCTGAAGCACTTCCGGCACCGGGGCCACGAGGTGGTCGTCTTCCAGGTGCTCGATCCCCGCGAGGTGGACCTCGACTTCCGCGGCGAGGTGGAGTTCACCGCGCTGGAAGACCCCGACCAGTCCGTGCGCACCGAACCCGCCCACGTGCGCGAGGGCTACCGCGAGCGCCTGGAGGACTGGCGCGGGCGCCTGCGCAGGGAGTGCCGCCGCCTGCGGGTGGACCTCGTGGAGATGACCACGGACACGCCGCTCGAGAAGGGGCTGGGCGCCTATCTGCTCAAGCGGGGACGGCTCTACTGATGCCGGTGACCTTCGGCAATCCGGCATTGCTGCTCGGCGCGCTGGCCGCCGTGCTTCCCATCGTGATCCACTTCCTAAGTCGTCGCCGGGTGCGGCGGGTGCCGTTCAGCGACCTCCGCTTCCTGCGGGACGTGCAGACGCATCAGGCGCGGCGGCTGGGCATGCGCCGCTGGCTGCTGCTGTTGCTGCGGGTGCTGATCCTGCTGCTGATCGCGCTGGCGATGGCCCGGCCCCAGTGGGGCGGACTGGCGCCCGGGCCGGGTGGTGCCCGCGCGGTGCTGGTTGTGGTGGACGCCAGCGCCAGCATGACCACCCAGCAGGGGGCCGGCGAGCATGACGGCACGCGATTCGCCGCCGCTCTGGACGAGGCCCGCCGCATGATCACGGAGCTGCCCGACGGCAGCTCGGTGCAGGTGCTGCTGGCCGGCGCGGCCGTCCGGCCGCTCTTCGCGGGCTGGCTGCCGGTGCGGACCCTGGATGCGGGAGGGTTCGCGGGAGCCCGGCCCACCGAGGGAGGCTTCGACCTGCCGGCTGTATTGCGCGCGGCGGCCCGACAGGTGGCCACCGCACCCGGGACGCCGGTGGAACTGGTCGTGCTGTCGGATCTCCAGAACTGGCCGGGCGTGGAGGCCGAGCCCGCCCCCGACCTCGTGGAGGCGCTGCGAACGCTGCGCGCTGCCGGCGAGACACGGCTGCTGCTGCGCCGGGTGGGCGAGCCGGTGGCCAACGGGGGCGTGCTGAGCGTGGAACTGCCGCGTCGCGCCGTGCGTCCAGGGGAGACCGTGGTGGTCGCGGCGCGGGTGCTCGCCGGCTCCCCCGCGCCGAGCTACCGGCTGGAACTGGACGGCCGGCACCTGGCCGAGGTGGTGGCCGACGCGGCGCCGGGGCAGGAGGCGCAGGTGCGTTTCTCGCTCGCGGTCCCGGGCGTGGGACGCCATCGCGGCTGGGTCCGCCAGGAGAGCGATCGGCTGCCCGCGGACGATGCCCGCCCATTCGTGCTGGACGTCCGCGACCGCGCCGTGGTGCGCATCGTCCACGGCGTGGACCGCACCGGCCTCGGACGCGGCGGCTGGCGCTACCTGGCCGCGGCGCTCGCTCCGGAGAGCCGGACGTCGGGCGCCGACGGCGGTGCTCAGCAGCGCGGGGACGCCCGACCGGCGAGCGACGATGCGCCGGCGACCCTGGTCGACCTGCGCGCCGGGGGGGTGGCCGAGCTGGCGGCCGGCGATCTCGGCGAACTCGACGTGGTGGTCTTCGTCGATCCGGAGCCTCTGGGCCGACAGCTCCTCAGTGGTGTCGTCGACTGGATCCGGGCCGGCGGGGCGGCGGTGTTCGCGCTGGGCGATCCGACCCAGGCGGCGTACCTCGAGCAGACGCTGCTGCCGGCACTGGATCTGCCGCCGCATGCCGTGTTCCGGGCCCGTCCGGCGGATGGGGGTGAACGGACGGTGGTCGCGGCCCCGGCTCACCCCGTGTTCGCCGGGCTTCCCGCCGAGGCGCTGGCCACGCTCGAAGACGTGACCTGGCGGCGCACCTTCGACCTCGAGGAGGGGCGCGCGCAGGTGCTGCTGGCCCTGGGCGGCGGGCGGCCGGTGATGCTGGAGGCGCCACTCGGCGCGGGACGGGTGCTGGTGTTGGGCGCGCACTTCACCGACGCAGCCACCGAACTGGCCTCCAGCCCGATGTTCCTGCCGCTGTGGCAGCGCATCGTCTCGTACCTGGCCTGGCGGCAGACCGAGGCCGCGGGAGCGCAGGTGGTCGGCGAACCACCCCGGCTGCCGCTGCCCAGGTTCCCTCGCGACGGCGCACCGCTCGGCCCCGGAGCGCCGGGCGATCCGACCGGTCCCGGCAGACCGAGCGACCTGGGCACCGTGCGGGTGGAGGGCCCCGATCCTACGGGCGCACCGGCCTCGTTGCAGTGGGTGGGGGACGTGCCGATGCTGGTGGGAGCGCCGACCGAGCGCGCCGGCTTCCATGTCTTTGTGGCCGATCACGACACCCTCGGGGTGGTGGCGGCGGCGGTGCCGGCCTCGGAATCGCGGCCCGAACTGGCCGAGGCGCCGGCCGTGGCGGAGAACCTGCGGGCGCTGGGCCTGACCCGGGCCGCGACCCTCGATGACGCGGCGGTGGCGAGCTTCGCGCGGGCGCTCGGCGGCCGCGAGCTGGGGCCCTGGCTGCTGGCGCTGGCAGCGGTCCTGCTGCTGGTCGAGTTGTGGGTGGCGCGCGGTGCGGAGCGCCGTCCGGCGGCCGCCTCTTGATAATCCCCCCGCAGGACTTAGATTTGCCACCGAGCCGGTCATCTATCGCCGCGGGCGGATCCGGGCCGGCCCGGTACTGGACATGACCCCCCGTCGCGCCCCGTCGAAGGCACGGTCCGGCAAGGAGTTCTGCACATGTGGAACTATTCGGAGAAGGTGCTCGATCACTTCATGAACCCGCGGAACGTGGGCGACGTGGAGGAGCCCGACGGCGTGGGCGAGGTGGGCTCGATGGCCTGCGGCGACGCCCTGCGCCTGAGCTTCAAGCTCGACGACGAGGGACGCATCGCCGAGGCGCGCTTCCGCACCTTCGGCTGCGGCAGCGCGATCGCCTCCAGCTCGATCCTCACGGAGCTGATCCAGGGCAAGACCCTGGAGGAAGCGGCGCAGATCACCAACGAGGACATCGCCCGCGAGCTGGGCGGATTGCCCCGCGAGAAGATGCACTGCTCGGTGATGGGCCGCGAGGCGCTCGAGGCGGCCATGATCGACTACTTCCGCAAGCGGGGCCGCACCATCCCCTGCGACCTGCTCAGCCAGGGCGTGATGCTCTGCCACTGCTTCCAGGTCACCCGCGACACGGTCCGCGACGCGATCCTCGCCAACGGTCTGGAGACGGTGGAAGACGTCACCTACTACACCAAGGCGGGGGGCGGCTGCGGCGACTGCCACGGGGACATCGAGGAGTTGCTGGCGGAGACGCGGCAGACGCGACCCGGCCAGCAGCCTGCGCCGGCATCCGGGCCCCTGGTTCAGCTCGGGGCGGGCGCCGCCGACGCTCGCGAGCGCGAGACCGAGGCCGACCGCGATCTGCAGCGGCACATCCGCGAGGTGCTGGAGAACGACATCGCGGTGGCCCTGCGCAACGACGGTGGCGACATCGAGCTGGTCCGCTATCGCGACGGCAAGGTGTTCGTCCGCCTCGCGGGGAACTGTGCGGCGTGCAAGCTGGCCGACGTCACCCTCAAGGATTACGTGGAGCAGCAGCTCCGCGAGCACGTGCGCGACGACCTGCGCGTGATCGAGGTGAAGGCCTAGCGCGGCGGCGGCGCGGCGAACGGCCGGCTCGAAGACCGGCGCGACGCGGCGCTCATACCAGCGAGACGAGGAGCCGATGACCACCGGTGGATTCGACCTGCTCGAGGGTCTCGATCTGACGATGCCCGAAGGCGGCGTGTACCTGGACAACAATGCCACCACGGCCGTGGCGCCGGAGGTGGTCGAAGCCATGCTGCCGTACCTGCGCGTGCACTACGGCAATCCGTCCAGCATGCACCGCTTCGGCGCCGAAGCCGGCCGCGGGCTGGCCGCGGCGCGCGAGCAGGTGGCGGCTCTGCTGGGCGCCGACCCGTCGGAGATCATCTTCACCGCCGGCGGCTCGGAGGGCGACAACCTGGCCATCGTGGGCACCCTGCGCGCCTACCCGCACAAGAAGCACGTGGTCACCAGCGCCGTGGAGCATCCCGCCGTGCTCGGGCTCTGCAGGGATCTGCAGTCGCGTCAGGGTTACGAGGTGGACTTCGTGGGAGTGGACGGCCAGGGGCGGCTGGACCATGACCAGCTCGCGGCGCTGGTCCGCGACGACACGGCCGTGGTCTCGATCATGATGGCCAACAACGAGACCGGGGTGGTGTTCGACAGCGAGCGGATCGCGGAGATCGTCAAGGCGCGAGGGACCGTCTTCCACGTGGACGCCGTGCAGGCCGTGGGCAAGCTGCCCCTGGACATGAGCCGCTCGGGCATCGACCTGCTGTCGCTGTCCGGACACAAGCTGCATGCGCCCAAGGGCGTGGGCGCGCTGTACGTGCGGCGCGGCGTCAAGCTGCGGCCGCTCATCGTGGGAGGCCACCAGGAGCGCGGGCGCCGGGCGGGCACCGAGAACGTGGCGAGCTGCGTGGCCCTGGGAGCCGCCTGCGAACTGGCCGGGCGCTACCGCGAGGAGGAGAACACCCGGGTGCGGATCCTGCGCGACCGCCTGGAGGAGCGGCTTCTGGCCGCGGTGCCGGACTGCAGCCGCAACGGCGCCCGGGACGAGCGCCTGCCCAACACCGCCAACATCAGCTTCCACTACATCGAGGGCGAGGGGATCCTGCTGCTGCTGGACCGGGCCGGGATCGCCGCCAGCAGCGGCTCCGCTTGCACCAGCGGCAGCCTCGAGCCGAGCCACGTGCTCAAGGCCATGGGAGTGCCGTTCACGTCGGCGCACGGCTCGGTCCGGTTCAGCCTGAGCCGCTACACCACCGAGCGGGAGGTCGACTACGTGGCCGCGGTGCTGCCGCGCGTCGTGTCCCGCCTGCGCGAGATCACGCCGTTCAGCGAAGAGCGGACCACCTTCTGACCATGACCACCTCCGCCCTGCAAGCGGGCGGCGCCCGTGCGCCGCTCCTCCAGCGCCTCGCTGCCGACCCCACCCGGGCCGCTCTGAAACGGACCACGGCCGAGCTGGACGAGGGCCTGCGGCGCCGTCCCGACGGCGGTCTGCTGGTCAGCGGTCTGCACGGCGGCGCCGCGTCGCTGCTGCTGGCCGGCTGGTTCGAGCAGACGAACCGCACCGCGCTGGTGGTGACGCCTTCGGCCGAGGGGGCCGCTCAACTCGCGGAGGATCTCGAGGCGTGGCTCGGACCGGAGCCCGTGGCATTCCTGCCGCCGCAGGAAGTCCTCGCCTTCGACCGCAACTCGCCCGATCCGGCGCTCGTGGGCGACGCGCTGGTGGCGCTGACGCGCCTGCGCGAAGGCCCGCCCTGTCTGGTCGTCACCGCGCTCTACGGCGTGCGGCAGCGGGTCATCGCGCCTTCCCGTCTGGCCGCCTCCACCCTGCGCCTGCGCGTGGGCGACCGACACGACCGCGAGGAGCTGTGCGGCCGCCTGCACGAGCGTGGCTACCGGCCCGCCGGGGTGGTGGCGCGGATGGGCGACTTCGCGGTTCGCGGCGGGCTGCTCGACGTCTACGCCCCCGGCGACGATCCCCTGCGCATCGAGTTCTTCGACGACGAGATCGTCTCGCTGCGGACCTTCGACGTGGAGACGCAGCGATCGAGCGGCAAGTCGGACCGCGCGCGGGTGCTGCCCGTGAGCCACCTGGTGCTCGACGACGACGCGCGTCTCGAGGTGCTGGCCCGCCTCGAGGTCGCCCGCAACGCGGGTCGGCTTGACCCGGACGAGTTCGACGATCTCGAGGCGCGCCTGGAGCAGCGGCTGCCCAACGACGGACTGGAGGCGTTCCTGCCCTGGGCCGCGCCCACGGCCACCGTGAGCGACTACCTGCCGGAAGGTTCGGCGGTCTTCTGGTGGGATCCCGTGCGGCTGGGCGTGCAGTCGGACCTGCTGGATGCAGAGCTGCCGCGCCTGGCCGAGTCGCGGCGGCGGCGCGACGCGGTGGTGCCCGAGGTGGCCGAGCTGGTCGTCCCCCGCGAGCGTCTGATGGACTCGCGCCTGCCGCAGGCGCTGCTCACGGGCTCCTGGATCGAGGGCGACGAGAGCGGCTGGTGGCTGGGGCGGCGCCCGGGCGAGCGGCTGGCGCTCGACACGCAGCAGCCGGAACTGCGCGGCGGCGACGTCGCGCGTCTGCGCGAGGACCTGCTCAGGCGCGAGGCTGCGGGCGAGCAGATCCTCCTGCTGTGCGACAACCGCGGCCAGGCCCAGCGTCTGGGCGACCTGCTGGAGGACACCGAGGGGCTGGTGCCCGCCGCCCGGCCGGAGCTGGGAACACTCACCTCGGGGTTCCTGTGGCCCGACCTGGCGATGGGAGCGATCACCGACCACGAGCTCTTCGAGCGCTACCGCCGGCCCGCGCGGGTGCGCCGCCGCAGCGCCCAGCTCGTCAAGGAGCGCGCCTCGCTGCGGCCGGGCGAGTTCGTCGTGCACCTCGACTACGGGGTCGGTCGCTACCGGGGTCTCAAGCGCATCGAGGTCGAGGGGAGCGAGCGCGAGTGCCTGCTGATCGAGTATGCGGGCTCGGACCGGGTCTACGTGCCGGTGGAGAACCTCGACAAGGTGGAGCGCTACACCTCCGACACCGAGGCGCAGCCCACCCTGGCCAAGCTCGGCACCGCCACCTGGCTGCGGGTCACCAAGCGCGCGCGCAAGGCCATCCGCGCCATGGCGGTGGAATTGCTGCAGCTCTACGCCGCGCGGCAGGAACTGCAGGGCCACGCCTTCTCCGCGGACGGCTCGCTGCTGCGCGCCCTCGAGGAGTCGTTCGTCCACGAGGAGACCCCCGACCAGCTCACCGCCATCGCCGACGTGAAGCGCGACATGGAGCAGGCGCAACCGATGGACCGGCTGGTGTGCGGCGACGTCGGCTTCGGCAAGACCGAGGTGGCGTTGCGGGCGGCCTTCAAGGCGGTGCAGGACGGCAAGCAGGTTGCGGTGCTCTGCCCCACCACGCTGCTTGCGCACCAGCACGGCGAGACGTTCTCGGAGCGCTTCCGCGACTTCCCGGTCTCGGTGGCGACCCTCAGCCGCTTCAAGTCGCCGAAGCAGCAGCGCGAGGTCACCGCCGCCGCCCGCGAGGGGAAGCTCGACATCGTCATCGGCACCCACCGCCTGCTCTCGCGCGACGTCCGGTTCGCCGATCTCGGCCTGCTGATCATCGACGAGGAGCATCGCTTCGGCGTGCGCCACAAGGAGCGCATCAAGGAGCTGCGCAAGCAGGTGGACGTGATGACGCTCAGCGCCACGCCCATCCCGCGCACTCTCTACATGGCGCTCATGGGCGCGCGCGACATGTCGCTCATCGCCACCCCGCCCCGGGACCGCCTGCCGATCCAGACCGAGCTGTGCGCCTTCGACGAGGAGATCCTCACCGAGGCGATCCTGCGCGAGCTGCACCGCGGGGGACAGGTCTTCTTCGTCCACAACCGCATCGAGACCATCGGCGCCACCGCCGATCTCCTGCGCCGGCTGCTGCCCCACGTGCGGATCGAGTACGCCCACGGGCAGATGAAGGAGGACGAGCTCGAGAAGATCATGACCCGGTTCCTGGCCCACGACTTCGACCTGCTGGTGACCACGGCGATCATCGAGTCGGGGCTGGACATGCCGCGGGTGAACACGATCGTCATCGACCGGGCCGACCGGTTCGGTCTGGCGCAGCTCTATCAGCTGCGCGGCCGCGTGGGCCGCAGCCACCACCGGGCGTTCGCGTACCTCATGACGCCCCAGGGCGAGGCCCTCACCCCCGACGCCCGCCGCCGGCTGGCGGCACTCGAGGAATTCCAGGCCCTGGGCAGCGGCTATCACATCGCCATGCGCGACCTGGAGATCCGCGGCGCCGGCAACCTCCTGGGCGAGGAACAGCACGGGCACATGGAGGCCATCGGCTTCGACCTCTACTGCCGCCTGCTGGAGGAGACGGTGGCGGAACTGCGCGGTGGAGACGGCGTTGGAGTGCTGGACGTCAAGGTCGACCTGCGCATGCCGGCGTACCTGCCCGACGAGTACGTCGGCGATCCGCAGCAGAAGATGGACCTCTACCGGCGGCTGGCGCGCCTGCGCGAACCCGGCGCGATCGGACGTCTGCGCGACGAGTTCCACGACCGGTACGGCCCGCCGCCCGAGCCGGTGGAGCACCTGCTGGCCAGCCACCGCGTGCGCATGCTCGCCGCGCGCAACGGAGTCGAGGAGGTGCGCGCCTCACGCAGCGGCGTCGATTTCTTTTTCGCTGGCGGGCGCGAGCCGAGCCCGGATACAATCCGGGGCTTGATGGCCGCCGGCCCCAGCGGTATGCGTTTCCAGGCCGTCGATCAGTTCGTCATGCGGGTGCCCGCACCGCGCGAGCAGGTCCTGGCGGCCGCGACAGTCATCCTCGAGCGCCTCGACGCCCTGCGCGACGCCCGTTCCGGGCAGCCGTCGGCCGGTGCCGGGGACAATGGCGTCGGCCGCACCGATGGCGGGCCCGACGCCGCGCGCTCTGCCGGCGAGAGCAATCAACCAAGGAGTGCCCGATGACCCCGCATGATTCCCTGATCGCCAGGCTCAAGCCCGTCGCCGCCGCCGCGCTCGCCTGCAGCCTGCTGGCCGGAACGCTGCTGCTGTCCGGCTGCGGGCAGGATGCGGCCGACGACGACCTCGTCCTCGCCGTGGTCGGCGGCAACGAGATCACGGCCGGCTACTACAAGGACCGACTCGCGAAGATGGAGGAGCACGAGCTGCCGCGCGACGAGTCCGGCCAGCCCCTGGACATGGCCTCCCACGAGGGCAAGCAGGCGTTCCTGGAAGTGCTGATCAACAAGGAGCTCATGCAGCTCAAGGCCGTCGACCTGGGCTACGATCAGGAGCCGCACGTCCAGTCCGCCCTCGCGCAGCTCCGGGAATCCCGGGCCGCCGACCTGCTGCAGCAGGATCTGGCGAAGGACATACCGCGCGAGGCGAGTCCCCAGGAAGTGGAGGCTTTCGCATCGCGTCTGGGCGAGGGTCGCCGGTTCGAGTACCTGGTCACGAATTTCCGCGAGGAGGCCGAGGCGGCCCGTCAGCGGGCGCTCGAGGGAGCCGACTGGATCGACCTGGTACGGGAGTTCCACGGCGGGCCGGCGCCCCAGGACAGCGTGCTCGAGTTGACCGCCGTCTGGGGCCAGTACGAGCCTTCGTTCGAGGGCCCGCTGTTCGCAGTCGCGGAGGGCGAGGTCACCGAGCCGGTGAAGACCGGAACGGGCTTCTGGCTGATGCGGCCGGTGGAGATCCGGCAGACCGACCAGCAGCTCGACGATGCGCGGGTGAAGCAGCAGATCCACGACTCGATCTATCGGCGCAAGGTGGGCACCATCCGGCGGCAGTTCCAGGAAGAGGAGCGGGCGGAGCGCAACTTCACCCTGGACGAGGACGTGCTGTGGATCGTCTACCAGGGTTTGCCCGCGGGCGAGCAGATCTTCAAGCCGGGCACCCGCGAACCGTACTCGCGCGAAGAGCTGGAGCCGCTGCAGGTCGATTCCGCCGAGCTGGAGCGGGTGCTGTACACGTACGACGGTCCCGATGGTCCGGTCACGGTCACCCTCGGCGACTACAAGGAACGGTTCGACGGCATGAACGTGTTCGAGCGGCCCAAGCGCAGCGACATGCTGGGGGGCCTGCGCAACCGGCTGCTGGCGGAGGTCGATCAGCAGATCCTGCGACAGGAGGCCCGGGAGCGGGGCTACCACGACGATCCGCGCGTCGTCGAGTACCTGCAGAACCGTCTCAACGAGGTGATCGTGACGCGTCTGCACGGCGACCTGGTCAAGCTGGACGACCCGGTTTCCGACGCGGACCTCAAGACGTTCTGGCGGGACCACATGTCCGAGTACCACGAGCCCGCGGGTCGGGCGGGCCGCGCGATCGTCTGCGAGGACCGTGCCGCCGCCGAACAGGCCCGGCAGCAGCTCCAGGAAGGACGAGAGTTCGGGGAAGTCCTGGCGGAGTTCGGTGATCCGCGGAACCAGAGCGCCGATGGCGTGTTCGAACCGGTACGTTCGCCTGACGTCTCGCCCCTCCACCGCGCCGTCTTCGACACCCCCGTGGGCGGACTGACGCCCGTGGTGCCGATCGAGGGCAACTTCGTGGTGGTGCTCGTGGACTCGATGGTGGCGCCGATCGAGCCCACGCTCGAGGAGAAGCGGCAGGAGATCGTCGCCCGCATCGAGAGTACGCGCCGCGACGAGATCCTGCGCGAGCTCCTGGCCCAGTGGCGCCGCGAGTTCGGGGTCGAGATCCGCGACGATGCGCTGGCTGCCCTCCCCTCGTGGGAGGAGCTGGCCGAGAAGGCCGCCCCGGCCGCTCCGGTCTCGTGACCGGAGCCGTCGCGCGACGGCGATCACACCCGGACCGTCGCGGCCGCAGCCGGGTCTGCGGTCGCGACGGATCCCCGAAGGAGACCGCTTGAATCGTCGTCCCTGCTCCATCGTGCCGGTCCGATCCCGGGCGGTTGCCGTCGAGCGTCCCAAGGCTGCGGTCGCCGGTCCGTCCGCCTGGGCGGCCGGCGGCGTTTTCGCGATCGTGTTCGCCTCTCTGCTCGTCTCCCTGCTCGTCCTGGCGATGCTGCTGGCGGCGCCGGTCGCCGCCGTCGCGCAGGATGATATCGCCGCCGCTGCCGACACGACCGCCGCCGTCGCGCGCGGCGCCGCCGCGGCCGCGACCGTCGCCGATACGGCCGCGACGTCCGTCGCCGCCGACGAGTTCGTGCCCGGGCCCGACGTTCAGCTCGTCGACCGGATCCTCGCGATCGTCGACGAGGAGGTGATCCTGCAGAGCGATCTGGAGCGCGAGCTGGAGCTGTACCGGCTCGACCGCCAGTACGCGGGCGAGCCCGTCCCGGCGGACGACGCGGAGTTGCGCCGCGAACTGCTCGATCGCCTCATCGAGGGCAAGCTCATCATCGCCGCCGCCAAGCAGGCCGAGATGGTGGTGGAGGAGGAAGCCGTCGAGGAGAGCGTGGAGCGCCGCATCCAGGAACTGGTGGACCATCTCGGCTCGCGCGACAACCTCGTGCGTGAGCTGAACCGCGCCGGGATGACGCTCGAGGACTATCGCAGCCGCGCCTACACCCAGATCCGCGACGACATGTATCTGCGCCTGGTGGTCGGGCGCTTCATCCGCCCGCGCGTCGAGGTGATGGACAACGAGGTCGAGCAGTACTACCTCGCGAACCTTGCGGACATGCCCGCGGAGGCGGACAGCCTCACCGTCAGCGACATCCTCGTGCCGGTGAAGCCCAGCCCGGAGCTGCGCGAGGCGGTCCAGACCAAGGTTCGCGAGGTGCAGGCGGCGCTCGCCGGCGGGCAGGATTTCGCCGACCTGGCGCGCCGGTACTCGGAAGGACCGAACGCCGTGCGCGGCGGCATCGTGGGCACCGTGGCGCGCGGCGATCTCTTCGACCCCGCACTGGAGCGCGCCGTGTTCGCGCTGAAGCCGGACCAGGTGAGCCAGCCGGTGCTCAGCTCCCGCGGCGTGCACATCGTGCGCCTGGACGGGATCCAGGAGGACGGACGCCGGGCCATCCGTCAGATCTTCTTCTCCATGCAGGTCAGCGACGACGACGTGAAGCGCGCCCGGACCCGCCTGGACGAGGCCCGCGAGCGCCTCGCCGCCGGCCAGCCGTTCAGCCTCGTGGCCGAGGAGTACAGCGAGGATCCCAGCTCGGCCCGCAACGGCGGCCTGCTCGGCACCTTCTCGCTGCAGGATCTCTCGCCGCAGTTCCAGGAGGCGCTCGCCGGCGTGCCCGAGGGGAACCTGAGCGAGCCGGTGCTCACACCCGCCGGCTGGTACCTCTTCCTGGTCAACGAACGTCGCGACGGCCACCGCTACACCTTCGAGGAACTGAAGGACGAGCTGCGCCGCCGCCTGGAGGCCCAGCGGATGGAGCAGCGTCTGGCCGACTACGTGCAGGAGCTGCGGGGGCGGTTCTTCGTCGAGGAGAAGGGATAGCGGGGGGTTCTCGTACAGGCCGTGCGGGGCCGTGAAACGGAGAGACCCCCTCGCGCAAGGTCCTCGGCCTGCGGCCCTGAACGGGCCGCGGCCTGCGGAAGATGCGCGAGGGGGTCTCTCCGTTTCACGGCCGGTGCGGCTGTGCGGGAGCGGAGGGCTACGAGTACGACGATGCCCTGCGATCCTCGATCGTCGCGTCGGCGTTCGCGGGCGTGCGCGGGGCTCCATGCCATCGCCGGCCGCCCGACGGTGATGGCATCTCTCGGGGCCGAGGAGCATCTAGCGAAGCGTGTTCCCCGGGCAAACGCGTCTGGGTAGCAGTGCACCCGGGTGCACGGTGCTTGAGCGGGGGCCGAGGGGGAGGCCCCGCGAGGACTCCGGGTTCGGTGCCGGGTTCGACGCCGGGTTCAACGAAGAGAAGGTCCGTCGTGCTCGGCGAGGGTGCGTTGCGGTAGAGAGTCCTTGCAGCCTAAACGAATATCCTTGTCCATCTGCGGCCTGGTTGATACGCTCACCTATGCTGGTCGCCACAATCGACTGGCACCTCGCCCACTTACAGCAGTCCCGGGACAGCCGCTCGCGAGTTGAGCTTCGGCGTCCTCGTACTATCGAGCTTCGCAGAACGAGATACATGTTGTTCGCCGATCCGAGGCTTGACTTTGGCTCGCGATATGCATAGCGTACATACATGCGCATAGAGTGGGATCCGCGCAAGGCGGCCGCTAACCTGCGCAAGCACGGTGTTCGCTTCTCCGACGCCGAGGCCGTGCTCTTCGATCCGGTCGCGCTCACACGCGACGATCCGGGGTCGCGTCGTGAAGCGCGATTCGTGACGGTTGGGACTGACGTTCTCGGGCGAGTCGTGGTTGTCGTCTATACGTACCGCGGAGAGGCCATACGGCTGATCTCGGCTCGGCGAGCGACGGGAAGAGAGTGGGCGCAGTATGAGGAAGGAATACGACTTTAGTAAAAGCAAGCGTGGAGCGGTCGCGCCAGAGGCAGGAAAGACGCGCATCACGATATATCTGGACAATGCTATCCTGGAGGAGTTCCGGCAGCGAGCAGATGCGGCCGGCCGAGGTTATCAGACGATGATCAACGACGCTCTCAGGGAATACCTCGGGAAGCAGCAGACGCCGATAGACGCCCGGACGCTGCGCCGGATCCTCCGGGAGGAGTTGAAGCGGGTGGGTTAGCGCGTCGTCGAACGATCCGTTCCAGCTGGCGGATCGGCGCTGTCACGGCCCGTGCTTGCGCACGGACCGCGCCAGCACCGCCCGCAGCTGAACGCAGGCGTTAGACCAACTGGTTGTGCAAGTTGTCGTTGCCCGTGTTGGGTCATTGCGGTAGACTGGCGTGGCAGGGGAAGGAGTGGCTATGACCACCATCGAGTACCTGCAAGCTCACCGCAACGACGTACTCCAAGTTGCCAAGCGGCATGGCGTTACCTCCGTCAGGGTGTTTGGCTCCGTGGCCCAGGGTGAGGATCGCCCCAATAGCGACATTGACCTGCTTGTCACCACAGGATCCGCTGTGAGTTCCTGGTTCCCTGCGGGCCTCATCCTTGATTTGGAGGAGCTCCTTGGCCGCCGGATCGATGTCGTGACGGAGGCGGGCCTGAATCCCTTGCTTCGTGAGCGCGTCCTTGCGCAGGCGGTCGCATTGTGAAGAGCGACCGACTGTACCTCGAGCACATCCTCCAAGTGATAGAACGGATCGAGGGTGCGACGAGGGAGGGGAAGGCCGCGTTTCTCGAAAGTCAACTGCACCAGGATGCCGTACTCCGCAATCTGCATACCATGACCGAGACCGCTCAGCGGCTCTCAGGTGACCTCAAGTCGCGCTATCCCGAAGTTGAATGGGCCAAGCTTGCCGCCTTTCGCAACGTTCTGGTTCACGACTACCTCGGGATTGACACGGAGCTGATCTGGAATGCGATCACCCAAGACGTTCCGCAGTTCAAAGCAGTGGCCACACGGATGCTCGACTCGGTCGAGTAGTCATGGTGGTCTAAGCCGTTGCAGCGGACAGTCGGACCTGTCACGGCCCGTGCGGGGCACGGCCCGCGCCAGGTCCGCCCGCCGCTGAGCGCCAGGACGTTATGCGCAAGGGAGAGTCGGAGGCAGACGCTCCCGACCTCCAGCAGGGCTCTGGGCTCCGGTCCGGTCGGGATCTCAGTGCGGACGACTCGGCAAAGTCACTTCAGCAGCGTGACCTTGCGGACGGCCGCTTCCCCCGCGGCCCTCACCTTCAGGAAGTAGCCGCCGGACCCGACGAGACGTCCCTGCGCGTCCTGCCCGTCCCAGACGAGAACGTGCTCGCCCGCCTCGAACCGCGCCCCGGCGAGTGTGCGGACCAGCCGTCCTCGCAGATCGTGGACCGTGACCGCCGCCTGGCCGGCGCGGGCAAGGCGGAAGCGGACCGTGATCGAGGGATTGAAGGGATTGGGCCAGGCAGCCTCCAGGCGCAGCGCGGGCGCGGACGTTGCGGGCACGCTCGTGAGCGGGTCGGCCGGCGCATCATAGAGGGCTACCATCGACGCCGGCACGCCGCCGCCGGAGGAGAAGGTCCCCCCCAGGACGAGGGCTCCGTCGAAGGAGCCCATCGCATAGACGCTTCCCTGCACGCCGCCGTCCATCGGTTGCCACTGGTTGACCTCGTCCCAGCAGGCGAGGCCCTCCACGAGCACGGAGCCCGCGTAGCTGAAGGCGCCGCTGGCGTACAGCCGCGAACCCGACGACCACAGGCCATTGACCGGCAGGGGGTCGCACCACCATCCATCCGGATCGTAGTAGCAGTGCTGGACCACGAACCCGGCGCCGAGAGGCTCCCACTGCCCCGCGCGCAGTCTCGCCACTCCGGTGGCCGTAACGCCTCCGACCTCCGAGAAGTAGCCGCCGGCCACCAGTTCGTCGCCGAGATGGGCGAAGGTCAGCACCTCCTGATCGGCCCCGCCGGCGAACTCTGACCAGCTCGTGCCGTCCCAGGCCGCCAGGCATCGCGCCGGCAGGCCGCCCGCAGTCGTGAAGTAGCCGCCGACGACCAGCAGTCCATCGTGAACAGTCAGCGCGTCGGCCCACAGGTTCAGCCCGCTGCCGAGGGCGTGCCACTCCGTGCCGTCCCAGCGGGCGATCCCGGCGGCGGAGACCCCTCCGGCGCTGCTGAAGGACCCGGCGGCGATCAGGTCCGCCCCGTACTGCACCAGAGCTTTGGGCGGGGTGCTGAAGCCGCTCCCGAGAGCCTGCCACTGGGCCCCGTCCCAGCGGGCGATGCGGTTGATGGGCACGTCGCCTGCCATCAGGAAGCTCCCGGCCACGACCAGGTCCGTTCCGAGGGTCGCCAGCGCGGTCACATCGCCCGACACGCCGCCCCCGAACTCGCGCCAGGAGGTGCCGTTCCAGGCGGCCAGGCGCAAGGCCGCAGCTGCGCCGGCGATGTTGAACTTGCCGCCCGCCACCAGCTCGCCCTCGTACTCGAGCAGGGCTGTGATGGCGTAGTCGAGACCGTTGCCTGCCGGCAAGCCGGCGAAGCGCGTCAGCTGCGTTCCGTCCCAGGAGGCGAGGCGGGGGCTGGCGACGTCCCCGATCGTCCCGAAGGCCCCGACGAGCACCCATCCGTCGCCGAAGGCGGCCAGGTCGGTGAAGCGGTTGGCCGACCCGTCGTCGATGTTATCCCAGGCGGCGTATCCGGACTTGTAGTAGCCGCCGGCGATCAGACGCCCGGGGGTGCTCCCGAGCATCGTCACGCAGACGCCGGCCGGACAGGGCACCGCCGACCAGGCGGCTCCATTCCAGGACGCGAGGCCGGCGATCTCGCTGCCCTCGATGGAGGTGAACGCCCCTCCCGCATACAGGCTGCCGTCGTGCACCTGCAGGCTGTGCACGGCTCCGTTCGCCGCCGCGGCGGGCGCGGAGAGCCCGCGCCAGGCGGCCCCGGTCCAGCGCGCGATGCCGCTGAGCGAGTTCCCCAGGTTGTCGTTCGTGAAGTGGCCGCCGATCACGATCTGGCCGTCGTAGGTCCCGACGGCGTAGACGGCCCCGCTGACTCCGGAGGCGAAGGGCAGCCACTCCGAGCCCGACCAGTAGGCGACGTTGCGGAT
Source organism: Candidatus Krumholzibacteriia bacterium (assembly GCA_046484865.1). Lineage (GTDB taxonomy): Bacteria > Krumholzibacteriota > Krumholzibacteriia > LZORAL124-64-63 > LZORAL124-64-63 > JAWOID01. The sequence continues at coordinate 28,231 of JAWOID010000144.1, forward strand.
CACCGTGGCCCCCGAGTACCAGAACTGCCCCCCCGCCAAAAGCTGACCCGCCGGGCCGATCCCCAGCGTGCTAACGAAATCGGAGTTGAAGCCCGCCCCCATGGCGTGCCAGGCCGCGCCGTCCCACCGCGCCACGCTGTAGCACCACTGCCCGTCCGCGGCCTGCAGGGCGAAATCGCCCGCCACGATCAGCGATCCGCCGTGGACCAGGAGGTCGTTGACGACCGCGCCGGTGCCGCCGATGGGGACCGCGGTCCAGGCGCTGCCGTCCCAGCGCGCCAGACGCATCGCATCCATTGCCCCGACGCGGCTGAAGTAGCCCCCCACGTAGAGGTCGCCCTGGAAGACGGCCGCCGCTTTGACCTCGTTGTCGAAGCCGGGGAGCGCGAATCCCGACCGCCAGCCCTCGGCCGCCGCCCTGCCCGTCGCGCAGACCAGGAGGGCCAGGCCGAGGATCCCGAGAACCAGGGATTTACGTGAGGGGGCTTGCATAGTGGCACCTCCTAGGCAGAGGGGGGACGCTGTCCGCGCCGACCGGAGAGCTGTCCACTGAAATTGAAGAGCAGCATATCAGGAAAGCGGCACTAGGGGTCAACTTTCAAGCGACGCCCAGCCAAACGCGTCAAGGCGACGTCCAGATTCGCGCACCTCCCATCTGGCGAACTGACAGAGGGACAGGCGTTGAGTGCCTCGCGATCCCCGGCAGTTGTTCACAAACGGATCCTGGGTCGACCGGGTGAAACGCGTGAGATTCGCGACCACACGATCCTTGTGGGTTGGCAGCCACCCCGGCGGCCCGGCCGCAGTCGTGATAACCTGGACCAAGGACTCGCAGCGGTTGCGGGAGTTGCAGCGGTCGCAGCGTTGACAGCGGTCGCACCGACGTCAGCGAGGAGGCTCGCCCATGGGCAAGCGCGGCGGCGGAAAGCGGGGCAAGCCGGCGCGCGAGACGCGGAAGGCGTCTCACAGCGGCAAGAAACCGAAGCGCGCCGAGGTCCAGGCCGACCGGCGCCAGCGCCGGGAGTTGCGCCAGGTTGCGGCGGGGCAGGACACCGAATCCGCCGCCGAGGCGGCACGGCGGTTATCGCGACCCGAACCGCCGGCGGGCGGAGGCGGCGCCGGCGGTCCGGCCAGAGGAGGCGTCGGCCGCCCGGGCGGCACGGGCGGCGGCAGAGGCAGCGGCAACGCGAAGTGGCCCCTCTGGCGCGACAGTCCCGTCCCGTATCGCACCTGGGGCACGGAACTCGATCCCGCCGCCGTGCAGCAGATGGACAACGCCGTGCGGCTGCCCATCGCCGTGGCCGGGGCGCTCATGCCCGACGCCCACGTGGGCTACGGACTGCCGATCGGCGGCGTGCTCGCCACCGAGGGCGCGGTGATCCCCTACGCGGTGGGCATGGACATCGCGTGCCGCATGAAGCTCACCGTCCTCGACTGGCCCGCGACCACCCTCCAGCAGCGGCCCGAGGCGCTCGTCGACGCCATCGAGACCGAGACGGCCTTCGGCACCGGCGCCGCGTTCGCGCGGCCGCGCCACCATGACGTGCTCGACGACGACTGGTCCGTCTCCCCGGTCACCGCGCGCGAGAAGGACAACGCGCGCCGGCAACTCGGCAGCTCGGGAAGCGGCAACCATTTCGTGGAGTTCGGCGAGCTGGTGCTCGACGCGCCCGAGCTGGGCCTGCAGCCTGGACGCTATCTCGCACTGCTCAGCCACAGCGGCAGTCGCAACCCCGGCCTGCAGGTGGCCACCCATTACAGCCGCCTCGCCCGCGAGCGGCATCCGGAACTGCCGCGCGAGATGCAGCACCTGGCCTGGCTCGACCTGGACACCGAGCCCGGCCGCGAGTACTGGCTCGCCATGCAGCTGATGGGCCGCTACGCCGCCGCCAACCACGAGCTCATCCACCGCCACCTCCTGACGCGCCTGGGAGCGCAGGGGATCGCGGGCGTGGAGAACCATCACAACTTCGCCTGGGAGGAGGAGCATGACGGCCGCCAGGTCGTCGTGCACCGCAAGGGGGCCACGCCGGCCGGGCGCGGCGTGCTCGGCGTGATCCCGGGCAGCATGGCGCATCCCGGGTTCGTCGTGCGCGGACTGGGCCATCCCGACTCGCTCGATTCCGCGGCGCACGGGGCGGGACGGGCGATGAGCCGCGGCGAGGCGATGAAGCGCTTCTCCTGGAGCGACGTGGAGCCGATGCTGAAGCAGCGCGGCGTGACGCTCCTCTCCGCCGGTCTCGACGAGGTGCCCCTGGCCTACAAGGACATCGAGCAGGTGATGGCCGCCCAGCGCGACCTCGTGCAGGTGGTCGCCCGCTTCGAGCCGCGACTGGTCAAGATGGCGCCGGGCAAGCGGGGGTGGCGGCGGCGGTAGGGGCCGGCGGCGTGCAGCCGTCTACGGCCGCGTCGAGCCGGCCACCAGCCGCCGCGTCTCCTCGCGCAGGAAGGCCGGCAGCCAGGGGAACGCCGGCAGCAGGGCCGGCAGACCGTCGGCGAAGCGTTCCATGAGGTCGGTGCGGCGGCTGCGCCACAGGGTGCGCACGAACCGGCGCAGGACTTCGGCAGCCCGGTCGGGGTCGAGGTCCACCTGCAGGTCCACGTCGCGGCCCAGCGCCAGGGCGCAGGTGGCCAGACCGAGCGCCGCCTCCGGCTGATCGGCCAGCAGCGAGCCGCACACCTGCGCCGCCGCGGCGGCCTCGCCGCCGCCCAGCAGCGCATGCGCGAGCGGCAGGGCGGCGGCGCCCGCCGGGGGCGAGCCGGCCGCACGTCGCAGGCGCGCCGCCGCTTCCCGCCACGAGCCCAGTTCCATCAGCCGCTCGCCGCAGGCCAGGTCCAGCTCGTCGCTGCGGCCGTGGGCTCGGGCCAGCTCGTCGGCGCGCGCGAGGACGGCGGCCGCGCCACCGTCCAGGCCCGCGAATGCGAGCACGGCGAGCAGCGCCTCGCGATCGCGCGGCGCCTCCGCCAGGGCGGCTTCGGCATGGACGTGGGCCGCCGTCAGGTCGCCGTCGGCCGCCGCCAGGCGGCACAGGCCCAGACGGGGCCGCACCGACACCTGCTGCCGGTCGGGCCAGCCGTTCTCGACGGGGCCGACGCCGGCGTCGCGGGCGTTCCAGGCGAGGCACGCCTCGAAGTCGGCGCGAGCGGCCGCCGCATCGCGGCAGGCCTCGTGCAGGATCGCCCGGCGCAGCAACAGGGGCGGTGTGGCGCGCACCCGGCGCGCATGGGCCCGCAGGTACGCGAGGGCGGTGCGCGGGTCGTCGTGCAGCCCCTCGGCCGCCAGCGCCAGCAACTCGCCGCCCCACGGCGCGCGGGCCAGTTCGCCACCGGCCGCCTCCAGGCGCGGCGCCGCCAGCAGGGCCGCCTCGCGCCACAGCGCGCGGTCGTCCCAGAAGCGAGCCAGTTCCAGCAGCTTGAACGCGCTGTAGAGGTCGCGCGGGTCGTCGTCGAGCGCGCGCCGCAGCAGTCGCCGGTCGCGCTCCTTCTTCTCGCGCGCGGCCGCCACCTCCTGCACGTAGCCCAGGTGATCGACGGCGCCGCGCAGCGCGACCAGGCGGCGGTCGGTGCGCGCCAGCATCGCCTGCACGTCCTCGCAGACGTCCTCGTGGATGCGGTGGCGGAAGCGCACCGCGGGATCGCGGCGGAAGAGGCGCAGCAGCGCCGACTCGCGCCGGTGCCCGCCCGGCAGCTCGTTGCGCATGACCACGGTGGCGGCACCCGCCCGGTCGTCACCCAGGAGCGAGCGGATCTCGACCACCAGTTCCGGCGTCACGCGCTCGTCGGCGTCCAGGAAGAGGATCCAGTCGCCGGTGGCGGGGGCGAGGCTCGCGTTGCGGGCGGCGGCGAAGTCGTCGCTCCAGGGGTGATGGACGACCCGCGCCCCGGCGGCCTCGAGCAGCGCCACCGTGCCGTCGCCGGAGCCGGTGTCGACCGCCACCAGTTCGTCCCACAGGCCGGCCACACGCTCGAGGAACCCGGGCAGCATGGTCTCCTCGTCACGGACGATCACGCAGAGGGAGAGTCGGGGCTTGCTCACGGGGATCCTTCCTCCTGCCGCGGCGACCGGTTCCGCCGCTGGTGACCGGGCACGGGATGTGCAATAACTATTCCCGTGGGGAGGCGGGCCACGGCCCCGGCGGTCGCCCGCCGCCCCGCCGCGCCGGGCGCCGGCGCGCGTCCGACCCGTCCCGCCGCGACGACCCGGAGGCACCGGTGAAGGTCGACAGCAAGATCTACAAGGGTCCGCTGGACCCGCGCACCATCATCGGCTTCTACCACGTGGACCTGCGCTACCGCGACCACGACGCACTGAGCGACGTGTCGTTCAGCATCGCGAACGGCGAGTTCGTCTGCATCACCGGACCCAGCGGCGCCGGCAAGAGCAGCATCCTGCGCCTGATCACCATGGACCTGCTGCCCACGCGCGGGCAGGTGATCGTGCGGGGAATGGTGTGCACCCGCATGAACCGCAAGCGCATCCCGCTGCTGCGACGCGAGGTGGGGTACGTGTTCCAGGATTTCCGGCTGCTCGACGATCGTGACGTCCAGGACAACGTGGCTTTCGCGCAGCTCGTGGTGGGGGTGCCGGGACACCTGATCAAGCAGAACGTCACCCGCGTGCTCACCCAGGTGGGGCTCTGGAACAAGCGCCACCGCCTGCCGCATCAGCTCAGCGGCGGCGAACAGCAGCGCGTGGCGGTGGCCCGCGCGATGGTCAACAGCCCCAAGATCCTGCTCGCCGACGAACCCACCGGCAACCTCGACCCGGACACCGCGCAGGAGATCGTCGACCTGCTGTTCCGCATCAACGACGGCGGCACCTGCGTGATCTTCAGCACCCACGACCACGACATCGTGCGGTCGTTCGGCCAGCGCGTGATCGTGCTGCGCGACGGGCGGGTCGCCTCGGACGAGGAGCGCTGGCTGCCGCAGCGGCGCCAGCAGCGGCTGACCGATGCCATGTACCGCGCGCAGGAGCCGGTAGCCAGACCGGCGCCGGCACCGCAGTCGCTGCAGCAACCCGGATGGCCGGGGCCGCCGGGGTCGCCGGGGCCGCAGGCGGGGCCATGGCCGGCGAGGGAGGACCGCACCCATGCTTAGCGGCTCGCAGATCCGCTACCTGGCGCGCGAGTCGTGCGCCGGCTTCGTCCGCCGGAAACTGACCACCGGTGTGACGATCCTGATCATGGCCGCGTCCCTGCTGGTGCTCGCGCTGTTCGTCGTGGCCACCCTCAACCTGGGCGCGCTGCTGGACACCGCGCGCGAGGGCATCGACGTGCGCGTCTTCCTCCGCGACGGCCTTACCGCCGAGCATCAGGCCGAACTGCAGCCCCGGCTCATCACCCTTCCGGGCGTGCAGGAGGTGCGCTTCATCACCAAGGAGATGGCGCTCGCGGAGTTCCGCGCCGGTCTGGCCGAGGACGCCGACCTGCTGGACGCGCTCGAGGAGAACCCGCTGCCGGCATCCTATCATCTCGTGCTCGTGGACGAGGCGCGCAACGCGACGGCGGTGCGCGCCATCGAGGCGGAGGTGGCGCTCTGGCCCGAGGTGGAGGACGTGGTGTTCGGCCAGGAGTGGATCGGCGCGCTCGAACGCTGGCACGAGCGCTTCCGCCTGGCCAGCCTGGTGGTGAGCCTGGTGGTGTTCATGGCGGCGGTGTACGTCATCTCCAACACCGTGAAGCTCACGATGGCGGCCCAGCAGCGCACCATCGAGATCATGAAGCTCGTCGGCGCCACCAACGCGTTCATCCGCACGCCCTACCTGGCCGAGGGGATGCTCGAGGGGCTGCTGGGCGGCGCCCTCGCGATGGGCGCGCTGGGCGGCACCTACCTGGCGCTGCGCTCGCAACTCGAGGGACTGATCTTCTTCTCGGGCCCGCAGCTGGTCGGGTTCGTCCTCTTCTGCGTGGCGCTGGGCTTCGCCGGCAGCTGGGCCGCCGTGCGCAAGTACCTGCATCCGCCCAGGGTGAGCCGGTGAGGCGCGACGGACCGGTCCGGTGGTCGGGGCGCGGGTCGCCCGTGGCGGTGCTGGCTGCGCTCCTGCTGGCGGGAGCCGCCGCGGCGGGACCGGTGCTGCTCGCGTCGGCGGCCACGCCCGATCCGCGAATCCCCCTTGCCGACCAGATCGATGCCGGCGCTCGCGAGCTGGACGGCCTGCGCCGCCAGATCGCCGAGCGTCGCGGCCAGGTCGACAGCCTGAGCACGCGCGAGCGCGAGGCGAGCCGCAGCCTGGAGGAGGTGGCCGAGGAGGTGGCCCTCATCAGGACCCTGCTGGCCGGACTGGCGGAGCGGGAGGTGATGCTGCAGCGCCAGCGCGACTCGCTGCACGTGAGCCTCGAGGAGCACCGCGCCCGCTGGGAGTCGCGGCAGCGCGACCTGGCGCGGCGCATGCGCTCCCTGCACGTCCGCGGTCCCGAACAGCGCTGGCAGCGGGTGTTCACGGCTGGCAGTTTCTCCGAGCTGATGACGCAACTGCGCTTCCAGACCATCCTCGCGCGCATGGACGGCCGCCTGGTCGACGAGACCCGCCGGCAGGCGCGGCTGATCGAGAGCCAGGAGCGCCACCTGCAGGCGGCGCTCACCGAGCTGTGGCAGTCGCGCGAGGAGGCCGGTCAGGAGCGGCTGCGCCTGGACATGGCCGAGGCCGAGCACCAGGCGCTCCTGCGTCGGGTGCGCGAGGAGAACCGGACGGCGCAGACGAGCCTGCAGCGCCTGGAGCAGCGCGAGCAGCAGTTGCGCGATGTGCTCGCCGGGCTCGAGGAGCGGCGGGTCGGCGGCCGGAGCGGCGGCCGGGACGCCGGCGCAGGCGACTTCGCCGCGCTCGCCGGATCGCTGGAGTGGCCGGCCCGGGGCGAGGTGGTACGCGCCTTCGGGCGATCGGTCCACCCCGATTATCGCACCGTCACCATGAACAACGGCGTGGGCATCGCCGCAGGCGCCGGAGCGCCCGTGTACGCCGTGGCGGCCGGTGACGTCGTCTTCGCCGATCATTTGCCCGGGTTCGGCGAGTGCGTTATCGTTGACCACGGCGCCGGGTACTACTCCCTCTACGCCAATCTGGGGCGGGTTTACGCCGCGCGCGGCACGACCGTGGCCCGCGGCGAGATCCTGGCGGAGGTGGCCGCGGCGCTCCCGCACGAGGAGACGGCGGAGCTGTACTTCGAGATCCGGCAGGGCAAGACCCCGCTCGATCCCACGGGGTGGCTTCGCGCCCGCCGCTGAGCGGCCGCCGGCTCCGCACCCGCGTGCCGTCCCGTGACCCCGGCTCACCGGCCTCGCCGGCCCGCTCCGGAGCGATCCGACGTGTCACTCTCCCGCTTCCCGGGCCGTTCCGTCTGGATCGAGCGTCTGGTCGGCCAGATCACGGCCGGCCGTGCCGGCCAGCCGTTCCTGTTCGCCGGTCCGGAGGGCTCCGGCAAGGAGATGACGGCGCTCGAGGTGGCGCGGCTGGTGCAGTGCGTAGAGCCGGACGCCTGCCGTCCCGAGCGCCGCTGCGAGAGCTGCACCAAGGCCCTCAGCTTCCAGCACCCGGACATCCGCTGGATGGGTCCGGCGCCCGCCGGCATCGACGAGGCCGGGGTGCGCAACCTGTACGAGGGCAAGCGGCAGGACCCGTTCCACCTGGCACCGTTCGCGTCCTCGGCGGGCATTGCCATCGGCGACACCGAGCATCCCGGACCCCTGAGCGTGCGCTCGCTCATCCGCTTCCTGCGCCTGCAAGCCTTCCAGGGCCGTTACAAGGTGGCCGTGGTGGCGGACGCTCACCGCATGAGCCCGGGGGCGGCTAACGCCCTGCTCAAGACGCTGGAGGAGCCGCCGCCCCAGACGCTCATCTTCCTGCTCTCCGGCAGCCCCTCGGCCATGCTCCCCACCATCCGCAGCCGCTGCCGGAAGGTGCAGTTCGACCCCTACGGCGAGGCGGAACTCGCCGAGTTGCTGCAGGAGATCGGCAAGGCGGACGCGGCCGCGAGCCGGGATCTGGCGCGCCGGGCCGACGGCAACGCGCGCAAGGCGATGGCGCTGCTGTCGCCGGAGGCTCAGATCCTCGACGCCTGGGCCTTCCGGATCTGGGAGCGGCTCCAGGCCGGCCGGCGCGGCGACGCGCACCATGCCGCGGACCAGCTCCACGGCGGTGCGTTGCCGAAGGAGCTGTTGCCGGCGGACGCGGGCCGCGACCTGAAGGAGCCCACGAAAGAGCCGACGGCCAAGCGGGGACGAGTCCTTCAGTTGTGCGAGATGCTGGGCCTGTACTACAGTGAGGCGCTCGCGGCGCTCGCGCGCGGCGAGGCCTGGGATCCGCGCATCGCCGGCGAGCGCAGGGCGAGGGTGGCGGAACTGGCGGTCCGCCGCCGTCCGCGGACGCTGGTGGCGGACATCGCGCGGCTCGAGCGCACGAAGCAGGAGATCGACCGCAACCTGAACATCGGCCTGTGCCTGGCCGTGCTGTTCGAGGATCTGATAGACCATGTCCAGCACGACGAGAAGTCCCTGGCCGGACGATAGACCCGCCGCACCTGCCGGCGGGCAGCCGCAGATGGAGTGTGCGGAGCAGGCGAGCGACGATCCTGGCGGCGCCCTCACGGCTTCCCGCCCCGCCCATGACGCAGCCAGTCGCGACACCGACGACGCGGCCACTCGCGACGCCGACGACGCGGCCACTCGCGTCGCCCCCGATCTCCTCGTGGTGGTCCAGTTCAAGGGCCACCGCAAGAGCTACTACCACAACCGGCGCGGCATCTCCCTGGCCGTCGATCAGTACTGTCTGGTGGAGGCGGATCGCGGGCGGGACCTGGGCCGGGTCACGTACATTGGACCAGGCAAGGAATCGTGGTGGCGCGTGGCCGCGCGGCAGGGCGTGCTGGCGGCGGCGAGTCCGCTGGACCTGGAGAAGCTGGCGCAGAACCGGGGCGACGAGTGGGAGTACTGGGACATCGCCCAGGAGAAGATCCAGGCGCGCCGCCTGCACATGAACCTGGTGACGGTGGAGCGGCAGTTCGACGGGAACAAGATCACCTTCTACTTCACGGCAGAGCAGCGCGTCGATTTCCGCGAACTCGTGCGCGACCTGGCCGCGGTGTTCCGGACCCGCATCGAGCTGCGGCAGATCGGTGTACGGGACGAAGCTCGCCTCAAGGGCGGCATGGGCATCTGCGGACGCGAGTTCTGCTGCGCCACGTTCCTGCACGAGTTCATCCCGGTGACCCTGAAGATGGCCAAGGAACAGCAGATGCCGCTGAACCCCGGCAAGCTGTCGGGGCTCTGCGGGCGGCTGCGCTGCTGTCTGACCTTCGAGCACGCGAGCTACCGCGAGGCGTTGCAGTCGATGCCGCGCGTGGGCTGCCGCATCCAGCGCAACGGCGACTCGGGGATCGTGCGCAAGCTCGATCCGGTGCGACGACTGGTCACCTTCCAGGGCGACGATGGCGAGTTGCAGACGTCCGACCCCTCCGAGCTGGTCTGGGAGCGTGAGCGGCAGGAGGAACCGAACCGACATCCGCCCCGACGCAAGGGGGGCGGCGGAGGCCGGGGGACCGGCGGAGCCGGTGGGGACGGCGGAGGCCGGGGGACCGGCGGAGCCCGCGGAGGCCGGCGGGACGGCGGCGCCGGGGGGGACGGCGGCTCTGGCGGCCACCGCGGCAACGGGCCGAAGAGCGGGGGCTGACCCGCGTCATGTTCCGGGTTTCACCCTCGAGCCTGGATCCGTCTCGCGGGCGATTCCGGCCCGGGCAGGCGAGGTTTCGGCAGGCAGGCGAGGTCTCCTGATTCCATGATCGACAGTCATGTCCACCTGAACCGCGCCGAGTTCGACGCCGACCGCACCGGGGTCGTCGAGCGGGCCGCGACCGCCGGCGTGACGATGATGCTCGAGGTCGCCTACGACCTGCTCAGCAGCGAGGCCGCCGTGGAGCTGGCCTCGCCGGCGCCGGAGCGGTTGCGGGCCACGGTCGGCATCCACCCGCACGATGCGCTGCTCGTCGCCGACGCCGAGGGCCGGATCACCGCCGAGGGACATGCCGCGCTGGACCGCCTGCGCGAACTGGCCGCCCGCTCCGAGGTGGTCGCCGTTGGCGAGATCGGGCTGGACTTCTACCGCGACCTCTCGCCGCGTCCTGCTCAGCGCGCCGCTCTGGCGGCACAGCTCCGGCTGGCAGGGGAGCTCGACCTGCCGGTGATCTTCCACACCCGTGACGCGTATCCCGAACTGATCGCCCAGGTGGAGGAAGCCGGCGTCCCGAGGCGGGGGGCCGTCCTGCACTCGTTCGCCGGCGACGACCATGCCGTGGCCTGGGCCCGGCGGCATGGTGTTCTGCTGGGCATCGGCGGGCCCGTCACGTACAAGAACAGCCGGCTGCCCGGCCTGCTGGCCGCGGCGGCCGCCGACCTCGGCGCGCCCGGCGACACCGGCACGTTCGACGCGCCCGCCGGTTTAGACGCGTCCGGCGGCCCCGAGACGGGGCGCCATGGTGCGGCGGCCCTGCTCGATCTCCTCCTCCTGGAGACCGATGCGCCATGGCTGCCGCCGGTGCCCCACCGCGGGCAGCGCAACGAACCGGCGTATCTGCGCCATACTCGCGACCGGCTCGCCGAGGTGCTCGGCGTGACGCCGCAGGAGGTGGAGCGGCGCACGGATGCGAACTTCACGCGCCTCTTCCTGGGCGGCGCCGGTCCGGTCCTTGCTTGCTCTGTCGGAGGGCACAACCTTTGAGCCGCAGCCAGCTCGCGTTGCTCAGGGCGTACGGCATCCGTCCGCTCAAGCGGCGTGGGCAGAATTTCCTGGTGGATGCGAACCTGGCGCACGCCATCGCCGCCGACGTGCTGACGATCGGCCGCGAGGTCCTGGAACTCGGCGCGGGAGCCGGCGCTCTGACCGCCCCCCTGCTCGAGGCGGGAGCGCGGGTGACGGCGGTGGAGATCGACCGCGACCTCTGCCGGCTCCTGCAGGGCGAGTTCGGGGGCGACCCTCGACTCGATCTGCAGCAAGAAGATCTGACCCGGCTGGACTGGACCAGGCTCCTCGCGCAGGCGGGAGACCGGCCGGTGGTCGCCGGCAATCTCCCGTACCTGCTCACCAGCAAGGTCCTGTTCGCCCTGGCGGACCACCAGCAGCGAGTGGCGGGGGCAGTGGTCATGGTCCAGAAGGAAGTGGCTGACCGTCTGGTCGCGTCGCCCGGCGGTCGCGACTACGGAGTGCTCGCGGTGATCCTGGGGTCGCTCTTCCACGTCGAGATCAGTCGCACGGTGCCGCCGTCGGTGTTCTGGCCCCGCCCCGACGTGTCCTCTGCGGTGGTCAGGATGTCGCCGGCCGAAGCCTGGCCCCACGCCGAGCGGAAGCATTTCCAGACCCTGGTGAAGACGTGCTTCGAGCAGCGTCGCAAGCAGATGGCCACCCAGCTCCGCGACCGCTTCGCACTCGACGAGGGCGAGATCGCCGCGCTCGCGGCGGCGGTCGACTTCGATCCCCAGGCGCGACCCGAAGCGCTTCCGCGCGCCACGTGGCGCCGGCTCGCCCGGGCCCTGCCGCCGGAGGGGGACGCATGACCGTCGCGTCCGCCCGGGCGGTCCGGCTCTGGCCGGTCATGCCGGCCCTGCTGGCCCTGCACCTCGCCGCCGGCGGCGCCGATGCCGCGCAGTTGCCGCCGCCGGCGGCACCGGCCGCTGCGTCCCTGCTGGCGGGCGCCGGTGCCGGCACCGCCGCCGGCGCTGCCGCCGCCGCCGACGCTGCCGCTGCCGCCGACGCCGCCACCGACGACGACCCCGTGGCCGGCGCCGCGGCCGACACCACGGCGGCGGACGGCACGTCGTCCGCCGGCCGCGGAGACCGTCCCCTCAGCGCCGCCGATCTGGCCCGCGCCATGAGCGAGGGCACCGCACCCGCCGCTTCGGACCTGCCCGCCGCCGACGGCGCCGAGATGCCGTTCCTGGTCTCCTGGCGGCACAATCCGGTGTTCCGGGTCGATACCGACGTGCGCCGGGTGGGCTGGGGCGCCGACTGGACCGAGTCCGTCGTCATGCGCGCCGCCCAGCGGTTCGAGGCGAGCGGCGGCTACGGCCGGGAGGACTATCGACGGCAGGACCGCACGGTGGACCGCTACGCCGGGAGCGCCAGCTACCTCAGTGGCCAGGCGCTACCTCTGGACCTCTCGCTGCGGGGGGACTGGAGTCGCAACGAGGACCGCATCGTCAACACCGCCGGCACCGAGAACCTCAACCTGCGCGACATGCGGACCGCGAGCGCGCAGCTCCGGAAGACCGGCCTGTGGACCGGTGGATTCAAGCACGACCTCGAGCTCACCGGCCGCCAGGTGGAGCGGAGCGGCGAGAACCAGGGCCAGGCGGACAACGCTTCCGACAAGGATGCGGCCGGCGCGGTGCGCACGCGCTTCGGCCTGGCGGACGGCGTGCGGGCGGCCACGCGCGTGTACGCGATGACCGGCGAGGGCACGCGCCGCCTGGGCACCGAGACGAGCCCGGCCCACGATCGCGGCGACACGCTCGGAGCCGGCGTCTACTACGACCGCCCTCATCTGCGCGGCAGCATCGTGGTGACCCGCAGCAACTTCGAGAGCCAGTACCTCGACTTCCGCAAGAACGAGAACGGTCTGGTGGACACGCTCAACCTGGCTCTGGGCGTCCCGAAGATCGTGAACGAGACCGAGGCGCGCGACGCATTGACGCTGCGGTGGAACAACACGGTGCGGCTCGGCCGGCTCGGACTCGAGGGTCAGCTGGCCCGCACCACCGACCGGGTGACCTACGCCATGAGCCGGGCGGGTCTCCGCGAGCGGCAGGCGGACGAGGCCGGCGCGACGCTCACCTTCGCGGCGGGCCGTGACAGCTTCGCCGTGGGCTACAACTACAGCTGGCGCTGGGAGGACCAGAAGTACGGCGGCGCCGTCGACTACCGCGGCAAGAAGTACGACATCCGGCGCGAGACATTCATGGGATGGACACACCGGCTCTTCCGCCACACCAACCTGATGGTGAACTACCGAGAGGTGCTCAGCCAGACCATCGCCGAGAACGGGTTCGATCAGAACGATCGCGACCGGCACGACCTCGACGTCGCCGCCGACCTGGTGACGAGCTGGCGCAGCGGCTTCCGCACGAACATGAATTTCCATTACAAGCAGTTGCAGGACGTTTCGATCCGTTCCGCGCGCTCGTCCAACAACAGCACCCGGGACACGTACGAGCTGGCCCCCAGCTACGCCTGGGACGTGGCAAGCTGGCTGTCGTTCCGGCAGAGCTTCCGCGTCTTCATCGAGTACTCCGACTACCATTACGACGCCTTGCCCCAGACCCGGAAGCGCGACGACTACAACAAGCGCGGCAACCTGCAGACCGAGGTCGTGATCTCGCCCTCACGCCGGCTGGAGGTGACCGTGAAGCACGATTACGACCAGCGTTTCAATGCCGAGCGCTCGCGTAGCGATATCCTGGGCAACGACTTCTACCAGCGCACGCAGGAGCAGGCCACCAACCGGTTGAACCTGGACTTCCGCTTCGTGGCGGCGCCCTGGATCACGGTCGAGGGGGCCACCTTCCGCACTCGCGACGTCCGCGACATCCTGGGTGCGAACACGACCACGACCGAGCAGTACTCCGGCCAGCTCTGGCTCGGGGCGCGGCTCAGCCAGGACATGGGCGAGTCCGGCCTGAAGATCGCGGGAACCGTGAGGCGCTACCTGGCCTATGGACCCAACGTCACCGACACGAGCGACGACTACTGGCAGGCGAACCTGACCCTCGACTGGAGCTTCTGACCATGGCCGAGAACACGAGGAAGGCGAGCGCGCCTGGGGCCGGGACCACCCGACCGCGACCCGGCGCCGTCCGGAGCGGCCCCGGCCGGCCGGCCGGCGTCCTGCGCCGGACGTGCGCGGCGGCGGCGCTGCTGCTGCTGGCGGGGATGCTGGGGGGATGCCTGTTCGAGCCACGCAGCGCGGAGCCGCCGGTCTCCGGCGACGTCATCCAGTATAGCCCGCAGACGTCGGCTCGCAGCGTCTGGGCGAACATGGAACTGGCGCTGGAGAACACCGATCCCGGCGGCTGGGACCAGAACGTCTCGGCCGACTTCAGATACCTCCCGGACCCCGACACCGAGGTGGCTCATCCCACCGTGAACTGGGAGAACTGGGGCAAGGCCGACGAGATGGACTTCATCGTCGGCTGGTTCGGATCGAACGTGGAGATCGAAGCGGATCTGGTCGACGACCCCATCCAGACCGCCGATCCCGGCGGTCTCACCGGCGAGTGGGAACTGATCTACCTGATCCGGGTCACCGACGAGTTCGGAAGGGAGACTCGCTACCGGGGACGCGCCTTCATCGGCTTCGAGTCGCCGGGGAACTTCTGGTACGTCAGCCACTGGCGCGACGTCCAGGGCGAGGAAGACCCCGTCTCGGGAGCGAGCCTCCAGACTTTGGGGGCGATTCGCGGAGCCATCGCCGCCAACTGAGCGGTTCCGCCGGACCGGCTGTCCGGACGACGCCCGGACCGATCGGCGACCCGCCGGCGGGCGTCGGTGGCGAGCCGTCGCAGAAATGATTCCACGCGCGGCGTCTTTTTGGTATATTGATGTGCGGCGGAGCGGCGGAGCCCGCCGCGCGGCGCGGACGATGTCCGTGCCCGGCCATTCCGTCCAACCTGCAGATCCTGGGGGTGGTGCGCGTACTCTTTGCTAACCGGCATGATCGTTCACGATGACGTCACCATGTCGAAGGCGAGGAGGCACCCGCGCCGCGCATGCCTGCCGCGGCCGCGCGCAGGGCTCCTCACCCGCACCAGGAGGTAGGGATCCATGAAACTGCAGCGCCTGTGGCTGATCCTCGCAGCCGTCGCCATGCTGGCGATGTCCGGCTGTATCTTCTCACCGGATGACGACAACGACGACCCGCCGCCCCCGATCCCGCGCCCGGAGCTCACCACGAAGGATGCGGTGATCACGAACTACGCTCTCGTCTACGCCGACCGTGACATCGATGCCTACGGCAATCTGCTCCACGGCGACTTCGTGTTCGAGGATACGGATCGGGAGATCACGAACTACGACGACGAGATGACGACGACCCGGAACATGTTCACGGAGCAGCCTGGGCGCGACGAGAACGATCGGGTCGTCCCGGGCCTCTCGTCGATCAACGCCACCCTCACGGCGATCGATTCCTGGCAAGAGGTTTCGCCCGAGCATCCGTACTTCGGCGGCGTCGGCGCGCAGGTTCGCGCCTACCGGGTGGAGTTCATCTTCCAGCCTTCCGGCGCCACTTACTTCTTCCAGGTCGAGGGGCCGGCCAACTTCTACGTGATCCCCGTGGACGGTGACGAGTGGCGCCTGCTCGGCATCGAGGATCGCACCGTGATCTAGCCGGCCAGCCGGGGCGGCGATCGCAGGTTGCAGCTCTCCGGGACCCGACGCGCCGCGGGCGCGAAGCGTGAGACTGACGATGCACCGCCGGCCCTCCGGGGTCGGCGGTGCTGTCTGGTCCGGGACTTCCAGGAGGACGGCCCGTTCCGGCTGGGCCGGCCGGCCGGACGGACCCGACCAGCCGGGCCGCCGGTCGCGCGGGGGCTTGACCGCGGCGCGGAGCTTGCTTTAATGGCGGCGATGCTTCGCGAATCGCGCCGGCTGCGGCCGGCCGCCGCCGCCGCTGCTCCGGCGTTCCCCGCGACGAGGATGATACGGTGCCCCGCACTTCCGACAGCCGCTCACGCAGGTCCGGACGCTCGGGCGCCGGCGCCCGCCGGGGCGCCGGGCGATCGAAACGACCCGGCGGCAGCGGCACGAGCGGCGCCCCCCGCTGGCTGGTGGTCGGGATCGCCGGCGGCGCCCTGCTGCTGGGGCTGCTGGCCGCCGGCATCCTGGGCTGGTCGCGGACCGATCCCGGGCAGTCGGCGCTCCTGCGTCTCGGTTCGGACCGGATGTACCCGCTGGTTCAGCGCGGGATCGAGGAAGCTCTGCGACCCTTGCTGCCCGACCTCTGGTGCGGTCCCGCCGCCGGCGGCGGTGCGCCCGCCTCCGCGCACGACTGGACGCACACCGACGACTCCGGCGCGCCCGCCGCCATCCGGTGCCGCGTGGTGGCCGCGCCGGCCGGCGCGACCTTCTGGGAGGTGCAGCAGCAGGTGGCCGAAGCGGTGATGCCGCTGGGTGCGCGGATTCTCTGGGCCGAGCGGCTGCCGCGAACGGACGCGGGTGCCACGACATCCTGCGGCGCCGGCCTCGACGCCGAGTCGGCCGATCTCCTGCGTCTGGACCTGGGGGTGATCGGTCGGCCCACCCACACCCTGGTCGTGCACGCGGCCGCGACGCCGGCTCCGGTGGTGCACTGGACCCGCGACGCCGTGGCCAGCGCCTGGGACATCCTCGCGGCGGGATCGCAGCAGCCCACGATCGCCATCGTCATCGACGACTGGGGCTTCTTCCACAGCCGCGTCACCGAGGGGCTGCTGGCCCTGCCGGTGCCGCTCACGGCGGCGGTGCTGCCGGGCCTGCCTTACTCGCGGCGCTTCGCCCTGGCCGCCACGGAGCTGGCGTTGCCGCCGGCGGACGGGGCGGCCCACCTTACGCCCGGCCGTCGCGACGCTGCCCGGGAAGCGCGCCGGGCGGCGGGGTGCCCGGTCGAGATCTCCCTGGGATCGGCCGCCCCCGAGCTGGCCGGCCGGCGTCGTGAAGTCATCCTGCACCTGCCGATGGAGCCGGAGGGGTACCCCGCGGTGGACCCCGGTCCGCTGGCCATCACCGTGGGGATGTCCGAGGTGGACATCGCCGCCGTCGTGGACCACGCGCTCGCCGGGTTGCCCGGCGTCACCGGCGTCAACAACCACATGGGCAGCCGCGCGACGGCCGACCGTGCCACCATGAGCCGGCTGATGCGGGTGCTGCGCGAGCGGGGCCTCCACTATGTGGACAGCCTCACCACCCCCCGTTCCGTGGCCTACGCCGAGGCGCAGCGGGCCGGCCTGGCCAGTGCCCGCAGCCGCATCTTCCTGGACGAGGGGCGACCCGACGCCGCGGGTGTTCGCCGCAACCTCGACGCCCTGGTCCGGGCCGCGCGAGCCGGCGGGTTCGCCGTGGGCATCGGCCATCCGCACGCCGCCACGCTGGAGGCTCTCGCAGCGGAATTGCCGCGCCTGGCCGCCGCGGGCGTGCGCTTCGTCACCGTCTCCGAACTGATCGCCCTGCAGACCCTGAGGGATGCGTCGGCGGCGTCCTGAGCCGCCCGCGCGCAGGAGTTCCCGTCCGTGAGCGAGGTGTTCTTCCTCCCCGCCTCCACCGCCGCCGGGCCGTACTCCGTGGGCCAGAAGGTGGCTCGCATCTTCGCCGCGCTGCAACTGACCCCGGGACTCCGCCGCCGCTCCCTGGTGGCCCTGAAGGTCCAGGTGGGAGAGCGCGGCCGGCCGGCGCCGCTGCCGCCGGCATGGGTGCAGCCGCTGGCCCGGCAACTCGCCGACGCCGGGATGCTCCCCTTCTTCACCGATACCTGCGCGCTGCAGCGCGGCCACCTGAGCAACGGCGTGCTGCACGCCCGCGCCGCCCACGACCGGGGCTTCGAGCCGGTCTCGGCCGGGGCGCCCTACCTGGTGGCCGACGGCCTCGCCGGGGAGGCGGCGGTGAGGGTTCCGGTGCCCGGCCGCAACGGGCGGAGCGCGACGGTGGCCCAGCTCGCCGTTCGTGCCGACGCCCTGGTCACGGTGGCGCACGTGACGGGCCACCTGCAGAGCGGCCTCGGCGGCGTCCTCATGGCGCTGGGCCACGGACTCGCGTCCCGGGCCGGCAAGCTGGACCAGAGCGAGGCGCTCAGGCCGCGGGTCGACACTCCCATGTGCGCTGGTTGCGGGGTCTGCCTGGAGATCTGCAACTTCGACGCCATCCGCCTGGAGGGAGGGCGCGCGGTCATCGACCAGGCCCGGTGCACCGGTTGTGGCCAGTGCATGACCGTGTGCTACATGGAGGGGATCCGGCCCGACATCGCCCGCGGCAGTCCGGTGTTCCAGGAACGGGTGGCGGAGCACGCCGCGGCGGTGCTGCGGGGCAAGGAGGGCCGGACGGGCCACCTGGCGCTGCTGATGCGCGTGACCAACCATGCCGATTCCGTCGGACGTAGCGAACGCCCTCTGTTCCCGGACATCGGCGTGCTCGCGGCCACCGACCCGGTCGCGCTCGACCAGGCGGTCCTCGACCTCGTCGCGCGGGAGACGGGTCGGCCGCTGACCGCGTGGACCGACCGTCAGCCCGATCCCGAGCCCCTGCTGGCGCATGCCGAGGCGCTGGGAGTGGGGTCCCGCAGCTACCGGCTGGCGCAGCTGCCGGCAGACTGAGCCACCCCGGGGGGCGATTGTCTTTGCGACCGGCTGGAAGGATGTGTTATACTTGCCCGGGTTTTTCGGTGGGGCGGACCTCCGCGGTGCGCCTTGATGCGTTTTTGGGGCCCCGCCGCCGCAGGCATCGAGGCGCGTTTTTGTGCGAGATCCCCGCGCAGCGCGTTGTCCGCGCGGGACCACGAACCGATTGCAGGAGAAACTCATGAATCGTTCCCTGACGATCCGGGGGGCGCTGGTCCTCGTCGTGCTTCTGCTCTCCGTCTGGGGGCTGATCCCCACCATCCGGGCCTGGTCGATCTCCCAGGAGGAGCGGGCCACGGCGGACACCGAACGCCTGGCGGAGATCGAGGGCATCGAGGAGAAGGCCATCCGGCAGGGGCTCGACCTCCAGGGCGGCATGTATCTCGTCCTCGAGGTGGACACCGAGGGCATGTCCGGCGAGCAGGCTCGCGATGCGCTGGAGCGCGTGCGCGAGATCCTCGCCAACCGCGTCGACCAGTTCGGCGTCAGCGAGCCGGTGATCCAGACGCAGGGCACGTCGCGGATCATCGTGCAGCTGCCCGGTCTGCAGAACCCGGAGCGCGCCAAGCAGCTCATCGGCACCACGGCGCAGCTGGAGTTCCGGATGCTGCGTTCGCCCGAGGAGATCGCCACCGCCCTCGACAAGCTGGACGCGGCCTTCCGCGGGGCCGGCGCCGATACCGTCGCCGCCGCCACCGCCGCCGCCGACAGCGTGCTGGCCGGCGACGTGGCGCGGGACAACACCGAGGTGGCGGTCGAGGCTGGAGAGGTCGACACCGTGACCACGCCCTTCGGCGAGTTGCCCGACGCGGTCGAGGAGGAGTTCGCCGACCTGGACGAGGAGATGCGGCGCGACCGTCCGTTCTCGTCGTACATGCTGGCCGATCCCCAGCTGGGGCTGCTGGTGAACGAGCGTCACGTGAACCGCGTCCAGCAGATGCTCGATTCGCCCAGGGCCCGGGTGCTCCCGCGTGACGTGACGTTCCAGTTCAGCATGGAGACGCTGAGGGCTCCCGACGGCAGCGAACTGCGGCCGCTCTACCTGGTGGACGCCACGCCCGCCCTCACCGGCGACCGGCTCACCGGCGCCCAGGCGGTGCCCGATCCCGAACGTCCCGGCAATTTCCAGGTGTCGTTCACGCTCGACCGCCGGGGCGGCGCCCGGTTCGCGCGCCTCACGGGCGAGAACGTGGGCCGGCGCATGGCCATCGCCCTCGACAACCGCGTCAAGTCCGCGCCGGTGATCCAGGACCGCATTCCCGGCGGCCGCGGCGTGATCACCGGCGGGTTCAGCCTGGAGGCGGCGCAGGACCTGGCTCTGCTGCTGCGCGCCGGCGCCCTGCCCACCGACGTCCACATCGAGGAGGAACGCACGGTGGGGCCCAGCCTCGGGCGCGACTCCATCCGCCGGGGGATCTCCGCCGTCGTCTACGGCGGCATCCTGGTGATCGTCTTCGTGATCTTCTACTACCGGGTGAGCGGCCTGATCTCGGTGGTGGCGCTGGTCAGCAACATCATCATCCTGCTGGCGGTGCTGGCCCAGTTCGGACTCGTGCTCACCTTGCCGGGCATCGCCGGCATCATCCTGACCGTCGGCATGGCCGTGGACGCCAACGTCCTCATCAACGAGCGCATCCGCGAGGAGTGCGCCGGCACAAGACGATCAAGGCGTCGGTGGAGGGCGGCTACAGCAACGCCACGCGCACGATCGTCGACGCGAACGTCACGACGCTGATCGCGGCTGCCGTCCTGCTCTACTTCGGCACCGGTCCGGTCAAGGGTTTCGCGGTCACGCTGAGCATCGGCGTGGTCACGAGCATGTTCACGGCGCTGGTCTTGACCCGCGTCCTCATGGAACTGATGACCCGCAAGCAGGGGCGGACGAAGGTCAGCATCTGACGGCGGGCGACCAAGGTCGGCGTCCCTGCGGACGTCCTGGCGCGGCGGTGGCGGCCGCGCACGATGGGAGCGACGATGGAGTTCTTCCGCAACTCGAACATCAACTTCGTGGGCGCCATGAAGTACACCTTCGCGGCGTCCACGGTCCTGGTCCTGCTCAGCCTGGTCACGCTGGTGGCGCACGGCGGACCGCGCATGAGCATCGACTTCACCGGCGGCTCGATGGTGCAGGTGCGCATCACGCCGCAACCCACCGTGGCCGAGATCCGCTCGGTCATGGAGCAGCACGGTTTCTCGGGCGTGCAGGTGCAGGATTTCGGCGCCGAGAACGAGTTCCTGATCATCTTTCCGGAGCTCGGCGGCGAGCTGGTGAATGCCACCCGCCCCATGATCGAAGCGCTGCGCGACGGCTTCGCGGGGGCCGAGGTGGAACTGCGGCGCGAGGAGGCGGTGGGTCCGAAGATCGGCGGTGAGCTGCAGACGGCGGCGGAGAGCTCGGTGGTGGCCGCGCTGGTCCTGATCGTGCTCTACATCACGATCCGCTTCGTCTTCCGTTACGGCGTGGCGGCGATCATCGCCATCGTCCACGACGTGATGCTCACCCTGGGGCTCTTCTCGCTGCTGAACCTGGAGATCTCGCTCACCATCATCGCGGCGTTCCTGACGATCATCGGCTACTCGCTGAACGACACCATCGTGGTGTTCGACCGCATCCGCGAGAACATGAAGCTGCGGCGCCGCGAGTCGTACCGCGAGGTGATCAACCGGTCCATCAACGAGTGCCTCAGCCGGACCGCGCTGACCTCGCTGACCACCTTCTTCGTCACGGCCATGCTCTACGTCCTCGGCGGCCCCGTGATTCACGACTTCGCGCTGGCCCTGTGCTTCGGGGTGATCGTGGGCACCTACTCGTCGATCTTCATCGCCAGTCCGGTGCTGGTGTTCTGGTACGAGCGCAGGATCGCCGACAAGAAGCGCATGCAGCCCTCGCTCTGAGCGGACCGGGCGCTCCCGGACACCCCGGGGCCCCCGGGGCGCCGGAACTCCGACGGCACCGACGGCCCGCCGCCACCGCGGCGGGCCGCAGTGTCTTCTGCGGGGGGCGGTGTGACTCATCCGGCGGACTCCGGACCTGCCCGATCGTCGCCGCGCTCCGTCCCGGCGGTCCTCGCGGCAGGATGGCCAGGAAACCTCGGTTCGGGGTATCATGAAGGCGCGCCGGAGGTCCTGGCGCGATGCCGCGCCGGTGGAGGTCGCGACCGGCCCGTTTGGCACGTCCCTTGCCGAATGCCGGAGATCCCCAGCGCCGGAGGGCGAGACGTGATGTGCGAACGAAGGGACACGGGACGGAAGGGCGCCTGGCGGGCGGCGGTGGTCGTGCTGGTGGCGGTCGCGTCGCTGGCGCCGGCGGCCGGAGCCCGCCTCGTCCTCGAACGCCACTCCCAGGCCGCCGCCACCCTCCACGCCCTCGCCGGCCACTGGCGCATCGAGGACCACGCGGCGCTGGCCGAGCTCGTGGCGTCCGAAGGCGTGCGTATCGCCATCGGCCCGGTCCCGGACCGGGAAAACCTTTACAGCCCCAGCCAGTCCTTCTACTTCTTCAAGAATCTCTTCCAGGACCTGGAGTCCGAGGCGTTCGTCGTCGAGACGCAGCAGGACGGCGACCAGGGCCGGGCCCACGCGGTGGCGCGATGGAGATTCCGCCGCTCGGGAGCCGACCGGACGGAGGAGATGAGGCTGGTGATCTCGCTCGTGCGTGGCCCCGACGGATGGGCTGTAGGCGAGATCCGGGCGTTGCGCTGAACCTTCCGCGGAGGACCCCTGCATGAGGCTGCCGGCGGCGCGTTCCGCCCCGGTCGTCGTGATCCTGGCCACCGCTCTGCAGGGCGGCCTGCTCTGGCTGTCCGGTCGAGGCGGCGAGCCGGCGCTCATCCTGCCCTTCCCGCTCGCTCTGGCGGCCGTGATCGCGCTGGCGGCTGCGGTCCTGCACCAGATCCGCCGCTCGGCGATCCCGCGTTTGCCCGAGCCGGCAAGTGCCGAACGCCGAGCGGGCGCCGAGGGCGGGTGGCGACTCGTCGCGCTGGCGCTCTTCTGCCTGGCCCAGGTGGTGATCGCCGTGCAGGCGGGCGGAACCTGGCGCGCCCAGGAGCAGGAAGAGAGCGCCTGGGAGGAGAAGGCGCGCGCCCGGCTCACGGCGAGGGTGGAGGAGGAGGCGGAGCGGCTCTCGGCCATGGTGGCTGCGCTCGGGGGCCTCGACCCGCCGGCGTTGCCGGCCGAGCTGCGCGCTTCGGCGCTGGTGCCCGCGATCGAACCCGGCGCCGCGTCGGCGGATGCGCCCGACGCGTTCGCGGTGGCGCAGTCCCTGGCCCGGGCGGCGCGCGGAGCGGTTCCGCTGGCGCCCGGGGCCGAACTGGACGCGGTGCTCTGGCACCGGGACGAGCGGACGGCCTGGACAGCGGGCGCCGCGCCGCTCTCCTGGGCCCCCGGCCCGCCCGGCGGGGTGACTCTCGCGACCGGACACGAAAGCGTCCACCTGCGTCGCGTGCTGCTGCTGGAGTTCGCGCCTGCCGTGGCCGGCGACGCTGGCGGCGCCTCGCCGGCGGCGGCGGATGCCGCCGGTGCGGCGGTGCCCCCGGACCTTCTCGTCGAGTTGCAGATCCGGCTGCCGGGCGTCGCGCCGGCCGCCACCGGGCCGCCGGACGCGCCGCTGACGAGAGCGCCCTCGCTGGCGGCAGACGGCGGTGAGTCCGTCCTCCAGCGGACGCTGTCCACAGCGCCCTTCGGTTCTCGGCCCCGGGTGCTCGGAGGGGCGTCCGAGGGCATGACCGCGGTGCAGACGGTGGCCCTGGCGCCGGACGAGCGAGGCAGGCTGCTCGGCGTCAGGGTGGCCGCCTCGGTGCCGCCGCAGCGACTGCTCGCGCGAGCCGATGCCGCGATGCGCCTGGTGGTCCTGGCCGCAGCATGGGCGGTGGCGCTGGTGGCCGGCGTGGGCTGGCTGGCGGGGCTCGTGGCCGCGCTCCTGGCCGCCTGGATCGCGCGCGCGGCGCTCGCGGCCATCGACCTCTTCCACTGGGTCCAGTCGGCGGTACCGGACGCGCCGCTCGGCGGCGTGACGGGGGCGCTCGCGAGCGTCGTGGACCCCGCCTACTTCGCCACGCCCTTCGGATACGGCTGGATGGCCTCCACGGTGGACGTCTTCCTCACCGCCGTGCTGTTCGCCGCCACCGGCTGGGCGGTGCTGGATACCGCGGCGCGGAGGACCCGCGGATCGGCGGCGGTCGCGGGCCGTGCCGGACGCACCGGCGGCGCCGGCCGGGCGCTGGCCGCCGGTCTGGCGGTCGGTGTGGCGCTGGGCGGCGGATTGCTGCTGCTGCGGCTGGTCACCGGCGAGATCGTCGAGAACGCGAACCCGCGACTGGTGGGACCTCAGGTGCCGTACCGGTCGCTGACGTTCTGGATGCTGCATGCGGCGCTGCTGGCGCTCAGCGGTGCGGTGGTGGCTTCGCTGACGGCGGTCGCGGCGCTGCTGCGCCACCGGGGCGCCGGCTGGGGCCGCGGCTGGACAGCGGTCGCGGCGGCGCTCGGCGGAGCCTTGCTGGTGGCGGTTCCGGCAGCAGGTGCGGGGGGAGGGCCGGGGCCGCTGGCGGCGGTGACCGCCGGCGCGCTGGCGGCGGGAATCTGGCTGCTGTCCCGTCCGGCGCTGCACGCGCGCGGACTGGCCGGGCAGCTGGCGGTCGTCGTCCTGTTCCTCCTGACGGTGGCCTGGAACTACTCCGCCCTGCGCGAGAGCTACGGGCGCAGCGAGCGCACCTGGCTGCTGCGCAAGGCGGAGCAGGTGGTGCAGCCGCAGGAGGACTGGATCACCTTCCTGCTCCAGGACGCCTTGCGGGAAATGGCCGCCAAGGAGCAGGGTCAGCGCGTGGCCGAAGCCGCGCGCAGGTGGCAGCCGCCGGTGCCGGTCTGGCATCCATCGGCGTCCACCGCGGTCGACACCACCGGCGACGACGCTGCGACGGGAACGTCGGTGTCCGTGGTGAGCGGTGCGGAGCGCGGCGCCGCCGAAGGTGCCGAACTCTGGCGCAACGAACCGGCGTATCGACTGTGGCTGGGCTCCTCGCTCCGGGATCTCGGGATGCCCACGCTCATCGAGGTGGACGACCCGGAGGGCATGGCCGTCAGCCTGTTCGCGGCCGGATTCCTGCGCGATTTTGGTTACGAGGTGCAGGCGCGGTCATCGTGGCAACCCCTGCCGCCGCCGGGCGGCAGCGAGCCGCCGGTTCTTGTGCAGACCGAGCGGCGGCGCTATCCGACCGGCGAGGAGGTGGTGCTGCGCGGCGAGATCCCGAGATGGGGCGTGGGGGGTTTCATCCGGGTGGAACTGCCGTTGCGCTCGCGTCGGGCCGCCACCCTGCTGGAGCAGCTGCAGGGCGTCCGTCCCGACCCCACGGTCGCCGGTTACCGGCCGCGCGCCGAGATCGATCGCCCCCTGCTGCTGGTGCACGGCGACGCGCGCGGCTGGCTCGACGCCGGCGAGGGGTTGTTTCCGGATCCCGTCTCGGACGAGGTCGTGGCCGCGCTGCAGCAGGGGCGACGCACCTGGGGCGTGGTCACCGCCGAGTCGTCCCCGTATCTCGCCACCTGGAGCGCTCTTCCGGCGGAGGCGGCCGAGCGGGAGGGCGAAGGCTTCCTGATCGGCGTGCAACAGCTCGGAGCCCTCGGGACGGCACTGGACATCTCGCGCCTGGTGCTGCTGGACGCGCTGCTCGTGGCCGTGGTCCTCGGCCTGCGTGCTCTCGGCCGCTGGCGACTGCCGGCGGGCCGGCGGTGGCAGCCCAGCTTCCAGCAGCGCTTCCTGGCGGGATTCCTGGCGCTCGGACTGGTCGTGCTGGTGCTGGCGGGGGTTTTCGTCGACCGGTTGACGCGCGACCGGGTCGCGGCCGAGGCGCGGCGGGAGACGCGGGCCGGACTGACGACCGCCCTGGGTCAGCTCCAGGGGCTGCTCGCGGAGCAGGCGCGCCTGCTGGCGGGCAGCGAGTACATCGCCGACCTCCTCGAGGGGCGGCTCGCCGGCCAGCGTCCGGTGGGCCCGTTCGCGCTGCAGCAGGGGATGGTGTTCGGCGGCGACGGTTCGCTGCTCCTGGACGAGACCCTCAGCGACCTGGACGCCGGCGAGGCGGCCGCGCTGCTCGCGGTGGCCAGAAGGGCCCCGCTGGTGGTCGTGGCGGCCGGTTCCGAATTCTACCTGGGCACGGTGATCCCGATCGATCTCGGCGGCGTGATCGCGCCGGAGGAGGAGATCCCGGGGCCCGAGCCGCTTTCCCGTGCGCCCAGCGGGGGCTTCTTCTTCTACCGGCACCGCCTGGACGGTGATCTGCTGACGGGACTGGCCCAGGTCATCCAGGGCGAGGTGGCGCTGCGACGCGACGGCGAGGTGGTGCTGGCCAGCCATCCGGCGCGGGTCTTCTCCGGCGAGGTGCCGCTGCTCGCCGCACCGGCGTCGATGCGGCGCCTGGCCGACCATCCCCTCAGCCCGCAGGTGGAGCCGGTGCCGGGCTCGGAACTGGCGTTCACCGGCGCGGCGGCGCTGCCCTCGCTGGTGCTGCCGGAGAGCGGCGATCTGAGCCAGCGCCGCCTGCCGGCGGTGCTCTCGGTGGCGTTTCCCGGGCGGCAGCGCGAGGTGATCGAGCAGCGCGAGCGCACGGTGCTCTACCTGGCCGGTCTGGCCACCTTGATCCTGGTGGCGGCGCTGCTGCTGGTGCTGCTGCTGACGTGGGGCATCTTCGGGCCGGTGCGGGTCCTGGTCACCGCCACCCAGCGGCTCGCCGGCGGTGACTTCGACGCTCCCCTGCCCGCCGCCGGTCGCGACGAGGTGGGCCGCCTGGCGGGGGCCTTCGCACGCATGCGCGACGAGTTGCATGCGGCGCGGCAGCGGCTGGAGGCGCGGGAACGCTTCCTCTCCACGGTGCTCGAGCGGGTTCCCGTGGGTGTGCTGGTGGTGCGCGCGGAGGGCGGTCTGGCGGTGCTCAATCCCACCGGGCAGTCCATCCTCGCCGCGTTCTATCCGGATCTGGGACCGGCCGCCGCCGCCAGCCGGCTGCTGGCGGATCACGCCGCGGCGGTTCACGCGGGCGGTGATGCCGAGTGGCACAGCGTCGGTCGTCACCGGACCTTGCGCGGCCGCGTGGCCACGCTGGCGCGGCCGGACGGACGCTCCGACGCCATGGCTGTGTTCGAGGACGTGACCGAGTTCCTGGCCACCAAGCGTCTGGCGCTCAATGCGGAGCTGGCGCGACAGGTGGCGCACGAGATCAAGAATCCGCTCACGCCCATCCAGCTGTCCGCCCAGCTCCTCGAGCAGGCCTACCGGGATCGCGCGGCCGATCTGGATGCGATCGTGGCCGACTCGGTCCGCCGCATCCTCGAGCAGGTCGAGCTGCTGCGGAGCATCGCCGGCGAGTTCAGCCTGCTCGGACGCCCGGGTGAGCTGGAGTGCGCGCCTCTGGATCTGCCGGAACTGGTGCGGCAGGTGGCGGCCAGCTATCACGCCGACGAGCGGGACGCCGCGAGCGGCGGGACGCGCGATGCGGATGCCAGGGTCCGGGTGGTCGCACGCGACATCCCGCCGGTCCTCGGTCACCGCGAATCGCTGCGCAAGGTGCTGAGCAACCTCATGCAGAACTCGCTCGACGCGCGCGGGGCGGCTGGAGGGCTGGTGGTGGAGGTCGACTTCCGCAGCGATCCCGAGCACGTGATCATGACCTGGCGGGACAACGGGACGGGCCTGGCCGAGGACGTGGCCGACCGTCTCTTCGACCCCTATTTCTCCACCAAGAGCAAGGGAACCGGGCTGGGGCTCGCCATCTGCCGCAACCTCGTGGACAAGATGGGCGGCGGCATCACCCTGGCCAACCGCCCCCATGCTTCCGGCGCCGTGGCCGAGATCGTCCTGAGGCGCGCCGATGCCGCGGCGGCTGCCGGGCGG
The DNA here is from genome assembly GCA_046484865.1 of Candidatus Krumholzibacteriia bacterium. Taxonomy (GTDB): domain Bacteria; phylum Krumholzibacteriota; class Krumholzibacteriia; order LZORAL124-64-63; family LZORAL124-64-63; genus JAWOID01. The sequence continues at coordinate 55,457 of JAWOID010000144.1, forward strand.
GATACCCCGTAGCCGGATCGGGCCTGGCTGGCGCGACCGGGAATCTCGCCGTTGGTTCGGTGTAGAACGACGACGATCCACCGCACAGACCCCCGGGGGAGGATCCGCGTGTCGGACCATTCCGTCACCATGGGCAGAGCAATTCCGAGGTCCTGCACCGCGGCGGCACTCTCCGGGCCGCCGGGAGCGCGGTTCTCGACCCGCTGGCGGCTGCTGCTCGTTGCGGCGCTGGCCGCGATCGCGGTCGCCACCGCAGCCTCGGCAGCCTCGGCGCGCCCTCCGGCGGGAGCCGCCCAGCCGGAGATCCGCATCGCGCGCCTGCACTACGGCGGCGGCGGCGACTGGTACTGCGATCCCAGCAGCCTGCCGAACTGGATGGCGGAATTCACGCGGCGCACCGGCGTGCCGACGGCCGCCACCGAGGCGGTGGTCACGCTCGACAGCGAGGATCTGTACCGGTATCCGCTGCTGTACGTGTCGGGTCACGGCCGGATCGCCCTCGCCGATGCCGAGCTGGCGGTGCTGCGCCGCTATCTGGAGGCGGGCGGCTTCCTCTACGCCGACGACAACTACGGCATGGACGAGAGCTTCCGGGCCATGGTCGCGCAGCTCTATCCCGAGAGCGAGCTGGCGCCGATCGGCAGCGCGCATCCGATCTACCGCAGCTTCTACGACCTGGAAGGCCTGCCGAAGATCCACGAACACGATGGCGAGCCCGCCCAGGGGTTCGGGATCGTGCGCGAGCGACGGGTGGTGGTGTTCTACAGCTACTCCAGCGACATCGGCGACGGGCTGGAGGATCCCGACGTGCACGGCGACCCGCCGGCGGCCCGCGAGGCTGCGGCGCGCATGGCGGTGAATATACTGATGTATGCCCTGAACCGGCCGTGACGCGCCGCTGCGCACGACGCCCGAGGAGCACAGGATGAGTCGCCCGCCCACATCGCCCTCCCGGCTCCGCCGGGCACTGCGCCGGCTGGTGCGCCGCACGCACGCGCGGGTGGCGATGCGCGGCGTGCTGGCCACGCTGGCGGTGGGCGGCGGGGTGGCCGCGGCCGTCCTGTTCACGCTCGGCCGCCTGGATCACCTGCCGCCGGCCCTGAAGCTCGGCTTGACCGCCACGGCCTTGCTGGCGGTGGCGGCGGTGCTGCTGCGGACGCTCGTGGTGCCGCTGGCGCGGTTGCGCCGCGCGGCGGTCGTGGCGCGGGAACTCGACCGGCGGGCCGGGTTGCGCAACCACCTGGTGGCGGCCGAGGAGTCGCTGCGGCGCCCCGATCGGTGGAGCGGCGCCCCGGGCGTGAGCGATGAACTGGTGGCCCGGCTGCAGAGCGGAGCCCTCCAGCAGCTGGAGCGGCTGCGCCTGCACCGCGCCTGGCCCGTCTCGTGGGCGGGCGCCAGCCTGCTCGGTGCCGTCATGGTGGCGGCGGCCACGGGCTGGTGGCTGCTCGCGACGCCGGCCGAGGTGGAGCGCGCCGCCGAGCGAGTGCGCGCCCCGTGGCGAAACGAGGCATCGGCGCCCACCGTGGGCCTCTATCTCGCGCCGGGCCCCGGTCCGGTGATCGCCGGTGCGAGCGTCACCCTGGCGGCGCTCGATTTCGGTCGCGATCCGGAGCAGCCGGCCGTGTGCGAGATCCGTCGCGGCAGCGGCCTGTGGCAGCCGGTTTCCGTCCGTGCCGAGCCGGCAGGCTCCGCGGTCGGGGAATCGTTGCTGGTCGGCGCCAATCTGCCGCCTGCGCACCACCGGTGGCTGGCGGAGGTGACGGATGTCCGCGAGGACCTGGTCTTCCGCTTCCGGCGCGGCGCCCGGACCACCCGGGAGCGCACGGTGACGGTCTGGCACCCGCCGATCCTCGCCGAGCTGTCCGGCGCCATCGTCCCGCCGGATTATACCGGCTTGCCGCGCGTCGACATGCCGCTGCTGCCGGCTCACCTCGAGGTCCTCGCCGGCTCGGAACTGAGGCTGGTCGGCCGCGCCAACCACGACCTGGTCTGGGCAGCCGCCGTGGCTGCCGACGGCGACACCATGGCGCTGGAGGTTGCCGGCGACCGGATGCGGGGGCGGCTAGCGGTGACGGAACCCCTGAGCTTCTCGTTGCTCCTGCGGGACCGCCGTGGGCTCAACAGCGATTCGCCGCTGACCATCGAGGTGGCGGTGACGCCCGACCGTGTGCCGCGCGCGCGTCTCACCCGGCCGGGCGAGGACACCCTGCTGCCGCTGGCCGGCGATGTGGACCTGCTGGCGGAGGCGAGCGACGATTTCGGCGTGGCCGAGATGCGGCTGCTGCTCCGGCGGGAGGGGCCGATGCCGTCCGCTGGCGTCGGCTCCGACGAGATCGGCTCCGACTGGTCGCGTCTGCCGCTGTGGCCGCTGCCGGCGGGCGGGGCCCAGGCGAGTGCCGAGACGCCGCTGGGCAGGGTGGTCGTCGACGTTGCCGGCGCCGGCGAGGACGGGGAGCAAGGCCGCCTCGACCTGTGGCGGCGGCTGCGCCTGAACGCCGGTGAACTGGATCTGGTGCCGGGCGAGGTGCTGCTGCTCGCTCTGGAGGTCGTGGACAACCGCGAGCCCGCTCCCGGGCAGACCGCGCGTTCGAGCGTGCTGCGTCTGGCCATGCCGTCGGCGGCGGAGATCCTGACCAGCCGCGCGGAACAGGAGCGCGGCCATCGCGGCGAGCTGGAAGCGCTGCGCCGTCGCAGCGGCGAGCTGGGCGCGGACCTCGAGCGCCTCCAGCGCGAGCTCCTGAAGAGCCCGCTGCCGGACTTCGCACGCCGGCAGCAGATCGAGAGCGCTTTGGAGCGCCACCAGACGATGCAGCAGGAGCTGAGCCGGGTGGCGGGGCAACTCCAGGCCGATCTGGAGTCGCTCGCCCAGAACGCGCTCACCAGCCAGGAATTGCTGGAGCGCATGGACATGATCTCCGACCTGCTGCGGGACCTGCAGAACGAGGAGCTGGAGCGGCTCCTGGAGCGGATGCGGCAGGAGTCGTCGCGCCTGGCCCCGGACGAGATCGCCGCGGCGGTGGACGAGGTCCGCCGCAACCAGCAGGAGACCATCCGCCGCCTCGACAACGCACTCGCGATGCTGCGCGACATGGCGCGTGAACAGGAACTGGAGGGGATGACGTCGCTGCTCGCCCAGCTCCTGCGACGCCAGCAGGAACTGACGGAGCAGAACCGCGCCGCCGCCGACGAAGGCACCGACGGCGAGCCCGAGGGAGCGCAATCCGGAGACGACGAGAGGGACGGCGAGCAGGGTGAGGGCGAGCAGGGTGAGGGCGAACAGGGTGAGGGCGAACAGGGCGAGGGGGAGCAGGGCGAGGGGGAGCAGGAGGGTGAGCAGGGCGAAGGCGAGCAAGGCGAAGGTGAGGGCGAAAGCGAGCCGAACGACGGTTCTCCGGACGCCGAGTCCGGCGACCCGACATCCGATGCGGCGTCGGCCCAGGAGATGGCCGAGCGCCAGCAGGCACTCGCCCGGGAGCTCGAGCAGCTCGAGGAGCGGCTGCAGGAGGCTCTGGAACAGGTGCAGCGCGAGCGCACCGACGGCGACCAGTCGCCGTCCGGCGAGCAGATGCAGCAGGCGCTCGAGGAGGCCATGCGCCAGCTGGAGGAGCAGCAGACCGCGCGCAAGATGAGCGATGCCGCGCAGCAGATGCAGCAGGGCCAGCCGGGGTCCGCCGCCCAGCAGCAGCAGCAGGCGCTCCGCGATCTCGCCTCCCTCTACCACGTCATGCTGCAGAGCCAGATGGCCATGGAGATGGCGATGCAGCAGCACCAGGCAGCGTCGCTGCGCCGGTTCGCCGCCGACCTCCTGGCTCTCTCGCACCGCCAGGAGGAGATCGCCACCCGTGTGCCGGCCGACCTGCGGGACCTCGGCACCACCGGCCTCGCACGCCAGCAGCACCGGGTGCTGAGGGCGGCGCGGACCGTCCGGGACGAGCTGAGCGGCCTGACCACCGATGCCCCCATGCAGATCATGCGGATGCTGTCGCGGCTCGATACGCTGCTGGAGGAGCTCGGTCGCAGCCTGCACTTCCTGGAGGAAGGTCGCGGCACGCTGGCGCGCCGCACCGCCGGCGAGGGGCTGGCGGCGATGAACCGCATCGTGATCGACCTGCTCACCCAGGCCCAGATGACCGGCGCCGGCAGTGGTGGCGGCGGCGGCGGATCGACGCAACCGGCGTTCGGCCAGCAGCTGCGGGACATGGCCCGGGAGCAGGCGGGGCTCAATGCTCTGACCCAGGAGATGCGCGACGCGCTCGCTCGCCAGCAGCGGGTCAGTCAGGAACTGCGCTCGCAGATGCGGCGGCTCGGCGAGGGACAGGATGCGCTGGCGGAGCGCGCGCGGGAGATCGCGGAGGAGGAGCGCCGGCAGCGCGAGACCTCTCCGGACGCCGGCGGGCGGATCCTGGGCGACCTCGACCAGCTCGCGCGGGAGATGGAGCAGGTGGCGCGCGGCCTGGACGACGGCATGGTCGACCAGGCGACGCTGCTGCGGCAGGAACGCATCCTGGGCCGCCTGCTGGACGCCCACAACTCGGTGCGCCAGCGCGACTACAGCCGCCGCCGTGAGAGCCGCGCCGCCGAGCGCCTCTACTCCGAGCAGGATGGATTGGCACCGGGCCGGGACGGCGAGGGAGCGGCACCCCTCCAGCGGCGTTACGAGCCGGTGGAGAAGGCGCCGGTGGAATACCGTGACCTGGTGCGGCAGTACTTCCACCTGCTCGATCAGCTGCGTCGCGACACCGCCCCGTCGGCCCCGGGCGGTGTGGGCGCCGGACCGGGAGTGCCGTGATGGATTTCGTGATCGGTTTCTTGTCGAGGACCGCCGACGTGCTGCGTCGGGCGGGTCGTGCCACGGCCCTGGATCGCCTCTCCGCCCGCGGCTGCCGCCGCCGCCGGCGGAACGGAAGCGATGCCGGCTTCCTGCCCCTCATGGGGCTGGCGCTGATGGCGACGCTCGTGGCCGGCGCTGCGGCGGCGCAGGTGCCGCTGGACCCGCGTTCGCGACTGGAGCGTCCGCCGGACACCAGACCTTCGCCCCGGCTGGAACGCGTCCACCCGCAGCTGGCGCCGCACGCGGACCTGTTGCGGCGCGTGCAGGAGCTCGATCGCCTGCTCACTCTCGGTAGTCTCAGCCGCGCCGAGGTGCTGCTCGGCGAACTCGAGCAGCACTCGTTTCTCGGCCCCCACCTGCTGCCGCACCGCATCCGTCTGGCCCAGCTGAAGGGCGACCACGAAGCTGCGGTCGACCTCTGCCGGGAGGCGCTCGCCGACGCTCCCGGGAACGCGCGGGTCTGGCGGGAGCTGGCCGGATCCCTGCTGGCGCTCGGCCGCGGCGGCGAGGCGCGCGAAGCCCTCGACCGCTTCGTCGCGACGAGCCCCAACCAGCGCAGCAGCCTGGTGGTCGCCGTCGACCTCGCGGCGTCGGCGGGCGGGTCGGCCATGGCGCTGGCGCTCGTCGATTCGGCGCGGACCCTGCTGGCCGAGCCGCAGTTCATGGCCCGCGAGCGAGCGCTCGCGTTGCTGAGCCTCGGCCGCGAGGAGGCGGCGGCCGACGAGCTCGCAGCCGACCTGCGGACCCATCCCTTCCATCTGCCGCTGGTGAGGACCGCGCTCGCCGACGGGATCTTCGTTCCGCGCGAGCACGAGCGATTCGTGGCCCGGCTCGGTGAGCGGGCCACCGAGCGCGAGGCCGGCGCCGCGGAGAGGATCCTGCTGGCCAACCTCCTCGTCGAGGGCGGCGATGCCGCCGGCGCGCAGGCGACGGTGAGCGGGCTGGCCCGCGATCGCGAGTCGGCCAACCTGCTGCTGCAGAACGCGGCCGTCCTCGCCCGCGAGCTGGAACTGGTCGAGGACGCGAGGCTGCGCACGGTCCGCACCGACTTCCTGCTGGCCGTCCTGCGCGACCTCGGCGACGGGTCGGCGCTGGAGTCGGCCACGCAGGTGCGGGCGCTGGACACGATGGCATCCGTTCTCGAGACGGCGCTGAGCCGCGGCGACCTGGGCGACGATGCCCGCGCGGCTGCCGCCCGGTTCGAGGATCTGCTCGGGCTGGTGCAACGGCGCAACCCGCGTTCGCCGCACCTCTACTCGGCGCAGATCAGGCTGGCGCACTTCACTCGCGACGTCATCGGCGAGCCCGCGCGGGCGGCCGCGCGCCTCGAGCGGTTGCTCACGAACCTCGACCTTCCGATGGAGGGCGTGGCGCTGGCCCGACTCACGCTCGGCGAGACCTATCTCGCCGCCGGCGACACGGCCCGCGGACGGACGGTCCTCACCCGTCTGGGCAAGGACGCCGACTTCCGGGAGGCCGCGGGGCACGCGCATTATCATCTGGCGCGCCTGGACCTGGCGGAGGGCCACTGGGAGACCGCCCGTGACCGCTTCGCCGCCGTGGCCCTGGACAATCCCGCCGCGACCTACGCGAACGAGTCGCTGGCGCTCGGCCTGGCGGTGGCGGAGGAACTGCAGAACCCCACGGGCGGACCGGCGCTGCTGGAACTCTACGCACCGGCGGTGCTGTACGATCTGACCGCCCGTCCCGACTCGCAGCGCGTGGCGCTGGAGCGCTTCGTGACCGCGGCGCCGGTGCGGGTGGACATGAGCCAGCCGCAGCACCTCCTCGAGCGCGCGCGCCTGGAACTCGCCGGGCTGTACCACGCGAACGGCGAGCAGGCCGCCGCCCTGGAGCAGCTCGACCGCGTCGTCCTCGACCATCCCGACGGGCGGCACGCCGCCGAGGCCCTGGCGCAGCGGGGCGCGATCCTGCGAGCGGCCGGCGACGAGGCCGGAGCGCGCGAGAATCTCGAGCGGCTGCTGCTGCAGTACCCCGAGTACCTCTTCGCGGACGAGATCCGCGATCACCTCAGGAACCTGCCATGAAGATGCTTCAGGATCCTGCCATGAAGATGCTCCGGTCCATCACCGCCCGGCGCGGCGCGCTCCGGCTGGCGACGATCGTCGGCCTGCTGGTCCTCGGGTCCACGGCAGCCGGCACCGCCCGCGCGGAGCGGTACCTGCTGGTCCCGATGGATCTGGACCAGTCCAACCACCTGCGGGCGTACGGCCACGCCTATCACACCCTGCAGGACGGCGAACGGGTGAGCTGGCTGCTGAACTATCGCGGCGGATCGTTCCTCATGCGCGACACCGAGCGGGCCCGGCTCGACGCCCGGCTGATGGGCGTGCGGTTCGAATCGATCGACGAAGGCGACGTGGAGGCGATCCGGCAGGTCGTGCAGCAGGAGAACATGGACGAGGTGCTGCTCGAGAAGCCCCCGCGCATCGCCGTCTACAGCCCGCCCCACATGCAGCCCTGGGACGACGCCGTCACCCTCGCGCTCACCTACGCCGAGGTGCCCTACGACGTCGTCTACGACCAGGACGTCCTCGCCGGCAAGCTGCAGGAGTACGAGTGGCTGCACCTGCACCACGAGGACTTCACCGGGCAGTACGGCAAGTTCTACGGCGTGTACGGGCTCGAGGAATGGTACCTCGAGCAGAAGCATTTCCACGAGGACCTGGCGGCGCTTCTCGGCTACGAGACAGTCTGGAAGCTGAAGCACGCCGTGGCGCGGACCGTCCTCGAGTACGTCGAGGAAGGCGGCTTCCTCTTCGCCATGTGCTCGGCGACCGACACGCTCGACATCGCGCTGGCGTACCTCGGGATCGACATCGTACCGGCGCCGATGGACGGCAGCCCGATCGATCCCGCCTACCGCGCGGGCGCCGTGTTCGAGCGGCCGCTGGCGTTCGAGAACTTCGAGCTCGTCACCAACCCGCTCGTCTACGAGTTCTCCACGATCGACACCAGCGACTACGCGAGCATCCGCGGGCCGGAAGCGGACTACTTCACCCTCTTCGCCTTCGCCGCCAAGTACGATCCGGTGGCGGCCATGCTCACGCAGAATCACGTCAACGTGATCAACGGCTTCCTGGGGCAGACCACCGGTTTCCATGCGCGCCATCTCAAGCGCAGCGTCACGGTGCTGGCGCAGGTCGAGGGCACCGACGAGGTGAAGTACGTCCACGGCAAGCGCGGGACGGGCACCTTCACCTACCTGGGCGGCCACGACCCCGAGGACTACCAGCACCGGGTGGGCGATCCGCCCACCGATCTCGACCTCTACCCCACCTCGCCGGGATACCGGCTGATCCTCAACAACATCCTCTTCCCGGCCGCGAAGAAGAAGCCGCAGAAGACCTGACCGGCGCGCGCGGCGCGGGCGAAATGCCAGGGGCGCCGCGACCTCGCCCCGCGGTCCGTGGCGGGGCTCGGCGGTCCCGGCGATTCCTCGTGATTCCTTCCCGAGGCGGACGAGGCCGCGCCGCGGCGCGTGACGGTCGCGCCGGAGCGCCGCGGTCGCGGCGCGAACCCATGGCACGACGATTGCCGCCGGCGCAGGGAACCCCGTCGGGATCTCTGCCGTGGGAGGCATCTTGGCCCGGATCCTCGTACATGGAGCGCCTCAGCGCGCGCGGGCCCTGCGCCGGATGCTGGAGGCGCGAGGGCACGCCACCGCGCCGCTCGGCGAGTCAGCCGCGGGATTGGGCTGCGACGCGGCGGTGCACGCCTGCGCCCCGGGCGACGACGGCGAGTGTCCCGTCCTGGTACCCGGCGGCGCGGGGATGCCTCTGGTGGTCGTGGGGACGGCCGCCGCCGACTGTCCGCTCGGGCATGCGGCCGACGTCTGGGTCGCGCGCGCCGCCGACGCGGCCACGGCCGTGGACGGGTTGCTCGGACGGCGGCGCGGCGGCGCTCGCGGCAGCCACCGGCTCGAGGCCGCCCCGGCCACAGATCTGGCGGGGTACGTCGATTTCCTCGGCCACGAGCTGCGCACTCCCTTGACGGTGGTCTCCGGAGCTCTCGCCGCGCTGGAACAGCTCGCCGCGAGCGACGGCCGTAACGCCGGAGAACGGCGGCGGCGGCGCCTGTTCGACCTCGCACGGCGCAACCTGCTGCGCCTGCAGCGCAGCGTCACCTGGAACGAGGACTACCTGAGGGCGTTCGGCGCCCGGCGGTACGGGCCCCTGGCCGCCGTGGCCCTCGCGGACGTCCTCGAGGGTGCGGTCGCCGGTGGCAACTCCGACCTGGGGCCCGTGTCGCTGCATCTGCCCCGACGGTCGCCGACCTTGCACGGCGATGCCGCGGCGCTCAGCCAGCTCGTGCGGCAGCTTCTGCGGTCCTGCCGCTATCATCTCCCGGACGTCCCCCTGGAGCTGGCCGTCGCCCGGTGCCGAACGGCGCGGGGCGGCGCCGGCGCGGGGCGGCTGCGGCTGTCGGTGCAGACCGCCGGCGGCGACGCCGGCAAGGGACGCACGATCCGCTCCGGCGTCGGCCCGGCCGGCGACGGTGACGCTGCGGCGCAGCAGCGGCTGGAGCTGGCGCGGCTGCTGCGCTGCTCGGTGCCGCCGGCGCTGGTCGACCAGCTCGGCGCGGTGGTCCTGGTGGGTGCGCGCCGCCGCCCTGCCGAACTGGTGGCGGCGCTGGTGGCCGACGGCACGCTGTGCGCGAACCGGGCCGTGGATTCCGCGGCATCCGCACCCGTGCCGGTCACGGCCTGAAGCGGTTCGCCGGCCAGGCTGGAAAGTCCCGGGCGTTCTCGGTCCTCCTCTGCCCGGGCGCCGTCCGACGGTGGGGCCGGTCGTCCCCCGGTCCCCCGTCGGACATCCATCCCCACCTGCTCGATCGACCCTGGACAGTCGCGCCGCGCCGGGTTAGCTTCGGCGCGATTCCAGCCAGGCGCCGACCCTCGCCGCGGAGACGCCCGATGCCCGCTCCCGAGCCGCGTCCCGGGATTCCCGATCGCCACGACACCACCCTCGGCGCCGTCCACGACGCCAACCAGATGCTCGGGGTGATCCTCGGCCGCGCGGAGTTGTTGCTGAGCGAGGATCCGGGCCCCCGGTGGCGCGACGGCCTGCAGCAGATCGTCCGCGCCGCCCGCGATGCCGAGGCCATCCTGGCCGCCGCCCTCGATACGAGCGAGCGAGCGGGAACGTCGCCCGCGGAAGCACCCGCCGCGCTGGCGGCCGTGCTCGCCGAGGTCTGGCGCATGGCCATGGTGCACCCGCGCAGCGGCCGGCGGGCCGCGGAACGGCTGACGCTGCGCGCGCGGGTTCCGGGCGAGCTGGTCGCCGCCGCGCCGGCCCGGGCGGTCCAGGAGATCCTGCTCAATCTCGTCCTGAACGCCTGCGAGGCGATGGCGACGGGAGGAGCCTTGACGGTGGCGGCGGTCCGCACGGCGGACCGCATCCTGCTCGAGATCCGCGACGAGGGGCCAGGCCTGGACGACGACGCTCGGGCCGGTCTGTTCCGGATCGGCGCCGGCGGCGCGCCGCGCGGACACGGCATCGGGCTCGCCCATGCGCGCGAGCTGGCGCGCCGGCACGGCGGCGATCTGGTGCTGGCCGAGGCCCGTAATCCCGGCGCGGTGTTCCGCCTGGAGTTGCCGGCAGCCGCTCCAGACGCGGTCGTGGGTGCCCGACGCGACCCCCGCGAGGTGACGCGGACGGAGGTCGGCCACGCGGCGACCGCGCGCCGGGGGCGGCCGGAGCCGGCGTCCGGCGGCCGGCTGAGCTTCCTGGTGGTGGATGACGAACCGACCGTGCGCGAGCTGGTGGCGGAGCTGCTCGGCGCCGACGGCCACGTCGCGATCACCGCGCGCGACGGGCAGTCGGCCCGGCGATCGCTGGAGCGAGACCGTCCGTCGGCGGCCCTGATCGATCTGGGGCTGCCTGGCGAGGACGGGGTGGCGGTGGCCCGTAGCCTGAAGCAGATGGACCCGCATCTGGTGGTCGTCCTGGTGAGCGGCTGGGGCAGCGAACGCACGGCGGCGGCTGCGGCTGCGGAGATCGTCGACCTGACCGCGACCAAGCCGCTCGACCTGGATCGCCTGCGCACCATCGCCGCGGCGGTGGCGGAGCGCAGGACGGCAGGCGAGGAAACCCCGCCGGCGTCGTCGCATCGAACAGACGGGGTGGCTGCTGGAACCGGCCGCCCGGCACCGGAACGAAGCGAAGGAGAAGGAGCATGACCTGCCCCAGCAAGCCGCTGTCGTGCCTGGCGCCGGCGGCACTCTGCGGTCTCGCGGTGATCGCGGCGATCGCGATGGCGCCCGCCGGAGTCGCGGCCGTGGTGCCGCCCACCGCGATCACCATCGTCCCGGTGGACAGCTTGCCGTTGCCGCCCGGGGAGGTGACGGGCCTGGCCTGGCGCGGTCCCGACACCCTCGCGGTGCTGGTGAAGGCGCCGGCCGGCGCCGGCGAGCGGATCATGCTCTCGCTGCACGACCGCGCCGGCGCGCTGCTGCAAAAGGTCGACGTCACGGGCACCGCAGGCCGCGGGCTCGCCTACGACGGCACGTCGTTCTGGGTCGCCGGCGACGACGCCGAAGGCGGTTCCCACGTCGTCAGGATCGATGCCGACACGCTCGAGGTGGAGGACACGTACCCGCTGCGTGGACACCGGCCCATGGCCCTCACCTGGGACGGCTCCTCCGTGTGGGTGAGCGACCGGGACAGCGGCCGCCTCGACCGCGTGGATCCGACCACCGGCGATATCACCCGCTCGGTGCTCAGTCCGGGCTTCTCTCCCTGCGGGGTGGCCTGGGACGGACGGGCGATGTGGGTGACCGACAGCGCCACCGGACTGCTCTACCGGCTCACGGGGCCACGGCGCGAGTGGAGCGCCACCGTCACCGCGGACGCGTTCTTCCACCGGGGCGAAGACGTCCTGCTCCTGCACGACGGCAACTGGCTCTGGTACGTTCGACCGGGGTCTTCCTGGGCCATTCGCGCCCGGATCATCTGATCCCGCCCGGGCCACTTGACATCGCCCGGTCGCGTGACTAGCTTAAATACCGATTATCGGTATCGTTTTAATCGTGTTTGTGGTCCTGGCGGCCGCGGCCGCTGGGCGGGTTCGCTGCCCGCAAGGACCGCGGAACCCCGTTCGGTGAGGTCTGCAATGGCTCTGGTCGACAGCAATCGAGAGACGGACGAGCAGCTCGTGAGGGAGAAGGAGGCCGCTTTTCTGGACTTCATCCAGGCCAAGGGGCTGAAGACCACCCGGCAGCGCAGCACCATCGTCCAGACGTTCTTCCGCATGCGCGGGCACATCTCGGTCGAGGAACTGCTCCGCGAGGTGAAGAAGGTCAATCCGAGGATCGGCTACGCGACGGTCTACCGCACGCTCCACCTGCTCACCGAGAGCGGCCTGGTGGAGGAGCGGCGCTTCGGCGACGGTCTCGCCCGCTACGAGGGGCGCGACGAGGTCGAGCACCACGACCACATGATCTGCATGCAGTGCGGCAAGATCTTCGAGTTCTTCAACCCCCGTCTGAAGGCGCTCCAGGAGAAGCTGGCGGAGGAGAACAACTTCCAGATCTACCGCCATCGGCTCGAACTCTACGGCACCTGCAAGGATTCCGAGAGTTGCGAGCACCGGCAGAAGGCCTCGGGCGAGTAGACGGCAGGCGACCGGCGGCATACGCCGGCGAGAGCATGGACCGGGCGGCCGGAGGCGATCCGGCCGCCCGTCGCCGCGCCCGGAGGCGACGCAAAGGACCGGTGGAGCGCCGGCTTGACACCGGAGCCGGCCGCGCGGAGAATGCAGCCGCCGCGAGAACGCCGCGAGAACGCTGCGCGACGATGCGCCGCAGGCTCATTCCGCCAGGACGCACAGCGAGCCCGCATCGCGAGCCGCCTCGCGAGCGCGCTCGGCCCCGAGGATCCATGAAGACACCAGCCTCCTCGATCCGCCCGGTTCCGGCGCCGCCCATCAGCGGCGGCAAGGTCGTGCGCGTGGACGTGGCCGCTCTGCGCGCAAACCTCGTGCAGTTCCGCCGTCTCGCGCGACCGCCGGCGCGGCTGCTGGCCGTGGTCAAGGGCGACGGCTACGGGCACGGCATGACGATCGCCGCCCGGGCGTTCCTGGCGGCGGGCGCCGACATGCTGGGCGTGCACGAGGCGGGCGAGGTGACGGCCTTGCGCCAGGCGGGCATCACGGCCCCGGTGCTCGTCCTCGGTCCGCTGGGGCGCGACGAGGTGCTGGAGGCCGCCGCTGGCGACGCCGAGCTGGTGGTCGCGTCGCTGCCGGCGTGCGCAGCGGCTGCCGCGGCCGCCGCCGCCGCCGCAGCCACCGCGCCGGGCGATCAGCCGCCCGGGACGGCCGGCCGCGTGCGCGTGCATCTCAAGGTGGAGACCGGCGTCAATCGCCAGGGCGTGACCGAGGACGAGATCGGACCGGCGCTGGCTCTGCTCGCCTCGGCGCCCGGGGTGGAGATCGTGGGTCTGGCCAGCCACTTCGCCGACATCGAGGACACCACCGACCACACCTTCGCGCGTCGGCAGCAGGAGCGGTTCCAGGCGGTGGTCGCGCGGCTGGCGGAGGCGGGACACCGGGACCTCTGCCGTCACATGTCCTGCAGCGCGGCGGCCATCCTCTGGGAGGCCAGCCACGGCGACCTCGTTCGCGTGGGCATCAGCGCCTACGGCCTGTGGCCGTCCCGCGAGACCTACGTCTCGGCGGGAGCTTCGGGCCAGGCGCGTCTCGGCCTCGTGCCGGCGCTGACGTGGGCCGTGCCGGTGGCCCAGGTGAAGTCCGTCCGGGCCGGAGAGACCGTCGGCTACGGCCGCACCTGGAAGGCGCTTGCGGACAGCCGTATAGCGGTGCTGCCGCTAGGTTACGCCGACGGCTATCCGCGCATCCTCTCGAACCGCGCCCATGTCCTGGTCGGCGGACACCGGGCCCCGGTCCGTGGCCGGGTCTGCATGAACCTGATGATGGTGGACGTGACCCACGTGCCGGCGGCGGCGGCCGGCGACGAGGCGGTGCTGCTGGGGTCGCAGGGCGACGAGACGATCACCGCAGGCGAGCTGGCCGAGCTGGCCGGGACCATTCCCTACGAGGTGCTGACCTGGCCGAAAGGGTCGGTTCGGCGCGAGATTGTCGGGGAGCCCTGAACCCTGGCTGCCAGACCCGGGAGACCGACGCATGCTCGACGCCATCAGCCGCTTCTTCCAGAACCGCCTCGAACCCGTGACGGATGCCGACTCGCCCGGCGACCGCCTGGCGGTGGCCACCTGCGCCCTGCTGCTGGAGGTGGCGCACGCCGATGAGACGTTCACCGAGGCCGAGCACGGCCTGATCGAGCGCCTGATGCGTTCCCACTTCGGTCTGGGGGAGGACGACGCCGCCGAGTTGGTCCGGCTGGCCGAGAGCGAGCGGCGCGACGCCACCGACCTCTACCAGTTCGCCCGCCTGATCAACGAGCGCTACAGCCGCGCCGACAAGATTCTCGTCATGCAGCAGCTCTGGCGTGTCGTCTACAGTGACGGCCGGCTCGAGGCCCACGAGGACGCCCTCATGCACAAGCTCGCTCACCTCCTCCAGTTGCGACACGACGAACTGATCGCCGTCAAGCTCGAGGTGAAACGGCGGCTGGAGCAGCAGCAGGACGAGCGTCGCTCCGGCGAGGACGACGCGGGGGTCTGAACCGGCCGGTCTCGCCTTTCCCCGCCGTCGTGCAGCCTTCCGGTCCGGCCTGTGCCGGGGCGGTCCGTCGGCGACGGCCTGCGGCGATTGGGCTTCACGGCCCCCAACCCATCGTGGCCAACTCCCCGTCTCGCAATGCGTTGGTGACCAGAACCGGAGGACGGCGTCCGGCGTTTCGTCCTCCGGCTCGGGCTCGGCCGCGGTCGATATCGCGGCGGATTGCCGCGCCCTGCCGCGAGATGGTAGAATGGACGTTTCCACAACGGGGCTTCGGGTCGCCGCGGCGGCCCGGGAGGTAGCGATGGTCGGGCGGGTCGCGAGGGTGTTGGCGGTGCCGCGGGCACTCCTGGTACCGCGGGCGCTCCTGGCGTTCCTGGTGCTCCTGGCGCCGGCGACCCGGGCCGAATGGTTCGATCTGGGTGGCGGGGCGTTGCCGGCGCAACCGCTCCTGAAGGCGCAGGACATCGCGCCCGGCGCCACGCAGGTCGAGGTGACGCTGCCCGGGTTCGTCACGCTGCCGGTCGACATCGCCGGAACCATCCATGCCGACATCGTCCTGCCCGGCCACGTGCAGCGTCTGGAGCGCGGCCTGCCGCAGCTGCCGTTCGTCACCGTTAAGATCATCATTCCGGACGAGGGCACGCCCGCTGCGCGCGTGGTGGCGGAGAGCTGGCGGGAGGTTCCCACCCGCCCGGTGGTGCCGTCCAAGGGCGGCATTCCGCGCAGCGTGGACCCGGCCACCGTCCCCTACGCGTTCGGCCCGATCTACAGCACCGGTGGCGTCTTCCCGGCGGAGGTGCTGGAGGTCTCGCGCCCGTACGTCGTGCGGGACCATCGCGGCGTGAACGTCCGCCTGAACGTCTTGCGCTGGGATGCCGACCGCGGCGTGCTCATGGCGCTCGAGAGCGTCACCGTGCTGGTGGAGACCACCGGTGGCGGCGGGGAGAACCCGAAGGTGCGGCGCGCCCCGGACGTGGACCGGTCCTTCCAGACGCTCTACCGGCAGTCGTTCCTGAACGCCGCCGAGCCGGCCAAGTACGACCCGGTGTCCGTGGACGGACCCATGCTGGTGGTCTGCGACGACGCCCTGATGCCCGCCATTGCGCCCTTCGTCGCGTGGAAGCGACAGCGCGGGCTCGAGGTCGAGGTGATCGGCGACGGCTCGGTCGGGGGCACGGTCGGCGGGATCCAGGACGCCATCACCTCGCGCTATCTCGCCTCGGGCCTGGCGTATGTCGTGCTGGTGGGCGACGTGCAGCAGATCCCCACCTACGCGGGCGAGTACGAGGGCGCCGACGACGACACGCGCTACGGCCGGGTGGAGGGCGACGATCTCTACCCCGACCTCTTCGTCTCGCGCATCTCGGCCCAGGACACGGTCCAGGTCGCCACCCAGGTGGCCAAGTTCATCCGCTACGAGCGCGATCCGGACGCCGGCGGGGCCTGGTACGACCGGGCGGCGGGCCTGGCCTCGTCCGCCAGCGAGCCGGGTTCGCCGCCCGACCACGAGCGGGCGGAGGCGCTGCGCAGCGATCTGCTCGGCTACGGCTTCAGCGAGGTGGACCAGATCTACCAGGTGGACGGCGCCACCACCGCCCAGATCGCTGCCGCCGTGAACGCCGGCCGCAGCCTGATCAACTACCTCGGCCACGGCTCGGGCTGGGCCTGGACCAACCCGCCGTTCGGCGTCGCCGACGTCCACGCGCTGAGCAACGGCTGGATGCACCCCTGGATCATGGACGTGTCATGCAGCAACGGCGACCTCTCCGCGAGCGAGTGCTTCGCGGAGGCCTGGCTGCGCGCGGGCACGCCACAGGAGCCCCGCGGCGCGGTGGCGATGTGCTCGGCGTCCACGAGCACGCTCTGGGTGCCGCCCTGCGTCATGCAGACCGAGGTCGTTCGCTTGCTGGTGACCGACCTGGCCAACGTGATCGGCGCGCTTTACCACCACGGCATGATGGCCGTGATCGACGAGTACGGGCCCGACGACCCGTACAGCCTGCAACTGGTCGAACAGTACAACGTCTTCGGCGACTGCTCGCTCGTGGTGCGCACGGATGCGCCGCTGGAACCGGCGGTCGTGCACGCGCCGGTGGTGCCGCTGCTCGCCGCCACCTTCGCCGTGGACGTGGGCGTGCCGGACGCCACCTGCGCCATCACCGCCGGGGATGTGCTGCACGGGGTGGCGAGATCGGATGCAGCCGGTCGCGCCGTGATCGCGTTCACCGAGCCGGTGACCGAGGTGGGCGAACTCACCCTCGCCGTGACCGGCTACAACCTGTTCACGTACGTCGCTCCGCTGCAGGCGGTCGTCCCCCCGAGTGTGATCCTCGAGCCCGCCACGCTGGCGGTGGGCGGCAGCGCCGACCTGACGGTGACCGTCACCGATGCCGACGGCCAGGCGGGGCTGGCCGGGGTCGCGGTCTCGGTGGTCGGGTACGGCGTGGCCGGTGCCGAGGGCGTGACCGATGCCGCCGGGCAGGTGACGCTGGCGCTGGCTCCGCTCTACGGCGAGACCCTCACCGTGCGCGGCCGCGAGGCGGGCGCGAGCTTCGATCTCTTCGCGGTCGATCTGCCGGTCACCGGGGCGCAGGTGCTCACCGACGCGGCCATCGTGGCCGAAAGCGCGAGCATCGGGTTGCAGGGAGCGCTCACTCCCCACCTGGAGGGGACGATCACCGGCTCGGCGCGAGAGAGCGGCCTCTCGCTCGTCGTCACCGGCGCCGGACTGCACACGAGCGTCACCGTTCCGGACAGCCTCGTGCAGGCGGTCGTCGTGCCCGTGGAACTGTCGCCGGTGACGGCGGCCCTGGCGAAGCCCGGCTATCAGCTGCACCTGGCCACGATCCCGGTGGTCGAGGCCTTCGGCAGCTATGCCGGAACCGTCACCGAAGGCGATGCGGGCGGCACGCCGGTGGCGGGAGCGCGGGTGTACGGGGTTCCGCAGGGGCAGGGACCGGACGGCACCCCGGTGTTCGATCTGATCACCGGGCCCGACGGTGGGTTCAGCCTGGCGCAGGACCTCGCCGTCGGACCGTACGAGGTGTACGCAGAGGCGTTCGGGTACCTGTTCTGGCAGGAGAGCTACTTCCTGAGATACGGCGCCAACCAGCACGCGATCGCCCTGGAGCGGGCGCCCGCCGGGGTCCTCGGCGGCGTCGTCGCCAGCGCTGCGGACGGCACCCCCGTGGCCGCCACCGTGCGCATCTACCGGCCGGACACCGGCGAACTCCACGCCGAGACGATCACCGACCCGGCCACCGGCACCTACCGGACGGGCCCGCTGCCGTACTTCGGCTACGAGGTGTCGGTGCGGGCGTACCGGTTCTTGCCGCGGCGGACGGCCGTGGCGGTGGACGACAGCGCCTGCACGCTCGACTTCCTGCTCGAGCCCACCGAGGGCGAGCTGCTTCTGGTGGACGACAACTCCCCCGGCGCCACCCTGCATCCCTCGAAGTACGGCAAGAACGGTCTCGTGCTGGCGCAGCCGTACGTCGCGGAGCCGGGACGCTCGGCCGCGACCATCGCGGCCGAACTCGAGCTGCTGGGCTACACCGTGACGGTCGAGGCGCGTGATGCGACCGACCCCGCGACCTGGGACCGGTACGACGCGGTGGTGGTGGCGTGCGGCAACAACGTCGATCCGCTCGGCGCGGTTTTCAAGTCGCACCTGATCGACCACGTGACCGCCGGCGGCAAGCTCCTGGTGGAAGGCGGCGAGGTGGCCTACGACCATCGCCACGACACGGAGTTCGCCCGCAAGGTGCTGCATATCGACACCTGGAGCGGCGACGGCGGCGGCGACGTGACGCTGGCCGCTCCGGGCCACCCGGTGGCGACCGGTCCGAACCTGCTGGCCTGGCCGCTGGACTTCGCGTGGATGGGCTACGCCGATGCCGACGCCTGCGGCGTGGCCGGCGACGCGGTGAGGGTGGGCGCCTGGACCGGGTTCCCCGCCGACGGCAGCATCATCTGCTACGACCCGAATCCGGCGCCCGAGGGGGGGCAGATCGTCTTCATGGCGTTGAACTACGCGGCGTTGCCGGCAGGCCCGCGCGAGGAACTGCTGCACAACATCGTGAACTGGCTGCTCACGCTCGAGCACGGCGACGCGAGCGTGACCGGCACGGTGCAGCTGCGCGGTCAGAGCGATCACTCGGGAACCACGGTCACGATCGATCCGGGCGGCCACGCGCTGGTCACGGCCGCCGACGGCAGCTACCGGTGCGACGGCCTGTTCGCGGGCAGCTATCGGGTGGTGGTCGCGCACCCGGAGTGGAGCGGCGCCGCCGCCGACGTCGTGCTCGAGGCCGGCCAGGCGCTCACCGGGCTCGATTTCGTGCTCGACCCCGTGGTCACGACCGTCACCTGCCAGGCGCCGGGATTGGCGATCCCGGACGACGACCCTCTGGGCGTGACGCTCGACCTGGAGGTGACCGAAACGGCGGCGGTCGCGCGGAT
The DNA here is from genome assembly GCA_046484865.1 of Candidatus Krumholzibacteriia bacterium. GTDB lineage: Bacteria > Krumholzibacteriota > Krumholzibacteriia > LZORAL124-64-63 > LZORAL124-64-63 > JAWOID01. The sequence goes on from JAWOID010000144.1 coordinate 74,412, forward strand.
CTCGGTGTATCTGGCCATTCGGCACCCGTATGCGGGCGATCTCATGGTCCAGCTCACGAGCCCAGCCGGCACCACGGCGCGTCTGAAGAACTTCGGCGAGGGCAGTTCCGGCGACGACTGGCTGGGCTGGTATCCGGAGGACCTGACGCCCTACGAGACCCTCGACGCGTTCGTCGGCGAGGATCCGCAGGGCACGTGGTCGCTGCAGGTGGTGGACGGCGGGCGGTACGACGTGGGGATCCTCGACGAGTGGTGCCTGAGCATCACCTGTGCCCAGCAGGTCACCGCTGCGGGCGGGCCGCCGCGCGCGCTGGCCCTCGCAGGCAACCACCCGAACCCGTTCAATCCGATCACCACCATCCGGTTCGTCCTGCCGGCCCCGAGCCGGGTGGAACTGGCGGTGTTCGACCTGGCGGGACGCCGGCTGCGCGATCTGGTGGCCGGAGAGCTGGAGGCGGGACACCACGCGGTCGCCTGGAACGGGCGGGACGCCACCGGTCGCAGCGTGCCCAGCGGCACGTACGTCTATCGCCTCGAGGCCGCCGGTCGCGTGCTCACCGGCAAGATGCAGCTCGTGAAGTGAGCCCCGGCTGTCGCCGCCCGCCCGACGCACGGAGCCCGGCACCGGTCGGGCCCGCCCCGGGTTCTCCCGTACGGCCGACGCACCGGGCGGTGCTCAGACCAGGATCAGCTTGATCTCTCCCTCGTTCACGAGCGGCAGATCGCCCAGGCGGCGCCGCAGGTCCACCAGCAGGTCGATACGCCCGACCACCTCGCCGCTGCCGCTGGCCGCGTAGTGGTGTTCCGGCGCGTAACCCTCGGGGCCGCGCGACTCGGGGTGCTCCTGCACGTCCTGGTCGAAGTTGCGCAGTTCCAGTCCCTCCGGCAGTTCGTTCAGCACCGCCATGATCTCGTCGTGGTACTGGCGGGCGAAGACCTCGAACGAGAAGGGCAACTCCGCCGACTGCACCGCGCGCAGCGATTTCAGCGTGAGGCCGGTCTCCGCGTGGATGCGCTCCGCGTGCTGGCGCACCAGCCCGGTCAGCGTCTCGCCGAGCACGACGCGGCTGTCCACCCCGTGCAGCTTCACCAGTTCGGCCACCCGATCCACCAGACCCTCGTGGGAGATGCCTGCATCGTAGCTGTCGATGGCGGTGTTGGGCTCGCCGCTGCCCAGCGCGATGCCAGCCAGGAGCCCTCGCAGTACCCGGGGCGAACCGGCGAACACAGCCTCGTGGAAGCCGCCCACGCCTGCGCCGGATCCGCGGCGCCCCGGCTGGCGTCCGGTCGTCTTCCGCGCCGCTCCGGCGCCGGTCCGGCGGCTACCGGAACGCCCGGCGCCGGTCGCCTTGCTGGAAGCCTTCTTGGCCATGCGCGCCCTCCTAGAGGAAGAAGATCAGCGTCACGACCACGAAGATCGGGACGAGGATCGGCAGCGAGTACTTCACCATGTACCCGAAGAAGGTGGGCATGGGGACGCCCGCCTCCTCGGCGATCGACTTCACCATGAAGTTCGGGGCGTTGCCGATGTAGGTGTTCGCCCCCATGAACACCGCACCCGCGCTGATGGCCGTGAGGTCGCGTGCGAAGGCAGGGTTCTTCGCGGCCTCGCCGGCGTAGCCGAGCAGAGCGGGCACCTGCGATTCGGGCAACCCGAGATGGCCGAGAGCCGCGTTGAAGAAGGTGAGGTAGGTGGGTGCGTTGTCCAGGAAGCTCGACAGCACGCCCGTGGCCCAGAAGTAGTGCAGCGGTTCCTGCACCGCGCGCATCAGGCCGGCCAGTGCCCCTTGCTCGCCCGCCTTGAGGATCGCCAGCGCCGGGATGATCGTCATGAAGATGCCCGCGAACAGGTAGGCCACCTCCTTGATCGGGAACCAGTTGAACTCGTTCCGCTGCCGGGCGGCCTTGCTGGTCGTCACCAGGCTGAGCAGCCCCATCAGGATGAGCCAACCCTCGCGAATGATGTTCTGCAGCGCCACCTCCACGTGGCCGTAGATGGGCACGTTCTGCAGCTTCACGGCGCCGGAGAAGATCACGCCGGCCATGACCCCCGCCAGGAAGAGCAGGTTGTGCAGGCCCTCCACGTGGACGCCGCGCTTCTCGGCCACGGATTCGGGCCCTGCTTCCCGTTCCCTGCGGAAGAGCAGCGTGTCGAGGACGAAGAAGACCGCCAGGACCAGGGTGACGACCAGCAGCATGTGCGGCAGGAGGCCGCGCGTCACCCAGAAGAACGGCACGCCGTGGAGGAAGCCGAGGAACAGGGGCGGATCTCCCAGCGGCGTGAGGCTGCCGCCCACGTTGGCCACCAGGAAGATGAAGAAGACCACCACGTGCACCCGGTGCTTCCGCCAGGCGTTGGCGCGCAGTACCGGCCGGATCATCACCATGGCGGCGCCGGTGGTGCCGATCCAGGAGGCGAGGAAGGTGCCGATCAGCAGCAGGAGCACGTTCACCCGCGGCGACCCGCGCACCGCCCCGCCCACGTAGATTCCGCCGGCGATCGTGAACAGCGCCCAGAGCAGGAGGATGAACGGGATGTAGTCGATCAGGTAGATGTGCAGGATCGACTGCACGGCGTCGCTCTTCATCCCCACCAGGAACGGGATGGCGAACGCCAGCGCCCAGAACGCCGAGACCCGCGGAAAGTGCCGATGCCAGAAGTGGGGCGCGATCAGCGGGAACAGGGCGATCGACAGGAGGATGCCCACGAACGGGATCACCGTCCAGAGCGGCAACAGCCCCACCGGATCGATATGGTCCGCGTGGTGGACGTCTCCGTCGTCGGCGGCGATCGCGCGGCCGGATGCCGGGTCGCCGACGATGCCCTGGGCCGCCGCCCCGGCCGGCTCTGCCCCGTGCCGGGCCTCGCTGGGTTCGGCAGCGGCCGGAACGGTGTCGGGCGGCGAGATCGCGGTGTCCTGCGCAGCGGGAACCGGCGGGGACGCGTCCAGCGCCAGGGCCGGCGAGGCTGCGAACAGGCTCCCCAGGACCAGGAGCGACACGAGGACGGAGTGCATCGTCCGAAAGCGCCGAAGGAGGTGGACTGCGGCTGATGCGAGAGATGCCGGGCGCGGGGGGGTGGATCGGCGCTGGGGATGCAGTCGCCTCATGGCGCCTCCTTGCGCGGGGCGGCTCGACGGGTGGAGTGCGGCCGAATCACGGCGCCAGGCCGCGGATTCCCGCCGCGGAACGGCTGGAGGACGGCTGGAACCTAGGCTATGATGAAGGTGCTGTCAATCGCAGCGGCCCGGGGCCCCAGGGGATCATGCGCATCGCCTATCTCAGCACCCAGCGCGCCTACTACGGCGGCGAGGTCCACCTCTGCCAGCTGGCCGCCGGCATGCAGGCGCGCGGTCACGCGGTCCGGTGCGTCGTGCGCCCGGACAGCCTCCTGCTGGCGCGCCTGCGCCAGGCGGGAGTGCCGGTCACCCCGCTGCCGGTGGTGGACTGGTACGAACCCGTGGGGGTGCTCAGGCTGCGGCGGTGGCTGCGGGACGGGGGTTGCGACGTCCTGCACACCCACACGCCGCGCGACCATTACGTGGCCGCCGTGGCCACGCTGGGGCTCGACGTGCGCAACGTGGGCACCCGCCATCAGCTGCTGCCGATCGCCCGCTCCGGGCTGAAGCGCCCCTGGCTGGGACGGCTGGACGCGATGGTGGCGGTGAGCGAGGCGGTCCGCCAGGGGATCGTGCGCTCCGGCGCGCTGCCGCCGGACCGGGTGGTCACCATCCACAATGGCGTGGACGTGAGGCGGCAGCTGCCCGCCCGCAACGGACTGCGCCGCTCGCTCGGTCTTCCGGCGCTGGCTCCGGTGGTCGGTTACGTGGGGCGCCTGAGCCCGGACAAGGGCGTGGAGACGCTGCTGGAGGCGGCCCGGCGGCTGGTGGACGACTCCTGGCCCCACCTGAAGGTGTTCATCGTCGGCGACGACCCGCGCGGGCGGCACGGCGAGCATCTGTGCCGGCGCAGCCGCGAGCTGGGTCTGCAGGACGCCGTCCACTTCTTCGGTTACGTGCACGACGCGGCCCGCGCCTGCGCCGACTTCGACGTGCAGGTGGTGACCTCGACCGCCGAGCCGTTCGGGCTGGTGACGCTCGAGGCCATGGCGCACCGGCACCCGGTGGTGGCCACCGACGCGGGGGGCAGCCGCGAGATCCTGCGCGACGGCCGCGACGGCTACCTGGTGCCGCCGCACCGCGCCGACCTGCTGGCCGCCCGCCTGGATCTGCTGCTGCGCGAGCCGGCGTTGCGGCGCAGTCTCGGCGACGAGGCGAGGCGGCGGGTGGAATCACGATTCGGGCTGGACCAGATGATCGCCGCGACCGAGTCCCTGTACCGGCAGGTGGTGGTGGTTCCCCGGCGTGGCCGTGATCGACCGGCCGCCGGTCGCCGATCGGGACCGTGCCGGTCGTGACCCTCGGGGCGGCGGCGCCCGGTTCCGGAAGACGGGAATCGGCGGCGCGACCGAAGCCGTCCTTGTCGCGCCGGTTCGGCTTGCCTACCATCGTCTTGACGAACCGCGGCGCACTCGCCCGCGGGCTCCGCATTCCCACGCAGAACCGGGAGATCCCGCATGCAACTGGGTGACTGGACGTTCCGGGCCTTCGTCGACGGCCGCTTCCGGCTGGACGGCGGCGCCATGTTCGGCGTCGTCCCCCGCGTGCTCTGGGAGCAGCAGCACCCGGCGGACGAGTCGAACCGCATCGAGCTGTGCCTGCGCTGCCTGCTGGCGGAGCGGGGGGACCGGCGGGTTCTGGTGGACACCGGCATCGGCGATCGGTGGGATGAGAAGGCGCGCCGGATCTACGCCCTCGACCGCCGTCCCAACCAGCTCACGGCCGAACTGGCGGAGGCCGGGCTGACGGCGGAGTCCGTCACCGACGTCGTCCTCACGCACCTGCACTTCGACCACGCGGGCGGTGCGGTGCGGATGGTGGACGGAGAGCCGAGGCCCACCTTCCCGCGCGCCCGCTACTGGGTCCAGGCGCAGCAGTGGCGGTGGGCCCACGAGCCCACGGAGCGCGACCGGGCCAGCTTCCGGCGCGACGACTTCGCGGCGCTGGAGTCGAGCGGACAGATGGAGCTGGTGGACGGCCTGCAGGAGATCCTGCCGCAGGTGCGGGTGGTGCCGATCAGCGGCCATACCCCCGGCCAGCAGATGGTGGAGTTCCACACCGACGGCGGCGTGGTGGTGTACTGCGGCGATCTGATCCCCTTCGCCAGCCAGGTCCACGCCCCGTGGATCATGGGATTCGATCTCAATCCGCTGCTGACGCTCAGCGAGAAGAAGCAGTTCCTCAGCCGGGCGGTGGAGGACGACTACCTCCTCGTCTTCGAGCATGACCCCAGCGTGGAGGCGGCCCGCGTGACGTTCGCGGACGACCGCTTCCGGATCCGCGAGACGGTGAGCCTCGGCGGGCGGTAGAGCCCGCGATGCAGCACCGAGAAAGCCGGGTGCCGGGATGACCTCCAGCTCGATCCCGCCGGGCGACCGCAAACCGCACTGGCTGCGCATGCGCCGCGCCGGCGGCCGCGAGTACAATCGCGTGCAGCGTCTGCTGCGCACCGCCAGCCTGAACACCGTCTGCGAGGAGGCCAACTGCCCCAATCGCGGCGAGTGCTTCGCCAGTGGCACGGCCACGTTCCTGCTCATGGGCCCCAGCTGCACCCGCCACTGCACGTTCTGCAACATCCCGGGCGGACGCGTGGGCGAGGTCGATCCGGACGAGCCGCTGCGGGTGGCCGAGACCGTGCGCCACCTGGGGTTGAGGTTCGCGGTGGTGACGGCGGTCAGTCGCGACGATCTCCCCGACGGGGGCGCGGCTCACTTCGCGGCCACGATCCGGAGCATCCGGCGGCTCGTCCCCGGCTGCGGCGTCGAGGTGCTGATCCCGGATTTCCGCGGCGATCCGCTCGCTCTCGAGACAGTGCTCGAGGCGGGACCCGAGGTGTTGAACCACAATCTGGAGACGGTGCCCAGGCTGTATCCCGAGCTGAGGCCGCAGGCCGACTACCGGATGTCGCTGCAGCTTCTGCGCAGGGTGCGGCAGCGGGTCGACGCGGGCGGCGCTCCCATGGTGGTGAAGACCGGCATCATGGTGGGCGTGGGCGAGACGGCGGACGAGGTGGTGGAGCTCATGCACGCCGCCGCCGAGCACGGCGTCGAGGTCATGACCGTGGGGCAGTACCTCCAGCCCAGCCGGCGGCATCACGCCGTGGAACGGTTCTACGAGCCCGGAGAGTTCGCCGAGCTCGCCCGTCGCGGCCGCGAGGCGGGGCTCGCGTGGGTGGAGGCCGGTCCCCTGGTGCGCTCCAGCTACCACGCGAGCGAGCACCGGGCGCGAATTCCTGGCGTGCGGCGCACCCGTTGACTTACTATGCGGGGTCGATCGACCGGCCCGCCAGCGCGCGTCGCGCGCCTTGCGGCGGCGCCAGGGGAGGAGTGGCCTCTTGCCCGCCTGGGCCTTCGTCAGGAACGTCTTCCTCGAACCCCGCTCGCCCGCCTGTGCCTGGCGCCATCCGCTGCAGGCCGCGCGGGTGGCTGCCGGCGCCACCGGGAACGTGCTGGTCAGCGGCATCGAGCGGGTGCGGCCGGGCGGCCCGCGCGAATGCCCCGTGTGCGGCTGGCGCGGCCGTCGCTTCCGCGCGTTCCTCTCGGCGGACGAGGTGATCGGAGACAGCATCTGCCCCGAGTGCGGGTCGTTCGACCGGCACCGGCTGCTGGTCACCGGCGTGAGAGGCGAACTGGGCGCGTGCCCCGGCCGGGGGCCCGAGGTCATGCTCGGGTTCTCGCTCTCCTCGGCCATGCGCTACCTCCTCGAGCACGAGGGGTTGCGCCGCTGCTACCGTACGGACGCCCAGCTGTCGGACCGCCGGTTCTGCCCCGATCTGATCACGGACCTGCGCTGCGCCTGCGTCCGGACCGCCGGCGTCGACTGGCTCTTCTGCAGCCACGTCCTCGAGCACATCGAGGAGCTGGAACCGGCCGTTGACGAGCTGGCGCGCATGCTGCGGCCCGGAGGGCTGGCCTGGATCCAGGTGCCGCTGCATCCCGGTCTGGAGCGCAGCCGCCGCATCCCGGTCGACCCGCACCGGGCGCACGCCCACGCCTGGCAGTTCGGGCTCGATTTCGGCGAATTCCTCGCGCGCGCGGACTGGACGGTTCGCGAGGTGACTGCGGCTGCCGCGGTGCCGCCGGATCTGCAGCGCCGCCACGGCATCGCCGCGGAGGAGCGCTACTGGATGTGCCGCAAGGGAGATCGGGCTTGAGCATCTACTGGCGCATGCTGAAGAGGCTCCGTCCGTACCTGCCGCAGCTGGTGCTCTCGGTGATCTTCACCATGCTCTTCTCGCTGCTCAACAGCGCCATCGTGTTCTCCGTGCAGCCGCTGCTGCGCGCGCTCTTCGCGACCGAGGAGGTGCTGGACGCCGCCGCCGCGCCGCCGGCGGCAGACGGGGAGCGCGACCTCGGGCTCGGCGCTCCCGCGGAGGGCTCGCTGCCGGTGATCGGCGAGGACTCCTGGATCCGCGAGCAGTTGCAGCGGCTGCACGCAGCGGCGAACGCGCACCTGCTGGAGGGCAGCCGCCTCGACGCTCTCTGGCGCATCGTGCAGCTGGCGTTCTTCCTCTTCCTGGCCAAGAACATCACGCAGTACCTGGGTACGGTGCTCATCGTCTGGGTCGGGCTGCGGGTCATCAAGGACCTGCGGGACGAACTGTACGCGAAGCTCACGCACCTGCCGCTGTCGTTCTACAACCGGTACCGCAGCGGGGAACTCATCAGCCGGGCGATGAACGACGTGCAGATCGCCAACAACTGCATCCACGTCAGCTTCACGAACCTCGTGCGCGATCCCATCCTCATCGCCACCTTCATGGCAGCCTGCCTCTACATCTCGTGGAAGCTGACGCTGCTGTCGCTGACCGTGCTGCCGCTGAGCATGCTGGTGATCATCCGCGTCGGGAAGCTGCTGCGGCGCTACAGCCACCGCCAGCAGGAGCGACTGGCGGACCTCACCAGCGTCCTGCAGGAGACTGTTTACGGCATCAGGGTGATCAAGGCCTTCGCGATGGAGCGGTTCGAGACGCGCAAGTACCTGCAGGAGTCCGACCGCCTGTTCAGCTCGCTCTTCAAGATCGCGCGGGTGCAGCGCATCAGTTCGCCGCTCACGGAGCAACTGTCGGTGATCGTGGCGGTGGTGATCCTCTGGCTCGGCGGCCGCCAGGTGCTGGCGGAGGAGACCCTCTCCCCGGACATGTTCCTCACCTACCTGTTCTGTTTGTTCTCGATGGTCCGCCCGATCAAGGAACTGGGCCAGGTGAACAACGGCATTCAGGAGGGGATGGCCGCCGCTCAGCGCGTGTTCGCGGTGCTGGACGTGCCCGCCGAGAAGCAGGACGCAGAGGCGGGGACGCCGGTCGACCGCGTGGAGGGGCGGGTGGAATTCGAGAACGTCAGCTTCTCGTACCTGCCCGGGATCCCGGTCCTGTGCGACATCGACCTGCGGGTGGATCCGGGCGAGATCGTGGCCCTCGTCGGCGGCAGCGGCGCCGGCAAGTCCACGCTGGTGGATCTCATCCCGCGCTTCTACGAGCCCACCGGCGGCCGCATCCTGGTGGACGGCCGCGACATCGCCGGATTGAGCCTCGCCTCGCTGCGCCGGGCGATGGGGATCGTCACCCAGGAGGTGATCCTCTTCAACGCCAGCGTGAAGGCCAACATCGCCTACGGCCTCGAGGACGTGGACGATCGGGCGCTCGTCGCCGCTGCGGAGGCCGCCAATGCTCACGGCTTCATCTCGGAGCTGCCGCGGGGGTACGAGACGTTGATCGGCGACCGCGGCACCCGCCTCTCGGGCGGACAGCGGCAGCGCATCTCGATCGCCCGGGCCATCCTCAAGAATCCGCCCATCCTCATCCTGGACGAAGCCACCAGCGCCCTGGACACCGAGAGCGAGCAACTCGTCCAGGAGGCGATCGACCGCCTGGTCCAGAACCGCACGACCTTCGTGATCGCGCACCGCCTGTCCACGATCCAGAACGCCCACCGGATCTACGTGCTCAAGGCCGGGCGGATCGTGGAGGTCGGCGACCATGTGAGCCTGCTGGCTGCAGGGGGAGTTTACGCCGAACTCTATCACCGCCAGTTTCGGCACGAGGAGGAGGCGCCGCAGTCGCGCACCTCGCCCGGAGGCGGCTCGCGCTGAGGCCGCCGGCCCACGCGGGACGTCGACACCCAACCCCACGGCGCCGCCCCGGGGCAGAAATGTGGAAGTCATTGTCAATGAATCTATTTACAGACTTGTTTTTCTCTTGATTCTCGCCCCGTCAGGGCTCTTCTTTCCTCTCGTGATGATTTCGTGACGCGTCGCCGATCCGCCCGTCGTGCAGGTTCGCCATCGCCGCCGGGGCCGCGGCCCGACCCGAGAAGGATGCCACCTTGAAGAGTGCCCGCCGATTCCCTTCCCCGACGCTCGCGCTCGCCCCGGTGCTCGCACTGGCGGCGCTGATGATGGCGGGGTTGCCGGCCTCCGGTGCCGATTTCCCCGATGCCGCCTGTCGCGAGTGCCACACGCGCACGGGGGGCCATCCCCCCGAGATCGGCATGGCGATGCTCGCGGGCAGCGTTCACGAGTCCCTCTCCTGCACCGACTGCCACGGCGACATCCAGCAGTTGCCCCATGCTCCGCAACTGGGCGAGGCCGCCTGCGGTTCTTGCCACAGCGACGCGGCGGAGGTGTACGTGCAGCACGGCCGGGCGAAGGTGGCCGAATCGCCGCACGTCCCCACCTGCGCCGGTTGCCACGGCAGCCACGACATCCTGCCCGCCTCATCCCCGCAATCGCGCATCCATCCCTCCAACCAGGTGGAGACCTGCGGCAGGTGCCACGAGGACCAGGCGCTGCTGGACCTGGTCGGGATCCGCTTCCGTCATCCGGTGGAGATTTACCGGGGCGGCGTGCACGGCAAGGCCACCGCCGGGGGCACCGACGCCGCCGCTTCCTGCAACGATTGCCACTCCACCGGCGGCAGCGCGCACCGGATCCTCTCGCCGGGCAGTCCCGAGTCGACCATCAACTTCTTCAACATCCCCAAGACCTGCGGCAAGTGTCACGGCGTCATCGAGCAGGATTACTGGGAGGGGATCCACGGCCAGATGGTGGCCCGGGGCCAGGTGGACAGCCCCACCTGCACTCATTGCCACGGCGAGCACAACATCCTGCGGCACGACGATCCGCGCTCGCCGGTGAGCGCGTTCCGGGTGGCCGAGGCCACCTGCACGCCCTGCCACGAATCGGCGGCGCTCAACGAGAAATACGACCTGCCCACCGGTCGCCTCCAGTCGTTCGTCGACTCCTATCACGGCCTCAAGAGCCGCGCGGGCGACCGTACCGTGGCCAATTGCGCCAGTTGCCACCACGCGCACCTGGTCCTGCCCGCCAGCGATCCGCGCTCCTCGGTGAACCCGGACAACCTGCCCACCATGTGCGGCGAGTGCCATCCCGGCATCTCGCCGGCGATGGCCACCACGCCCATCCACGCCACCGCGACCGGCCACCGCGCCGGCTGGCCGTGGATCGTGCGCAACATCTACCTGGTGCTGATCGTGGTGGTCATCGGCGGCATGATCGTGCACTGGCTGATCGATCTCTTCCGCCAGATCATCAACGTCACCCGGGAACCACAGGTGCATCGCATGGAGCCGGACGAGGTGGTCCAGCACGCGGTGCTGGCCCTGTCGTTCACGCTGCTGGTGGTGACCGGGTTCTCCCTGCGGTTCTACGATGCGTTCTGGAGCCGGTGGCTGTTCGGCTGGGACGGCGGCGCCAGCGCCCGGGGCGCCCTGCACCGCGGCTCGGGCATCGTCATGATGCTGGGGGCCGTGTGGCACCTGCTGTTCCTGGCCACGCCGCGCGGCCGGCGTTTCCTGCGCGACATGCTGCCCCGCGTCGAGGACGTGAAGCAACTCGGCCAGATGATGAAGTTCAACCTGGGCCGCTCCGCGGAGCATCCGCACTTCGGTCGCTTCTCGTACGTCGAGAAGGCCGAGTACTGGGCTCTGGTGTGGGGGACGGTCATCATGGGGCTCACCGGCATCGCGCTCTGGTTCGAGAACGCAGTGGTGGTCATCTTCCCCAAGGGCCTGCTGGACGTGATGCTGGTCATCCACTACTACGAGGCCTGGCTGGCCTTCCTCGCGATCCTCATCTGGCACATGTACGCCACCGTGTTCAGCCCGAAGGTCTACCCGATGAATCCCTCCTGGTTGACCGGGACCATGCCGTACCGGATGTTCGTCGAGGAGCACCCGGCCGCCGTGGTGGAGCCGGTGGGCTCGGCGGGGGCGGGGACAGGCCGGGCTACCGAGCGCGGGCAGGCGGACCATCCCGACACCGAGCGTACCGCTCAGCGCCGTTGACGGGGCGTCGCGGCCCCCCGGCGGGGCCGCGATCGCCTCCCTCTCGACGGTTTTCCCTACAGCAACCGCGGTTCCTCCCGATACCTCCGCCGAGGGAATCCTCCGCCCGTCCGAGGGTGGCGAACTCGACCTCAGCGAGGAGTGGTCCGGGTCCATGCCCGTCATCGAGCAGGTCCTCTACGGTCACGCTCCCGGCCAGACGCACCGGGCCGTGCTCGCGCGCTCGCCCGGCATCGCGCGCGATGGCCTGGTCGAGATCACCCGATTCTGCGAGAACTGGGGCGAGGCACCACCCGAGGGGCTCCGCCGCCCCGTCCTCATGTCGTTCCCGCTATGCTCCGGGCTGCCGGACCTGACCGGGCGCCAGTACGCCGTGATCCGCATCGCCCGCGGCGTGGACCCGCTCCACCATGCGGTGGTCCTGGACGAGGCGGGCTATGCCGCATTCGGCCGCAATCCCTACGTGCTGGCGCAGGAGCGCATCTTCGCGGACAGGTGGGAGGTCGGGACGTCGGTCGAGCGACGCCGTGTCGCGCAGCAGTCGCTGGCGCCGCTGGTCTCGCCGCTGCCGTCGGAGGCCGATTGCGGGCTGGTGGACGAGGCGCTGCGCCAGTTGCTGGCCAGCGGCAAGCTGCTGCTGCCGCTGGCGGCGCCCGACGAGCGGAGCGATCGCCTGCTGGCGCTGCTGGTGCTCGCGATGCCGCTGGCGCTCAAACGCGACCTGCGCTTCGCGAGCTGGGCTCCCGGCGGGGGGAACGCATACGTCCTGGCGGCCCGCGGCGCCGAGAATGCGCAGCTGGCGAGCTGGTCTCGACTGTTGATGACCATGCCTTCGGGCCGGCTGGCGCCCGTGAACGAGCGGTACGTCAACGACGTGCGCGAAGCGCTTCTGGCCGGCGACCTGGGGGCGCTCGAGCAGCTGAGCGCGCACGGACACGTCGATCTGGACATCGGTACCGAGGCGCTGAGGCCCCGTCTGCCCGGCACCGTCACCGCCATGATGCGCGTCGCGCCGCAGCCTCGCGCCCGCGGCGGGCCCGCGCGCGGCTTCCTGGTGAGGCCCGCAGCCCTCGTCGGGCGCGGGCGCGCCGCCGTGGCGGCTCGCGGAGCCGCGACAGGCGAGCCGTTGACGGAGAACGCCGACCTCCAGGCCGTTCGAGAGCGCCGCGGAGGTGTCCACGGCCGGCGCAGTGCGCGGCGGACGCGCTTGCTGCTGACGATCGCGACGCTGGCACTGACGATCGCCGGCGGCTGGTGGCTGGTGAATCCGGCGCTGGTGGCGGGCCTGGCCCACCGGGGACTGCGGGTGGCCCGCCGCGGCGAGGAAGCCGCCGCCATGACCGGGGTGGACGTGGTCTCGCTGGTCCGCGAGCTGCAGGCTCGCGGGGGCTCTGCTCGTGGCGGGGGCACCGGCGACGACCGGACGGTGACCGAGCTGCACGAGCGGGCCGCGCGGCCGCTCCGCGCTGCGGGGCAGCTGCTGGTGGACGACGTGAACGCTTGTCAGGAGGCGGACCTCTCCGCTCCGGCGGCGGTCGACGACCTGCGCGCACTCGCTTACCGGGGAGCGGTGATCGAGCGCGAGATCATGCGCTTGCAGCTGGCCGGCCGCGCCGTCGCACGGGGGGAAGACTTCGGCGCCGTGGGGTTGCTGCCGGGGCCCGAGCTGCGCGAGGACTGGGAGCGGGTTCAGCGCCGCGATCCGGCCGGACTGAGCCGTGCCGGCGACGAACTGGACGTGAACGATCTGCTCATGGGCGTCCGTGCAGCCGCGCGCCAGGCCGCCGCTCTCGCCGACGTCGTCAGCCTCCTGCGCCAGCCGCGGCGGGACGGCGACTGGGAACGGCGCCTCGAGAGCGCCGCCGCCCGCTTGCCCACCCGCAACTCACCGGCCGTGAGCGCCCATCGTGCGGCCGCTCGGGATCTGGCCCGTCTCAAGCGCGCAGAGCAGGCGGAGGGGTTCGAACATCTGGCGTTCGCGCCAGGCTACGGCGAACTCGCCTGGTTCCCGGCCGCCGTGAAGCGCGTGCTGGGAACCGATCCGGCGGCGGATGCCGAGCGCCGCGCCCGGGATGGCCAGCCGAGGCTGGCGGTGGCCAGCTGGCGATTCCACGCCGACTTGCTGTGTCTGCCGGAACTGGTGCGTGACGGTGACCAGGTGGCCATGCTCGCCACGCTGGCCGCGCTCGAGGGCAATCCCGCCGTCCGCTTCGATCCGGGTACCTACCGGGACCACGTGGACCGCAGCCGCCTGGTGCTGGCCGAGGCCCTCATTCGCCGGGGCGCCGACCCCCAGAGCCTGCCGGAAGCATTCTTCCCCGCCGGGGATCGGACCGCCTGCCTGGAATTCCTCCGCCTGCTGGATTCCCCGCGCACGGCGGACGAGTGGCAGACCCTCGGCGATCGGGCTGGTCATCCGTTCCTGACGAGGTGGGCGCGCCGCGCCGCCGCGAGCGCCGCTCGCCAGCGGCAGTCGCGCGCGGCCGAGTTCGACGCCGCCTTCACCGAGGTGATGCGTCTCGCCGGTCTCGTCCAGCAGCGCGTCGCGGACGGAGAGGACTGGGGCGATCCGATCGTCGATCTCGGTCCGGCGATCGCCAAGGCTCGCGGCCTCTGGCCCGTCGTCGCGGAGGAACGCACCGCCGCGGCCACGTACCTGCACCACCTCGAGCGGATGCTCGAGCGGCCCCTGCCCGTGCGCCTGACCGGCTTCACCGTGCAGCTGCCGCCCGGGGCCCTGGCGCAACCGACGCCGCTGGTGCTGGATCTGCGCCTGGACGGCGGCGGGAGCCTCCGGAGCGAGCCGTTCCTCGCCGCCCCGGCCACCGGTGGCGACGACGGGTGGCTGGGCACGTGTCCGCTCGACTGGACGTTCGACCTGCCCCCCGACATGGGCCTGCGCGTCACCGTGCGGCCGGCCTCCGGCGGCGACCCGCTCCTGGAGACCCGCTATCCGGCGCTCCGGGTGGGTGCGGGCGCGGCGGCTCTCGTCCGCGCACGCGACGCCGGGCACGGCAGTACCGTCTTCCGTGCCGCCGGAGATCCGGGCCTGCTGCTCGACTGGCCGCCCACTCCCTGACGATCCTCTGCAACAACGCCCGCTCCGCGGCGTATCTCCCGGGTGACGTCGTTTCCACTCGCGGGAGGTCGCACCATGCGCTTGCACGTTCCTCGCCTTCTGGCCCCGGTCTCGCGCCGCCTCTCTGCGCTGGCGGCCTTGCTGCTCCTGGTCTCGTCGGTTGCGGCGTCCACGCCGGCTGCCGGCGCCGACACGCCGCGCGACAGTCGCCATCCCCGGGCCACCGTGCTGGTGAGCCGGGCGGACGCCGACACGGTGATCCTGGATCTCGGGGAGATCGACCGGGCCGTGGAGAACGCCATGGCCGAGGCCCGCGCCGCCCTGGCGGAGCTGGACGACCTGCAACTCCACGTCAGCGTCGGCCGGGACAACCGGCTGCGCGTCGAGACCGGCGATGATCTGGTGGAGGTGGACCTGGATGCCCTGTGGGTCCACGTCCGCGACGGGCTGAGCGAGGCCATGGCCGAGCTGGATCGCGAGCTGAGCCGCGAGTGGTGCACGCGGGCGGCGGATCGGGCTGGAGCCTCCTCGCTGGAGGCGGACGAGGATCTGCGCGCCGAGCTGCGCCAGCTGAAGCGTGAACTGCGCCAGCTGCGGCGCGATCTGCGCGAGTCGCGCCGGGACCGCTGATGCCGGCCCGGCGGACGCTCAGCCGGTGCCGGTGCCCGGGCGCGCCGTTCGGGCGGTGAACGGCAGCTCGATCAGTTCGGGCGTGGTCTCGATGATCCAGTCGGCCGTGTCCAGCTCGCCGTCCTCGCCGAAGCCGTAGCGACAGCCCACGGTGCGCGCGCCTGCGGCGTGGCCGGCCTGGACGTCGTGGACGCGGTCACCGATGACCACCGCACTGCCGAAACCATGGGACAGGTGCCGGATCATCCCTTCCTTGTCCCGGGCCAGGCGCCAGCGCACCGCCGCCTCGAGCGACAGCATGCGCGTGAAGAAGCGATCGAGGCGGTGGGCCCGCACGACCGCCTCGAAGTAGGGGCTGGTGGCGTTCGAGAAGAGGAACAGCCGGTGACCGCGTTCCGCCAGCGTCTCCAGGGTCTCCTCGACTCCCGGATACAGGTCGGTATCGCCGCGGTCCAGGGCGGCGACCTCGGCGCGCACCGAACGCACCTCGAACTCGCAGGAGAAGGCGTCCCGCTGCTCCTGGGGCACCGTTGCCGGATCGAACGCCACGCGAAAGAACGCGGATGACGGCAACCCCATGGCCAGGGCGATCCGCTCCGGGTCCGGTCGCGGCACCGGCAGGTAGAAGTGTCGGTAGGTTTCAGCGAGCCCTTCGGCCACGGCGTCGACGACGGCGCGGCGGGCGTCCACGAGCGTTCCGTCGGTGTCGAACATCAGTGCGACGTCGGCGGCAGCGTGCATGGTTCCCTCGCATCCTTCCGTGTGTCCGCCCCCGCCGGGCGACGGCCTAGCGCCGTTCCGCCACCGCGGCGAAGATCTCCTCATCCTCCGGAAAGCGGCCCTGCCGCTTCTTGCTGAACACGAGGTCACCGTCGACGGTGACCTCGAACACTCCGCCGCCGGAGGGCACCAGTTCCGGCGTCGCTCCGAAGCGCTCCTCGATGGCTGCCGCCAGACTGGCGGCCCGGGGCCCGTAGTCTCAGACCCGGCAGTACTCGATCGTGATCTTCACGGTTCGTCCTTCCCGTGGCGTGAGGCGTGCGCCTGGAGAGCGGCGCCGGCGCTCAGAATCGCAACAGCGGCTTCGGCCAGGCGGCCAGCGTCTGCTCGAACGACTCGGGAGTGAAGTCCTCGGCGTGCACCACGCTCTGGCCCTCGCCCAGGATCACCTCCCAGATGCGGTCCTGGATGCGATTGGCGCGGTCCTCCAGCAGGTTGCGCGTCACGTACCAGGTCTGGAAGATCCGCCGGCCGATGACGCTGTGCAGCGTGAGCCCGTTGACGATGAGCCGGTCGAAGGCCTGGATCTTGAACGCACCCTGCTTGATCCCGAAGAGGATCACGTGGCCGCCGCGCCGGGTGGACTGGATGGCGTTGTTCACGCTCGAGTTGAAACCGGCCATGTCCATGCTGACGTCGGCGCCGATGCCGCCGCACGCCGTGCGCACGGCCTGCACGACGTGCTTGTCGGAACTCCAGCCGTTCCTGGTCGCGTGCGCGGTGTCGAGGGGGATGACCTCGTCCGCGCCCACCTGCCGCGCCATCTCGATGTTCTTGGGCTGCGGCTCCACGCCGACGATCCGGGTGGCGCCGAGGGCCTTCGCCACCATGATCGCGAAGAGGCCGATGGTCCCGCAACCGAACACGGCCACCGTGGCGCCGCGCAGGTCCGCGGTCGTGCAGGCGTGCACGGCGTTGCCGAACGGCTCCTGCACCGCGGCCACCTCGAGGCGGATCTTGCGCTGGTCCGTGGGCCAGAGCACGTTCGCTGGCAGCTGGATGTATTCGGCGAAGCAACCGTCACGCCCGATGCCGATGATCGTGTCCTGGCTGCAGATGTGGGTCTGTCCCGTGCGGCACTGGTAGCACGCGCCGCAGATGATGTGCGACTCGGTCGAGACGATGTCCTTGGGCCGCAGGCCATGGCTGGCCGCCGCCCGCGTGCCCACGTCGACCACCTCGCCGATCATCTCGTGGCCGATGACGCGGACCGTCCCGCCCTCCCGCTTCAGGCTGTCGAAGATCATGCCCTTGAAGGCCGTCCGGTTCCAGATGCCGCGGTCGCTGCCGCAGAATCCGGCGTAGACGACCTTCACGATCACGCTGTCGGCATCGGCAGGACGGGCGTTCTCGTCGAGCGTCGGGCGAGGCACCTCCCTCGACTCGAACCCGCGGGTGCTGTCCCATGGCATGCTGGCCTTGTCGTAGACCAGCGCCTTCATCCCGTCCATCGGCTGGTACTCCGTCGGTGTGGCCTCAGTGGCTGCGGCCGCTCTGCGGCTCCTCGCCGAGCCAGCTGTCGTCGTACGGGTCGTCTTCCCATCCGCCCGCGGCGGCTCCGCGCTCCTCCTCCGCGAGCAGGTCGTCGAGCGACACGATCTCGGGCCCCTGCGCCTCGAGGGCCGCGTCCTCACCGTCGTCCGGACCGCGCAGGTCGGCGAGGAAGCGGTCGAAGCTGCCGTGCCACGAGCCGGTCCCGCCGCCGTGCCCGGATATCGCCGCATCCGGCGGACGGGCGCCCTGGGGGGCGATCCGCCGCGGCATCTCGCCGGCGGCCGCTTCCGCGGTGGCGGGACCGATCCAGTCCTCGACCGGCTCTCCCTCGCTCTCCGCATAGCCGGGCTGCGGCAGTTCCACGCCGGTGCGGGCGCAGTGACGCGACACCAGCTCGTCGGCGAGGTCGAAGTAGGCCCGGCTGCCCGGCGAGCGCCGGTCGTAGATCACCGCCGGCTTGCCGCGCAGGGCCATCTCGGCCAGCCGCGTGGTGCGGGGCACGGCGGTGCTCAGGAGCGTGGCGGCGTGGTCGCTGTGCAACCGCGCGGACACGTGCCGGCCCATGCGGGTGCGCTCGGTGGCCATCGTGAGGAAGAGACCCTCCAGCTCGAGCGGTCGGGCCGCCGGTGCACCGCCGGTGCGGGCCCGCGCCTCCTCGAGGTCGGCGTTGCGGAAGCTGTCGACGAAGGCGAGCAACGGCGCCACCGAGTCGCGGCACAGTTCCTCCGCCTGCACCGGCACCAGGAAACCGTCCGACGCCAGCAGGGCCGCCCGGGCGGGTGCGCCCAGGCCCGGCGGGCAGTCGAGAAGGATGGTGTCGTAGAGGTTGCGCGCGCGATCCATCTCGGTCACGAACGCGTCCACCCGATCCTCGAGCAGGGCGAGGAAGGCGTCCTCGTCCTCGAGCGAGAGGATGCCGGGCGAGGCGAAGAACAGGTTCTTCAGCGGCGACGTCTGGGCGAGATGCACCAGGGGACGTCCGTCCCGGAACATGTCGAGCAGGCGTCCGTCGAGTTCCTCGGGACCCCGGCCCAGGCTGCGGCAGACACCGCACTGCGGGTCCAGGCCCACGACGAGCACCGTGTGGCCGGACAGGGCCAGGGCCGCGCCCAGGTTCACCGCAGACGTGGTCTTGCCGACGCCTCCCTTGCGACTGATCAGGCTGATCACCCGGGCGGAGAGGGAGTTCCAGGGGGTGGTATGGCGTGCCACGGTGGCGATGCCGCCGGGGCGTTCGGGATGGGGCCGGCCGTTGTCGACCATGGGAGCTGCTCCTTCCGGCCTGCACTGTCGATGAAGAGCACGTCAGGCGCGCATGAGGAGATCGAAAATTATCCCAACCGGGCACGCCGAACAAGAGCGAACTCACATGCGGCTTGAGAACGCGCCGCCGGCGTCTACTTTTGGGGTGTCTCGCAGCACCCGCCGGTGCGAACCCGGTGGAGCCTTCAGCGGAGGAAGCTCATGACCGGACGCATCGCGGTCGGCGGCATCACGCGCACGGACGGGCTCGTCCTCATCCGCGTGCTCGGTGCGCGACCCCAGCCCGGACTGGCCGCCAAGACGCTCTCCACTCTCGGCAACCAGGGGATCAATCTCACCTGCGTCACGTCGTTCGTGGATACGGACCGACGAGACAACCTCTGCCTGGCGCTGGCCGAGAAGGATCTCGACCAGGCTCTGGGCCTGCTGCAGACCATCAAGGAGGAGATCGAGGCCGGCGCCATCGAGTACCAGCGCCGCTGCTGCGCCCTGTCCGTGTACGGTCCCCACTTCAGCGAGCGTCCCGCCATCGCGGCCCGCGTCTTCGAGGCCACCGCCGCCGCCGGCGTGGACGTCCTGGCCATCACCTCCTCCTTCGCTTCCGTGTCGTTCCTGGTCGACGAGTCGGATGCCGAGGTGTCGGTGCAGCGGCTGCGCGAGGCCTTCGTCGTCCCCTGAACCGCGCTCCCGGCAGCCCGGCGTCCCGCGGGAGATCGCCGTGCCAGCGTCGCTCCGGCGTCGTGCGCGACGGCGAGAAGCGGTTCTGGGCCGAGAAAATGTCCGTCAGTACCGGAAGCCGCTCTCGCCGATGAACTCGCGCAGCAGCGAGGTCGCCGGCACCTGACGGGCGTCGAGGGGCAGCAGCAGGGTCAGCAGTTCGATCAGGCTGCGGGCCGTGTCGAAATTGGGATCGTCGGGCGGGACGGCCGCCAGACGCGGCTCGGCCCAGAGCTTCAGCACCGCCAGCTCGTACGCCAGTCCGGAATTGAAGAAGACGTCCGCCTCGTCCTGGTAGGGGAAGATGTGCCGCTCCTCGCCCGCGCGCACCTTGGGCCAGCGGGCCAGGGTCTCGGAGGCGGTGTAGCCGCGAAACTGGGCGTCGCGCACGATCCGCCGGAACAGGCGGGTGGTGGACGTGTGGATGTAGCTGGCGTTGTCCAGGTTGAGGTGACACAGCGCCGACACGTAGACCCGCAGCCGCTGCCGGGGCGGCACGGCTGCGGCCAGGCGCGGGTTGAGGGCGTGGATCCCCTCCACGATCAGCGGTTGCCCGGGTGCGATGACCGTCGGCGCGTCGCACAGGCAGCTGCGGCCGGTGCGGAAGTCGTAGCGCGGCAGCTGCACCGAGGCACCGGCGAGCAGGCGGCCGATGTCCTCGTTGAACGCATCCAGGCGCAGGGCCTCGAGAGCCTCGTAGTCGTAGTCGCCGAGCCCGTCGCGCGGGGTCTGATCGCGATCCACGAAGTAGTCGTCCAGCGAGACGGCCTGGGGCTCCAGACCGAGCACACGCAGTTGCAAGGCGAGTCGCTTGGCGAAGCTGGTCTTGCCGCTGCTGGAGGGACCTGCCACCATCACCACGCGGCCGTCGTCCGGCAGCTCGGCCACGCGGCGGGCGGTCTCGGCGATCACCTGGGCATGGCGAGCCTCGCAGACCTGCACCAGTTCCGCGGTGCGGCCGTCCACGATGTAGCGGTTCAGGTAACCGACGTCCTGGATCCCGAGTCGGCGCAGCCAGCCGCCGTACTCGCGGAGGCTGGCCAGCAGCTTGGGTCGGGGCTGGAAGTCGGGCAGCCGGTCCGGATCGTCGGCCTCGCCCGCCAGCAACACCAGGCCGGGAGGGACGGGTCGCAGCGCGAACGCGCGCACGAAGCCGGTGGACGGGAGCGTGCGGCCGAAGAAGAGGTAGCGCGCGTCCTCGATCCGGGCCAGGGTCACCTCGTCGCGACGGATGTACTGCAGCGTGGTGAAATCCTGGGTGAGACCGTTCTGCTGCCGCAGGCGCTGCAGGCCGCGCAACCCGAACTGCTGGTGCACGATGGGCAGATCGGCCCGGGCCAGGTCCTGCATCTCCGCCTCCAGTTGCGCCACCTCCGCCGCCTCGAGCGGGGTCGCGCGCCGCAGTTCGGCGTAGATTCCCGGGCCGTAGCTGAAGTCGATCCAGATCTGGTCGTGCGGGAACAGCCGTTCCGCGGCCACCGCCAGCAAGAAGCAGAGCGTGCGCAGGCGGGTGTCGTGGACGCGGGGATCCCGCAGCCGGACCAGCTCGATCTCCTCCTCGCCCCACAGGGGCTGAGCGAGGCTGGTGAGCCGTCCGTTGATCACGGCCAGCGCCACCGGGTCGTCCTCGCCGGCGCCGGGCGGGCCGCCCTGCGCCGCCAGGACCGCGTCCAGGGTGATGCCGGTGACGGTGGGGACGCGCTCGCCGTGGATCTCCACCCAGTGCTGCTTGTGGCCCATGGCGCTCCCTGGCCGCGTAGCTCCGGCCCGCCGGGCGCCGGAGCCTTGGCTTGTCAGGATCGGGAAACGTGCTATCTATGACGCCGAGGTCCGCGGGGCGGAACCTGGCGGGGGCTCACGTCTCGCCACCGGTCTTGCCGGCTCCGCCGGGCGCCGGCTTGGCGTCGGTGCCACCCTTGGTATCGGCAGTCTTGGGGGACGGGTTGCGCGCGGAATCGTTGCCGTCGCCGCCGGTGGAGCGGCGCGAGTCGGTCACGTAGAACCCGGAGCCACGGAAGAGGATGCCCGCACCGCCGCTGATCAGCCGCTCCACCTTGCCGCGGCATTCGGGACAGCGCTTGCGCGGGGGATCCTGGATGGAGCGGATCTCCTCGAAGATGTGGCCGCACCTGGTGCATTCGTATTCGTAGGTGGGCACGGTGAACCTCCCGGTGAAGGCGCCGGTGCCTGCGGCGCCGGATCGTCGTGACGGAACGATGAGCGCCACCAATATGGGGCGCGGCTGCGAACATCGCCAGTGAGCCGGAGGTTCCCGCCGTCGGGCGGGGACCGCGCACCTGCAGGAAGGAGACGGGATGAAGGTAGCCATCAATGGATTCGGGCGGATCGGCCGGACGGTCTTTCGGCTCATGCTGGAGCGCGACGATGTCGAGGTCGTGGGCCTGAACGATCTCTACGACCCGGAAGTGCTCGCCTACATGCTGCGTCGCGATTCCGTCATGGGCAATTTCCGGGGGCGCGCCCAGGTGGAGGGCGACCAGCTGATGACCGACCAGGGTCCCGTGAAGATGATGGCGGTCAAGAGTCCTGCCGAGTTGCCCTGGGGCGACCTGGGCGTGGACGTGGTCATCGAGGCGTCGGGCGTGTTCCGCAAGCGCGACCAGATCGAGCAGCACCTGGCGGCGGGCGCCAAGAAGGTGCTGCTCACGGTCCCGGCCAAGGACCCGATCGACGCCATGATCGTCCTCGGCGTGAACGACGAGATGCTGAAGCCCGGGCACAAGCTGGTCTCGAACGCCTCCTGCACCACCAACTGCCTGGCTCCGCTGGCCTACGTCCTGGACCGGGAATTCGGCATCGAGTACGGACTGATGACCACCTGCCATGCCTACACCAACGACCAGCGCCTCGTGGACTCGCCGCACAAGGACTGGCGGCGGGCGCGTGCCGCGGCGATCAACATCATCCCCACCACCACCGGCGCGGCCCGCGCGGTGGGCAAGGTGCTGCCGCACCTCGAGGGCCGGCTCGACGGCACGTCCCTGCGGGTGCCGGTGGCCTGCGGGTCGATCGTGGACCTCGTGTCGATGATGAAGCGCGAGGTCACCGTGGACGAGGTCAACGCCGCCATGAAGAAGGCGTCGGAATCGGACCAGTTGCGGGACATCCTGGCGTATGCCGAGGATCCGCTGGTCAGCAGCGACATCGTGGGCGATCCCCACTCGTCGATCTTCGACCCGGGCACCACCGCGGTGCTCCACGGCCGGATGCTCAAGACCATGGCCTGGTACGACAACGAGTGGGGCTACTCCAACCGGGTGCTCGATCTGGCGGTGCGGATGCACGAGATCGGCTACGAGTAGCCCGGTAGGACCGGCGGGAGCACGGAGCACCCTGCCGTCGCGCCGCGGCGGCCGGGCGCCCGATCTGGCATCCTTGCCCTGCATACCCTAATATTGAACATGCGAAGACACCTCATGGACCGGGCCGGAGCCGCCGCGCGGCGACTCCGGCCCGTCTGCCCCAGGACGCCGTGATGAGCCCGATCCGCAACACCGCCGCCGCCCCGCACCCGCACCGCATCGTCTGGCTCGCCGTGGCGACCGCCGCCCTGCTGGCGTACGCTCCGGGCGAGCACGCCGCCGCCGCGCCCGTACCGCTGGCCCCGCTGCCGCAGGACGGGGTGTCCGCGCCGGGCTACGCGGACCGGCTCGGTCGCCTGCACGAGGCCGAGGGCAAGGCGCGCGCCCTGTCCCGCCGCGCGGCCCTCAAGGAGGCGAACCTGGTGGTCGGCCCCACGCCGGCGATGGATCTGTACGACGCGCTCTTCTACGACCTGGATCTGACCCTCGACCCGCCCGGGCGACTGCTCACCGGCACCGCCGTCATCCGCGCCCGGATCACCGGCGCCCAGCTCGACACGCTCGACTTGCACCTGCACCCGAAGATGGACGTGAGCAGCGCTGCCAGCGGTGGCCAGCCGGTCGGTTTCGTCCGCGCCGGCGAGATCCTCGGCGTGGCGCTCCATCGCACGCACCTGCAGGGCGAGATCGCGGAGGTGACCGTCGCCTATGCGGGCGACCCGGCGGGCGACTACTTCGGCTGGGACAGCTACGGCGGGCAGCCGCTGATATGGAGCCTCAGCGAGCCATACGGCGCCCGGGAGTGGTGGCCGTGCAAGGACGTGAACACGGACAAGGCCGATTCGCTGGATCTGCGGGTGACCGTCCCGGATGGACTGGTGGTCGCCAGCAACGGCATCCTGGCCGGTGAGACCGCTGCCGACGGCTGGCGCACCTTCCACTGGCAGGAGCGCTATCCCATCGCCACTTACCTGGTGTCGCTGGCCATCCATCCGTACGCGGAGTTCTCCACCTGGTACCAGCCGCAGGACGGCGGCGAGCCCATGGAGATCCGCCACTGGGTCATTCCGTCCTACCTGGCGCAGGCGCAGGCGGGGTACGCAGTCACCGACGAGATGATCGACGTCTTCGCCCAGGCCTTCGGCGAGTACCCGTTCGTCGAGGAGAAGTACGGCCACGCGCACTTCCCCTGGTACGGCGCGATGGAGCACCAGACCTGCACCAGCATCTACTACGGCGCGTACGGCTGGGGGATCATCGCGCACGAACTGGCGCACCAGTGGTTCGGCGACCTGATCACCTGCGCCGACTTCCACCACATCTGGTTGAACGAGGGGTTCGC
The DNA here is from genome assembly GCA_046484865.1 of Candidatus Krumholzibacteriia bacterium. Lineage (GTDB taxonomy): Bacteria > Krumholzibacteriota > Krumholzibacteriia > LZORAL124-64-63 > LZORAL124-64-63 > JAWOID01. The sequence continues at coordinate 98,462 of JAWOID010000144.1, forward strand.
CACCTGGTGCGAGGCGTACTGGCTGGAACGCACCCAGGGCATGCAGGCGTACCGCGACGACATGCTGGCCAATCGGTACTTCGGCGGCGGGACCGTCTACGTGGAGAATCCCGACAGCTTCCACGAGGTGTTCGACTACGATCTGACCTACCAGAAGGCGTCGTGGATCGTGCACATGCTGCGGGGAGTGATCGGGGACGACGACTTCTTCGCCGGGCTCGCGCTGTACCGGGAGCGGCACGCCTACGGCAGCGCCACCAGCGCGCAGTTCCAGGCGCTGATGGAGGAGGTCTCCGGCCGCGATCTCGAGGCGTTCTTCCAGCAGTGGCTGTACGGGGAATACTACCCTGCCTACCGGTATGCTTACACGACGGCTCCGGCCGGCAGCGGCCGCACCAGTGTCGTGCTGGGCCTGGATCAGGTCCAGACGGCGGGTGGTCTCTTCCAGATGCCCGTCACCGTGCGGGTGACCGCCGGCGGCGAGCAGCACGACTTCGTGGTGGAGAACGAGGAGTGGAGCCAGGTCTTCACCTTCGAGGTTCCCGCGGAGGTGACGGCGGTGGCGATCGATCCGGACCACTGGATCCTGCGCACCGTCCAGCAGGGCCCGGTCACCGGGGTGCCGGCTGCGTCCGCCACGGCTCGGCTCCTGCCCGCCCATCCCAACCCCTTCAATCCGCGCACGACCCTCGGCTTCGACCTCTCCATGCCCGGACCGGTGCGGCTGGATCTCTTCGATCTGCGCGGGCGCCGGGTGCGCACCCTCGTGGACGGAGACCGGCCCGCCGGGCGGACCCTGGTCGAGTGGGACGGACGCGGTCGGACCGGTGAGGAACTGTCGTCGGGCACGTATCTCGCGCGCCTGACCACGGCGGCGGGGATGCAGACGCGCAAGCTCACCCTCGCCCGCTGACCGGTTCCGGCGCGACGGTCGCATCTGTGATAGAATGGATGACATGGCCGTGGCGAGCCCTCCCGGCTCTCCGTGACACCTGCTGCAGATCGAAAGGGCTCCACGTGAAGCTCGGGCGTGCCGTGCTGGCGGGTCTGACGATCCTCCTCGCCTGGGGAGTGGCGAGCGCCGGCACCATCTCGCCCGGTCTCGAGGCGCAGCTCGCGGAACTCGCTCCCGGCGGGACGCTCAAGGTCCTCGTCGTCCTGCGCGAACAGGTGGATACGGCCTCGCTCGACCGGCAGCTGCGCTGGCAGAAGGCGGCGCTGCCGATCCGTCACCAGACCGTCGTCCAGACGCTGCGCGAGGTGGCCGCCCGCACCCAGGGAGACCTCGTCGCGGCGCTGGCGAGCGAGAAGGCCGGCGGCCGCGTCGTCGGCTACACGCCGCACTGGCTCGTGAACGCGGTGGTCGTGACCGCCGAGGGCGACGCCGTCCGCGCCATCGCCACCCGCGACGACGTGGAGCGGGTGGAGCCCGACCTCGTGGCGGAACTCGTGGCTCCGGTCGTCGCCGCCAAGGACGTCGCGGCGACGGGGGCTGTCGACGACGTCCGGGGCATCGGGACGGCGCCGGGGGTGCGAGCCGTGCGTGCTCCCGACGTGTGGACCGAACTGGGCGTCCGCGGCGATGGGGCGCTCGTCGGCACCCTCGACACGGGCGTGGACGGATCGCACCCTGCCCTGGCGGAGCGCTGGCGGGGCAACTTCGCCCCCCCGGGCGAATGCTGGCTGGACGCCGCGAATCTCGGCGATCCGGATTTCCCGCGGGACCGGTACGATCACGGCACGCACGTCATGGGGACGCTCACCGGCCTGGCTCCCGGCGACACCATCGGCGTGGCGCCGGGCGCTCGCTGGATCGCCGTCAACGGGATCGCCATGGAGACCGGGCCCGCATTCGACAACGCGGTGCTCGCGTCCCTGGAGTTCCTGACCGACCCCGACGGCGATCCCACCACGCACGACGACGTCCCGGACGTCGTGCAGAACTCCTGGGGGGTCAACAAGGGCTACACCGGCTACCTGGAGTGCGACAGCCGCTGGTGGACCGCGATCGACAACTGCGAGGCCGCCGGGGTGGTCCTGCTCTGGGCCGCCGGCAACGAGGGTCCCGGCGCTTCCACCCTGCGTTCGCCGGCGGACCGGGCCGCCAGTCCCATCAGCTGCTTCAGCGTGGGCTCCACGGGCGCGGAATCGCCGTACACCATCAGCAGCTTCTCGAGCCGCGGCCCTTCCACCTGCGCCGATCTGGCGCCCGGGCTGGAGATCAAGCCGGAGCTGGTGGCCCCCGGCGCCGAGATCTACAGCTCGGTTCCCGGCGGCGGGTACCAGTACCTCAGCGGCACCTCGATGTCCGGTCCGCATGTCGCGGGTGTGGTGGCGCTCATGCGCTCGGCCAACCCGGACGTGGACGTGACGACCATCAAGCAGGTGCTGATGGCCACCGCCGTGGACCTGGGCCGCGAGGGCGAGGACGACGTCTACGGACATGGGTTCGTGGACGCCTACGAGGCGGTACTCGCCGTGATGGGCGGGCTCGGTCACGTCGAGGGCACGGTGACCGATCTCACCACCGGCCAGCTGATCGCCGGCGCCTCGTTGCGGGTGGTGGATGGATTCCAGAGCACCACGACCGACGCGAACGGCCACTTCCGTCTGCCGCTACGACCGGACACGCCCACCACGGTCGAGGTGAGCTTCTTCGGCCACGCCGTCCAGACCTTCACGGCGACCGTCGCGGCCAACCAGTCGGTCATCCGTGACGTGTCGACGTACCGCCAGAACTGGGCCGCCGTGAGAGGCGTCGTGTACGGCGACGGGCAACCCCTGCCGGGCGCCAGCGTCGCTCCGCGCGGAACTCCCGTCCCACCGGTCGTCACCGACGAATCCGGTGCCTACAGCCTCTCCCTGCCGATCGACCTGACGGGCTCCTACGAACTCGTCGCCGACTCCTTCGGCTGGGGCGCAGTGCCCCGCGCGGCGGACGTCGTGGGCGACATCCGGCTCGACTTCCAGCTCCGGACTGCCCAGGAAGAGGACTTCGAGAGCGGCGACTTCAGCCGTCACGACTGGAGTTCAACCGGCGAAGCAGCCTGGCTGGTGGAGGCGGGGCAGGCCTGGGACAGCGACCACTGCGCGCGCTCGGGCGGCATCGGCGACGGCCAGGCCAGCGTCCTGACACTCACGGTGGACGTGCCCGCCAGCGGCGAGATGGGTTTCTTCTACCGGGTGTCGTCGGAGGCCGGCTTCGATTTCCTGGAGTTCCACGTCGACGGAGTCCGCGTCGGTCGCTGGGCAGGAGAGGTCGCGTGGACCGAGTTCATCACGCCGCTCGAGGCGGGGGCGCATGAACTCCGCTGGGTGTACGACAAGGACGGCTCGACGAGCAGCGGCGAGGATGCGGCGTGGCTGGACATGATCTCGCTGCCGGCGGGCACCCCGCCGGCGGTGGTGCTCGGCCACCAGGAGTTGACCTTCGGCACGCTGGTGGACGGCATCGGCATCCGCCGCACGACCGTGCAGAACCTGGGTGGCAGCGCGCTGCTCTATCACCTCGCGCTGGAGAGCCTGGACGGACCGGCGGCCGCGTCCGCGGCGGCGGCCGCCGGAGCCGTTGCCGGGGCTCCGCACCGCACGCTCGACGGCGACGAGACGGCCCGATCGGGCGGGGGGCCGGACCGTTTCGGCTACCGCTGGCTGGACAGCACCGACCCCGACGGTCCGGAGTACGCCTGGGTGGACATCGCCGACGTCGGCACGCAGGTCGGCGCGGGCGACGACGCCACGCACGGGCCGTTCCCGCTCGGCTTTCCGTTCCGGTACTACGGCGAGGACTATACCGCCGTGCGGGTATGCACGAACGGGTTCCTGCAGTTCGCCGGGAGCGACGACCACTACACGAACCAGGACATCCCCACGCCGGGCGCGCCCGACGCCATCGTCGCGCCGTTCTGGGACGATCTCAACCCGAACAGCGGCGGCGCCATCCTCCAGTATCGCGACGAGGCGAATGCCCGCTTCATCGTGCAGTGGGAGCGCGTGCCGCACTACAATCCGAGCGACACGCCGGAGACGTTCCAGGTCATCCTCCACGCCGACGGCAGCATCCTCTTCCAGTACCGGCAACTGAGCGCGGTCGAGAGCTGCACGGTCGGGATCGAGAGCCAGGACGGCACCGACGGGCTGCGGGTGGTCTACAACGGCGCGTATCTGTTCGACGGCCTCGCCATCCGTTTCAGCCCGGATCCGCCGGTCCCGTGGCTGGTGGTGTTGCCGGCCTCCGGGAGCGTGCCGGCCGGCGGCGCGGCCCTGATCGAGGTGGTCTTCGATGCCGCGGAGCTGGCGCCCGGCACGTACCGTGCCGCCCTGGTCGTGACCACCAATGACCCGACTGCGAGTCTCGTCCAGGTGCCGGTCACGCTGGTCGTCACCGCCGACCCTACTCCGGTGGACGGGCCGCCGCCGGCCTTCGGACTGCGCGGCGCGGTGCCCAATCCGTTCAATCCCTCGACCGACATCCACTTCTCCCTGCACCAGGCGGGCGCCGTGGATCTGCGCCTCTACGACCTGTCCGGGAGGCTGGTGCGCACGCTCGTGGCGGACGTCCGGCCCGCCGGCACCCACCAGGTGCGGTGGAACGGTCGCGATCATGCGGGCCGGCCCGCGGCTTCGGGCGCCTACCACGCGCGCCTGTCCGCCGGCGGCCGGACCGCGGTGACGAAGCTCACGCTCGTCCGCTGACGCGAGCCGCCACACGCCCGTCACGACGCCTCGCCGAGGGGTTCGGCGCGGCGGCCGGCAAGACGGTCCGGTCCCGGCCGACGTGCCGGTGGGCCGCAGGCGTGATTACTTGATGGGGATCGCCGACCCGCACGGGCGCCGACCCGCAGACCGGAGGACGCCATGGCCGCCGTCGTCACCCTCACCGTCAATCCGACCATCGACAAGAACGCCGACCTGGAGCGCGTCGTCCCGGAGCACAAGCTGCGCTGCCGCACGGTGCGGCGGGAACCCGGCGGCGGCGGCATCAACGTGGCGCGGGTGGTGGCGGAGCTGGGCGGCGAGGTGGAGGCGATCTGGGCCCGCGGCGGTCACACGGGTGGCCTGCTCGAGCAACTCCTGGACGACCTGCACGTGCCGCACCTGGCGGTGTCGACAGCGGGCGAAACCCGCGAGAACCTCATCGTGTACGAGGAGAGCAGCGGCCAGCAGTACCGCTTCGGCATGCCGGGTCCCGAGCTGTCGTCGCAGGAGGCCGACGCCTTCCTGGACGTCCTGCGCGGCCTGGAACCGGCGCCCGCTTACCTGGTGGCGAGCGGCAGCCTGCCGCAGGGGGTGGACGCGGGGTTCTACGCCGACGTGGCACGGGTGGCCCGCGACCTCGGAGCCCGCTGCATCGTGGACACCAGCGGCGAGGCGCTGCGTCGCAGCGTCAGCGCCGGTATCTTCCTGCTGAAGCCCAACCTGCGTGAATTGCAGCAACTGGTTCAGCGCGAGGTGGAGAGCGACGCTGAGATCGAGTCGGCCGCCCGTGCGCTCATCGGCGAGGGCAAGGTCGCGGCGGTTTTGGTCTCGATCGGCGCCGGCGGCGGCGTGCTGGTGGAAAGGGACCTCTGTGTCCGCATTCCCGCGCCCACGGTGCCCATCCGCTCCAAGATCGGTGCGGGCGACAGCACCGTCGGAGGCATCGTGCACCGACTCGCCCAGGGCGACACGGTGCTCGAGGCCGCTCGCTTCGGCATCGCCGCCGGCGCGGCGGCGGTGATGACCCCCGGGACCGAGCTGTGCCGGCGGGCAGACGTGGAGCGCCTGTACGCCCACATGCGGCAGGATCCTCCGGACTAGGGCGCCCGCGTCGCGCGAGGCGGACGCGCGGCGCGAGGTGGTTGTATCGATCGGCGCCGAAGGGTACCATGCGAGGACGTCGCCCGAATCCGTTGACGCCGGCACCCCCCCGGGGGCCTTCCTGGAGACACAGCGGTGACCCGAACCACCCGCGGCCCCATCGACCCGCCGCCCCCGTGGAGTGGGGTCGACGCGTACTACCGGGACGCGGTGGTCCACGCGCCCATTCCCGTGCTCGTCTTCGCCGAGGACGGCACCATCATGGCCGTGAGCAGGACCCTGCTCCGCCTCACCGGCTTCAGCCGGCGCGAACTCCGGCATTACGACGACTGGCTGGAACTCGCCTATCCCGACCCGGACGTGCAGGAGCAGATCCGACGGGAGGTGCGGGAGCGGTTCGCCTCGGGCGAGCCCTCGCAGATCCACGAGCGTGAGGTGACCACCAGTTCGGGGGAGCGGCGGCTGTGGAGCATCGCTGCGGCACGGCCGGGACGCCTGTCCGACGGCCGCCGCTTCCTGTCGGTGATGGCTGTCGACCTGACGGACCAGCGCCGGCAGGAGCGGGCGCTGCGCGCCAGCGAGCGACGCTTCCGCGGCACGTTCGAGAACGCCGCGGTGGGAATCGCCCACGTCGGGGTGCACGGCGAGTGGCTGGAGGTGAATCAGCGGCTGTGCGACATGCTCGGCTATTCCCGCGAGGAGATGCTCTCGAGCACCTTCCAGGACGTCACCTATCCCGACGACATCGACCTGGAACTGACGCTCTCCCGTGAACTGCTGGCCGGCGAGCGGACCGGCTACGACGTCGAGAAGCGGTACATCCACCGGGACGGCCGCGTGGTCTGGGTCCATCTCACCAAGGCGCTGCAGCATCGCCAGGACGGACGTCCGCTGTACTGCATCGCGGTCGTCCAGGACATCACCGATCGCCGCCGCGCCGAGCAGCGCATCGCGGCCGAGGACGCGGTGATGGATGTGCTCGGGTCGAGCAAGAGCCTGGCCGACGCGGCGCCCCGGCTCCTCGCGGCGCTCGTGCGAACTCTCGACGGGCGCCTGGGCGAGCTGTGGTTGCCGGACGGAGACGAACTGGTCCACTCCGCCGCCTCGCCCGCGGACGATCCCGGCGCGCAGGAGTGGTTCGAGATCGCTCGCACGCTGCGCTTCCGCCGGGGCGAGGGCCTGCCGGGTTCCGTGTGGCTGAGCGGACGCCCCCGGTGGCTGGAAGAGATCGCTGCGAGCCCGGACTTCCGCCGGCGGTCCGAAGCGGTGCGGATGGGCCTGCGCACCGCGCTGGCGTTCCCGGTCCTGCTGGCGGACACGGTGCTCGGGGTGATCACCCTGTTCTTCGAGCGGCCTCGACCTCTCGATGCGGCCATGTCGGAAAGCGCCATCGATATCGGCCGCGGCATCGGACAGTTCGTGCAGCGCACTCGCGTGGAGGAAGCGCTCGGGGAGAGCGAGGAGCGGTACCGTCGCCTGGTCGGGGTGATGCCGGCGGGTGTCTGCACCTGCGACGCTGCGGGACGCATCACCTTCGTCAACCGCCGGGCCGTGGAACTCTGGGGGCGGGAGCCGCGAGTGGGATGCGACGAGGAGCGGTTCTGCGGGTCGCTGCGGGCGACGCGACTCGACGGGTCGCCGCTGCCTCGGGACGAGACGCCCATGGCGCTGGCGCTGCGCGGCGGCCACCATGCCCGCGGGCAGGAACTGGTCGTCGAGCGGCCCGACGGCAGTAACGTCGTCGTCTCGGTGAACGTCGACCCGCTGCTGGACGAGCAGGGCCGGTGCGTCGGCGCGATCAACGTCTTCGACGACATCACCGAGCGCCACCGCACCGAGATGCAGCTCCGGGAGGCGGACCGTCGCAAGGACGAGTTCCTCGCGGTGCTCGGGCATGAACTGCGCAACCCGCTGGCGGCGATCCACAGCGCCGTCCACCTGTGGGAACGCACCGGCGAGCCCGAGGAACTGCAGAGGTTGCGCGAACTGGTGGGGCGCCAGACCGCGCAGCTCGCCCGGCTGGTCGACGACCTGCTCGACGTGACCCGGATCAGCCGGGGGCAGGTGCGGGTGACCCCCGTTCCCACGGACCTCTTCCCGGTCGTGCGCTCGGCGGAGGCGGCCGTGAGCGAGCTGATGGCGACGCGACGGCACACCCTGGAGATCGACCTGCCGCGAACCCCGCTGGGGGCCCGGGTCGACGCGGCGCGGGTGGAGCAGGTGATCGTCAACCTGCTGGGCAATGCCGCCCACTACACTCCGCCCGGCGGGAATATCCGTCTGGCGCTGGCGCGGGACGGCGACGACATCGTGCTGGCGGTCCGCGACGACGGCGTCGGACTGTCGCCGGCCGACCGGGAGCGGATCTTCGATCTGTTCGCACGCGTGGAGCTGGGGCACGATGTCGGCGGGGGAACGATCGGCCGGGAGGTGGGCCTGGGTGTGGGGCTGGCGCTGGTGCGGGAGATCGTGGCGAAGCACGGCGGGGACGTGACGGCCGAGAGCGAAGGCCCCGGTCGAGGAAGCTGCTTCACGGTGCGGCTGCGCGGCGCCGCCCTGGATCGGCCGCCGGAGGAACTGTTCGCCGCGCCGCGGCCCCTGGCAGCGCGCCCCGCAGCATCGTCCCGGCGGGTCCTCGTCGTGGACGACAACCGCGACCTGGCTGCGAACCTCCAGCGTCTGCTCGTGGACGCCGGCCACGTGGTCGACCTGGCGCACGACGCGGCTTCCGCGCCGGCGGCTGCCCGCCGGCTCGGGCCGGAGGTGGCGCTGGTGGACATCGGCCTGCCGGACGCCAGCGGTTTTGACGTCGCCAGGCAGCTGCGGCGCGAGATCGCCGAGCCGATCTTTCTGGTGGCGATCACCGGGTTCGGACAGTCTCGCGACCGGGAGCTGGCCGAGGCCGCCGGCTTCGACCGCTACCTGGTGAAGCCGCTGGATCCGGAGCAGCTCCTGACGCTGATCGCGGCGGCGCCCGCCGGCGGGTCCATCCCTTCCGGACCGGCCCTCGGGCTGGATGACGAAGCCGGCTCGCCGGTATCGTCGCCCGCGGGCGGCGAGGAGCGGCCGGTGCGCATCCTGCTCGTGGAGGACAGCCCGGCGGTGGCGCAGATCACTCGGGAGATCCTGGGCCAACTCGGCTACGTGGTGGACCATGTGTCCGACGGACCGGCGGCGCTCGACGCCGCGCGCAGGCATGCGCCGGACGTGGTGCTCTGCGACCTCAACCTGCCCGGCGGGATGAGCGGCTGGGAGGTGGCGGAGGTCCTGCGGGAACAGGCGGAATCCGCGCCGCCGCTGCTCCTGGCGGTGAGCGCCCACGCTGCGCAGGACGTGGCCCACCGGCTGCGCGACAGCGCCTTCGACGATCTGCACGGCAAGCCGCTCGACCTGGAGCGCCTGCAGCAGGCCGTCGCCAGGCACCAGGAACTGCGCCGGTCCGGCGGCGCGCGGCCGCTCGAACAGGCCCGGCAGGCTCCCGGCGACTGAACGATCCGAACCGACCCGTGGCGCCGCGCAGCGGGCGCCGCGGCGCGCTCCCGACCGGCGGTCCGACCCAGCAAAGGAGATGCGCCCTGCTGCACCTGATCGCGGCCTCTCTGATCTGGGCCTTCTCCTTCGGACTCATCAAGACGCAGCTCGCCGGGATCGACCCGGCGCTGCTGGCGTTCCTGCGCCTCGCCCTGGCGGCCGCGGTCCTCGCGCCGTGGCTGTCACGCCGGGTCACCGCGGGCGTGCGCGGGGCGCTGCTGGGCCTCGGGGCCGTGCAGTTCGGTCTCATGTACATGTTCTACCTGGCCGCCTACGCCCATCTACCCGCCTACGGAGTGGCGGTCGCGACGATCTTCACGCCCCTGTACGTCGCCTTCCTGGAGGATGCGCTCCGCAGACGGCTGGTGGGACGACACGTGCTGGCCGCGGCGCTGGCGGTCGCCGGTGCCGCGGTCGTGCAGTTCCGGGGCGACGTTCCCGGCGCCACCGGCGGCTTCCTCCTGGTGCAGGCGTCCAACCTCGCCTTCGCAGTGGGACAGGTCCTGTACCGGCGCGTCGCCCCCGCCGCATCGCGGCCGCACCGCGACGCTCGTGACGGCCCGGGTCGGCCGGCCGCCGCCCCGCCGGCGGACGACGCCGCGGCGATGGCCTGGATGTACGTGGGAGCCGCCCTCCTCGCCGGCACCGCGGCGCTGCTGTTCGGCGACCGGTCCCGCTGGACGGTGCCGGCGGACGCCTGGCTGGTGATCGCGTATCTCGGACTGCTGCCCACGGCGGTGGGGTTCTATCTCTGGAACCGGGGTGCGGCTCGCACCAGTGCCGGTATATTGGCCGTGTCCAACAACCTGAAGGTGCCGCTGGCGGTCGGGGTGGCCTGGCTCGTGTTCGGGGAGTCGGCCGACCACGTGCGGGTGCTGGGCGGCCTGAGCCTGCTGGTGGCGGCCCTCTTCGTGGCGGGCCGCGAGCGGTAGCCCGACCTTTCGCGAGCGGCCGCCGCGACGGCGAGCGGCCGACCGGTGGCCGCAAACCCCTCACACGCGCCCCATGCTCGATCCCGGGCTGGAGAAAAGGAGCCGGCGATGCTCGACCTCACCTATCTCGGCCTCATCAACCTCGAGCGGGTCTACCGCAACCTCTCCACGCCCGAACTGTGCGAACAGGCGGTGCGCCGCCGCGAGGGCCACCTGGCTCACCTCGGGCCCCTCGTGACCCGCACCGGCCAGTACACCGGCCGCTCGGCGAACGACAAGTTCGTGGTCGAGGAAGCGAGCAGTCGCGACCGGATCTGGTGGGGCAAGAGCAACCGCGCGATCGACGAACGGCATTTCGACGACCTGCTACGACGGCTGCAGGCTTACCTCCAGGGGCGCACGATCTGGGTGCAGGACGCCTACTGCGGAGCGGATCCGGACCACCGCATCCGCGTGCGGGTGGTGACCGAGACGGCCTGGCACAGCATGTTCGCCAGGAACATGTTCCTGAACGCGCTCGAGCCGGGCGAGCAGGAGGAATGGCCGGCCGACTTCACTGTGGTGCACTGCCCCAGCTTCCACGCGGTGCCGGAGGCCGACCGCACGAACAGCGAGGCGTTCATCCTCGTGCACTTCGGCCGCAAGCTGGCGCTCATCGGCGGCACGAGCTACGCGGGAGAGATCAAGAAGTCGATCTTCACGG
>JAWOID010000060.1:0-6895 GCA_046484865.1 Candidatus Krumholzibacteriia bacterium
ATGTCGACCTGCGCCGGTCCACCTCGGCTGAGCGAGTACTGGAGCGTCACCGCACCGGTGAACGGATTGGCGGTGGTCGCTCGCAGACCGAAGGCCGTCGATCGGTCGTCCACCGCCACCAGGTTCGGATCGAATGCCTGCAGCCGGTAGCTGCCGCCGTCGTCGTTCTTGTTGTAGATCACCACGCCGTACCAGTCGGTGGTGGGGGCCGTGTAGATCAGTTCCTCGGTGCCGCCCGGGCCGGCAGCATCGGCGGTCGCCTCGGCAGAAGTCGCCGGGGCGTGGTAAGGAGCGCCGCTGGACCTGAACAGCTTCAGCCCGAGATCCAGACTGCCGCTCAGGACGCTCGCCCGCAGACCGAAAACCCGGCCGGTCTCGAGGTAGACGTCGTACGCCTCCACCACGTCTCCGGCCGGCCAGTCGAGATCGATGATGGTGCCCGCGCCGGGGTTCAGGATGTCGGTGCCGCCCTCCCACTCGCAGTCGATCGTGCCGCCGCCGCTGCTGCGCCGGAAGCGCGGGTAGACGACACCGGTGGGGACGTGGTTGAAGTCGGCCACCACGAACGCGACTCCCGTCGCGTTCTGCTGGTCTGCGACCAGGGTTTCGAGGGTGTATGCGTCGTCCCCGTACAGCCAGACGCTCACGAGATCGGCCGCGGTGCCGCGGACACCGAACGCGGTCCAGTAACCGGCCGAGACGTTCGCAGTCCCCCAGATCACCTCGTTCGAGCGGGACACCAGAGCGTCGTCGGCCATGGCGATGTCCGGGCCGGTCCACAGGCTGTAGTCCCCGGAACTGCCGATGTTGTCGATCATCACCATGCCATACCAGTCGGTCACGGGGGCCACGTAGTTCATCCACTCGCCGCCCTCCGCCGGCGCGCGGAAGTTGGAGGCCGCGGCGAACTCGGCGCGAGGGATGTAGTAGTCGCCGGTGGCCGAGCGCATGAGGTAGATGCCGGCGTCCAGCGACACCGTGCCGTACTGGTACTGCCGGAAGAACCAGTCCTCGCCCGCCGGCAGGAAAATGTCCCAGACCTTGGCCACATGAGCCGGGTCCCACGCGCCGGATTCGGTGACCAGGATGTCGCCGTCGTGCTCCCACTCGGTGCGATGACTCGCGGTGCCCGACGTCCTCACCACCCTCAGGTGATCACGATCGCGGACCGCGTGGTCGTAGTCCACCGCGATGAACTCCACGCCCTGAGCGTGATCCGCCGAGGAGGTCAGCCTCTGCGTGAAGTTCTCGTCTGCGAACAGGTGGACGTCGGTGTCGGTCCCGGCCGGCGCCCGGTTGGCGATCACGGACCAGTAATAGGCGTTGGGGAGGTAGTCGAACAGCCGCAGATCGTAGCCGGACAGGACCGGCGTCTCCTCCGCCAGGGTGTACGGCGACGGGCCCACCTGGACGGCGAAGCTGCCGCTGGCGGTGCCGTTCGACCAGATCACCAGCCCGTAGACGTCGTCGGCGGGCACATCGTAGGTGAACGACTCCCCGGCGCCGGCGCCGCCGGCGTCGGCCTGGATCTGGTAGGATGACCGGCCCGCGAAGTAGGTGTCGCCGTTGCTGCGATAGAGCGCCATGCCGAGGTCCAGGCCGGCGCTGAGCCCGCTGACGGAGAACGAGACTCGCTCGCCGCCGAACAGGGGCACGTCGTAGGCCCGCACCACGTTGTAGTCGCTCCAGCTCTGGCTGCGCGCGATGCCGTCGGGATAGAGCACCTCGCTGCCACTCTCGAAGGCGAGACTGTAGTTGCTGCTGGCGCCCGTGTACTTCACCACCCCGATGTGCTCGTTGCCGGGACGGCTGTGGTTGTAGTCGCCCACCACGAAGTCGACCGTGGCGCCGCCGAAGCTCGAGGAGGCCAGCAGCCGGTTGTGGTTGTTGTCGGCGTACACGTTCAGGTCGTAATCGGTGTCGGCGGGGCTGCGCAGACCGATCGCGCACCAGCTGTTCCAGCGCTGGTGGATCACCATGCCGGAGGAGGTGCTGTTCCAGGAGAACCCGCCGTTGTGCCACAGCTCCCAGATGCTGGCGAAGGTCGTGCCGCTGACCCGGCGCTTCACCTTGTCGAGCTGGCCGTCGGTGTCCGTGTCCCACCACGCCCAGTGCTTGAGGGTGGTGTTGCAGATGGCGCTGAAGGTGTTGTCGATCATCAGACACGCCACGTCCATCGGACAGGCGACGAGCTGGCAGTTGTCGTTGTTCACGACGTAGTCCAGGTACGAACTCTGGCAGGGGCCGCAATCGATGCTGCCGTTGCAGTGGCCGCCCTCGACGTACTCGTCACAGGCGCCGAAGCTGTGCCCCATCTCATGCGCCCAGACGTTGGCATTGCTGTTCGTGTACAGGACGATGGTCGCCGTGCCGTACGCCGCCCACGCGCGACCGGTCTGGCAGGCCTCGAAGCATGCGATCACGTTGTCCCAGCCGCCGTCCCAGCCTTGCAGGTAGAGCGTGAAGTCGTCCACCCGGCTGCCGTCGCCGTCGGCGTCGTTGAACCCGAGTTCGGCGAGCGCATCGTCGATGACGGTGCCGTTGGTCCCGCTGTCCGGGATGTTGTACGGCAGATCGGCGGTGAAGAACCAGTAAGCGTCGCTCCCCTGGAAATCGAAGCTGAGGTTCGCCTGCGCCGGTGCGTTGTCGATGTAGTGATCCTTGGCGACGCGAGCCTTGGCGCCGGCGGCGTCGCGCTCGGTCGCGGTCCAGGTGCCTCCGGCATGGTTGATGAAGACGTGGATGAGCAGCGTGCTGCCGCGAGCGTAGTGGGAGGTGTCGTTGTCGTCGTTGGCCTTGCCGTCCGATTTCAGCGGCGATCCGATGCGGCTGTCCTCGAAGCGAGCGGTCTCGTTGTCTTCCCAGCCGGGTCCGTCCGGCAGCGGCGCCAGCCGGGAGATCAGCCGCGCCTGTTCCAGTTGCTCCGGGGTGAAGTGCCCCTGCCGGGGCTCGGGCAGCTCGGCCCCGGCGGCGGAACTTCCCAGGACGAGGGCGGTCATGGCCGCCAGCAAGGGGAGCCTGCACATCACCGGCCCTCCTTCCGCTGGCCGCCGTCCGCCTGCTCGCGGGTCGGCGTGGGAGCGGCGGGCGCCGCGTCCGCCTGCACGGGGGCGCCCCGCAGATCGCCGGCGACCTTGGCCTGCTCGTGCGCGTTCAGCCCGGACGCACCCACCTCCTGGACCGGCGGCGGCACCTCACCGACGCCCGATCCGTCATTTCCCGACAGCACCAGCGGTCGCCGGGCGGCGAGTTGCTCCTGCTTGATGCGCTCGATCTCCGCCGCAGGCAGGTGCGGTGCCTCCGGAGGCGGAGCCAAGAGTGTGCCCGCGGACCGGGAATGCGCCACGGCCGCCCGAGCCGCCGCGAGCTTCTCCTGTTCGAGCGATGTCAGGGGTGTGCCGGTCCGACTCTCGCCCGCATCGGTGAAGACGGAGCCGCGGTCGTCCGCCGATCGCGGCGGCAGGTCGCGCGCGACCAGCGGTGCGGTCCCGCGAGCATCGAGCGCGTCGGCGACGCTGGAATCGAGCCGGGGCACGTGGTCGTCCGCTGCCTCCGTGGGGCGGACCTGCTCGGGCGTGTCGCCCGCCAGGACGGGCGCCGCCAGGAGCGCGGCGGCGACCACCGCGATCGGCCACCACGGCAGATAGCGGTGCGTCTGGAGGGATTTCATGGCAACCTCCCATTCGACGATGAGCTTTGGAATCGAATGATCGAGACTGGACCCGTGGCCATCCGGCCGACGCACCCCGGTACGTGATTGTCGACATCGATGACACAGGTGCGGCACGAGCGCCGCGGTGATCCCCCTCAGGAACGTCTTCGATTGTCCCAGAAACTCGATGAGAATTCAACTTCATATCGATGACTGTATGTGAGACTTGGAGTTCCATGCCGGTGCGATCAGGCTCGGCACCACTGCGAGGAGTCCGGAAGCACGGAGCCGCCGGGCCTTCACCCGGCGGCTCCTCGTCGACGCGTCGCTGATCGGCAGCGGCGACGGAGGCCGCGCCCGACCAGGGTCACTCCACCCGCACCAGCTTGGTGATGGTCTGCAGTCCGCCCGCCGTCAGGCGCGCCAGGTACACGCCGCCGGGCGCCTCGGCGCCCGACTCCGTCCGGCCGTCCCACACCAGCACGCCGGTGCCGATGTCGCGGCTGTCGTTCAGGAGCGTGCGCACCCTGCGTCCGGCCACATCGTAGATGTCGACCTGCGCCGGTCCACCTCGGCTGAGCGAGTACTGGAGCGTCACCGCACCGGTGAACGGATTGGCGGTGGTCGCTCGCAGACCGAAGGTCGTCGATCGGTCGTCCACCGCCACCAGCGCGGGGTCGATCACCTGCAGCCGGTACCTGCCGCCGCCGTCATTCTTGCAGTAGAGCACCAGGCCGTACCAGTCGGCCGCGGGCGCGGTGTAGCTCAGATCCTCGGCGCCGCCGATACTCCCGGCATCGGCGGTGACCACCGCCTGGGCGCCGGTCGCATGGTACGGGGCGCCGCTCGACCGGAAGAGCTTCAACCCCAGATCGAGCGTGCCGCTCAGATCGGTGGCGCGCAGCGTCAGGTTCTGCCCGCTGGCGAGATAGACGTCGTACGCCTCCACCACGTCGCCCGCGGGCCACTCGAGCTCGACGAAGCTGCCGGGGGTGGTGTCGAGAACGTCGGTGCCTCCCTCCCATTCGCAATCGAGATACCCGCTGCCCGAATTCCGGCGGAATCGAGGGTAGACCGTGCCGGTCGGCACGTGATTGTAATCGCCCACCACCATGGCCACGCCGTTCACGTTCTGGTCGCTCACCGCCAGGGTGGTGAGGGTGTAGGCATCGTCGCCGTAGAGCCAGACGCTCGCCAGGTCGCCGGGGGTGCTGCGCACGCCGAACACGGTCCAGTATCCGGCCTGCACGCTCGCCTGGGCCCAGACGACCTCGTTGTTCCGGGTGACGAGCTGGTCGTCGGCCATGCCGATGTCCGGTCCGGCCCAGAAGCTGTAGGCGCCCTCGCTGCCGACGTTGTCGATCATCACCACCCCATACCAGTCGCTGGCCGGCGCCACGTAGTTCATCCACTCGCCGCCGGCGCTCGGCGCCCGGAAGTTCGACGCGGCGGCGAAGTCGCCCCGGCGAACGTAGTTGTCCCCCCCCTGCGAACGCATGACGTAGATGCCGGCGTCCAGCGCGGCGGTGGCTTCCTGGTACTGCCGGAAGAACCAGTTCTCGCCGCCCGGAATGTAGACGTCCCAGACCCGGGCCACGTGGGTGGAGCCCCAGGTGTCGGAGAACGTCGTCAGGATGTCGGCATCGTGCTCCCACTCGTTGCGATGACTGTCCGTACCGGCGTCTTTCACCACGCGGAAGTGGTCCCGGTTGCGGGTGGCGTGGTTGTAGTCGACGGCGATGAACTCCACGCCGCTGGCATAGTTGGTGGAACTCTCGAGCGCCTGCGTGTAGCTGGCGTCCGCGAACAGGTAGATGTCGCTGTCGGTGGGCGAGTGTGTGCGACTGGCGATCACCGACCAGTAGTTCGCATTGGGATCGTAGTTGAACAGACGGAGATCGAAGGCCGAGAGGAACGGCGACTCCTCGGCGAGGGTGTACGGGGTCGGGCCGATCTGGATGTCGAAGCTGCCGTTGACGGTGCTGTTCGACCAGACCACCAGTCCGTAGACGTCGTCGGCAGGCACGTCGTACGTGAACGACTCGTTGCCGCCCACGCCGCCGGCGTCGGCCGACGCCACGTGGGAGGAACGTCCGGCGAAGTAGGTGTCGCCGTTGCTGCGATAAAGGGCCATGCCCATGTCCATGCCGGCGCTCAGTCCGACGACCCGGAAGGTCACCCGCTCGCCCCCGAACAGCGGTACGTCGTAGGCGCGGACCACGTTGTAGTCCAGCCAGTTCATGGTGCGCACGACGCCGTCCGGATAGAGCACGCCGGTGCCGCTCTCGAAGGTGACGTTGTAGTTGCTGCTGGCGCCCGAGTACTTCACCACCTCGATGTGCTCGTTGCCGGTGCGGCTGTGGTTGTAGTCGCCGACCACGAAGTCGACGGCGGCGCCGCCGTAGGTCGAGGTCGCCAGCAACCGGTTATGGTTGTTCTCGGCGTACACGCGCAGATCGTAATCGGTGTCAGACGGGCTGCGCAGGCCGATCACGCACCAGCTGTCCCAGCGCTGGTGGATCGCCATGCCATGGCCGGTGTTGTTCCAGGAGAACCAGCCGTTGTGCCACAGCTCGTAGATGCTGGCGAAGCTGCCGCCGCTGACCCGGCGCTTCACCTTGTCGAGCTGTCCGTCCGAGTTCCCGTCCCACCACGCCCAGTGCTTGAGGGTGGCGTCGCAGAAGCCGCTGAATGTGTTGTTGATCATCAGGCAGGCCACGTCCACCGGACACGTCGCGAGCTGGCAGTTATCGTTGTTCACGATGTAGTCCAGGTACGAGCTCTGGCAGGGACCGCAGTTGATGCCGCCGTTGCACTGCCCGCCTTCCACGTACTCGTCGCAAGAGCCGAAGCTGTGGCCCATCTCGTGGGCCCACACGTTGGCCGAGTCGTCCGTGTACTGGACGATGTGCGCGGTGCTGTACGACGCGCGCGCACGGCCGGTCTGGTCGGCCTCGAAGGCCGCGATCACGTTGTCCCAGCCGCCGTTCCAGTTCTGGAGGTAGAAGGTGAAATCGTCGATCCGGGTGCCGTCGCCGTCGCCGTCGCCAAAGCCATCTTCGACAGTTTGAAAAGCGATATGCCTGTGGTTTATGCAGTTACAGCGTCGCGATCAGGGCGTGGCACTACACCCGCTCTTCCGGGGGCCCGCTCGCAGGCGATTCGTCGGCCTACCCCGACGCCCCCGTCTCCACCATTTTGAGCGCCGGCGGCATGGCCACCCCGGCCGCCTGATACGCCTTG
>JAWOID010000119.1:0-34139 GCA_046484865.1 Candidatus Krumholzibacteriia bacterium
GCGCGTCACCCCGGCCAGTCATGGGCGCTGCAGATCACCGGCGGGCGTCTCTTTCCCCAGGACCGCGTGTCCGGTGCGCTGGTGTGGCCGTGTCGCGGCGAGAGCAGGCTGCTGCCGGCAGTGGCGAGCGCGCCGTCGGCCCTGGGCGAGAACGATGCCGGTGCCGACGGGAGCACCAGGGCGGCGGCGGCGACGACGGTGACGGCGGCGACGACGACGACGGCGACGACGACGACGACCGGCCGGACCGGCGTCGTCTGGCCGCTGCCGCGGTTCGTCGCATCCGCAGCGGTGGTGGCGGACCGGCTCACCGGGCTGCTCTGGCGGCTCGATGCGGACGCCGCCGGGGGGCCGGTCACCTGGACCGAAGCTCTCGCCGCGGTGGGAACCGTGCCCGTCGGGCCGGGGCTGAGGTGGCGTCTGCCCACGATCAACGAGCTGGAAAGCCTGGTCGACGCTGCCGCGCACGACCCGGCGCTTCCGGCGGGACACCCGTTCCGGAACGCCGGCGACGCGTACTGGTCGTCCACCACCTCGGCCTTCGAGCCCGACTGGTGCATGGCCCTGTACCTGGACCGCGGCGCGGTGGGCGTGGGGCAGAAGAGCGGCCGCCACTTTCTGGTGTGGCCGGTGGCCGGCCCGCTGGCGAGCAACGTTGCCGTGTCGCCGCCGGCGATGTGGTAGAATCCCTTACCACCGGCGCAGCTCCGGAGCGTGGGCACGTCCGTCGGCCGGCGACACGTGTTGCGATCGGCGGCGCGTGCCTCGGCTGGCGGCGCGTGCCTCGGCTGGCGGCGCGCGCTTCGACCGGCGGGCGAGCGGCCAGCGGAGAGCAGCCACCCTGACGAACAGAAACGTGATGATCAGAACCGAGCATCCGCGACTCTCCGCCTGCCTCATCGTCCGTGACGAGGCTCGCTTCCTCGACGCGTGCCTCGACTCGCTCGAAGGGCGCGTGGACGAGATCGTGGCGTGCGACACCGGCTCCCGCGACGGCAGTCTGGATCTGCTGCGTCGCCGCGCCACGGTCGTCATCGAGCGGCCGTGGCGCGACGATTTCTCCCTGGCCCGCAACGCGGTGCTGGCCGTGGCCCGGGGCGAGTGGATCCTGTGCCTGGACGCCGACGAGCGACTGCGGACGGAGAGCGACGACCTGCTGAGGCGCGCGCTCGACGCGGCCGAGGCGCTGGCGTACCGGCTGGAGGTCGTCGACCACGTCGACGCCTCGGTCGCGGGCACGGTGGGCCCCGAAACGGTGGGCCCCGGCGGCACGACCATCCTGCGGCTCTTCCGCAACCGCCCCGACATCCGCTTCACCGGACGTGTGCACGAACAGGTGAGCCCGGCGGTGGCCGCCGTGGTGGAGAGGGAGCCGATCTGGCGCGTGGGGCCGCTGGCGGGCGTCGTCATCGACCATCTCGGCTACGATCCGTCGCTCAAGGACCAGGACCAGAAGCGCCGGCGCAACCTCGACTTGCTGCGGCTGGAACTCGCCGCCGCGCCGGACAGCCCGTACCACCTGTATCAGCTGTACCGCAACGATCCCGGCGATCGCGAGGGACAGGACGCGCTGCGCAAGGCGGCCGCCCTGGTGCTGGCGATGCCGCAGCCCCGGTTGCGCGGGCTCGGCTATGCCCACGCGTTGCTGACGGCGGCGGCCTTCCAGTGGCTGCGCGACGGCGACGCGGCGGCTGCCGAGCGGGCGGCCGGCGCCGCGGTGCACCAGTTCGGCGACCATCCGGCCGCATTGCTGGCGCGCGCGCTCGCGCTGGAGAAGCTGGCGCGGTACGGGGAGGCGCTGCTGTACGTGGAGCGGTCCTTCACCGTGCATCTCGGCGACGACGCGTTCACCTTCGAGCGGGAGCCGGCCCTGCATGCGGCGCGGCTGCTGCGGCGCCGGCTGCGGCGGCGTGGTCGAGCGGGTCGCGGGGGCCGCGCGGATCGCGCGGGTCGAGCCGGTGAGACGTTTCCGGTGTGATGCGATCGCCGTGGCCCCGCCGCCGGGAACGCATCCGGCGATCTCGCGGTCGGGTCAACCGGTCTTGCCGGCGGCTTCGAGCTTCGCCCAGGTGTCCTTGAGCGTCGTGGTGCGGTTGAAGACCAGCGCTCCAGGCCGGGAGTCGACGCGGTCCAGGCAGAAGTAGCCCTGCCGCATGAACTGGTAGCGATCGTCCAGCCGGGCGCCGGCCAGCCCGGGCTCCAGCTTGCAGCCTCGCAGCACCTCGAGCGAGTTCGGGTTGAGGTTGGCGAGGAAGTCGCCGCCCTCTTCCGGGAACGGGACGCGGAACAGGTGATCGTACAGCCGCACCTCGGCTTCCACCGCGTGCGGGACCGAGACCCAGTGCAGTGTCCCCTTCACCTTGCGTCCGTCGGGCGACTGGCCGCCGCGTGACGCCGGATCGTAGGTGCAGCGCAGCTCGATCACCTGGCCGGCGGTGTCCTTCACCACCTCGTCGCAGCGGATGAAGTAGGCGTGCTTCAGGCGCACCTCGCCGCCCGGCTTCAGCCGGAAGAACTTCGCGGGCGCCTCCTCGCGGAAGTCGTCCTGCTCGATCCAGATCTCGCGCGAGAAGGGGACGTCGCGGGTGCCTGCGCTCGCGTCCTCGGGATTGTTCACCGACTCGATCATCTCCACCTGCCCCTCGGGGTAGTTGGTGACGACCACCTTCAGCGGCCGCAGCACCGCCATCACGCGCGGAGCGGTCCGGTTCAGCTCCTCGCGGATGGCCCACTCGAGCAGCGCCGTGTCCACGGTCGACTCGCGCCTGGCCACGCCCACGCGCTCCCAGAAGCGCCACAGGGCGGACGGCGTGTAGCCGCGCCGCCGCAGGCCGCGGATCGTGGGCAGGCGCGGATCGTCCCAGCCGCTCACGTGCTTCTCCTGCACCAGGCGCAGGAGCTTGCGCTTGCTCATCACCGTGTAAGCCAGATTGCCGCGGGCGAACTCGATCTGTCGCGGCCGGCTGGGCACGGGCAGGTTCTCGATGAACCAGTCGTAGAGCGGGCGGTTGACCTCGAACTCCAGCGTGCAGAGCGAGTGGGTGATCCCCTCCAGCGCATCGCTCTGCCCGTGCGCGAAATCGTACAGGGGATAGATGTTCCAGGTCCCGCCGGTGCGATGGTGCGCAATGCGCTTGATCCGGTAGAGCAGGGGGTCGCGCATCTTCATGTTGCTGTGGGCCATGTCGATGCGGGCGCGCAGGGTGTAAGCGCCCTCGGGGAACTCGCCGAGTCGCATCCGCTCCAGCAGGTCGAGGCTCTCCGCCGCCGGACGGTCGCGATCAGGGCTCGGACGACCGGCCTCCGTGACCGTGCCGCGCCACTCGCGGATCTGCGCCTCGTCCAGCGAGCAGACGTAGGCCTTGCCTTCCCTGACCAGGTGCTGCGCCCACGCGTAGAGCTGGTCGAAGTAGTCGGAGGCGTAGAACTCGCGGTCCTCCCAGTCGGCGCCGAGCCACCGGACGTCGTCCTTGATGGCGTCCACGTACTCCTGCTCTTCCTTCTCCGGATTGGTGTCGTCGAAGCGCAGGTTGAACTTGCCCCCGAACTCGCGCGCGATGCCGTAGTTGAGGCAGATCGACTTGGCGTGGCCGATGTGCAGATAGCCGTTGGGCTCGGGCGGAAAACGGGTATGCACGCGTCCGTCGTTCCTGCCCGCGGCCAGGTCGGTGCGCACCTGCTCGCGGATGAAGTCGAGATTGTCGGCTGCTGGGTCCGGGCCGGCGCCGTCGCCAACGCGGTCACGAGGCTCGCTCATGCTTTCCTCCGGGCGGGTTCGGTGGCGAATGCGGGATAACCTACGTCCACGCTCCCGGCTTGTCTAGCCGGCGGTGCAGCCGGGCCGGCGGCTGCGCGGCGCGCGGCGACGCGTCCAGCGGGGATGGCTGAGTTCGTGGTTGTCCATGCCACCCGGGTTGCAGGACCGGGGCTGGAGACATTCGGTTATTCCACGCAAATTGTTTCCGGCTCCTGGCCATGGTGCCGAGTTGCCCCTTTTCGCCGTGTACGTCAAGTCGTGGCGCCGGTTCACCTTCAGCGCCCGCGTCCTGAGCTCCCCCCGGTAGTACTGAAGCCATCGTGGCGAACGTCTGTGAACTGAAGGTGACGCTACAGTGGAGGCAGCGAAGCCTGCCGATACGTCTGGGTTCGGCGCGGCGGAGATCCGAGCCCATGGGCTTGAACCGCCAGCCTGGCTGCAAAGGATTGTGGTACTTGCAACTAGGAGCCGGACAGTGGGGCGGCGTCCAGCGGGTTCCGTCGAGTTCGTGATTGTCCATGCCACTCGGGTTGCAGGACCGGGGCCGGAAACATTCTTCGTGGAATAACTCAGAAGTTGAACCGATCCGTGAACTGGAAGGCCCAGTCCCCCTCGCCGTCGTTGGCGGCCTCGAACCGGAACTGGGCCGCGGCGACGTTCAGGTGCACGCCCAGGCCCCAGCCGTGCACGGCGGTGCCCGACTCGTCGCCCTCGTACCAGGCGTCGCCGGCGTCGGCGAAGGCGTGCAGGCCGAAGCCCACCAGCTCGCCCTCCGGGGAGATCGGCATGAGGAAGAGCGGTACGCGGATCTCGGCCGTGAGCAGGTAGCCGTTCTCGCCCTCGACGCTGGCGCGGTCGTGGCCGCGGATCGACTCCGCCCCGCCCCAGTAGAGGCGGTCCTCGATGGGCTGCGGGTCGGTCACCAGAACCCCGTAGCCGCGCAGGGCGAGCACCAGATCGTCCCGGATCGGCACGAACAGGCGCAGGTCGCCGCTCCACTCGCCGAAGGAGTCGAAGTTGTCGCCCGCGACCCAGCGTCCCCCGAGCCGGCCGTAGGCCCCGCTGGTGGGATAGAACGGGTTGTTGCGCGCGTCCAGGCCCACGCCACCGCCCAGGATCCAGCTGCGGCGGGTATGTTCCGGATGCAGGACCGGGCCGGCGACGGTCGCATCGCCCCGGTCGACCGGCGGAGCGGTGAACGACTCGCGCTGGTGATAGACGCGATACCCGCCCGACGCCTCGGCGAAGAAGGGTCCGCGGATCCGCCAGGCGGTCTCGAGGTCGCTGCGCCAGGTGGAGTAGTCGGTGGCGCGCCAGACGAAGTCGCCCTGTTCCGCCCCGGTGCGCGCAGCCAGCGAGAGCCCCGGCACCCCCAGGAACCACGGTCGCGTCCAGCCGAGGGTGAGCTGCTGGATGCGATAGGTCACGATCTGCGCCTCGACGATCTCGCCCTCGCCCCGGAAGTTCCGGTCTCGCACCCAGCCGCCCATGAGGTACTTGTGGCGGTCGCTGTACCGCAGCACCGGACCGTAGCCGAGGGCCCGCTCTTCCTCCACGACCACGCGCAGGATCACCTCGCCGGGCTCCACCTCGTCGTACGTGAGGTCCACGAAGGCGAAGTAGCCCAGGTCCTCCAGCCGGTCCCAGATCGGGTCCACCAGCTCCTCGGGAAACGGATCGCCCGGCTCGAGCCCGATCTCTCGCCTCACGACGTTCGCGGACGTCCGTTCGTTGCCCTTGATCTCGATCGCTCGCAGCACGGGAACCGGATCGGCTTCCTCCGCCTGCTGCTCGGCGGCGCGCTCCTGCGCGGCGTCGGACTCCTGCGCGGCGGCGGGCGTCGGCCACACGAGCGCCGCGGCGGGCATCAGGCCGAGGATCAGCGCCAGGAGCAGGACCAGCGTCGATCGCCGGACGCGCGACCCGATGTGGCAGGAGCGGTTGCAGCGGCTGGGGCGATCGGGGCGGTCGAGGCGGCTGGGATTGGACATGAACTCCCCCGGGGGCTGCTTCCGTTCGTATCCGCCAGGCACCGGCGGTGCGCCGGGACCGCAGCTCTGCCCTCACCGGCCGGGGACCGGGCTACGTGCCCTAGAGCCTATTATGAAGGGGGTCCCGGAATTGTCCAGTCGCGCCGGTGCCGGTCGCTTCGCTGGGCGGCGAGGCGGTGTACAGGGAGAGCTGGTCGCAGGCCAGTCCGAACGGCTCGAGGTCATCGGCCAGGTCGACGCCGCCGAGCGCCATCAGATGCGACTGCACGCGGGCGAGGTCCTCGGTGACGCCGCCGATGGAGTCGGACAGGTGCTCTTCCAGCCGGGAGCGCAGCAGGGTCTCGAGCAGGCCGGCCACGACCTCGGGCCGGATCGGACCGCCCCCCGCCAGGAAGCAGCGGTGGAAGGCCGTGGGATCGGTGATGAGGCAAGCAGCCATGCCGATGACCTCGAGCACATGCTCGCCGCCGTCGTCGTCCTGCAGGTGCAGCAGCGTTCCGCGTCGCCAGCGGATCAGCCACGGGCGCTGCAGGTCCATGAAGACCAGCGTCGCGTGCAGCGGCACCGCGTCCGTCCCCTCCGGCACGTCCAGGTCGTGACGGCCGGTGAGGTAGACCGCCTCCACGCCACCGTCGCGCGTGAGCAGGGCCACCTGATCCTCGTCGAGGACCAGATGCAGCCGGCGTCCCGCCACGAACGCCAGGTCCAGCGGGCCCTGCAGCGGGCCTCCACCGGGCGTCATGCTCCAGACGAGCGTCTTCTCGGCGGCGACGGTGTCCCAGGGGGACGGAGAGGTGGATTCAGCCATGCTGCGACCTCCGCTGGTGCCAGGCGAGTTCCGATTCCCAGCCCAGGCCCAGCAGGTAGTTGCGTTCCTCGGTGACCTCGCTGAACGCGCTCAGGTCGCGGATGATCACCGCCGCGTGCGACTGGAAGACGTGTGTCCACTCGGGCGCCCGCGTCAGCGCGCGCACGCCGGTGATCACCTCTTCCACCAGCAGGATCAGCCTGGTGTCGAGTTCCTCCAGCTCGGCGATGACCTCGTCGCAGTTGCCGACCAGGAAGACCGTCCCGTCGCGGTCCAGTCGGCGGAAGATGGCGGCGATGCGGTCCACCAGCGCGTCGATGGTCGCCTCCTGATCCGCCGGCAATCGCGGTGCTCTGTGCTCGGCCAGCCCAAGGAGGTTGTCGCCGCACTCCTTGAGCATGCGGCCGAGGGCGTGCCGGAACGCACGTTCCGCCTCGGCGGCGCCGGCGGCGGTGCGATAGCTGCGGTAGCATGGCATCTGCTGCAGGAGGGCGGTGGTCTCGGCGATGCTGACGCTGGCCGCCAGGCTCATGGTGCGTCTCCAGGGCTGTGCGTCCGGTGTCCGGCTGCCCGCGCATTGCGGCTTGCCCTGCCGGGGGTGCTCTGGGCCGGGAAACGGCAAGGAACGTTCCACCTCGACGCGCCGCGATCTGACCAGCGGCCGGCCGGTGCCCGACGGGTGCCTGGCGGCAGTCGACGTGGGGGAACGGGCGGTGGCGAACGTTCGGCGGCGCAGCAGGGTGACGATGCGCCTCGCAGGCTGCACGGTCAGCGGGCAGATCGCGAGGCGCGAGACGTGGTCGGTCGGGGTCGGCGGGGGCGGCGGGGACGCGCCGTCAGATCCTCACGACGGGATTGGAGATCTGGCCGATCCCCTCGATCTCCACCTCGATGAGGTCGCCCGGCTGCAGGAACACGGGCGGATCGCGGAACACGCCCACGCCGCCGGGCGTGCCGGTGGTGATGATGTCCCCGGGCTCGAGCGTCATGTGCAGGCTGGCGTGGGCCACCAATCGGTCGACGGGGAAGATCAGCAGGTCGGTGTTGCTCTCCTGCATCACCGTGCCGTTCCAGCGGGTGGTGATGCGCAGCCCGGTCGCCAGGTCAGGCAGCTCGTCGGGCGTGACGAGCCAGGGGCCGCACGGTCCCCCCGTGTCGATGCTCTTGCCCCGGAAGAACTGCTTGTCGGCGAACTGCGCCGCCCGGTCGCTGACGTCGTTCATGCACATGTAGCCGGCGATGTGATCGCGGGCGTCCTCGCGCGCGATGCGCCGGCCGCGCTTGCCGATCACCAGGGCCAGCTCGCCCTCGGCGTCCACCTGGTCGAGATCGCTGTCGAGCATGATGGGACCGTACGGCCCCTGCAGGCAGGACGGTGCCTTGGAGAACAGCATGGGCTGCTCCGGTACGGCGCGGTTCTGCTCGGCGGCGTGGTCGTGGTAGTTGCGGCCGACGGCGATGATCTTCTGCGGGCGGGTGACCGGCGGCAAAAACTGCACGTCGGCCAGCTCGACCAGCGGCGCCCCCGGGCGTCCTTTCGGGGGGGGTGCGGGAGGCTCATGCCGGGCGACCAGCGCCCGCACGTGGTCGAGATGATCCAGCAGCCGTTCCCAGCCGCCGTCCAGGCCGGGATCCGCCGCGGCGACGTCCAGGGCGAGCTGCCCGCCGAGCAGGATGCCCGTGCGTGGGCCGGAGCCTCGATCGAAGGTGATCAATCGCATGCGCCGAGTATGCAAGCGCCGTCGCCGCCGGTCCAGGCAAAAGCGCGGGAGGCCGGGATCGGTCCCGGCCTCCCCAGGCGAGGTCTCGCCCGTCCGGTGTCCGCCTTACTGGACCTCGATCCGGCGGGGCAGGTGCTGCTCCGACTTGGGCAGCGTGATCGTGAGCACCCCGTCCTCGAGCCGGGCGCCGATCCGGTCGCCGTCGATCCCGCGGCCGACGTCGAAGCTGCGCCGCAGCGCCACCCGGTCCGGCAACTCGCGGCGGTGGACCCTGTAGCCCTCCGGGAACTCCAGTTGCCGCTCGGCCTTCACCGTCAGAACCTGATTCTCCAGGTGGATCTCGAGGTTCGCGGCGTCGATGCCGGGCACCATCATGCGGATGACGAAATCCTTCTCCCCCTCGAGAATGTCGGCCCGGGGCACGTCGCGCCAGGTGCGCTCCTGAGTGTTGCCGTTGGTCACGGGAGCGAAAGCGGCCTCCAGGAGCTGGTTCACGGGGAACAGCGTGTTCATGAATCTCCTCCTCTGTCCTTCGGATCGTGGATTCCTGCGGACCTCGGGTCCGCATTCCTGCTTGCCTCATCACGTCAAACGTCATATCAAGGGGTGTGCCCGGAGCAGGGTCGAGGCGCGGCGTGTGCGCAATTCGTTGCGTGACAAGGAGATCGTGGGTAAAGGCGCTCTTCTGGCCGCGGCGTTCCTGGGCCCGGAGGTCCTGACCTGACAGCTGGCGTGCGCCATTCTGACATATCTCACAGCCTCCCTGACAGACACCTGTCAGCAGGGCTGGCGCGATGGCTGGCGCGGTGGACGGCGCCGTGGCTGGCGCGATGGCCGGCGCGGTGGCTGGCTCGGTGGCTGGCTCGGTGGCTGGCGCCGTGGCTGGCGCGGTGGCCGGTCCCGCGTGGGGTCCTCGGCCTCGGCGGACTCCTGCTTCCCCTGCTGCTGGCCTCGTGGATGCCGGCAGCGCCGGCCGCCGCCGCGGGGAACCGGTCGAGCGCGCCGCCGGACTCGAGCGGGCCGGTCGCGGAGCCCCGGGTCGTGGACCCGGCGACCGTGGCGATCGACAGCACGCTGATCGTCGGCCGCATCGACGTGGTCACCGTCGACATCTTCGAACCCGAGGAACTGCGACGTCGGCCCGGGCCGGTGCGCCTGGTCCAGAGCGTGATGAACAGCCTGCACGTCTCCACCCGCGAGCAGGTCATCCGGCGTGAGTTGCTCTTCGCCGAGGGGGAGCCGCTGAACCCGGTGCTCCTGGCCGAGACCGAGCGCAACCTGCGTTCGCTGGGCTACCTGCGCGACGTGTACGTCACCCCGGTCGACACCACCGGCAAGCGGGTGGCGGTGCGGGTGCAGGCGCAGGAGACCTGGACGCTCCAGACCTCGTTCTCCTTCTCGGTGGCGTCGGAAGACTCGCGCTGGAACCTGTCGGCGGCCGAGAGCAATTTCCTGGGCCGCGGTCTCACCTTCGGGTTCGGAGTGGGGGCCGACGAGGACAGCGAGTACCACACCGTGCTGCTGCGCCAGCGGCGACTGCTCGGCAGTCGCTGGCACGTCGAGATGTTCCTGACCGACCGGAACGACGGGTACGCCCGCCGCCTGCAAGTAGCCTATCCGTTCTACGATCAGGAGCAGACGTGGGGTGTGGAGCTGGTGGCGGAGCAGGACCAGCAGGACCTGCGCTACTATCTCAGTCACGCCGGACCGGCGGGGGATGATCCGGGGGAGGCGCAGAGCCTCTATGCCCGGCTTCCCCACAACATCGATACGATCGAGGCCAGGTTCCTGCACCGGCTCGGCGGGCGCGGGGGGGCGCGGGTCTGGCGCGCGGGCCTGGGGTTGATGCTGTGGGATCTCGCCGTGGATGTGTCGGCCCCGGCGTACGAGCTGTCGGACGATCGCCTGGCGGACCTCGGCTACCTGGGACGCACCGGCACCCCGCTGGATCGCGAGGACGGCCTGACGGTCTACCCGCATCTGGTGCTGCAGACGGAGTCGCGACGCTGGACCGAGGTCCGCTATCTGAAGAAGTTCGGAGTCGTGGAGGACATCCGCCTCGGGACGGCCATGCAACTCTGGTTCGGACCGACGGGCCGGGCAGTCGGTTCCACCTCCGGCGCCGGCGAACGCTGGCGGCTGGGCATGGAGCTGGCCGATCACCGGCGGGTCGGCCGCAGTATCTTCATGGCCGCTCTGGACGCCGAAGCGAGCTTCGGCGATGCTGCGGACCGGACCTGGCGCGCCGACGGCCTGGCCGGCTGGTTCGGCCAGGCCGGCGACGAGAACCGGCCGTGGCTGACCCACGCCATCGTCGAGGTCGCGCGAGGCGAGGATCTGCTGGGCAGCGAAGTGTTCCAGCTCGGCTTGCGGCGCGGCCTGCGGACCCTGAGCTTCGACGGCCAGGCGGGCGATCGCCTGTACCGCTGGAACCTGGAGCAGGGGAAGGTGCTGCCGGTCGACCTCTTCGGCTTCTACACCGTGGGCCTGGCGGCATTCTACTCCGGCGGCGTGGCCTGGTTCGAAGGCGAGGCGCGCGGCCTCGACGACGCACGCCACGAGATCGGGGCGGGCCTGCGGCTGGGATCGCGGCGTTCGTCCGGCACCGGCCGCACCCGCGTGGACGTGACCTGGGCCATGGACGGCTCCGAGGGGCCCGTCTTCACCGCGGTGACCCAGGGCTTCTTCTGAGCCGCGCACGGAGGCTTCCTTGCGGACCAGCCAGGTAGTGGCCAAGAACACGCTGCTGCTGAGCGCCGGGCTCTTCTCGGGCCGCATCCTCGCGCTCTTCGTCACCCGCAAGATGACGCCGATCCTCGGTCCCACCGGCATGGGCATCTGGGGACTGGCCACCGACCTCTCGGCCATCCTTCTCGTGGTCGCCAACTTCGGCCTGAACACGCTGATCACCCGCGAGGTGACGCGCGCGCGCGGCATGACCGGAGCCATCCTCTGGGCGGCGCTGCGCCTGCGCCTGCTGATCGGGCTGGCGTGCTTCCTGGTCCTGCTGCTCTACCTCGATCTCTCCGACTACGACGGGCTCACCCGCGCAGCGGTGCTCATCACCGGGCTGGGCATCTTCATCGAGGCCAGCGCCATGGCCTGCGACGCGGTGTTGCAGGCTCACGAACGGGTGGAGTACCAGGCCGCCGGACAGATGCTGTCGGCGGTCGTCTACTTCGGGCTGGCCTGGTGGTGGCTGGAAGCCGGGCACGGCGTCATGGGCGTGGTCTGGGCCAATCTCATCAGCCGGGTGGTGCGGCTGGCGATCATGGCGCCGCTCATGTTCTGGAAGACCGGTCCCTGGCGCTGGCGCGACCCGGGAGCGGTCACCCAGCCCTCGGTGCTGTGGCTGATGCGGCTCGGCCTGCCGCTGTTCTTCGCCACCACCTTCGGGATCGTCTCCTACAAGCTCGACACCGTCATGCTCAGCAACATGAAGGGCGCCGCGGTGACGGGAGTGTACGTGCTCGGCCACCGGGCGCTGGACTACCTGCTCTACGTGCCGGGCATCTTCGCCACCGCGGTCTTTCCCGCCCTGGCGCGATATGCCGCCGCCGGCGGCGGCGACGCCACCCGGCTGGGCGAGCGCTCCCTGCGCCTGGTGCTCGGCTTCTCGCTGCCGCTGACCCTGCTGGTGGCCGCCACGGCACCGGCGATCATCGGCTGGTTCGATCCGAGCCCCCGCTTCGCCGACGCCGTGCCGATCCTGCGCATCGTCGTCTGGGGGATGGCGTTCCAGTCGGCCAATCTGATCCTCAACCGCCTGCTGATGATCGCCGAGCGCGAGCGGACCTTCATCGCCATCGGCCTGACGGCGCTGATCGTGAACGTCTCGCTCAACAGCGTGCTCATCCCGCGCTTCAGCTACTTCGGAGCCAGCGTGGCGACGATCTGCAGCCTGGCCGCGAGCACGGTGCTGCACCTGTACTTCGTCTGGCCCACCGCCTACCGCCCGCGGGTCGGCCGGACCATCGTGCGGCCGGTCGTCGGGCTGGCCGTCACCTGGGCGGCGGCCTATGTGCTGGAGCGACTCTTCCTGCCCGGTCTGGCCACCCCCTGGGTGCTGCCCCTGAACGCCGGTTGGGGTGGTTTTCTGGCGGCGGCCGTGGGATCATCGATCCTGTACGCAGCGAGCTTGCTCGGACTGGGCGTGGTGACACGGGCCGACCTGCGGGTGCTACGGGATGCGCTGCGGTCCTCGCCGCACCCGGGTCCTTGATCGGAACACGCGAACGGTTAAAATTGTATCAATCAGCGAACCCCCCACGCTGTGGCCGGCCGGCGGGCCGGCAGGAGACGAGCCGTGACCCAGGAAAGCATCCAGGCGCAACCGATCGTCTATCTCATCGAGGATGACGCGCTGGTACGCAAGGCGCTCGCCCGGTACCTGGTGGCCGAGGGACTGCGCTGCGAGGACTTCGCCACCGGCCAGGAATTCCTCGATGCCTACGAGGGGTACCGTCCCGCCTGCCTGGTGACCGACCTGCAGATGCCCGGACTCACCGGCATCGATGTCCAGCAGGCGCTCGGCGAGCGCGGCTGGCGGCTGCCCGTGATCTTCATCACCGGCTACGGCGACGTACCCAGGGCCGTGACCGCCATGAAGGGCGGCGCCGTCGACTTCATCGAGAAACCGTTCCAGAACGAGGTGCTCGTGGAGGCGGTCCGCCGCGCCCTGGTCACCGAGGAGGAACTGCTCGGCCGCGAGCGCGCGGCGCTGGCCGCCGCCGGACGGCTGCAAGGCCTCACCCCGCGCGAGCGTCAGGTGCTCAACATGGTGGTGGAGGGGAAGGCCAACAAGGTGATCGCCTCCGAGCTGGAACTGAGCATCAAGACGGTGGAGTTCCATCGCGCCCATGTCATGCAGAAGATGGGCGTGGAATCGGTGGCCGAACTGGTGCAGCAGGTGGTGGCGGCCCGCGACGCCGGTCTCGACCCGGCCCCCGAGGGCGAGGCCTGATCCGGCCCGTTCGCCCCACGCCGTCCTGACCGTGCAACGGGTGGCGTCCGTGCGAGACCCGCACGTTCACCCCACGACCACGCCTTCCTGCCCGCGCGACGGGCCGCGCGACGGGTCGCGCGGTGATCGCATCCCACCCTTGTCCTGTCGATCGTGATCGGTTAAACCTCGTGCCCAGGTTCGCTCGCCCGTGGGGTCGGCTGCCGCCCCCCGCAGGCGCTCCCTGCCCGCGCGACACGAGGACGGCAATCACGCATGGACGCCATCAGCAACTTCGCGAGCCGGCTCTCGGGTCTGGTCTGGGGCTGGCCCGACGTCTTTCCGCTCATGGTGATCGCCCTGCTGGCCACCGGCATCTACACGACGGTGCAGCTGCGCTTCATCCAGGTGCGCAAGCTGAAGCACGCCTGGGACGTGGTGCGCGGGCACTACGACGATCCCCACGACAAGGGCGACATCACCCACTTCCAGGCCTTGACCACCGCGCTCTCCGCCACCGTCGGCATCGGCAACATCGCCGGCGTGGCCACGGCCATGCACTACGGCGGACCGGGCGCTCTGTTCTGGATGTGGGTGACCGCCATGCTGGGCATGGCGCTGAAGTACGCCGAGTGCACCCTGGCCCAGCGCTACCGGGTGATCCTGCCCGACGGCACGGCCTCGGGCGGTCCCATGTACTCCATCGAGCGAGGCCTCGGCGCCGCCTGGAAGCCGCTGGCGGTCGTGTTCGCCGCCTGCGCCGTCGTGTCGAGCTTCGGCTCCGGCAACTCCATCCAGGCGTTCACGGTGGCCGACCAGATCCGCGCCGACCTGGGCGTGCCCACCTGGATCACCGGCGCGATCTCGGCGTCCCTGGTGGCGGCGGTGATCCTCGGCGGCATCCGGCGCATCGGCGCGGTGACCAGCCGGCTGGTGCCCTACATGGCCGCCATCTACGTGACCGGCGGCCTGCTCGTGCTGCTGATGAACATCACCGACATCCCGCGGCTGCTGTGGCTGATCGTCTCGTCGGCGTTCCAGCCGGCCGCCCAGATCAGCGGCTTCGCGGGCGGCACCTTCATCTTCATGCTCACCTGGGGCGTGAAGCGCGGCCTCTTCTCCAACGAGGCCGGCCAGGGCTCCGCGCCCATCGCCCACGCCGCCGCCCGCACGGACGAGCCGGTGCGCGAGGGGGCGGTGGCGCTCATGGAGCCCCTCATCGACACCCTGATCATCTGCACCATCACGGGTTTGGTGATCCTCAGCGCGGGCGTCTGGAGCGAGAAGCGGCAGGAGGTGGTCCCGGTCAACCCGCAGTCGGCCATCATGGTCGTGCAGGAAACCACCCGGATCCAGGCCAACGGCCGCGTGCTCACCAGGGACCGCTTCACCGGCACGGTGCCGGTGGTGGACGGGCGACCGCAGAACGTGGGGTTCGTACGCAACCACTCGCTGGTGGACGAGCCGCGCATCCTGATGGACGGGCGCCCCTACGAGGGCCGACTGATGGTGGTCGGCGGGATGGTGGACTTCGCCGCCAACCCGTCGCTCTCGCTGTCGGGGCTCATGCTGCAGAACGGATCGCCCCTGACGGCCTGGGCATTCCAGCGGGGCCTGGAGCCGCTGGTGGGCCGGTGGGGCTTCCTCATCGTCACCGTGGGCGTGGTCCTCTTCGGCATCTCGACCGCCATCAGCTGGAGCTACTACGGCGACCGGGCGGTGGTTTACCTCTTCGGACCACGGTGGGTCACGACGTACAAGATCGTGTTCTGCATCATGAACTTCCTGGGGGCGATCTTCTCGCTGGAGGTGGTCTGGAACCTCGGCGACAGCGCCCTGGGGCTGATGGCGCTGCCGAACCTGCTCGGCCTGCTGCTGCTGTCGCGCCAGACGCGCCGGATGACCGACGATTACTTCTCGCGGCCGCAAGTCTACGACCGCTGAGGCGGTGGCGGAAAGCCAGGAGGGAGCCCCGGGCGCTCCCTCCATCATGGATATCGATGCCGCCGCGGCGGGGGCGAGTCCGCTAGCCGGAAGTCGCTAGCCGCAGGAGGAGCAGCCGTCGCTGCTCTCGCCGCAGCCGCCACCGGCCTGCGAGTTCAGTCGCAGCAGGTACCCCTTCTGGTAGGCCTCGTCCACGTAATCGACGGTCACCCCGCCGGACTGCTCGAGAATGGCCACGATCTGCGGGTCCAGCACGAACCGGTACGTCCCGCGATCGACCACACGATCCTGCTCGCTCGGCTCATCCAGAGCCATGCCGATGCTCGGACCGCCTCAGCCGAATCCGGCCAGGTAAAGGCGCACGCCCTTGCCCTGGTGCTCCGAGAAGTCGAACGCGCCCAGGGCGCCGTCGGCGCTGGGGCTCACGGTCACTAGCTGCGTTTCGGTCACGTCTCTCCTCCTTCGTCCGTCCGTTCGCCCCCGTTGCGGCGGGAATCGGCCGGCTCGATCGCTGCGTTCCCCATCTCACCAAAATCGCTCCTCGATGGCGAGACGCAACTGTTACATTTCCTTCAAAGCATAACTCCGCGCCCGGTTCCGGTCGGCCGGGGATGATCCCGACCTTCGGCTGGGGCACCGCCCTGGGTCGTCGTCGGGTGCGCGTACGACAGATCCTCCAGTTCTTCCGCCTCGTCGGCCGCCACCTGGTCGACCGTCCTGAAGCCCAGCCAGCGCTTCAGGTCGGCGAGTCCGGCGTACAGCACCGGCACGAGCATCAGCGTGATCAGGGTGGCGAACACCACGCCGAAGCCCAGGCTGATGGCCATGGGAATGAGGAAACGCGCTTGAAGGCTCGTCTCGAGCAGCAGCGGTGTCAGCCCGGCGAAGGTGGTGACCGAGGTGAGCATGATCGGCCGGAAGCGGCGCGTACCCGCCTGCAGGATGGCCTGGCGCTGATCCATCCCCTCCCGCCGCGCACGGTTGATGAAGTCGATCATGATCAGCGAGTCGTTCACGACCACGCCCGTCAGCGCCACCACGCCGAACATGCTGAGCAGGGTCAGGTCCCAGCGCATGATGAGGTGGCCGAGTACCGCTCCCATGAACCCGAACGGGATGGCCGACATCACGATCAGCGGCTGAGCGTAGCTGCGGAAGAGAACCGCCAGCAGGACGTAGATCATCATGACCGCGAGCAGGGCCCCGCGTCCGAGACTCGCCATCGATTCGGCGCGATCCTGTTCCTCGCCCTCGAAGCCGTAGCGCAGGCCGGGGTAGTCGGCGGCCAGACGCGGCAGGACGGCGGCCTGGAGATCGGCCACCACCTCGCCGGCGTTGGTCACCGCCTGGTCCACGTCGCCGCTCACGTTCACCACGCGCTTGCGGTCGCTGCGCTCGATCGCGGCGTAGCCGCGGCCTTCGTCCACCCGGGCCACCCGGTGGAAGGGAACCTCGGCTCCCGCGGGCGTCCGCACGCGCATGTTCTCGATGTCGCCGATCGAGCGCCGCTCCTCCTCCGGATAGCGGACCATCACCTTCACCTCGTCACGCCCGCGCTGGATCCGCATGGCCTCGTCGCCGTAGAAACCGGCGCGGACCTGGCGCGCGAGGTCGGCCAGCGTGAGACCGAGCGTCCGCGCCTCGGGCTTCAGTCCGAGCTTCAGCTCCACCTTGCCCTCGCGAAAGCTGTCCTCGATGTCGGAGACGCCCGGGTACACCGCCAGCTCCTGCTTCAGGCGCTGGGCCGCCGCCACCAGGTCGTCGGTACTGGACGACGAGAGCTGCACCTGGAGGGCCTTGCCGCCGCCGAAGAGGTCGGCGGAGAAGCTCACGGCCACCGCACCGGGAATCGGGCCGGTGAGTTCGCGCCAGCGTCGCGCCAGCGCCGAGCTGCTCATCTCGCGGTCCGCGCTCGAGACCAGCTCGGCGTTCACCTCCAGCAGGTGGGCGCCGCCGTCGCTGCCGCTGCCGCCGTGCGGGCCCATGCTCACGCGTGGCTGCGAACCGATCGTGGTGAACGTGTGCTCGAAGATGGACGGCGCGCCCTCGGGGCTCGCGGCGCCAACTTCCTCCTTGAGCGCGGCCAGCCCCGCCTCGATCTGCTCGACCGCCCGGCGGGCGTCGTCCACGGTCGTGCCCTGGGGCAGCGTGACGGTGGCCACCAGGTTGTCCGAGTCGATGCGCGGCATGAACGTGAACCGCAGATGTCCGCCCATCACCATGCCCATGGTCACGAGGAACCCGCCCACCGCCAGCGCGAGCACCAGACCTCGATGGGTGAGGCCCCAGTCCAGGTGCTTGCGGTAGGTGCCGTTGACGAACCGCTGCAGACGCGCCTGCAGGTCGGCCTTGCCGTGGGCGTACCACCGGCCGGGACCGCCGCGCCCGGTCCGGCCCGAGGGCTCGGCACCCTGAGGGCGCACGCCCTTGATGCTGGAGAGGTGCGCGGGCAGGATCAGCAGCGACTCCACCAGCGAGAACAGCAGCACCGCGATCACCACCACCGGGATCGCGTACATGAACTTGCCCATCATCCCTTCGACGAAGGCCAGGGGGAGGAAGGCGACCACCGTGGTGAGCACCGCGAAGGTGACCGGCGCAGCCACCTCGAGCGCACCGAGGGTGGCGGCCGCCTGCCGGCGGCGCCCACGTTCGCGGTGGGCGAACACGTTCTCGCCCACGACGATCGCGTCGTCGACGACGATGCCCAGCGACACGATGAAGGCGAACATGGAGAGCATGTTCAGCGACACGCCGAACCAGGGCAGCACCATGAAGGCGCCGAGGAACGAGATGAGGATGCCCAGCGCCACCCAGAACGCGAGCCGCATCTGCAGGAAGGCGGCCAGGCAGACGAACACCAGGATCAGCCCCACCGTGCCGTTCTTGATCAGCAGGTTCATCCGGTCGCGGTAGATCTCGGACCGGTCGAACCAGGTGGTCATGGCCACGCCGGCCGGCAGCAGGTCGCGCTGCTCGGCCACGTAGTCCTTCACGGCCCCGGCCACCTCGAGCACGCCGGCCTCGCCGGTGCGGTACACGGCGATGGTGGCGGCGGGCTTGCCGTCGAGCCGCCCGGCCGTGTCCACGTCCTCGAACTGGTCGCGGACCACGGCGATCTGGTCGAGGGTGACCTCGGTGCCGTCGGGCCGCGTGATCACCACGATCTCGCCGAACTCCTCGCCGGTGTAGCGCTGGCCCTTGGTGCGCACGAGCACCTCGCCGCCGGCGGTCTTCACGCGGCCGCCGGGCAGGTCGAGGCTGTTGGTGCGCACGGCCTGCGTCACGTCGCCCAGGGTCAGTCCGTGGGCGCGCAGTGTCTGCTCGCTCACCTCGATCGAGATCTCGTACGGCCGCGTGCCCACGATCTCGGCGTACGTGACGTGATCGAGGGTCACGAGGTCGTCGCGCACCTTCTCCGCCAGCTCCTTGAGCGCGCGCTCGGGGATGTCGCCCGAGAGCACCAGATCGATCACCTGCTGGCGTCGCTCCAGGAGCGTGACGATCGGTTTCTCGGTTTCGGCCGGGAAGGTGATGATGCGGTCGACCGCCGCCTTGACGTCGTCCAGCACCTCCTGCGGACTGGCGTCGCGCTGCAGTTCCAGCAGCACCGTGCCCATCCCCTCCACGGCGGTGGAGGTGATCTTCTTGACCCCGTCGATGCCCTGGATCTGCTCCTCGACCCGGACGTTGACGCTCTCCTCCACCTCCGCCGGCGTGCCGCCGAGGTAGGGCACCTGGATGCTGACGATGTCGAGGTCGGTATCCGGGAACACCTCCTGCTTGATCGTCAGGGCGCTCATGGCGCCGAAGACGAGGATGGTCGCCATCAGCAGGTTGGCCGCCACGTGGTTGCGGGAGAACCACCGGATCATGCCGCTCACGGCGTCCCTCCTCCGGCGGCCACGCCGGCGCCCCCGCCGTCGCCCTGGCTGCCCGCGACGTCGCTGTCGCCAGCGCCCTGGCTGCCCGCGACGTCGCTATCGCCGGCGCCCTCGCCGGCGCGGGCGGGCGGGGTGGCAGTTCCCGCCGCGACGCGAATCTGCATGCCGTCGGTGACGTACTGCAGGTTCGTGACGACCACGCGATCGCCCGGCTGCAGTCCACCGGTGACGATGGCCTCGCGCACGCCGGCCCGGGCCACCCGCACGTCGCGCACGTCGATCGTCTCGTCGTCCGTCACCACCCACACCTGATCGCCCGGACGCAGGGCGGCGCGCGGGATGGCCACGGCGTGCCCGGGAGCGTGCCCGCGGAACACCGCCTCCACGAACATCCCCTCCACGAGCGGCGGCCGCTCGCCGTGGGCGCGGTAGGGGTCGAGTACCTCGACCACCACCGGCACCTGGCGGCTCTGCCGGTCCACCGCGCCGCCGAGGCGCACGACCCGACCCTCCCACACGTGGTCGCCGCCGGCGAATTCGCTGCGGATATCGACCGGAGCCACGGGCGCCGCCCCATCGGTGCCGTCGGGCACGGCGATCCAGGCGAGGTCGGCGTCGGGCACCGTCACGGTGATCTCGGCCACGTCGGTGCCGTAGATCGTGCCCACCGGATTGCCGGCGCGCACGTACTGCCCGGCGTCCACGGACGAGGCGAGCGTGCGGCCGTCGAACGGAGCGCGGATGGTGGTGCGTTCCAGGTTCACCCGTGCCTGGCGCAGGGCGGCCTCGGCGGCCGACAGCTCCGCCCGCGCCAGGGCGAGCTGCGGCTCCCGGAAGACCAGCGGGTTGGGTGCGTCCGGCAAGGCGCTGGGCAGGTCGGCAGCGGCGTCCGTCGGGGAATCGCCGCGGATCTGTTCCCACTCGCGGCGCGCGGCGGCGGCCTCCTCCTCGGCCATGGCCAGGTTGTAGCGGGCGCGGGCCACGTCGGCGGCGGCGCGCTCCACGGCCAGCACGTAGTCGGTGTCGTCCACCTCGATCAGCACGTCGCCGGCGCGGAAGAAGGCGCCCGGCTCGAACGACGGCGACTTCACCTCCACCTCGCCCGACACCTGAGGCACCACGTCCACCGAGCGCTTCGCGACCACGCTGCCGAAGCCGCGCACCCGGACCACGGGGATGGTGTCGCTCACGGCCGTCACCTCCACGACCGGCCGGGCGACCAGGGGGGGGCGCTTGGGCGGCTCGGGACGCAGCCGGATCATGACCACGAACACGACCGCCGCCAGGACCAGCACGGCCAGAGGCAGCAAGCGGCGCAGCCGGGGGCTAGCCATCGATCGTCTCCTTCGGGTCCGGATCCCGGCCCGGGTTGGGGGTCGTCGCCACCGACGGTACGGTCGTCAGGTTCCAGTCGCCGCCGAGGGCCAGGAAGAGGTCGACGCGGGCGGTGCGGTGGGCCAGCTCGCTCTGCAGCAGCGCGCTCTCCGCCTCGAACAGCCGGCGCTGGGCGTCCAAGGTCAGCAGGAAGTTGTCGAGGCCCCGCCGGTAGCGGTCCTGCGCGAGCTGCAGCGAGCTGCGGGCCTCGGCCACCGAGCTGCGCAGCTGCGCCAGCCGCTGCCCCTGGAACTCCTCGGCCGCCAGGGCCGACTCCGCCTCCCGGAACGCGGCGAGCACCGCGGCGCGGTATCCGGCCGCCGCCTGGAACGTGCGCGCGCGCGCCGCCTCGACCTGGGCCTGCTGCGCTCCCCGGTTGATCAGCGGCATCATCAGCCGCGCAGCGAGCGACCAGATCGTGGTGGCGTCCAGGAAGAGGTCGCTCAGCTCCGTGGAGCGGGTGCCGCCCTCGCCCGTGAGCGTGATCTGCGGGAAGAGCAGCGCCTTGGCCTCGCCGATGCGGGCGGTGGCGGCGGCCAGCCGGGCCTCGGCCGCGCGCAGGTCGGGACGCCGTTCCAGCAGCGACGCCGGCAGACCCGCGGGCACCACCGGCAGCGGCGGCGGCATGGTGGCATCATCGAGCCCGGGGGTGGCGGTGGCCGCCGTGCCGGCGGGATAGCGTCCGACCAGCACCTCCAGCCGCCGGCGCGCGTCCGCCAGGTTCTGCCGGTCCTGGGGCGCCCGGGCCAGCGCCGAGGCGAGGTTCTGGCGCGCCAGCCGCACGTCCAGCGACGGCACCAGCCCGCGCACGTAGCGTTCCTCGACGATCGCCAGGTTGTCGCGGTAGTTCGCGGTGGTGCGCTCGGTGAGGGCGAGCTGCGCCTCGAAGTGGCGGATCTGCAGCCACGTGCGGGCCACCTCCGCCACCAGGGTATGGGCCACCGCCAGCCGATCGTTCTCGGACGCGAGCAGGGCGGCGTAGGCCGCCTGTTCGGAGCGGGAGAGCCGACCCCACAGATCGGGTTCGTACTGCAGCGTGGCCGTGACGGAGAACTGGTTGTTGTAGAACTCCGCGTCCCCGAACGGCGAGTTGAAGACGTTCTTGCTGCGCGTGGCGCCGGCGCCTGCGGTCACCGAGGGCCAGCGCGCCGCGGCCGCGCCCCCGTGCAGGGCGCGGGCCTCCAGCACGCGGCCCACCGCGTGGGCGAGATCATGGTTGTGCTCCAGCGCCGCGACCACCAGCCGGTCGAGGGTGCTGTCGCCGAAGGCCGTCCACCAGGCGTGGGCCACCAGGGCGGTGTCGAGGACGACAGTCGCCGGGTCGGCCGGATCGGCCGGGTCTGTCGGGTCGGCCGGGTCTGTCGGGTCTGTCGGGTCGGCCGGGCCGGCGCCCGGCGCCACGAACGCGGACGGCGGTTCCACGCCCAGCTCGGGCCGCTCGTAGTCGGGGCCCACGGCGCAGCCGGAGGCGCCGAGCAGGGCGAGCAGCGAGATCGTCGTGGCCGCAGCCGCCACGAGGTGCGAGGCCGGTATGCCCCGCCGCACCGGACGCTCGCTCATGCGGAGGCTCCTTCCTGCGCGGCTCGGTCGCTGGCCGCGAGGGCGCGCAC
Organism: Candidatus Krumholzibacteriia bacterium; assembly: GCA_046484865.1. Classification (GTDB taxonomy): domain Bacteria; phylum Krumholzibacteriota; class Krumholzibacteriia; order LZORAL124-64-63; family LZORAL124-64-63; genus JAWOID01. The sequence continues at coordinate 22,032 of JAWOID010000119.1, forward strand.
GCCGCCGGCGCTGAACCGGGTGAGGTGCTCCATGGCGGCCTGGATGTACTCGTCGCGCGGGCCGTGCAGCGCCGGGAGCGTCTGCGCCAGCAGCTCGCTGGCGGGCGTGCCAGGCTGCGCCTCGTTGCACTTGTACCAGCGCATGATCACGTGGACGATCTGGCCCACCAGGGACATGACCGCCCAGGAGGCGCTCTTCGCGCCCAGTCCCGGGGCGGCCGCCTGCAGCAGACCGGTGAACGTCTCGTGCACCGGCAGCACCAGCTCGCGCAGGAAGGTGGTGCCGCCGCGGCGGGGGTCGTGCATCTCCCAGGCGATCAGCCGCATGAAGTTCGCGCCGTGCGCCGACGCGAGCGTCTCCTCGAGGTACTGCCGCACGAAGTCGCCGACGAGCGAGTCGAGATCGGGCCGGCCCCGGGCGTCGCGCTCGGCGCTCATGAGCGCCGCGATCGAGGCGTCGCGCTTGAAGTGCAGCCGCCTCAGCAGCACCTCACGGTAGAGATTCTCCTTGCCCTGGAAGTGGTAGTTGACCGCGGCCACGTTCACGTCCGCCTCGGCGGCGAGATCGCGCACCGACACGCCGTCGAACCCCCGCTCGGCGAACAGCCTCTCGGCCGCGGCGAGCAGGCGGTCCTTGGTCGTCTCGCGGGCCGGGTTGGCCGCGTCGGCCGGGTCGGCGGGGTCGGCGGGGCCGTGGGGCGAGGGGGGGGAGCTGCGGTTCGGTTCGTGGCTCACGTCGGTGCCTCGCGCGGGTGGGGTCTGCCGTCCGAGGGTCGCGGTCTCGATCGGATTCCGAACCGCTGCGCCTCGTCGGGGCGAATAGCGCTCGCCCGGGGCGGGTAAATCCTGGAACGGCTGTTTGAAACGTCCGATTGGGTGGGGCAATTTAAACGGCTGTTTGGCCGGTGTCAAGGGGCGCGGGAGCGGTTTTCGCGGCGGGTTGCGCCCGGGTGTACCCGGCGACACCCGGGTGCACCGAGCCCGAAGCATCGGGTCCGAGTGTCGCCGGGTACACTGGAAGGCCGGCGGGCCGGGATCGCACCGAACCTCGGGTAACGGTCGGTCGCGCGTCAGTCCGGACCGCACGCTTGCGTATCATTGCAATGGTGGGCAGACTGATGATCGTCCGGCGCCAGCGGCCATGACCCTGAGCCATGACCCTGAGCCATGTCCCCGAGAGGTCTCCTTGCGTTCGGTGCTTCCATCCGTTCTCGCCGTCCTGGTCGTGATCGCCGCGTGCGGTCCACGATCCGACCCGGCGCAGGACAAGGAATCCACCGCGCCGGCCGGGGCGTCCTCCGTTGCGGCCGGCGCGGCGCCCGCCGACGCGCCGCTGCGCGCCGTCGCGATCACGTTCGACGATCTGCCGCACGCGCGGGCGGGCGCGCACAGCCTCGCCTTCGCCCAGGAGACCACCAGGCGTCTGCTCCGCACGCTCGACAGCGAGGGCATCCCGGCCGTCGGCTTCGTGACCGAAGGCCAGATCGACGAGGCCGAGCATCCCGAGGCGCGCACGGCCCTGCTCGAGGCGTGGCTCGAGGCCGGCATGGAACTGGGCAACCACACCTGGGGGCACGAGCGGTTCCGGGATACGCCGCTGGCGGAGTATCAGGACGAGGTGCTGCGGGGCGAGCGGATCACGCGCCGGCTCATGACCGAGCGCGGGATGCGCCTACGATTCTTCCGGCACCCCTACCTGAACACGGGGCCGGATCTGCAGACCAGGCGCGCGTTCGAGAGCTTCCTTGCGGCGCACGGCTACCGCATTGCGCCGGTGACGATCGACAACGACGATTACATCTACGCGCTGGCCTACGATCGCGCGATCGAACGGGGCGACGGTGACCTCATGCGCAGGATCGGCGAGGACTACGTCCGCTTCATGGACACGACCTTCGCCTTCTTCGAGCGCCTGTCGCTGGAACTCCTCGATCGCGAGCCGGCGCAGGTGCTCCTGCTCCATGCGAGCCGTCTGAATGCGGACTCCATGGACGAGCTCGCGGCCATGATGCGGGAGCGGGGCTACCGGTTCGTGTCCCTGGAGGAGGCGCTGGAGGACCCCGCCTATGCCTTGCCCGATCGCTACACGGGCCGCAACGGACCGAGTTGGCTGAAGCGCTGGGCGATCACGCAGGGCGCAGATCCGGGCGAACCGCCCGACGTGCCGCGCTGGGTGCGCCGGATCGCCTCCCGCTGACCCGGGACCTGGAGTCCCACGTCGGATCGTGCCGGTCCGGTGGGCGAGCACCGTCACCGGTCACCTGTTCCCACGCCAGGAGACGAAACCATGAGCGTGCCAGATCCCCTCGGCGACCTGATCGGCGACTGGGCCGGCGTCAGCCGGCTCTGGATGTCCCCCGATCACGAAGCGCAGGAGTCGGCGACCGAGGCCGACGTGGACATCGCGGCCGACGGCCGCTTCTTCGTCCTGCGGTACGCCTGGACCCAGGACGACCGCGAGCAGGACGGCATGCTGCTCCTGGGCTTCCAGAAGGACGGCACCGGCGAGGCCGTGTGGGTCGACTCCTGGCACATGGACGACCGCATGATGCACTGCAAGGGCGAGATCCGCCCCGACGGTACGGCCGCGGTCACCGGTTCCTACGCGGCGCCGCCTGGTCCGGACTGGGGCTGGCGCCTGGAGATCCAGCCCGACGGCAGCGAGGGGTTCACGCTGATGATGTTCAACATCGACCCCGAGGGGCAGGAATCGCGGGCGGTGGAGGCCATCTACGCGCGGGTGGATTAGCGGACCTCGGGGCGGTCCTTCGCCAGCCGCTTGCGCAGGTCACGCGCGGGTGGGGTAGCGCGGGTGGGATGGCGCCAATCAGCTCGATGGACCCGGGTACACTTGCAGGCTCTCGGCGCAGCTTGGTGTCGCCGGGTACTGGCGGGCACCCGGCCCAGCCCGGCGGCCCCGAGTGCACTTGCAAAGCCCCGGCGCAGCTTGGTGTCGCCGGGTACACTGACAGGCCCCGGCGCAACTCGGTGTACCCGGGTACACTTGCAGGCCCCGGCGCAGCTTGGTGTCGCCGGGTACACTTGCAGACCCCCGGCGCCGCCCGGTGCACCCGGGGTGCAAAGAGTTAACCCGATGGAAACACACTGCTTTCCATACCGCCGAGCGCGCACCGCCGCTTGGCTTTGCTTCTTCTGCCGGTTACATTCGACGCTTCGCAAGGGCCCGCCGTCTCGGTGAGAGACCGCGGGCCGGGCTGCTTAGGCGGCAGGGGCGCCGCCGGCGGCCCGCAACCGTGCTGCACGACCGTCGCGCGCCGCGCGTCTGCGCCGCGCCTTCCGGGGGACCCGAGGATGACCATCAGCCAGATTGCCAGGACCATCGGCGAGTCGGCCACCCTGAAGCTCAACGAGCGGGCCGCGCTGCTGCGGGCGAAGGGGGATCCGGTGATCCACCTGGGCGGCGGCGAGCCGAAGAGCATGCCGCCGGTGGACGCCCTGGTGGCCGCCGCCTCAATGCTCAACTCGGGCGAGGTGCGTTACACGCCCGCCGACGGCACGCCGGCGATGAAGGCCGCCATCATCCGCTACACCGAGGAGTACTACGGGCGCAAGGTCACCCCGCGCATGGTCATGGCGTCGGGCGGGGCCAAGCAGGCCATCATGGTGTGCCTGCAGGCGATCCTGAACCCGCAGGAAGAGGTGATCTTCCCGGCGCCGTACTGGGTGAGCTACCCCGAGATGGCGCGCCTGTGTGGCGCGGTGCCGGTGCCGGCGGTGCCCGAGGACGGCACCTTCGTGCCGAGCATCGAGGACATCGCTGACCGCGTGGGGCCGTACACCCGGGCGGTGATCATCAACAGCCCGAACAACCCGTCAGGGGCGCTCTACCCGGCGGAACTCATCGGCGAGATCGTGGAGTTCTGCGAGCGGAAGGGCCTGTACCTGATCATGGACGACATCTACAACCGCCTGGTGTTCGACGGCAAGCAGGCGGCCAACCCCTACACGTACGCCAAGGACCTGAGCGACCAGTCGAAGCTGGTGGTGATCAACGGGGTGTCGAAGATCTACGCCATGACAGGCTTCCGCGTGGGGTGGGCGGTGGCCAATCCGAGTCTCATCGAGGTCATGGGGAACATCCAGGCGCACCAGACGAGCGGGCCCTCCGGACTGCTGCAGAAGGCGGCGGTGGCCGCGATCAACGGCGTGCAGTCGGGCGTGGAGAACATGCGGCTCACCCTGCAGAACAACCGCGACATCCTGGTGCGGCTGCTGCGCAGCTTCGACGGCGTCCGGATCACGCCTCCCGACGGCACCTTCTACTGCTTCGCCGACTTCAGCGCGTACATGAAGGACTCGAAGAAGCTGAGCGAGTTCCTGCTCGAAAAGGTGCAGGTGGTGACGGTGCCGGGCGTGGAGTTCGGGTTCGAGGGTCACCTGCGCCTCTCGACCTGCGGCGCGGTGAAGGACATCATCGAGGGCATCGAACGCATGAAGTGGGCGCTGGATCCCAATGCGCCCAACGAGCTGTACATCGGCGACCGCAAGCTGATCCGGGACTGGTAGCGCCGGCACCGGCGGACGGGCGGGAGCGACGGACGCGAACGACCTGCGGAGCAGAAGGGAAGCGGGATGTCCAAGTACCTGAAGATCAAGTCGCCGGCGCAGGGGCAGGCCGAGGAACTGAAGTCCGACTTCGGCATCGAGAATCACGGCCTGAAGTACCTGAAGCGGGCCTACTGGAACCTGCCCGCCGAGGCGCTCTACGAGGAGTTCGTCTTCCGGGGCGAGGGGCACATCGTGAACCACGGCCCGCTGCTGGTGAACACGGGCAAGTGGAGTGCGCGCGCGGCCAACGACAAGTTCGTGGTCCGCGAGCACGAGACCGAGGAACGGGTGTGGTGGGGCGAGTACAACCGGCCCATCTCGCCCGAGAAGTTCGCCGGTCTGGTCACCCGCATGCAGGCGTACCTGCAGGGCGAGGAGGTGTTCGTCCAGGACTGCTACGCGGGCCAGGACCCGGAGCACCGGCTCGCCGTGCGCATCATCACCGAGGACGCCTGGCAGGCCCAGTTCGCCCGCAACATGTTCATCCTGCCGAAGACGCGCGAGGAGCACCAGCGGTTCGTGCCCGACTTCACGCTGCTCGCCCTGCCGAGCTTCAAGGCCGACCCCATCATCGACGGCACCCGCAGCGAGACGGCGATCATCATCAACTTCGCCGAGCGTCTGGCGCTGGTGGCCGGCTCGAGCTATGGCGGCGAGATCAAGAAGTCGATCTTCACGGTCATGAACTTCCTGCTGCCGCTGAAGGGCGTGCTCTCGATGCACTGCTCGGCCAACCTGGGCAAGCAGGGAGACGTGGCGCTGTTCTTCGGGCTCTCGGGCACCGGCAAGACCACCCTGTCGGCCGACCCGCGGCGCCAGCTCATCGGCGACGACGAGCACGGCTGGTCCGACACCGGCGTCTTCAACGTCGAGGGCGGCTGCTACGCCAAGGTGATCCGCCTGTCGCCGGAGTACGAGCCGCAGATCTATGCCACCACCAGCCGCTTCGGCACCATCCTCGAGAACGTGGTGTATGATCCCACCACGCGGAAGCTCGACCTGGACGACGACCGCCACACCGAGAACACCCGCTCCAGCTACCCGCTGCACTTCGTGCCGGGCGTGCTGGAGGCGGGGTATGCCGAGTCGCACCCGAAGAACATCATCCTGCTGACCTGCGACGCGTCGGGCGTGCTGCCGCCGATCGCGCGGCTCACCCCCGAGCAGACCGTCTACCACTTCATCAGCGGCTACACGTCGAAGATCGCCGGTACCGAGATCGGCCTGGGCATCGAGCCCAAGATCACCTTCAGCGCCTGCTTCGGCGCCCCGTTCATGGTGCACCACCCCTACGTGTACGCCGACATGCTGCGCCAGAAGATGCAGAAGCACGGCGCCCGCTGCTGGCTGGTGAACACCGGCTGGACGGGCGGACCGTTCGGCGTGGGCAAGCGCATCTCGATCCATCACACCCGCGCGCTGCTCAACGCGGCGATGGAAGGCCGGCTCGAAGACGTGGAGTACCGCGAGGACCGGCTGTTCGGCTTCTCGGTGCCGAAGAGCTGTCCGGAGGTGCCGGCGGAAGTGCTCGTTCCCGAGAACACATGGGGCGACAAGGACGAGTACTGGCGGCGGTATGACGGTCTGGCGGCGCGCTTCATCGAGAACTTCAAGCTGTTCAAGAGCGGCACGCCGGCGGAGATCGTGGCGGTGGGGCCGCGGAGGATGAAGGATGGGGTGGTGGGGTAGGGGGGCGGCTTAACCGGGGGCTGGTGAGGCTGCGTGGTGTTCGGGCCTGCTGTTCGCGTGTCGCAAGGATAATAAATTGGGCGGCGGCGCTCGAGTGAGATCGCACCTGATCGGTTATCCTTGTCTGTTCGCCTCTCGACTGGTACCCTCCTCGTCGCCCGTCACCACCTCTGGAGGTGGTGATGCCTCGCCCGCCCGATGACTCGGAATTCGTTCAGTGGAGGGATAGGTGCGCGTGCGCTTAGGTAAAGAAGATCGTTTAGTGACGATACAGTAAACCAAACGCAATAACTCGGACTGGCAATTCCGCTGCTCGCCTTTGCCAACCGGTTATGTGGAGCGTTATGTACACTTGAAACGGAAACGAGCATGACCGCGGGGGAAATTTTGGACACAGCGTGGGCGGTAATTGGTGCGATCGGCGGTGGCGGCGTCATCATCCGCGGTCTCTGGCTATACCAGGAAGATCTGAGCCAATTACCTTATGAAGAGAGACGGCACAGGTGGGGCATATCCTGGCAGATCACGCCGATCGCCCTCACGGAAGCCCTCACCGGTCCCGATCGCGCCGCCGCGCTCGGGGCGGACGTCTGGCGCGTCGCGGGAGCGGCGCAGGATCCGCGCCGCACTGACCCGGCTCCGGAAGCCCGCAGCGGTCTGCCGTATGTCGCTTGCAGCGGGTCGCCGTCGCACCTTCCGAGAGCCCGAACCACCGAAGACTTGGAGGGAGCGCCGGCGGTGTAAGGTTGCCACGGAGCTTCTGTCCGGCCGTCGGTCGGCGGCTTGGCAGGGGGCGGCGTCACCGATAAGCGCGCTTCACGCTCGTCCAGGTCGCGGGCGATACCGCCGTCGACTCGCACAGCGCGATGTTGGCGCTGGTCGCGATCGTGTATGGGCCCTGTGAGTGGTGGGTGTACCCGCAGATGACCAGCCAGTACTCCTGCCCAGGTGTCAGCGTCACGCCGTCGGTGGCGAAGATGGCGCTCAGCCCGCCTGCGCCGCCATCGTCGTCGTAGACGACGGCGTTGTCCCCGGAGTGCTCGGGATCGAACGGGTCGCAGTAAAGGATCAGCACGGTGTCCAGCAGGTCGCCCTCGGTGACCTCGATCTCGATGGAATCGGCGTCGACGACGGTGATGCAGTGGACGTCGTAGTACGTGGGCTCAGTGGCCTGGTACTGCAGCACCAGGTCGCAGTCGAGGCTCACGGCACTGTAGTCGCTGGGGAAGCTGCGCAGGAACATCGCGTCGCTCGTCTCCAGGGAGCCGAGGATCTCGAGCCTCGACCTCTCGTTCGGCGCGTCCGCCCGCGAGTCGACAGCCGGCCCAGGACGGGCCGTAGCCGTGGACACGAGCAGCAAGAGGATGCCGAGAGTCGTCAGTTGCATGTGGAGACCTCTTTGGGGCGGCCGCGGGTATTCGCGACCGGCGCTCGCGCGATGAGGTAGGACTATTCTGGCATATCGAGACTTTAGATTCAAATGGTGGCCGGCGATGCGGCATCGTGGCCGGCGGGCGTATGCGGCGGGCGAGAGGTTGCTTCCCTCGCCCGCGGTGTGTCCGTCCGGTGATGGCCCACAAACGGGGTCGCACAAGTGAAAGGACGTTTTGCGCTTTCCCCGCCCATCGCCCGCAGCACATCGGTTGACCTGCCTCCGAGGCGGTGCGATTCTCGAGTACCTTGACCCGGACACCTCGCCCGAGGCCATCCGCCGCGACCGCGAGCACATCGTCGACTCCGGCCAAGGTGGCTCATCTCGATGGAGAAGCGGCATGACGAAGCCCGCGAAGAACACGGTCTGCCTCTGGTACGACGGGGGTGCCGAGGAAGCGGCAGGGTTCTATGCCCGGACCTTTCCCGATTCGTCCGTCGTCGCCGTGCACCGCGCGCCGGCAGACTTCCCGTCGGGGAAGGAAGGGGACGTTTTGACCGTCGAGTTCACCGTGATGGGCATTCCGTGTCTCGGACTCAACGGCGGACCGGCGTTCCAGCACAACGAGGCGTTCTCCTTCCAGGTCGCGACCGCTGACCAGGCCGAGACGGACCGTTACTGGGACGCCATCGTCGGCAACGGCGGTCGGGAGAGCGCTTGCGGCTGGTGCAAGGACAGGTGGGGCATATCCTGGCAGATCACGCCGATCGCCCTCACGGAAGCCCTCACCGGTCCCGATCGCGCCGCCGCGAAGCGTGCGTTCGAAGCGATGCTGCAGATGTGCAAGATCGACGTCGCCGCGATCGAGGCGGCAAGTCGCGGGTGACGCTGCAATCCGGAGCGTCCTGGCGGCGTCGTGGTCGGGTGACCCGACCCGGAGGTCCGCGTCGCCGTCGCCATCGACGCTCGATCCCCCTCCCTTGCGCGTCCTTGGCGCTTCTGGGATAATCGACCGGAGATGAGATCGCCGTCGCGCCCCGCCGGCGCCGAGCCCCCGGGATCCGGCGTGGCCCCATATATCCATATAGGCAGCATCAGCGCAGCATGAACATGTTCGACGGCTACCCGCGCGCATCTTCCCGCTCCAATCGCATTGCAAGTCTTTCCGCGCCCGCCCGCGCATACCCGGGGCACGCGAGCGCGCGGTTCGCAACAGTGCTCGCCCTGACTCTCCTCGTCGCCGCGCTCGGGGCGGACGTCTGGCACGTCGCGGGAGCGGCGCAGGATCCGCGCCGCACCGCCCCGGCGCCGGAGGCCCGGAGCAGTCTGCCGTATGTCGCCTGCAACGGGTCGCCGTCGTTCCTTCCGCGAATCCGCAGCGTCCGCGGCCATCCGTATGCCCTCGTCGATACCGAGGGAGACGGCTATCCCGAGCTGATGCGCAACGACGGCATCGGCGTGACGCTGACCCGTTACCGGGGAGGAGTGCTCGGCATCGCCGCGCGGAGCAATCTGCCACCGGGGTACCTCGACGATGGCGACGGGTATGCCGAGCTCGGCTCCTGCGATGCCGATGGCGACGGCCGGGACGAGACCGTCGTTATCGGGCCGGCGAGCGACGGCAGCCACTGGCGGCTCTGGGTCCTCGACGTGGAGGGCCAGCGCGTGCTCGGCGACCTGCGGTTGCCGATCGACCGCGAGCGACGTCCGGACGGGCGGTGGGACGGCAGCTATTCCCTCGTGGGCTCGATGCGCTTGCCGGGGCGCGACCGTCCCGTCCTCGTGCTGATCTGCACGGTCGGACACGACGTTCACGGCCGCGGCGTGCTCGCCGTGGACCCCGCGGCGGGCGAGGTCGTCTGGCGGCGCCGGATGGATGCGCATCTCCTCCCGGTCTACTCGCAGCTGGCGGATGTCGACGGGGACGGCTGGCGCGAGATCGTGCTCGGCAGCTCTGCCGTCGACAACCTGCATGGCGAGCAGCTCCATGGCGCGAGCGACGACAGCGGGCTTAATCGATTTGGAAAACGTATAATAGGTGTTCACCTGCATGATGTTAAAGGTGTAACTGATCATCAGATTCCCGGAACTGGTGATGTGGATTATGCTTTGATCGCACCGTACATTCCATCAACCGCACACCTTACCCTTGAAGTAAATCCGAAATTGTCGGTCAATGAATTAACCAAAAGCTTAGTCCATTTAGAAAAATATGGGATTATTGCAAAACTATAATAATTTTGGAGAGATTATGTTAAAAATATTTAGAAAACGAAGAAATGTTTTTATTAAACTAATTCATGAACAGGCATCGTTGACATTAGAAGGAATGGATCTTTTAAAAAAATATCTCTCACGACCCGACGAAATTCTAGCTGATCAATTGACTGCAAAAGAAAAAGAAGCAGACGAATCTCGTCGTATTTTGATTGACGAACTCAACCACACCTTTATTACCCCTTTTGATCGCGAGGATATTTTTGCATTATCAAGAGCCATTGATGATGTCCTGGATTATGCATACAGTACCATGACCGAAATTGTGATTTTCAAAGTTCAACCCACAGAATATATGGTGCGAATCTGTTCCCTTCTTCGAGATGCTTCTTTTGAAATACTAAAAGCAGTGGAATGTCTTCAGGAACATCCAGGTGTGGCTTCGGAACATGCACAACGTGCCAAAGCCCTTGAAAATCGGGTGGAGACTGTCTATCGGGAAGCACTGGCAGACATGTTCCAGGAAACTGAAGATGTCAAAACACTGGTTAATATGATGAAGTATCGTGAGGTGTATCGTCATCTAAGCAATGCTGCAGATAGAGGTGATGAAGCGGCAAACGTGTTGGCTGACATTGTTGTAAAGACAACTTAAGGGTAGCTCATGCCGCTTTTATTAATCATTCTAATCATCCTTGCTTTGGTGTTTGACTTTTTGAATGGTGTCCATGATTCCAGCAATGTGGTCGCTACAATGATTTCGTCGCGTGCAATTCAACCCAGAACTGCATTATTGATGACAGCGGTTGCTAATTTTCTCGGACCATTTATATTTGGAGTGGCTGTTGCAACAACAATTGGAAATGATATCGTATCTGGCATGCATATTAATTTGATAGTTTTAATTGCGGCCTGTGTCAGTGCCATATTCTGGAATGTACTTACCTGGATTCTTGGGATTCCGAGTAGTTCTTCTCACGCAATCATTGGTGGGTTGGTTGGAGCAGTGATGATGGCTGCAGGATATAAAGTCATTATGATGAAAGGAATCATAAAGGTGCTGATAGCACTGTTTGCTTCCCCCATAATAGGATTCATTGCTGGTATGATAATTGCCAACATCATTTATCTTTTTTCCTGGAAAGCGTCTCCCAAAATAAATGGTGTTTTTAAGAAACTTCAGATTATTACGTCTATTGGTTTATCCTTAAGCCATGGTACCAATGATGCACAAAAGACGATGGGAATCATTACATTAGCTTTGGTTATTTCCGGGATGCAATCTACTTTTGAAGTACCATTCTGGGTTATCGTTATATGTGCAACTGCTATTGGCATCGGTACAGCAGTAGGTGGGTGGCAATTAATTAAAACCCTTGGCTCAAAATTCTATAAAATCAGACCAGTGCATGGTTTTGCTTCCCAGGCTACATCAGCAATTGTGATTTTAACTGCCTCATTGCTTGGTGGTCCAGTCAGTACAACCCAGGTAGTCAGTTCCTCCATCATGGGCGTTGGTGCAGCTGAACGAATGAGTAAAGTCCGGTGGGGTGTAGCAGGTGAAATCGTTATGGCATGGATCATTACTATTCCAGCAACAATGGCTGCAGGAGCTGGATGTTACTGGCTATTTAATTCAGCGATACCATTTATTCTTAACCTTTTCTAATAAGAGAAGTACTTTAAAAATTTAGAAAGTCAATCATGCCTACTTCATTAATTGTTTTAATTGCTCTTGCTATTGTTTTTGATTTTTTAAATGGTGTTCATGATTCGAGTAACATTGTTGCCACCATGATCTCCTCCAGAGCAATTCAACCTCGGGTTGCCTTAGCAATGACAGCCGTCGCTGAATTCTCCGGACCATTTATATTTGGTGTAGCTGTTGCCAATACGATTGGATCCGAAATTGTTGCATCAGAATTCCTGAATGTTGGAATCATCATTTCAGCTTTGATCAGTGCCATTCTGTGGAATGTAATGACCTGGTTGTTAGGAATACCCAGCAGTTCCTCCCATGCACTGATTGGAGGGTTAATTGGAGCAGTAACAGTTGGTGCTGGATTTCAAGCAATTCAAATGGCTGGTGTGACCAAGGTTCTGATCAGTTTGTTCGCCTCACCGATTATTGGCCTTTTTGCGGGGATGTTGATTGCCAATATTATTTTTATGCTTTCCTGGAAATCAACACCAAAAGTTAATGGATTATTTAAACGTCTACAGATTATTACGTCACTCGGGTTGGCTTTGAGCCATGGCAC
>JAWOID010000129.1:0-31557 GCA_046484865.1 Candidatus Krumholzibacteriia bacterium
AACGGGTTAAGCACTCCTTTTCAAACGAGTCCTTATTTTCCAGATCTTCCTGCCGGGACATATGACCTGCGCATCCGCAATATTATCGAACCTTCATGTCCTGTCATTATCGATCCGGCTTTTATTATTACCGAGCCCGATCAGCTCAGTGCCACGGTAACAAAAACAGACGTGACGGGTTGTTTCGGAAACAATAATGGCGCGATACAGATAAGTTCTCCCGTCGGAGGCAGCGGCAATTTTCAGTATTCTGTAGATAATGCTTCGAGCTGGTTTGACAGCGGCAGTTTCAGTGGACTGGTGGCGGGTTCCTATAATGTATGGATACGCGATGCAGCGGCTGTTTCATGTGAGGAATTCCTCGGCGAAATTATAATTATACAGCCCGATGAGCTTTTTGCTGAGGTTCACGCCGGTGATGTAACCTGCTTTGGTGCATCTGACGGCATTATAGAGATAATAAATGCGGCAGGAGGCTCGGGGAGCTTCGAATTTTCTGGAGAGCGTCTGGCCGAGGCGGTCGCCGGCGGCGCGGTTGCCCACCTGGTCGTGGTTCTGCATGCAGCAGACGAACCGGTGGCCCGACACGCCCTCGGCCGAACGGCCGTGCCGGCGCCGACGGTGCAGCGAGTAGCTGCCGTCGAAGCCCAGGCCGCTGGTCACCACCTTGGCCAGCTCGTGCAGGTTGCCGAAGTCGCAATAATAGCCGGCGGTCTCGCCGGTGAGGACGGTGTGCAGCGCGTGGTGGAAGTCGTCGTTCCACTGCGCGTCCAGGCCGTGGCCGCCCACCGCCGGCGGCCGCACGAGACGGGGATCGTTCAGATCGCTCTCCGCGATCACCACCAGGTGGCGACCCAGCTGCGCCGACAGCACCCGCGCGTCGGTGGCCAGTTGCTCGAGGAAGTGGATGGCCGACTGGTCCACGATGGCCCCCACCGCGTCGAGGCGCAGCCCGTCGAAGTGGTAGTCGCGCATCCACATCAGGGCGTTGTCGATGAAGAAGCGGCGCACCTCGTCGCTGTCGGGCCCGTCCATGTTCACGGCCCGGCCCCAGACGGTGGCATAGTGATCGGTGAAGTAGGGGCCGAAGCGTTCCAGGTAGTTGCCGTCGGGTCCCAGGTGGTTGTAGACCACGTCCAGCAGCACGGCCAGGCCCTTGCGGTGGCAGGCGTCCACCAGCTGCTTCAGGGCCTCGGGCCCGCCGTAGGCGTGGTGGGGCGCATAGAGGTCCACCCCGTCGTAGCCCCAGCCGCGCTCGCCCGGGAACTCGGACACCGGCATGATCTCCACGTGGGTGACGGCGAGGTCCCGCAGGTGGTCGAGCCGCTCCTCCACTCCCGCGAAGGTGCCCGCCGGAGTGAAGGTGCCCACGTGCAGTTCGTAGATCAGCGCCGCCGGCAGCGGCACGGCCTGGAAGCCGGCGTCCGTCCACCGGAACCGCGCGTGGTCCACCCAGCGCGACGGGCCGTGCACACCCTCCGGCTGCCAGGGTGAACGGGGGTCCGGGAATGGCCCCTCGCCGTCCACGTGATAGGCGTAGTCGGTGCCGTGGACGACGTGGGGAGCGTCCACCTCCCACCAGCCGCGGGCCGCACGCGCCAGGGGCACGCCGCGGCCGCCGGCCTCCAGCTCCACCTCGCGGGCCATGGGGGCCCATACCCGCATCCGCGTCATGACCTCTCCTCCCTGATCAAGAGCGCCACGGGGAACCGGTCGAGGGCCTCGGCCACCGCCAGGCGGCCGCCCTCGCGGATGCTGTCGGTCAGCGCGTCGCGCCAGCGGCCCGACGTCAGTTCCACGACCGTGTCGCCCCAGGCGCCGGCGAGCCCGAGCACCAGGCGGGGCACCAGCACCGCCGCTCCACCGCCACGCAAGTAGGCCACGGCATGATCGGCCCGCTCGCCGTGCACGGGCAGATCCTCGTAGGCGGCGCCGGCGCCGAAGAGATCGGCGTGCGTGCGCCGGACGCGCAGCGCACGGTGCAGCAGCCACAGCTTGGGCAGACCCTCGTCGGCGCGCCCGAGCACGTCCTCCACGGTCCGCCCCGCCAGTTCCTCCAGCAGGTCCGTGCGCCGGATGAAGTCGATGGCGCGGCGGTTGTCGGGATCCACGAGGCTCAGGTCCCAGAGTTCGGTGCCCTGGTAGATGTCCGGCACGCCCGGCGCGGTGAGCTTGAGCAACGTCTCGGCCAGGCTGTTCACGCGGCCCGGTTCCACCAGGGGCGCCACGAACGCGCCCAGATCGTCGGTGAACGCGCGGTCGGCGAGGATGCCTCTGACGAAGCGCTGCAGCGCTTGCTCCCACGCCTCGTCCTGCTGCGTCCAGGAGGTGTGGAGCTTGGCCTCGCGGCTGGCCTTCTCCATGTACTGGACCGCCCGCTCGGCGGTGATGGGCCACGCTCCCGCGAGCACCTGGTAGAGGTGGTACTCGGTGTCGCGGTCCGGGACGGCGTCGTCGCCGGCGCTCGCCGCCTCGGCCACGCCGTGCGCCGGTCCCGCCTCCGCGATCGTGGGCGAGGCCGCGCTGCGGTGCCGCTCGTTGTGCGCGGACCAGCGGTGGGCGGCGGCGGCCCACCGCTCCGGCTGCTCCGAGAGCAGCACCAGGCGGGCGCGGACGTCCTCGCTGCGCTTCGTGTCGTGGGTGGAGGTGGCCAGCAACGAGCGCGGCCGGCGCGCCTGGGCGTCGACGCAGGCGGCGTGGAACTCGTCCACCGGGGTGCCGAAGCGCCCGGGGTCGCCCCCCACCTCGTTGAGCGACAGCAGGCGGTTGTAGCGGTAGAACGCCGTGTCTTCCAGCCCCTTGGCCATGGCCGGGCCGGTGAGCTGCTGGAAACGCATGGCCAGCTCGCTCTCGCGCTCGCCCTTCACCCGCAACAGCAGGATGTCCTGCAGGAAGTCGAGCAGCTGGGAGTCGAGGTCCGGCCGGTCCGCCAGCGCCTGGGCCACGGCGGCCTGCACGTGCTCCACGTCCGTCTCGGAGACGGCGCCGTACCGCGCGCGCACGTAGCTGCGGTACACCGGAAAGCACGCGGCCACCTCCACCAGTGCCTCGCGCAGCTCGTGACGCGTGTAGTCGCGGTGGCGCCGGTGCCGTTCGCAGACCTCCACGAAGAGCACCGACAGGCGCCGCAGCTCGCTGGCCAGCAGTTCCTGCAGGACCTCACGCTTGCAGTCACGTACCAGCACGCCGAAGTCCACCTCCTCGCCGGTGAACTCGGCGTAGCAGCGAGTGAGCGGCTCTTCCCCGCGCGGGTCCACGAACAGCCCGTCGACCAGACGCAGGAAGTCGTAGCCGGTGGTGCCCTCCACCGGCCAGTCGTCGGGCAGGTGCTCGCCGGGCTCGAGGATCTTCTCGGCCACGAGCCACGCCTCGGGGGCCGCTCGGCGCAGCCGCTGGAAGTACTCGGCCGGATCGCGCAGGCCGTCCGGATGGTCCACGCGCAACCCCTGCACCGTACCGTCGCGCACCCAGCGCAGCGGCAGCTCGTGGGTGGCGTGGAACACCTCCTCCTCCTCGACGCGCAGTCCGGCGAGGTCGTGGATGTCGAAGAAGCGCCGGTAGCCGAGGTCGCGCCCCGCCGTGCGCCAGAACGCCAGCCGGTAGTTCTGGCTGTCGACGAGCGCATCGAGCAGGTCGGGGTCGCCGTTGGTGCGGGAGACCTCGGCGTCGATGGCGCGGCACACGTTGGGATTCTCGCGACACAGGCGGGCCAGCATGCGACCGACGACTGCCTTGTCGCGATGCCGGCGCTCCACCTCGCGGCGGCCGGTCACGGTCGGCCGGGGCAGACGGCCGCAGACGTCGCCGAGGAAGGCGAGCAGATCCGAACCGGCGGTTTCCGCCGCGCGTGCGAGCAGGTCGTCGAGGCTGGACGGATCGACCGGGAATACGTGCTCGAAGTGGTGCAGGCTGAACGCGCCGTCGGCATGGACGAGGCGCAGCTCGCCCGCTTCCAGGATCCGGCCGTAGTGATCGCCGAGCACCGGCAGCATCACCTTGTTCGGCCAGCGTTCCTCCGAGGCCTCCCAGTCGACGTCGAAGTAGGTGGCGAAGCGGCTCGAGGGGCCGTTCTCCAGAACGTCCCACCACCACGGATTCTGGCGGCCGGCGATGGCCATGTGGTTCGGCACGATGTCCACCATGTGCCCGAGTCCCGCCTCCGCCAGCGCCGCCGCGAAGGCCGCATGAGCGGTGCGGCCGCCCAGTTCCTCGTTGATGCGGGTGGGATCGACCACGTCGTAGCCGTGCATGCTGCCGGTCGCGGCCTGCAGGTAAGGGGACGTGTAGATGTGGCTGATGCCCAGCGCTGCCAGGTACGGCACCAGCTCCGTCGCCTCGGCGAAGCCGAAATCGGGCGTGAGCTGCAGGCGGTACGTGGCCACCGGCGCGGGCGCCGCTCCACCGCCGTCACGATTCATGGCGCAGCACCACCAGCGACCGGCCCGTCACCTCGATGGCGTCCCCGGGCCCGTGGTAGTCGTCTTCGTCCAGCCAGCCGACGCTGGTGTCCAGCTCCCGCCGCCACACGTGGCCCCAGCGCGAGCCCGGCAGCTCGAAGGACAGGGGCTCGTAGTGCGCGTTGAGCATCAGGTAGAAGCTGGCGTCGGTCACCGGCTCACCGCGCGGATTGGGGTTGGGGATCGTCTCGCCGTTCAGGTAGATCCCGAGCGACTTGGCGAACCACGTACCCCAGTTCTCCTCCTGCATGGGCTCGCCCTCGATGGTGAACCAGCCGATGTCCTGGTTGTCGCTGCCGTGGATGGCGCGTCCCTGGAACCAGCGCCGGCGACGGAACACCGGATGCTCGAAGCGGTACCGGATCAGGCGCCGCGTGAACTCCAGCAACTCCTCGTCCAGGTGTTCCCAGTCGTACCAGGAGATCTCGTTGTCCTGGCAGTAGCCGTTGTTGTTGCCCATCTGCGTGCGGCCGAGCTCGTCGCCGCCCAGGAGCATGGGAACGCCCTGGGACAGCATGAGCGTGACCAGGAAGTTGCGCTTCTGCTGCTGGCGCAGGGCGAGGATCTCCGGGTCCTGCGTGGGACCTTCCACGCCGTGATTCCAGGAGCGGTTGAAGCTCTCGCCGTCACGGTTGTCCTCGCCGTTGGCCTCGTTGTGCTTCTCGTTGTACGAGACCAGATCCTCGAGCGTGAAGCCGTCGTGGGCGGTGACGAAGTTGATGCTCGCGAACGGCTGGCGGCTGTTGTTCTCGTAGAGGTCGGAACTGCCGGTGATCCGGTAAGCCAGCTCGCCCAGCGTCTGGTCCTGGCCGCGCCAGAAGTCGCGCACGCAGTCGCGGTACATGCCGTTCCACTCCGACCAGACCGGCGGGAAGTTGCCCACCTGGTAGCCGCCCTCGCCCACGTCCCAGGGTTCGGCGATGAGCTTCACGTCGGCCAGCACGGGGTCCTGCTGGATGAGGTCGAAGAACGCCGACAGCCGGTCCACGTCGTGCAACTCGCGCGCCAGGGTGGAGGCCAGATCGAAGCGGAAGCCGTCCACGTGCATTTCCAGCACCCAGTAGCGCAGCGAGTCCATGATGAGCTGCAGCGTGTGCGGATGGCGCATGTGCAGGCTGTTGCCCGTGCCGGTGTAGTCCATGTAGTAGCGCCGGTCGCGGGTGAGCCGGTAGTAATATGCGTTGTCGATGCCCTTGAAGCAGAGGATCGGGCCCATGTGGTTGCCCTCGGCCGTGTGGTTGTAGACCACGTCGAGGATCACCTCGATGCCCGCCTGATGCAGCGTCTTGACCATGCCCTTGAACTCGCTGACGGCACCGCCGGGACGCTTGTCGGCGGCGTACAGGGGATGGGGGGCGAAGTAGCCGATGGAGTTGTAGCCCCAGTAGTTGCGCAGGCCGCGCTCCACCAGGTGCTTGTCGTGGACGAAGTGGTGCACCGGCATCAACTCCACCCCGGTCACGCCGAGTTGCCTGAGGTACTCGATGCAGACCGGATGGGCGAGTCCGGCATAGGTGCCGCGCAGGTCGGGCGGAAGGTCGGGGTGCTGAGCGGTGAAGCCCTTGATGTGCACCTCGTAGATCACCGCCTCGTGCCACGGCAGCTGCAGCCGGCGATCGCCGCTCCAGTCGAAGTATGGCTGGTGCACCACCGAGCGCGGCATGAACGGCGCGCTGTCGTCGTCATTGAACGAGTCGGGCCCGTCCGCGAAGCGATAGGGGAACACCGCCTCGTCCCAGCGCACGTGACCTTCGACCGCCTTGCCGTAGGGGTCGAGCAGCAGCTTGTTCGGGTTGCAGCGGTGGCCGGCGCGCGGGTCCCACGGACCGTGGACGCGGAAGCCGTACCGCTGTCCCGGCTCCACGCGCGGCAGATAGGCGTGCCAGCAGTACGCCGTGACCTCGGGTAGTTCCACGCGGGTCTCGCGACCGTCGTCGTCGAAGAGGCACAGATCCACGCTCTCCGCGACCTCGGAGAACAGGGAGAAGTTGGTGCCGGCGCCGTCGAACGACGCGCCCAGCGGATAATACTGACCTGGCCAGACTTTCATCGGAACTCTTCTCGCCGGGATGGAACTGCAAGGTCCGGCTGCCGGTCCGCATCCCCGTGCGCGGGCCGCAGCGCCAACAGACAAGCTAGCAGAGCGGGCGCGGATGGCTACGCCCCGCCTGGCGCGGAGCGGCGACCCGTCCCGTCGCGTGGCCTCCGCCGCGGCGTCACCCGCACACCCGGCGGGCATACGATCTCGCATGCGCTCCACGACTCTGCGCGCCGGGGTTGCGGAACGCCTCCAGCCGGATTGCTTGGAAACAGGGCGGGAATCGGAAGGAGTTCGCTTGCAGCCGATGCGCTGGCAGTTCGCCCGGCGCGACCTGGGCCCGGACCGGGGAACGGCGGCCGTCCGGCACCGGTCCGCCGCCGCCGTGGCACTGGCACCGGCGCTGACACCGGCGCTGACACCGGCACTGGCGATGGCGCTGGCGATAGCGCTCGCGGTCGCCGGCACGGGCTGCGCGGGGCCGGCCGTCGGGGCCGGCGCCGTGCCCGGGCCCAGCGAGGTGCCGGCCGCCGCCGCCGCGAACGACACGCTGACCCCGGCCGAACCCGACACGCTGACCCCGGCCGAACTGGACACGCTGGCGCCGGCCCGGGTCGACTCGCTGGCGGAGGCGGTCGCCGATTCGCTGGCCGCGGAACCGGCGGTGGAAGACCCGCCCTCGTCGCTGGACATCCGGATCTTCTATCGCATCTATCGTTCCACCAGTGTGCCGGTCTCGGTGTACCTGCGGGCCGCCGACGCCACCGCCTATCCGGTCTTCCTGGCCGCCGTCCCCGCGGCCTGGCTCGCCGTGGCGCTGCGCGACGACGGTTTCGCCCGCGATGCGGCGCGCCTGACCGCGGCGCAGATCGTCACGGGAGCCGGGATATTCGCCATCAAGAACACGGTGAAACGGCCGCGTCCGTTCCGCGCGCTGCCCGGCGTCGAGCCTCGCCACGGCCTGCTCGAGCCGGACGAGATCCCCCTCGATCCGTACTCGTTCCCCTCCGGCCACACCGCGATCGCCTTCGCGACGCTGGTGAGCTGGAGCCTGAGCCATCCCCGGTGGGAGGTGATCGTGCCCGGCACAGTCTGGGCGGTGGGCGTGGGTCTGAGCCGGAGCTGGCTTGGGGTGCATTACCCGAGCGACGTGCTCGCAGGCGCGCTCCTCGGCTCGGCGGTGGCGGTGGTCGTCCACCTGGTGGAGCCGGAACGGCGGGACGACGACGACGCTCCGGCGGCCGCCACGATCCCGGTGTTCTCGGTCCGGTTCGGGTTCTGACGACCGCGTCAGATCAAAGGGCGACAGTCACCGGGCGACCCCCGCGTGCAGTCGGGAACTCACGCGGATGGGGGTTCGGCTGCGGCGCCGGGAACGGAACCGTCAGTCCGTCGCTGCATGGCCTCGACCAGGCGGAATCCGTACTGCTCGTAGAGGCCGTGCGCATCGCGCGTGCGCAGCAGCTGCTGCTCGCAGCGGGCGACCGTCGGATGCTCCAGCACGCAGGCCGTGAGCCACTTGCCGAGGCCGGCGCCGCGGAACTCCGGATGGACCACCACGTCGCACACCCAGGCGAACGTGACCGAGTCGGTGACCGCCCGCGCGAAACCGATCTGCCGCTCGCCCTGGTAAAGACCGAGGCAGGTGGACGCGGCGATGGACGCCTCGATCAGCTCGGTGGAACGCGCCGGCGCCCAGTAGGTCCCCTGCAGAGCCGGCACCACGTAATAGAGGTCCAGCTCTTCGCGCGCGTCGCTGATGCGGTAATTGCCCCTGATCCATTCCATCGTACACGCTCCGTCCTGGCCGCTCGACCGCCCGGATCCGTCTAGAACTCCGCCTGCTTGGGGGCGCGGGGAAAAGGAATCACGTCGCGGATGTTCTTGATGCCCGTGACGTAGTTCATGGCCCGGTCGAAGCCGAGGCCGAAGCCCGCGTGGGGCACCGTGCCGTAGCGCCGCAGATCGCGATACCACCAGTAGGACGCCGGCTCGAGGCCGAGCTCCCGGATGCGCAGATCGAGGACGTCGAGCCGCTCCTCGCGCTGGCTGCCGCCGATGATCTCGCCGATGCCGGGCGCTAGCACGTCCATGGCGGCCACGGTCCTGCCGTCATCGTTCAGGCGCATGTAGAACGCCTTGATCTCGCGCGGATAGTTCATCACCACCACCGGCCGGCGCACGTGCTCCTCGCAGAGGTAGCGCTCGTGCTCGGACTGCAGGTCCATGCCCCAGCCCACCGGATACTCGAAATCGCGTCCCGACCGCTCGAGGATCTGCACCGCCTCGCCGTAATCCAGGCGCTCGAAGCTGGCGGCCACGAAGTCCTCCAGACGCTTCACCACGCCGGGCTGGACGTGCCGGTCGAAGAACGCCATGTCGTCGGCGCGCTCCTCGAGCACGGCGCGGAAGATCTCGCGCAGGAACTCCTCGGCCAGATCGGCGTCGTCGTTCAGGTCGGCGAACGCGATCTCCGGCTCCACCATCCAGAACTCGGAGAGATGGCGGCTGGTGTTCGAGTTCTCGGCGCGGAAGGTGGGGCCGAACGTGTAGACCCGCGTCAGCGCGCAGCAGTACGTCTCCACGTTGAGCTGGCCGGATACCGTGAGGAACGTGGGCCGACCGAAGAAGTCCTCGCCGAAGTCCACCGCGCCGCTCTCGGTGCGCGGCAAGTTGGCCAGATCGAGCGTCGAGACGCGGAACAGCTCGCCCGCGCCCTCGGCGTCGCTGGTGGTGATGATGGGCGTGTGGATCCAGTAGAAGCTGCGCTCGTGGTGGAAGCGGTGGATGGCCTGGGCCAGCGCGTCGCGGACCCTGGCGACCGCCCCGAAGGTGTTGGTCCGCGAACGCAGGTGAGCCACCTCGCGCAGGAACTCCATGCTGTGCCGCTTCGGCTGGATGGGGTAGGTCTCCGGGTCGTCGACCCAGCCCACCACCTCCACGCTCGTCGCCTGCAGCTCCAGCGCCTGCCCCTTGCCCTGCGACTCGGCCAGCAAGCCGGTGCACACCACCGCGCAGCCCGCGCTCAGACGCAGCACCTCGTCCTGGTAGCCGGGCAGGGCGCCCGGAGCCACCACCTGGAGCGCGTCGAAGCACGTCCCGTCGTGGACCTGCACGAACGACAGCCCGGCCTTGGAGTCGCGCCGGGTGCGCACACAACCCTTGACGGTGACCTCGCTCCCCGGCGGCACCTTGCCCGCCAGGAGATCGGCGATCTTCTCCCAGCCCATGTGATGGTTCCTCCCGCTGGTCAGGTCGGGTGCGGCAGCGAGCGGGGAAGATAACACGCGCCCGCTGCCGCGCCAACGACCGGCCGGGGCGGTCGTCCCCTCGCTCACAGCCAGCTCCGGAAGTCGGGCCGCCGCGAGGGACGGTTCTCCAGGATCGTCTCGATCCGCTCCATCGCCGCCGCGTCGAGCCTGGGCGCCACATCGAGCGCCTTCATGTTCTCCTGCACCTGCTCGGGACGCGAGGCGCCGGTGATCACCGTGCTCACGCGCGGATTCTTCAGGCACCAGGCGATCGCGAGCTGCGCCTGGGTGCAGCCCAGCTCGCCGGCCAGCTCGCCGAGCTTCCGGATCTTCGCGATGTTGGCCTCCGCCTCCGCTCCCAGCACCATGTCGCGGAGCCAGGAATAGCTCTCCAGGGCCAGCCGGCTGTCCGGCGGCACCCCCTCGTTGTACTTGCCGGTGAGCAGCCCGCTGGCCAGCGGGCTCCAGATGGTCGTGCCCAGCCCGATGTCGTCGTACAGCGACGCGTACTCCTTCTCGACGCGCTCGCGGGAAAGCATGTTGTACTGCGGCTGCTCCATGAGCGGCGGCACGAGATGCTCGCGTCGGGCCACGTGCCACGCCTCGCGGATCTCCTCGGCGCTCCACTCGCTGGTGCCCCAGTAGAACGCCCAGCCGCGGTCGATGACGTGGTTCATCGCCCGCACGACCTCCTCCATCGGCGTGGACGGGTCGGGGCGGTGGCAGAAGATCAGGTCCACGTACGTCAACCGCAGCCGCTCCAGGGCCGCCGCGGTCCCCTCCACGATATGCTTGCGCGAGAGCCCCGCGTCGTTCGGTCCCTTGCCGCCCCAGAAGATCTTGGTCGAGATCACCAGGTCCGGGCGCCGCCAGCCTGTCTGCTCGAGGACGCGGCCCATGATCTCCTCGGCCTTGCCCGCCGCGTAAACCTCGGCGTTATCGAAGAAGTTCACGCCCGCGTCGCGCGCGGCGCGCATGCAGGCGAGCGCGAGATCGTCGTCGAGCTGGTCGCTGAACGTGACCCAGGCGCCGAACGACAGGGCCGAGACGCGCAGGCCCGACCGCCCCAGAAAGCGATACTCCATGGTTGTCCTTTCGAGTGTGCCGCGGGAGCGAGTGGCCGGCGTCGTGGCGGCGGCAGACCGCCGGCTCCGGAACGCCGTCCACGGATGGAGGGTCCCGCCGATCCGGCGCTCAACATAGGGCGCCGGCGACGCGCTCGCCACGCGTAACGACGGCGTGGCGAGCTGCGGTGCCTCTTCACGAGTCCGAGCGCATCTGGTATAGTTGCCGCTCGTCTCGCCGCCGGAGCGGGGAGCCCCGCACGTCGACCGCCGCGACGGAACGGTGGAGCCGTGGAGGAACGGCCGTGAAGAGCGAGCTCCTGCCGATGCTACCGGACGGATTCGACGAACGTTCGCTGCTCGCCGCCGTGGTCCCCTGCCTGATGGAAGGGCTCGTGGTATGCGGCCGTGACGAGCGCTTCCTGCTGGTGAATCCCGCCGCGGCCGTCATGCTCGGCTACCGTCCCGAACAGCTGGTGGGACGATCGCAGTACTGCGTCATTCCCGAGGATCAGCGACCGGTGATCGCCGCCGCCGATCAACGGCGCCTCCAGGGCATCGGGGACCACTACGAGGTGGAACTGCTGCGCGAGGACGGCGCGCGGCTGCCGGTGCGGGTCAGCGGCAGCCCCTGGCACCACGAGAGGCGATTCGCCGGCACGGTGGCGGTCTTCTGCGACCTCAGCGATCAGCGGCGCGCGGCCGACGAACACGCGCGGCTCGAGGATCAGCTCCGTCAGGCGCAGAAGATGGAGGCCCTGGGGCAACTCGCCGGCGGCATCGCGCACGACTTCAATAACATCCTGCAGGTGATCCTCGGCTTCGGCGAACTGGCGCTGATGGAGTTCGCCGACGGTCTGCCCGCCCGCGGTTCGGTGGAGGAGATCCTGCGCGCCTCCCGCCGGGCGCAGGAGCTGGTGCAGCAGGTGCTCTCGTTCGGCAGACGCAACGACCGCGCGGTCAGGTCGATGCTCCTGCAGCCGGCGCTCAAGGAAGGGTTGAAGATGCTGCGCTCCACCCTTCCGGCAACCATCGCGATCCGCCAGGAGATCGCGACGGACTGCCCGCCGGTGTACGCCAATCCCGCCTTCCTGCACCAGATCCTGATGAACCTCTGCACCAATGCAGCCCGGGCGATGCGCCGTTCCGGAGGCACGCTGCACGTGGTCCTCGAGGGGGTGCAGGTGCAAGAGCATTTCGCCGCCGCCGACCGGCTGGTGGCGCCCGGGCACTACGTGCGGCTTTCCGTCGCCGACGACGGGGTCGGCATGACGCCGGACGTCGTCGAGCGCATCTTCGAACCCTACTACACCACCCGTGAGCCGGGCGAGGGGACCGGGCTGGGACTGTCGGTGGTGCACGGGATCGTGACCCAGCTGGGAGGCGCCGTGGCGGTGGAGAGCGCACCGGGGGTGGGGTCCGCGTTCCACCTCTACCTGCCGGCGGTTCCGGCCGCGGTGCCGCACGAAGTGCCGCTCGCCCGCGTGGCGAGCGCCGGCGGTGACGAGCGGCTGCTGGTGGTCGATGACGAGCCGCAGCTCGTGCGGCTGCTGGATCGTCAACTCTCCGCCCTCGGTTACCGGGTGGTCACCGCCGCGGACGGGCGGGCGGCCCTGGCCGCGTTCCACGACGACCCCGAAGGCTTCGATCTGCTGCTGGCGGACCAGACCATGCCGGGACTCACGGGACGCGAGCTGCTGATGGAGGTGCGCCGACGCCGGCCCGACCTCCCGGTGGTGATCTGCTCCGGATTCAGCGACGACTTCGATGCGAACGTCGCCGCCGAACTGAACGCCGTTTTCCTGCCCAAGCCCATCACCGGCGAGTTGCTGGCCCGGACGATCCGCCAGGCCCTCGACGGCGACGCCGGCTAGCCCGTCGGATCGGCGGAGATCCCGCCCGGGGCTGCACGTCAGAGCGGCGGTCGGCTGCCCGGCCCGTAGCCGGTCAGCTCCACGTACCCGAGACCCACCGTCGCAGCCTCGCCCCCTGGGGACCCTCGCATCGCGGCGGCGGCCACCGCGCCCTCCCAGTAGAAGATGCCCGCGCGCCGCGACACGTTCTCCTGGGCGTCCACGCGCGCGGCCAGTTCCAGGTCGAGGCCCGCCGAGGGGACCTGCAGTCGCCAGCGTACCGGGTACACGGCCCCGGTCTCGGGGCTGCGCCAGGTGCCCAGCGGCGTCCAGGACCACTCGTCGAGGGACAACCGCCGGACGGTGCCGTCCGCCTCCACCAGGGTGCCCAGGCCGTAATCGGCGGCGCCGCCGGCATCGCGCAGCCGGTACAGCATCAGCTCGCGGCCGTCGTCCAGCTGGAGGCTGAGCCAGTCCCAGCCCGTCTGCCCCGGCGCCAGCGTGCTCGTGAAGATCTCGCGATCCATCCAGCACTGGCCCCGTACGCGCCGCGGCGGCCCTCCGGCCGCAACCGTGCCGGTCGCCGCCAGGCGCGGGAAGCTGTAATAGAGGCTGGCCGCCACACTCTCGGCGCCGCCGGTGCCCCCGGCGCTCTCGGCGCCGTCGGCGCCGCCGCTGCCGGGCGCCGCTTCGCTCCCTTGGCTGCCCGCCGCCGCTTCGCTCCCCGCCGCCGCGGCGGCCGCCGCAGCGGCCGACTTGGGGCTGTAGCCGTTCGGCCCCTGGAAGACGTGCGGCTGCAGGGGCTCGGCCACGAGATCGAGCCACAGGCCGCGCCGGGCGTCGGCGGCCGTGATGCGGAAACCGGTCCCGGTCCACATCAGCCGCCACGGGGCGGCGGTCCCGGCCGGTCCGCGCGACCAGGCGATGAGACTGTCCTCGGGCGCGCCGAAGCCTCCCAGCAGCGGCACCGCGCGGTAGAGCACCTCCGAGAACACGTGCTCGCCGGTGGCGACGTCGGTGACCGAGGCGTGCCCCATGATCAGGTCGGTCGCAGCCCAGGCCGAGGCGAGCCGCGGCGGCTGCGACAACAGGCCCACGCGGAAGAAGGTGAACTGGAAGCCGTACCGGGGCAGCGCTCCGGCGTCGTCGCCCATCTCTGCCAGGTGCCCGGTGAAATACCACCACTCGGTCTTGAAGCCGGGATGTCGCCAGTGCGCCCGCGGAAACTCCCAGGCGTGGTCGGGTCGTGCCTGTCGCCAGCCGGCGCTGCGGCCGGAAGGGGCCGCGGCCGGCGGCGGGGCCATGCCGGTGGCGGCGGCGACCGCTTCCGAGGCGGGCTCCGCGGACGCCTCCGCGGACGCCTCCGCGATCGCGCCCGGTCCGGGCGACCCGACGGCACCCGCCAGCAGCGAGATCGCCAGCACCGGGACCGCCCCTCCGACGACGGCGGCCCGCCGGCCGCAGGCCGTCCGCGTCGCCGATCGCCGTCCCGTCCATCGGGTCGTCACGTCAGATCCTCCCGGCTCAGCTCGGTGGCGGGCGTGCGGCTGCCACGGAGCGCGGGATAGGCGCTGGCCGCGACCGCCGCCGCCAGGATCACCGCCGCCTGCTGCGCCAGTTCGAGCACGGGCCAGGCCGGCCGGATGGTCCAGCCGAAGTAGGCGCGGTTGATCACCAGGATCAGGAGGGCCGCCAGGGCCAGCCCTCCCACCATGCCCAGGAGCAGACCCAGGATGCCCATGCCCAGCCCTTCGCCCAGGAACACCAGGAACACCTGCCTTCGCAACGCTCCGAGTACGCGCCACAGGGCCAGCTCGGCCGCTCGCTCGCGCGCCTGGACGAGCAGCGTCAGCGAGATTCCCGTCACCGCGATGAGTAGCGCCATGGCGACGAGGATGCGGGTGATCGCGAAGGTCTGGTCGAAGATCGCCAGCACCTCGCCGCGGAGGGTCCGGTTGCTCCGGAACACCAGCGGCTCGCCGCCGAAATGGGCCTTCAGACGATCCACCAGGTCCTGGGGATCGAGGTCCGGTTCCGCCCAGAGCGCGACATTGTGCGCCGGACCCGGTCCGAAGTGTCGCTCCAGCAGCTCGATGGCGGCGAACGCGGAACCACCCTCGGTGGAGTAGTCGTAGGTGACGCCCACGATCGGCACGCCCACCTCGCCGCCCGGCGCGGCCAGCACGAGGGTGTCGCCGGGCGCCAGCCCCTCCTTGCGCGCCAGCGGCTCGCTCACCACCACGGCATCGCCGGCGCGCAGGCGCTCGGCCACCTGCTGCGGGTCGCCGGTCATCAGGGGCAGTCGGCGTGACCAGTCGATCCCGGCGGCATCCTCGATGGTGAGGCCGCTGAGCTGGATCAGGCGGCGCTCGTCGGGCCGGTCGCGCCGGCTGCCCGCACGCACCCGCAGGCCGCGCAGCTGCTCCAGGGCCCGCACGCCGGGCACTCCCGCCAGGTCGGCGGCCAGTCCCTGCCGCAGGCCGGCCTCGCTGCCGGCCCGCACCCACGACTCGCTGGTCACGTAGACGTCGGCGCGGAGGGTCACGTCCAGCCACGTGACGAGGGTGGTGCGGAAGCTCTCCACCAGCAGGGTGATTCCCACCATCATGCTGACGGTGACCGCCAGCGCCGCCACCGCGCTGCTCGTGGCCTGCAGCCGGGTGGTCAGGTTCTTCACGCTCAGGGCCAGACCGAAGCCGCGCGGGCGGACCCGGGCGCACAGCGTGCGGATCGTCATCGGGGCCAGGAGCGGCAGCACCACCAGCAGCAGGAAGCCCAGCACGAACCCGCCTTCCCGCAGGGTATGCCCCCAGGCCGCGAACCAGGCCACGCCTGCCGACGCGATCACCGCCCCCGCCACCGCCAGCCGCGGCGCCGATCGACCCGCCCGCACGTGCAGGCTGCTGGCCGCCAGCAGGGAGGTGATGTCGCGCCGGCTCATGTCGAGCGCCGGCGCCAGCGCGCCGAGCACCGCGCCGCCCACGCCGATGGCCACCCCGAGCAGTACCACCAGCGGCGGCAGCGTGAGCCGCTCGATCTCCTCCAGGAGGTAGATGTTCGTGAGGGTGGCGCTCACCGCCTCCACGTTGTGGACGGCCACCATGTGGCCCAGCGGAATGCCCGCGGCGGTCCCCACCGCACCCAGGAGCGCCGCCTCGGCCAGGACGAGATTGAGCAGTTGCTGTCGGGTGGCCCCCAGCGAGCGCAGCAGGCCGAACTCGCCGCGCCGGCGCACCAGCGAGGCCTGCACGCTGGTGTAGATGAGGAACAGCCCGACGAACACGCTGATCAGGCTCAGCGCGGTCAGGTTGAGCCGGAAGGCTTCCAGCAGCCCCGCCGCTTCCTGGTTGCGCTGCTCGGGGGTCTGCACCAGGACCGCTGCACCGAGGGCGCGCTCCAGGCGGGCGGCGGTGAGTTCCAGGCCGTGCCCAGGAGCCAGGCGCACGTCGATCTGGTGGATACGACCCGGCCGCCCGAACAGCGCCTGCGCCTGGGCGATGTCCATGACCGCGATCTTGCGGGTGGCCAGAGCGGTGATGCGGGCGAAGTCGACCAGCGCGCCGACCTCGAGGCGAGCCTGACGGCTACCGCTGCTGACCCGGATGGTGTCGCCCCGCTCCCAGCCCATCTCCGCTGCGAACGCCGGCGTGAGCGCCACCCAGCCGGGCCGCGCCAGCGCCGCGGCGAGTTGCGCCGCCGGGTCCGGGTTCGCCGCCGCCGCCGCGGAATCGCCGGAGTCGTCCGGCGCGCCCATCTCCAGGGGCAGTTGCACCGGGGCGAACAGGTCGAGGCCGACGATCTCCAGGAAGAGGTCGTCGCGGCCCGCCACGGCCACGTCCACCCGGTAGAGCGGCCACGCGGCCGCCACCGCCGGGTCGGCGAGCACGTCGACCAGCAGCTCCTCGTCCAGCGTGGGAGCGCGACCGAGCACGCTGAGATCGGCCTCGCCGCTGACCGCCTGCACGCTGCCGGCGAACGCGAGCAGGGCACCCTGGTTGAGCACCTGGATGGCCACCGCCGAGCCGACGCCCAGCGCCACCCCGAAGACCGTGAGCAGCAGCAGGGTCTTGCCCCGGCGGAGCTGCGCCGCCGCGCTGCGCGCCAGGTAGGGTCTCACCCGCCGCTCCTCATCCGCCGTCTCCGTCGCCCGCCAGCACGCCGCTCTGCAGGCGCCACACGCGCTGGGCCAGCGCCGCCAGCTCGTCGCTGTGGGTGACGTAGAGCAGGGTCCCACCCGACTCGCGGGTCATCTCCAGCAGCAGATCCATCACCACGCGGCCATTGAGGTCGTCCAGACTGCCGGTGGGCTCGTCCGCCAGCACCAGGGCCGGGCGATGCAGCAGCGCCCGCGCCAGGGCCACCCGCTGCATCTCGCCGCCGCTGAGCTGACCGGCCCGGTCGTCGCGACGCTCCCACAGGTCCACCCTGCGCAGCAGGTCCTCCGCGCGCCGCAGTTCAACGCGCCCGGCGCCCCCGGCGATCCACGCGGGCAGCAGCACGTTCTCGAGGATCGACAGGTGAGGCAACAGGTGGAAGAACTGGAACACCAACCCCACGCGGCCGCGACGCAACCGCGTGCGCTCCGACTCGGACAGGCGGGCGAGATCACGCCCGTCGAGGGAGACCCGACCGTTGGTGGCGGTGTCGATGCCGGCCGCCAGGTGCAGCAACGTGCTCTTGCCGCTGCCGCTGCGGCCGACCAGCGCCGCCGTCTCGCCGGGCCGCAGGGCGAGCGTGATGCCGCGCAGCACGTCGCGCGAGCGCCGTCCGCCGAGGTCGTAGGCCTTGGTCACGTCATCGAGTTGCAGGATGGGTTGGGTCATGAAGGCCAAGATAGCAGCGCTCTCGTTCCCCGGGGAGAATAGGTGCGGCGGGCCCTCGCGAGGCCCGCCGCCTGCAGTCGCTCGGCACCGCCGTCAGGCGCGAGCAGGGAACCCCTCGTGCGACCGCCAGCGCATCTGGATGCGCTTCCAGCCGATCGCCTGGTACAGAGCGGCCACGCCCACCAGCACGTACACGGTGTTCATGAGGAGCGGCAGGCTGCCCAGCAGGGCGGCCACGAGGTCGAACTTGAACAGGCCCCAGAGGCCCCAGTTGAGTCCACCCACCACCAGCAGCACGGCGGCGAGGATATCCAGCGTCTTCATGATCGTCTCCTTTTCGGTTCCGTCGTCCAGCGCCGCGTCGCGGCTCGACCATCCGGCTCGTGATGCGCCTGTATCGATGGACACAGACTATACATAAGATCCCGAACGTCAAGACCAAGTAAGTCGAACTTGTTTCACTGGACCAGTATAAAAAAATATCTCATCACCTCTTGCGTACTGTTCGGAGTTTGTCTATATTATACCGGAGAGCAGCAGAGACAGGCCCGGGCAACGTGGCCCGGAAGCGAGTAGATCGACGGAAAGCGGCCACCGGAGCGGAAATCGCGGGACCGACACATGCGCGGGGTCTGGTCCGCAGCGATGAACCGCGAAGGTCAGCAACAGGGTCGACAGCCCGGTGGCCGCCTCCCCTTCATTCCCCGTCAGCCGAGAAATCAGCAGAAGATCGAGGGCGTCCTGGAGGTCACGCAGGGCGGCAGGCAAAAGCGCGCCGGCGCGCGGACACGCGAGGCGACGCGGCCGGCCGCCGCCGGGGTCGAGGGGAGTCAGCCGCGTTCGGCGAGGTCGACCGCGCCCCCGGCGGGGCGCCGCCGGCCGGATCTCCCCCGGGCGGTCCTCGCCAGCCGGTCCCAGATGTCCTCGCTCAGGGTAACCGTGGTGGGCAGCAGCACCGACGTGAGGAACGTGGAGACCGCCAACCCCCCCATCACCACCAGGGCCATGGAGTAATAGTAGACCCCGCCCAGCGACGGCTTCTGCACCACGATGGGCACCAGGCCGATGAGCGTGGTGGCGGCGGTCATCAGGATCGGCCGCAGCCGTTCGCGCCCGCCGAGCAGCATGGCCGCCTCGCGCGGCATCCCGGCCCGGCGGTAGTTGTTGATGTGCTCGATCATGACGATGCCGTTGTTCACGACGATGCCGATGAGAAGCAGCAGGCCGATCGCCGCAGGCTGATCGAAGTCGGTGCCCGTGAAATAGAGGGTCCAGACGGCGCCGGCCAGGGCGAAGGGGAGCGCCACCATCAGCGCCAGCGCCTGCCGCACCGACTCGAAGAGTCCGGCCATCACCGCGAACACCAGCAGCAGGGCGAGCAGCAGGTTCACCAGGAACTCGCGCGACTTCTCCTTCTGCTGCTGCTGCCACTGTCCGAAGGTCCAGCCGTACCCGAAGGGGAACTCCATGTCGTCCAGCACCGCCGCCACCTGCGCCATGTAGACGTCGCGAGTGCCCTCGCTGTAGCGCGACCCCACCCAGAGGCTCGTCATGCGATCGTCGCGCATGATCTCCTGCGAACCCTCCTGCGCGCGGAACGTCGCCACCGAGCCCAGGGGGACCTTCTCCCCCGACCCCGTCCAGAGCGGCAGGTTGGCGAGCTGTTCCACGCTCTCCTCACGCCGCTCGTCGAGGGTGAGCCGCATCTCGCGCTCCCCCTGCGCGGTGCGGAAGCGCGGCAGCCGTCGTCCGCGGTACGTGAGCCCCACCGTCCGGGCGACCTGATCCGGCGTCAGGCCGTAGCGACTGGCGAGATCCGCATCGAGCTCCACGTGCAGTTCCATGGCCGGATCGTCGTGGCGGGCGCTCACGTCCTCCAGCCCCTCGATGGTCTGGACCCGCTGCACCGCCGCCGCGGCAAGGCGCGCCAGCGTGCCGGAGTCGTCGCCGTAGAGCTGGAAGTGCACCCTCTTCCCGCCGCCGTGCCGCCAGCCACCCGACTGCTCTTCCACCTCGATCTGCACCCCGGCGACCTGGGGCACCAGTTCGCGCAGGCGCGACCGGACGCGGCCGATGTTCTCGTCGTCGGCCTCGCCCTCCTCGAGGTAGATGCGCGTGAAGCTGAAGCGATCGCTCCAGAAGCTGTAGACGGCACGCGCCAGCAGTTCCTCGCGGTGGCGATCGAGCACCTGCTCCACCTGCGAGACCACCGTCTGCTTCCGCTCCAGGCTCAGGTCCTCGCTGAAGCGATACCGGACCTGCACGAAGAGCTCGGGCTGGCTGGTGTCGAAGTTCAGGTCGATCTGCCGGAAGGGAAACACCGCCGAGACGATCGCCAGCAGTCCGATCGTGGGCGTGAGCCAGCGCCGGCGCAGATTGAACGACAGCAGCCGCACGTAGTGGCGCTCCAGCCACTCCATCGCGCGGCCCCGGGACGACGCGCGCGCCCGCACGAAGCGCGCGGTCGCCAGCGGGATGAGCGTCTGGCTGATGAAGAGCGACGCGAGCAGCGTCAGGCAGACCGTGAGGCCCAGCTCCTTCAGGTAGATGTTCATCTCGGTGGGCTTGTTGAAGAAGATGAGCGGCAGGAAGACGATCACCGAGGTGAACGTGGCCGCCACCACCGCCACCGACACCTCGCGTGCGCCCTCGCGAGCGGCGGTCTTCCGGTCGGCACCCTGCTCCCGGTGGCGGAAGATGTTCTCCATCACCACCACGGCATTGTCCACGAGCATGCCGATGCCGACGATCAACCCCAGCAGGGTGAGGGTATTCAGGCTTCGGCCCAGCGCCCAGATGACGCCGCAGGTCACCACGAGGCTGAACGGGATGCAGGCCACCGCCACCACCGTGGTCGAGATCCGCTTGAGGAACAGGTAGAGCACCACCAGCGCCAGGAGCGTGCCGAAGACCCCGGTGAACATGAGGTCGCGCATCGTCTTCTCGATTTCCCGGCCCTGACTGAACCAGACCAGGAAGTTGACGCCCTCCAGCTCCGGATCGCCGCTCATGCCCTCGATGCGCTCCTCCACGGCCCGGCACACCTGCACCGTGTTCGCTCCCGATTCCTGGGCCACGGTGACGCCGATCGCGAAGTTGCCGTCGAGGTGGCGTCCGTACTCGAGGGGGGGCTCCTCGTAGACCACGTCGGCCACGTGGCCGAGTTTCAGCCCGTCCGCGCGCAGGGGTAGCTGCCGCACCTCGTCCACGTCGGTGAAGGCGCCCACCGTGCGGACGGTGAACGTCCGATCGCCCTCGCGGATCTTGCCCAGCGAAAGGTCCAGGTTGGCGGCCCGCACCCGCTCGGCCACGGTGCGCACGTCCACGGAGTGACGCTCGAGATCCTCCACGCGCAGGTTCACGCGCACCTCGCGGGGGTTCACCCCGTCCAGCCGCACCTGCGCCACCCCGGGCACGCGCTCCAGCGGCTTGACGATCTTGCGCTCCAGCAGGTCGTAGCTCTCGCTGAGGTCGCGGCGGGAACTCAGCCGGCCCTCGATGATGGGCATCTCGGCATCGCGGCCGCCCCAGCTGGGGCTCACGGTGATGTCGCCGATGTCGTCGGGAAGGTCGGGGCGGGCCCGGTCCACGCGCTCCCAGATCTCGGTGCGCACGACGTGCATGTCCTGGCCCCAGTCGAACTCGAGCCGGACGCGGCCGCCGTCCTGGCCGCAGCGCGACCACATGCTCTTGAGCCCCTTCACCGAACCGAGGGCGTCCTCCAGAGGACGCACGATCATGCGCTCCACCTGCTCGGGCGAGGCGTTCTCGTAGGGGACCGACACGAACATGTAGGGGCGCTCGACGTCCGGCATGAACGCGAGCGGCAGCCTGAAGATCGCCACCGCGCCCAGCACGACGAGGCTGACGATGATCATCAGCGTGGTGACGGGCCGCTTGACGGCGAGTTCGGGCAGGGTCACGCGAGCTACTCCATGGGTCGGGCCGGAAATCTAGCATACGAGCAGACCGACTGCCATGTTCCTGGCTCCAGGGTCCCCGGCTGGCGGCCAGAGGCACGCCGGCCTAGGTTGGCGCGCGGAGGAGAACCGGCATGTCCATCCTGGTCACCGACTTCGACGGCACGATGACGCGCGAGGACTTCTACTGGCTGGTCCTGCAGCGTCACGACCCGCCCGGCGGGCGGGAGCTGTGGCGCCGCTTCGAGCGGGGGGAGGTCACGCACTTCGAGGCGATGGCCGGCATATTCGCGGCCTTGCGTACGGACGAGGCCGGCATGGCATCGCTCCTCGACGGCCTCGATCCCGCGCCCGGACTGGGCGAGGCGGTGCGCGAGCTGCAGGGAGCCGGCTGGGAGATCATCGTGGCTTCGGCCGGGTGCGGCTGGTACATCGATCGGTTCCTGGAGCGGCAGCGCCTGCAACTCACGGTGCACGCGAGCCCCGGCACCTGGGAGCAGGAAGGCGGGCTCCTCATGGAGTTGCCCGTGAACTCGCCCTTCTTCCACCCGCAGATCGGCATCGACAAGCCAGCCGTCGTGCGCGCGGCGCGACGGAGCGGCGCCACCGTGGCCTACGCCGGAGACAGTTCCACCGACCATGAGGCCTGCCTGCTGGTCTCGCCCGAGCGGCGCTTCGCCAGGCGCGGCCTCGCCCGCCGGCTCGCCACCGAGAAGGTGTCCTGCGTGGAGTTCGAGGACTGGCCGGAGATCGCGCAGCGACTGCTGGCGAGCGGCAGCGAGGAGGCGCGGCCATGATCCGCACCGTGGCCATCCCCTCGACGGTCCGCATAAAACCCGGCGCCCTGGCCCGCGCCGGCATCTACCTGGCCCGCGACGGCCTGCGCCAGGTGTCGCTGATGGTGAGCGAAGGACTGCCGGCGACGATCGGCGAGACGTTCCGCGCCGGGTGCGACGAGGCCGCGGTGGAGGTCGTCCAGGAGACCTGCGCGGTCAGCGCCGACTTCGACGAGGCCCGGCGCCTGCTGGCAGGGCTGCCGCCGCGATGCGAGGCGGTGGTGGGACTGGGAGGTGGACGCGCCCTCGACGTGGCCAAGTACGTGGCGCACCTGGCGAACCTGCCCTACTTCGCCGTGCCCACCTCGCTGTCCAACGACGCCTTCTGCAGCCCGCAGGCCAGCCTGGTGCTCGATGGCCGCAGGCGGTCGCTGCACGCGCGGCTGCCGCGGGCGGTGGTGGTGGACACCGACGTCTGTCTGCGAGCCCCCGACGTGCTCTGGTGGTCGGGCGTGGGTGACCTGGTGGCCAAGATCACCGCGGTGGCCGACTGGAAGCTGGCGTTCCACGCCGTCGGTACCGCGGTCGACGACCTCGCCGCCCTGCTCAGCGACGCGACCGTCTACCAGTTCATCGCGCGGCCCGCGCGCGACACCGACGGCATGCGCCTGCTGGGAACCGCCCTGATGCTCAACGGGATCGCCATGGAGATCTCGGGTTCGTCGCGCCCGGCCAGCGGCAGCGAGCACCTCATCTCCCACGCCCTCGACCGGCTGGGCGGTCGCCCGCGCCCACACGGGATGCAGGTGGGCGTGGCCAGTTACCTGGTGGCCCTCCTGCAGGGCGAGGGCGCCGAGCGCATCGACCGCGTGTTCCAGGTCACCGGGTTCTGGGACGGGGCGGCCGCCGATCCGTTCGACCGCGACGAGTGGCTGCGGGCCGTGGATCTCGCGCCGCAGCTCAAGGACCGCTTCTACACCGTGCTCAGTTCGCGGGACTGCCGCCCGGAGGTCGAGCGCCACCTGCGCGACGATCCCCGCCTGAGCCGCTGCATCGTCTGAACGCCGCGACACCCGTGATGGAGCGGGCAACATCCCCGTTCCGACGGACTGCGTCCGGACCCCGTCGCCTGCCTCCGGGCAGGACCCATGGCGGGTCACCGTCGTCACGCCTACGTGTGCCGTGTTCCACCGAAATCCGAGGTCCCCGTCCGGAGGGGCTACGACATGAGTTTCGCAGGGTTGGCGGTCTTCGACCGCACGTTGCAGAAGACCAATCAGTGGCTGGATGAGATCGGTCGTGAGATGGGTACCGGCGACGAGCAGCGCCAGGAGAGCTATCTCGCCATGCGCGCCACGCTGCAGACGCTCCGGGATCGGCTGGTTCCGGAGGAAGCCGCCGACCTGGGCGCCCAGTTGCCCATGCTGGTGCGCGGCATCTATTACGAGGGTTGGCGCCCCGCGAAGACTCCGGACAAGAGCGTCAAGTCCCGTGAAGCGTTCCTGGAGAGCGTCTGGAGCAAGATGGAGCGGAATCCGCGCCTGAATCCCGAGGCGGCGGTGAAGGCCACGCTGGCGGTGCTCTCGCGGCGGGTTTCCGCCGGCGAGATCATGGACGTCAAGGGGATGCTGCCCGACGAATTCGCCGACTACTGGCCCCCGGACGGCGCCTAGCCCTCCCGCCGCCGCTCCGCCTCGGGCGCCCCGGGGCCCGCCAGCCTCGGCTTCGGACTGCCTCGCTGATCAGACGACGGCCCCGCCCTGATGGGAGCGGGGCCGTCCGGGCATGTCCGGCGCAGCTGGACCCTGCTCCAGCCACACCGGCGCCAGGAGTGTTTATACCTCGAATGCATGGTCGAACGCCAGGTATTCCTGGGCACCGCCGGTGCCGCCGGCGCCCCGGCGCTGCGAGCACGCCGGGCATTCCCGGCCGCCGGGATGCCGGACCTCACCAGAGCAGGTCGGGCGAGACCCGCCGGGCGCCCGGCGCAGGCCGCAGCAGGTCGGGCCGGCGCTGGGCCAGCCACCAGAAGGCACAGATCACCAGCGAGTGGCGGATGGCGCCGCCGGCCACCAGACGCGGGATCTCGACCAGCGGCGTCACCGCCACCTCCAGGTCCTCGCTCTCGTCCTGGTCCAGCTCGCCGATCCGATGGCAGTTCTCGATGAGATAGGTGTGGGTGAGGTTCGCCATGAAGGCGGGGTTCGACTGCACGGTGCCGATGAGCAGGGGCGGATCGCCGGCATAGCCGGTCTCCTCGCGCACCTCGCGCGCCGCCGCCACCGACGGCTCCTCGTCCTGGTCCACCAGTCCGCCGGGGACCTCGAGCGTGAACTCCTTCACGCCGTGGCGCCACTGCCGCACCAGCACGATGTCGCCACCGGCGGTCAGGGGGATCATGTTGACCCAGGTGGGGGACTCGACGTGGGCGAACGTCCGCTCGGCTCCGGTGCGCGGCGAGATGGCCGTCTCGCGCAGCAGCTTGAAGATGCGGGCATCGGCCACCTCCTCGCGACCGGTGTAGATCCACGACTGCAGGGTCACGCTTTCTCCTTCGGGCCGGCGGCGCCGCGCGCGGCCGGCGGCGTCAGGGGGCGATCGGCGGCGCGGCCCACCGCCCTGGCGCGGCCCGCCGCCCTCCTTGTCACCGCTTGCGCGCCAGCAGTAGTCCGTCCGCGATCGGCACCAGGCTCATGCTCACCCGCCGGTCGTCGCGCAGCTTCCGGTTGAGAGCATCGACAGCGGCGGCGCTGGACCCCTCGGCGGCGCCAGGGTCCACGACCCGTCCGC
Source organism: Candidatus Krumholzibacteriia bacterium (assembly GCA_046484865.1). GTDB lineage: Bacteria > Krumholzibacteriota > Krumholzibacteriia > LZORAL124-64-63 > LZORAL124-64-63 > JAWOID01. The sequence goes on from JAWOID010000129.1 coordinate 24,973, forward strand.
CGTCCAGGGCATTGTCGACCGCCACCACGCCGCCCGACCGCAGCAGCACGAGGCAGCGCTCGTACTGGGCATCGTACTCCTGCTTGTCCGCATCGAGGAACGCGAAATCGAAGGCGCCGGCGGCACCGTCTTCGACGAGGGCGTCGAGGGTCGCGAGCGCGGGACCGAGGCGCAGGTCGATCCGGTCCGCCAGTCCTGCTTCGCGCCAGTGACGCCGTGCGATGGCGGTCCACTCCTCGCTCACGTCACAGCAGATCAGGCGTCCGTCCGCAGGCAGAGCCGAGGCGATCCAGAGCGCGCTGTAGCCGGTGAAGGTCCCTACCTCGAGGGCCCGCCGGGCACCGAGCATCTCCACCAGCAGCGCCATGAACTGGCCTTGCTCCGGGGCGATCTGCATGTCGGCCTCGCGCAGCCGCGCGGTCTCCTCGCGCAGGCGCCGCCACGGCGGCGGCTCGCGTCCTGCCGCTGCCTGGAGATAGCGCTGGAGATCGTCGCCCAGACCGAGCGTGCGCCGGGACATCAGGACCCATCCAACTTCAGAACCCCCGCGAAAGGAAGACGCCGTCCGGGGTCGCCGAAGACGGCCAGGGCCATGGTGCGCATGGCCATGGGGGCCTTCCGAGCCGGGGCCTCGGCGACGGTTCCGCCCCAAGCTAACGTCGGTGACGGCGGACTGCCGCCGCGGGGCGGCGGTTCGCCCCGGCCCCACCCGTGCGGGAAAGTGTATTCAGCGGTATCGTGGGATCGGTATCGAACACAAGCCAACGAGAGGTTCAGATCATGTCCCTGCAAAAGACCAGACCGCGGTGCTTGTGGCTCGGTTTCGCCCTGGCGGCACTCGCGATCTCCGCCGTGGTTTCGCCGGCGGCGGCGCAGCGTCGCGGCGAGTGGCAGAACGAGTGGCTGCTCCAGCAGGAGGATCCCACGGGGGGCTGGGGGCCGCGGGTGGGACTCACGGCGAAGCCCGACCAGTTCCACTTCGGCGTCCACTACGACTTCACGGGTCCCGCGCGGCGCGTCATGCTGATGCCGAGCGTGGAACTGGGTCTGGGCGACGACGCCACGCTCGTGACCATCAACCTCGATGCCGCGGCCCGGCTGCGCGATCCCAGGGAACGCCTGCGGCCATTCGTCGGCGCGGGCGTCGTCCTCAGCTTCGTGTCCTGGGATGACGACGAAAACGTGATCGCGGACGATAGCGACACGCAAGCAGGCCTGCACATCTTCGGCGGCGCCGAGCGCCGCGTCAGCCGGAGCAACACGGTCTTCCTGGAACTGAGGCTGGGCATCGCCGATGCGCCGGACTTCAAGGCCACCGTGGGGATGACGTTCTACTAGAAGCCCGCATCATCCATGAGCGGTCTGCAGCGGCGGAGAAGAGGTTACAATCTCCCAGGAATGTGGTATTGTTCCCGGTGGACGCGTCCGTTCACCCCATCCCTGCGAGGTCTCGACCCATGAAGCTGGCATGCTCCTTCCTCACCGTCGCACTTCTGGCGGGCATGGTGGCGACTGCCACCGCTGGAGATCAGCCGGATCCGCCGGAGTCCGCCCCGACTGCGCCTGCGGCCGTCGAACCGGCTCCCGAACCGGCGCCTGCGCCGTCCAGCGCCTGCAATCCCCAGGCGTGCGATCCGTTGAAGTGCAAGATCGGCGACCTCGAGCGAGCGGCCGCGGCGGCCCCCGAGGCTGCGCCGAGCAGCGCAGCGCCTGCGGCCGCAGCGCCCCCCGAGGCCGCGGCCACCCTCGCGGCGGCAGGAACCCCGACCGCGCCCGAGACAGCTGCCGCGGTGCCCTGTGACCCGGCCGCGTGCCCCCATCACGCGGAGGGCACGCCCGATCATTGCCCCGAGGCGGCGAAGGCGGCACCGCCGTGTCCGAGCCACGCGGAAAGAGCGAGCGCCGCCGGGCCGGACGGATGTGAGGACCACATGAAGGCCTCCGCCACCTCGACCGGAGGATCCGCGGACAAGGCGAAGGCCTCGGCGGCGGGCGGCTGCACCGGTCACGCGAAGACCACGACCATGGCAGGGCCGGAGGGTTGCCCCGGTCACCAGAAGACCGCGTCCACGGCCGGGACCGAGGGTTGCTCCGGTCACGCCGAGGTGAAGCCGGCGGCGTGCTCCGGGCGTGGAACGGACGGGAGTGGAACGAAGGAGTGAGCGGACGTCGAGCGCGCCCGGGGGGTCGAGCCACCCGGGCGCGCTCCCACCTCAAATCGGCGCTGCCGGCGCCGCCCCCGTCGAAGATGCCGACGACGCCTCCCCATCGCCCACTTCGATCCGCGACGGCACCAGCATGTACACGGCCGGAATCACCACCAGCGTGAGCAGGGTGGAGAGGATGAGCCCGCCGGCCACCGTGATGGCCAGCGGGGCGCGTAGTTCCGCGCCTTCGCCCCAGGCCACCGCCATGGGCAGCAGCCCGAGGACCGTGGTGGTGGTGGTCATGACGATCGGGCGCAGGCGCAGATGGCCGGCGCGCATCACCGCGGCGCGCTTCTCCCAGCCGCTGCGGCGCAGCCGATTCACGGTGTCGATCAGGACGATGGCGTTGTTCACCACGATCCCCACCAGCATGATGGTGCCGATCAGCACGATGACGGTGACCGTGGTGCCGGTGGCCAGGAGCGCGGCCACCACGCCGACCAGGGCCAGGGGGATCGTGAAGAGCACGATGAAGGGGTGGACGAACGACTCGAAGGTGGCGGCCATCACGAGATAGACGAGGAAGATGGCCAGACCGATCGCGAAGCGCAGGCTGCGGAACGAGGTCTGCATCTCGGCGTTCTGCCCCGCCAGTTCCAGGGTCAAGCCCGCCGGCAACGGCTCGTCGGCGAGCGCCGCCTCCACGTCGGCCACCACCGCGCCCAGGGTGCGCCCCTGGAGGTTGCCGGTGATCACGGCAGCCCGCTGCTGCTGCAGCCGGTGGACCTCGGCGGGACCGCGGTCCAGGTTCACGTCGGCCACCGCCAGCAGCCGGATCGGCTCGCCGCCGGGTCCGGGAATCACCAGGTTGCGCACGTCGTGCGCGGTGGCGCGGTCCTCTTCCCGGTTGCGGACCCGCACATCGATCTGCCGATCCTCCTCCTTGAACCGGGTGGGCACGGCGCCCTGGATGCGGCTGCGCAGGGTCTGCGAGAGCTGCCCCATGTCCAGGCCGAGGGCGGCCAGCCGCTCGCGGTCGAATACCACCTGCAACTCTGGATTGCCCGCTTCCAGCGACGACCGCACGTCCACCAGTCCGGCCACCGTCCCCAGGCGCCGGGCCACGTCCAGCGAGGTCTGGCGCAGCTGCTCCAGGTCCTCGCCGAAGAGCACCACCTCCACGGGCGTCTTCATGGAGAAGTAGCTGGGGCGACCGAACTTCACCTCCAGGTCGGGGACGGCGCGGAAGCGCTCGCGGAGAGCGTCCGCGACCTTCGCCTCCGCCGCTTCGTCCGAGCGATCGGCGAGCACCACGTTGAGCTGGCCCAGGTTCTCGGCCCGGGTGTTGAGGGTCTGGCCGCCCGAGACGAGCCGGCTGCCCACGGTGGAATACGAGATGGCCACCTCCGGATGCTCGACCACGGCCGCCTCCATCTGCGCGACGACGCGATCGGTGGCCTGCAGGCTGGCGCCCTCGGGCAGCTCCACCTCGAAGAAGAACTCCCCCTCGGTGAGCGGCGGGATCAACTCGGTGCCGAGCCAGCGCGCGGCATGGACAGAGACGCCGAAGAGTCCGAAGGCCAGGGCGACGGTGATCAGCCGGCGGCGCAGAGCGGCCTCCAGCAGGCGTCCATAGCCCCGCGACAGACGCCCGAGCGTCTCGGGCGGTTCCAGGCCGGCGCCGGCGCCGGCGCCCCCGGCGGCGGCCGGCGGTTCGCTCCCGCGAGCGGGAGCGGCCGCCCCGGCCCTCACCGCCTCCGCCCGCGAGGCACCGAGCGCCGCCAGCATCGGGATGAGCGTCACCGCCACCACCAGCGAGGCGAGCAGCGCGTAGGTGACCGTGAGCGCCTGGTCCTTGAAGAGCTGTCCGGCCACGCCCTGCACGAAGACGATCGGCAGAAACACCGCCACCGTGGTCAGCGTGGAGGCGACCACCGCGCCGCCCACCTCGCTGGCACCGTCGATCGCGGCACGCGCCAGGCCGAACCCCTCCTGCCGCTTCCGGAAGATGGACTCCAGGACCACGATCGAGTTGTCCACGAGCATGCCGATCCCCAGCGTGATTCCGCCCAGCGACATGATGTTCAGCGAGACGCCTTGCTGGTACATCAGCAGGAACGTGGCGATCACCGACAGGGGGATGCTCGTCGCGATGATCACCGTGGAACGCAGGTCGCGCAGGAAGAGCAGCAGCACGATCACCGCCAGCACGCCGCCGATGAGCGCGGCGTTGCGCACCTCCCGCACGGCCAGGGCGATGAAATGCGACTGATCGAAAAGGACCGCCAGCTGGTGCCCCTCCGGGAGCTTGGTGTCCCGCCACAGATCCAGCCGCTCGCGGAGAGCCCGCGCGACAGCGACGGTGTTGGCGTCGCCCTCCTTGTAGATGGCGATCTCCACCGATTCGCGGCCGTCGACCCGGGTGATCTCCTCGCGCTCGCGGGCGCCGCGCCGCACCTCGGCCACGTCGCCCAGGCGCACCACCGCACCGCCCTCCTGGTGCACGATGACGTCCGCGATCTCCGCCACTCTCATGAACTCGTTGACCGTCCGCACGAGGTACTGGTTGTCGCGTCCGCGCAGCGCGCCGCCGGGCAGGTTCACGTTGCTGACGCCGATGACCTGCTCCACCCGGTCCAGCGGCACCCGGAGGGCAGCCAGCCGCTCCTGGTCGACCGCGATCTGGATCTCCTCCTCGAGGCCTCCCTTCACCTGCGCGGAGGCGATGCCCTTGACGGTCTCGAAGTCCTGCTTGATCCGGCGCTCCGCGATGTTCCGCAGGGAGGTGAGGTCGTCGCCGGGGCCCGTGAGCGCCAGACGCACGATCGGATCGAGACTCGGATCGAACCGCAGCACCACCGGGTCGTGGGCGTCCACGGGCAGGATGAGGCGGTCGAGCTTCTCGCGCACCTCCAGCGAGAGCATGTCCATGTCCGAGTCCCAGTCGAACTCCAGCGTGACCTCGCTCATCCCCGCCCGCGAGACCGAATGGATGGTCTGCAGGCCGCGCAGCACCCCGACCGCCTCCTCCACCGGGCGCGTGACGAGATTCTCCACCTCCTGCGGCGCCGTGTCGGGGAACTCGGTCTGGACGGTCAGCGACGGATAGGAGATGTCGGGGAACAGCTCCAGGGAGAGCCGCGAATACGCCACCGCGCCGAACGCGATCACGGCCACCACGGCCATGACCACGCTCACACGACGCCGCACGGCGAGAGCGATGACGGACCGCATCAGCCGCTCTTCCTCCGGCTGCCCGGCGAGCCCTCGGCCCGCTGCAGGGTAGTGTCGCCGGGGGTGGGAGCGGCGCCCGGGGTGAGGTCTTCCAGGATCTTCAGGGGGGTGCCGTGCTTGAGAGACCGCTGTCCCTTCACCACCACCCGCTCGCCTGCCGCCACGCCGGACAGGATCTGGCTGTGCACGTCGTCGGTGAAGCCCAGCTCGACCACCCGTCGCTCGGCCACGGTTCCGGAGGCGGACGCCGGTGCCCCGGACGGCGTCCCGGCGGCCGTCGCGCCGTGGGCCTGGTCCGGCGCCGCTTCCGCGGCCGGCTGCGGCGCTCCGCTCACGAAGACGATCGTCTCGCCCTTCTCCGTGACCACCGCCGCGCGCGGCACCAGCAGCACGCCCGGCCGTCGCTCGGTGACGATCTCCACCTGAGCGAAGTCGCCGGGACGCGTCCCCTCCGGGTAGTCCGGCACCTCGATCGTGAGCTTGATGGTGCCGCTGGTCGGGTCGATGACGGGGCTCACCAGCTTGATGCGGCCGGCCATGCGCGTGCCGTCGCTGTCGAGGATGAGCCGGACCGGCTGATCGGAGCGCAGGGCGCGGAATTCCTTGCTCGGAACGTGCACCCGCGCCAGCAGGGGCTGGAAGTCGGCGATCACGTACAGCGCCGTGCCGACGCTCACGATCACGCCGGGGTCCACGAGCCGACGGGTGACGCGGCCGCCGAAGGGCGCCACGACCTCGGTGTAGCCCAGCGTGAGCCGCGCCAGTCCCTCCTCCGCCTCGGCCGTGGCCAGCTCGCTGCGGATGGTCTCGAACTCCTCGTCCGTGATCAGCTGCTCGTCACGCATGGCCTGGCTGCGCTCGAATCTGGCCCGCAGGTTGGCGGTGGCCGCGCGCGCCTGATCCATCCGGTAGCGGTACTCGTCGTTGTCGATACGCAGCAGGACGTCGCCGCCGCGGACCTCGTCGCCCTCCTCGGCCACGACCTCTTCCACCAGGCCGGAGACCCGGGCCAGCACCGTGGCCTCCTTCTCCGCCTCGAGCGTGGCGGTGGCCCGGTAGTAGCTCGCGATGTCGCCTGGTGCCGCGGCCTGAACGGCCACCGGCACCGCCGGCTCGGGCGGACGGCCACCGGCACCGGCACCGCGCGCCGGGGTCTGGGCCCGTGCCTCGCCGCCATCGTCGCCACAGCCGGCGAGCGCCAGGG
>JAWOID010000071.1:0-106011 GCA_046484865.1 Candidatus Krumholzibacteriia bacterium
TCGACGAGATCCTCTCGCACCGTCTCTTCCGCAGCCACGTCCAGCTCCCTCCCCGATGGGCGGCTTACTACGAGCAGCAGGTCGTCACGCGGGCGCTGCCGCGCAACCGGGTGCACGACCTGAAGTATGCGTTCTGAAAACAGGTGGGAAGCTATCGGGCCCCCGTGTGCACAATCTTCGATCCATAACGAAAAACATTGAAATTTCCGCCGCGGCGTGCCGATATATCGCGTTCACCGCGTGTCGCGATTCCACGCACGCGTGATCACCACCGGAAGGAGCCTCAGATGCGCATCGGATTCTGCACTCTGCTCGTCTTCACCCTGGCCCTGGCCGCGGCCCCGGCCGGCGCCCAGGACACCGGCCCCGCCTTCTACGGTCAGGGCATCCTCTCGCTGCCCATGGGCGACTTCGGCGACCTGGCCAAGATCGGCTTCGGCGCCGGCCTGGGTGTGTCCTTCGCCCACAGCGAGATGCTGCACTTCCGGGGCGAGGCGGGCTACGTCTACTACGCGACCGAGGATTTCCCGGGCTCGGATCTCTCGTTCAGCATGATCCCGATCACTGCCCTGGTGCAGTACAATCTCGAGAACTCGCCACTCTACCTGCTGGGCGGCCTGGGGCTGGCGATCGGCATGACCTCCGTGGAGTTCGACGACGGCACCGAAGCCGACGACACCAGTTCCGAGTTCGGCATCGCCCTGGGCGCGGGCACCGACCTGACGCCGCAGCTATTCGTCGAGGGCCGCTTCAATCTCATCAGCGACACGAACCACATCAGCGCGCACCTGGGCTACCGGTTCTAGTCGAGTTTCAGGCCGGGGACGCAACTCCGTCGCCAGCCGCGCGCAAAGGGCACGTGGGCGCCTCCGCGGAGGCGCCCACGTTCATTCCGGAACCGGCAGGCTGGAGTCCGGGTCAGAAGACCCGATGATTGAGGAACGTCCAGTCCCCCGCCCGCACCCGCACGTCCGGCACCGTGTGCCGGCCCAGGGAGCGCCCCGCCGCGTCCACCAGTTCCACCTCCAGATCGTAGGAGCCGGCAGGCAGCGTGAGACGGGCGATGTCGATGGTGCGCGGCAGGGTGAGCCAGGCGCGGGTGTCGGCACGCTCGGTGGCGGCGCCGACGATATTCACCACGGTCCCGAGCCACGACTCCGACCGGGCGACCTGCCGCGTGGCCAGGTACTTGGTCAGACCGCGGGCGATGGTCTTCACGAGCACCTTGCCGTACTCGGCGGCGAAGGTGATGCGGGTCATCGCCTCGAGGTTGGCCGCCCGGCAGGTGCGCACGTGGGCACCCGCCGCCGTGGCGCTCACCCGGGCGCCATGGATGTCGCCGGCCTGCTGCGGCAGTTCCGGCAGGGTGATGGCGAGCCAGTAGGCGACGTCGCGGCCCTTCACGTAGCCGCGCATGTCGTGCAGGCCCGCCGCCATCTCGGCGGCCCTGCGATCGGTGTCGCCGTACGCCTCGCCCTTGAAGATGGGTACGTCGACCCGGGTCTGCGTCTTCTGCGGGACGTAGGACGTCTCCAGGAGCAGCACCACCTGTCCGTGTCCCGCCGGCCACGCCGCGGCGGCCGGATCCCGAGCAGCGGCGGCGAAGACCTCGGGATGGGCGGCGCGGATCTGCTCCAGATCGGCCGCGAAGCCCAGCCGGGCGGCGGTCCGATCGAGGTCGGTCGCCAGGGTCGGAGGGATCTCCACCGACAGCAGTTCCGCCCCGGCGGCGTAGGCCGCGGCGGCATTGCGGTAGGCGATGAAGGCGTCGTTCAGCTCGCCATCCCAGTCGTAGAGCATGCCGCTGAGATAGAGCAGGAAGGGATCGTTCCTCGTCCGCTCGAGGGCGTCCACGGCCTCGCCGTCGAGACCCTGTACCGAGGCATCCACGTACCGGGCCATGAGCAGGCTGGCCTTGCGCGCCTCCACCAGCGCGCTCTCGCGCTCACCCAGGTAGACGTAGTTCATGGCGCGGTAGTACGGGATCATGGCCATCTCGAACGGCCGGGCGCGATAGGAGATGCTCTCGTCGCTGGTGACGAGCGAGAGGGCCGCCTCGCTGAGGCTGCGACTGTAGAGTTCCTCGCCGGTGCGTTCGGCTGCCGCGAACGCCTCGTTGCTCTCCTGCCAGCGGTCGGCGTAGTGCAGCACCAGCCCCCGCTCGAGCCAGTAGAGCAGCATCTCTTTGCCGCCCTGCCTGTCCTCGAGGGTGGCCAGTGCGCCCTCGAAATCGCCCGCCGCCAGCTCCGGCCGCAGGTCGGCCATGCGGGCCGTGTACGTCGCGCAGCCGGAGCCCATGAGGAGTGCCGCCGCCACCGCACCGGCGAGCGCCGTCCGGGCGGCCGTCCTGCGCACGGCCGCCCGGCGGTCACGGGGTGAACCGCGCCGGCCCCGGCACCGGGGCCGCGGGAGGAGACGCCGCGGGTCCAAGCTCGACTACCCGCGGTACTTGCTGCGTCCGACGAACTTCCGGATCTTCTCGAAACCCGCCCAGACCTTGGTGTTGTCCTCGAGGTCGACCAGGTACGAGTCCACCTGGTAGTACTTCACCTGGTCGCCCCCTTCCTGATCGATGATCTGGTTGATCTCGCCGATGAGCATGTAGTCGGCGCCCTTCTCGCGGCCCCACTGCTTCACCGTCTCCACCGACGCGTACTCCTGCTGGTCGGCACGCTCCGAGCGGACCTGGTCGCGCTCTTCGGGCGAGGCCACCACCTTCACCCGCCCGTTGTTGATGAACGCGCGCTCGAGGTCGGCGATGAACGTCTTGGTCGGGATGTGCTCCACGGTACGATTGCGCACCTGGCCCACGATGAGCACCGGCTGGCGCCCCCGAGCCATCATGTGGTTCTCGACCCAGGGGCTGACCGTGATCTGGGTCACCATGGCCTCGGACACCCGCCGGCTGTCGCTGTCGTTCCAGTTGCCGGACAGGTCGATGTCGCTCTCGGTGTCCACGCGGGTCACCTGCTTGCCGCCGCCGCAGCCCGCCACGACGGCCACAGCCATCAGCGCGAGCAGACCTGCGGCCGCGCGGGTCCGTGCGTCTCTCATCGTTTCGCTCCTCCTCGTTCGCACCGTCGTCTGCCACCGGATTCCGCGGTATCGCCGCCCCATGGTCCCGCTTCGGCCCCGGTCGCGCCAGTCAAAAAGACGCGGCGGATCGACCCGTACCCGGTGCCGGGACTGGCGGGCGCGCCGCCGGGGGTATATAACGGTCTCGAAGCATTTCCCGTTCCCCTTCCGCGCCGGAGAGCCGCCATGTCCGCGACGAGCGCCGGATCCGATCTCTTCCTCCTCGAGAACGCCGCGCCCCTGGTGACGATGAACGAGCGCCGCGAGGTCCACCGGCAAGGCTGGGTGGCGGCGGCCGGAGGCCTGATCACCGCCGTCGGCGAAGGAACCCCTCCCGAGCAGGTGGCGGGCCGTCCGCGCGCCGATCACCGGCGGTTCGACGCCGCGGGCGCCGTCGTCCTGCCGGGGCTCGTCAACACCCACCACCACCTCTTCCAGTCCCGGACGCGCGCCCATCCGGCCGCCCTGGACGCCGGCCTCTTCGACTGGCTGGTGGCGCTCTACCCGGTCTGGGCGCATCTGCGGGAGGACGACGTCCACCGCGCGGCGGTAGTCGTGTTCCGCGAGCTGCTGCGCTCGGGCTGCACGCTGACCTCCGATCACCACTATCTCTTCCCCGCCGGCGCCCGGCCGGACCTGATCGACGTCACCATCGCCGCCGCCCGCGACGCGGGCATCCGTTTCCATCCCACCCGCGGCTCGATGAGCCGGTCGCAGAAGGACGGGGGGCTGCCGCCCGACGACATCGTCCAGGACGAGGACGAGATCCTCGCCGACAGCGAGCGCCTCATCGACCGGTACCACGATGCGCGGCCGGGCGCCATGATCCGCCTGGCCCTCGCGCCGTGCTCGCCGTTCAACGTGAGCCCCGAACTCATGCGCGAGACCGCAGCGCTGGCCCGCCGGCACGGCGTGCGCCTGCACACGCATCTGGCCGAGACCCTCGACGAGGAACGCTACTGCCTGGAGGTGTACGGCCGCCGGCCCCTCGATTTCATCGAGGACTGCGGCTGGCTGGCCAGCGACGTGTGGCTGGCCCACGGCATCCACTTCGACGACCGCGAGATCGCGCGGCTCGGCGCCGCCGGCGTGGGCATCTCGCACTGCCCCACCTCGAACATGCGCCTGGGCTCGGGCGTCTGCCGGGTGCGCGACCTGCAGGCCGCGGGCTGTCCGGTGGGGCTGGCGGTGGACGGATCCGCGAGCAACGACGGCTCCAACCTGCTGGCCGAGCTGAGGCAGACGCTCCTACTGCACCGGGTGATCCACGGCCCGAACGGCATGACGGTGGCCGAGGTGCTGGAGATGGCGACGCGCGGCGGCGCCGCTTGCCTGGGTCGCGAAGACGCGGGCGCCCTCGAGCCAGGCCGCGCCTGCGACCTGGCGGTGTTCGATCTGTCGGACATCGGTTACGATGCCGCCGGCGACCGCGTGGCGGCGCTCGTGCTCTGCCAGCCCGCCCCGGCCCGGGCGGTGGTGGTCGGCGGCCGCGTGATCGACGTGCAGGACTACTGACGGTCCGACCCGCGGAGCGAAGTCGTCGCCTGGATCGTCGCCGTGAACCGGCCGGAGGAATCATCGGTGGTCGAGGTCGAAGCCCTGCGCAAGACGTTCGGCACGCTGGTCGCCGTCGACGGCATTAGCCTGCGCGCCCGCGCCGGCGCCATCTTCGGTCTGCTCGGGCCCAACGGGGCCGGCAAGTCCACGACCATCGGCTGCATCAGCGGGCTGCTGACGCCCAGCGAGGGTCAGGTGCGCGTCAACGGCCACGACGTGCAGCGCGACGGCCGGGCTGCCCGCGCGCAGCTGGGCGTGGTGCCGCAGGAGTTGGCGCTCTACGAGGATCTGTCCGCCCGCGAGAACCTCGACTTCTGGGGCGGCGCCTACGGCCTGAGCGGCGCCGCTCTCGGGCGTCGCGCCGAAGCCGTGCTGGAGCTGGTGGGCCTGACCGAACGGGCTCGCGAGCCGGTCAAGAACTACTCCGGCGGCATGAAACGCCGCCTGAACTTCGCCTGCGGGATCGTGCACGAGCCGAGTGTGCTCCTGCTGGACGAACCCACCGTGGGCGTGGACCCCCAGAGCCGGGTGAAGCTGCTGGACCTGGTCCGAACCCAGGCGAGCGCCGGCGTCTGCATCCTGTACACGACGCACTACATGGAGGAGGCGGAGAGTCTCTGCGACGATCTCGCCATCGTGGACCACGGCCGGATCGTGGCAGCCGGCACGATCGAGGAATTGCGGTCGGTCATCGGCGAGCGTGATCTGCTGCGCCTGTCGGGCCGTTTCGACGCCGCCGCCGCCCGCGAGCGCCTGCGCCCGCTGCCGGATCTGGAGGTGGTGCAGGCCGACGCCGAGGCGCTCACGCTCGCACTGCTGCGAGCCTCGCAGCGGTTGCCGGACATCTTCGCCGCGCTCGGCGGCGCCAGCGCCGAGATCCGCGAGACCACCCTCACCCGTCCCAATCTCGAGAGCCTGTTCATCAAGCTCACCGGCAAGGAACTGCGGGAGTGAGCGCCCCGCCGTCGCGAGTGGAGTCTGCCCGGACGGCGCCGTGGCGTCGCCCCCACCCGCTGCGCATGATCTGGAACACCGCGCGCAAGGACTGGCGCAAGCAGCGGCGCAACCTGCCGGAATTGATGCTCTGGATCGGGATTCCGCTGATCATCGGCGGCGTCGTCGTGCTGGCCTTCGGCGGCGGCGGCGGCGGCCCCACGCCGCAGGCGCACCTGCTGGTGGCGGACCAGGACGATTCGCTGCTCAGCGGGCTGCTGCTGGGCGCTCTGGCGCAGGACGAGGCAGGCGGCATCATCCGCACCGAGCCGGTGGCGTTCGCCGACGGCCGACGGCGCATCGACGCGGGCGAGGCCTCCGCCCTGCTGCGCATTCCGGAGGGGTTCGCCGACGCCGTGCTCGACGAGCGCCCCACCACGCTCGAACTCTGGGTGAACCCCTCCCAGCAGGTCCTGCCACAGCTCGTCGAGCAGGCGCTCTCCCTGCTGGCCGACGCCGTCTTCTACCTGCACCGGGTGCTCGGCCAGGAACTCCGGCTGATCGCCCAGGGCCCGCCGGAAGGCGATCTCGTGTTCGCCGATGCTGCGATCGGCGCCATCGCCGTGGCCATCAACCGGCGCGTCGAGGCGTTGCTCACGCGGCTGGATCCGCTGGCCATCGAGCTGGAGCTGGTGGAGGCGGCGCCGGAGGAGCGGAGCGACGCACCCGGGGGATTCGCCGTGCTCTTCCTGCCGGGTATCCTCGTCATGAGCCTTCTCTTCATGGCCCAGGGCATCGGCAACGAGATCTGGATCGAACACGAGCAGCACACGCTGCGACGCGTGGTGGTGTCGCCGGCCGGGCTCGGGTCTTTCCTGGCGGGCAAGGCGCTGGCCGCGGCAGGCCTGATGCTGGCCGTGGCGTCGGTGGGCCTGACGATCGGGTACCTCTACCTGGATCTGCCGGCCGGCAGCCTCCCCCTCGCGGTCATCTGGGCGGTCGTCACCGGCGTCATGTTGCTGGGGTTGCTCACCACGGTGCAGGTGCTCGCCCGCAGCCAGCGGGCGGGACAGATCGCCGGCATGCTGGTGATCTTTCCGCTGATGATGGTGGGCGGCAGCTTCTTTCCGCTCGAGGCCATGCCCGCGTGGATGCGTGCCGCCGGGCAGATCACGCCGAACGGATACGCCGTGAGCGTTCTCGTCGACGTCTTGCGCGGCCGGCGAGCCGCTGACGACATGCTCGTGCCGGTGCTGATCGTGGCTGCCCTGACGGCCGCATTCGGCATCGCCGTCACGCTGCGCATGCGCAGCTTCGCCCGGCGCTGATCCGGCCCCGCCGGGGGGCGCCGAGGCAGGAGGACGAGGTTGGCAGCCTGGGCCCGCGAGTTCCGCAACATCGTCTTCATCCTGCGCAAGGATCTCCAGTACATGCTGCGAGAGCGCGAGACGCTGCTCTGGGTGTTCGTGCTGCCCCTGCTCTTCTTCTACTTCATCGGCACCATCACCGGCGGCTTCGCCGGCAGCGGCGAAGGACCGACCGCCACCCCGATCGCGTACTACGTCCCGGACGGCGCCGGCCATCTGGCCGACCGCCTGCAGCAGCGGCTGGAAGCGGCCGACTTCCAGGTCGTGCGGCGCGATACCCTGCCGCCGGCGGGATTGCAGGGGCGCTGGATCAGCCTGCCCCCGGGGTTCACCGACTCGGTCATGGTCGGGACGCCGGCGGCCGTGCGCTTCCATCCGCGCGCGGAGGGGCTCAGACGCGATCACGAGGTTCTGCGCGTGGGCCGCACGGTCTACACGCTGCTGGCCGATGTGGTGGCCGCCGACCGGACGGGCCGCGGTCCCACCGCCACCGTGCTGGACTCGCTGGAGGCGCTCCCGCGTCCCCTGCAGGTGAGCGTGGCTCCTGCGGGTCGCCGGCGCGAGATTCCCACCGGATACGAGCAGACGATCCCCGGCACGATGGTCATGTTCACGCTGCTGATCATGACCACCAGCGGCGCGGTGCTGCTGGTGATCGAGCGGCGCCAGGGCCTGCTGCGCCGGCTCGCCGCCACCCCCATTCCGCGCGGCAGCGTGGTGGTGGGCAAGTGGGGAGCCAAGTTCGCGCTCGGGCTGGTGCAGATCGGCTGGGCGATGATCGCGGGCGCGGTGATCTTCCACATGGACTGGGGACCCGCGCTGCCGGCCGTGATCGCGGTGATGGCATCCTACGGGGCGCTGATGGCGGCGGTGGGCCTCCTCCTGGGCACCCTGGCGCGCACCGAGGGCGCCGCCGTGGCCATCGGCGTGGTGGCCGCCAACGTCCTGGGTGCGCTGGGCGGCTGCTGGTGGCCCATCGAGATCGCCCCGGCGTGGATGCAGCGACTGGCGCTCTTCCTCCCCACCGGCTGGGCCATGGACGCCCTGCACGAGCTCGTGAGCTTCGGCGCGCCCCCGCTGGCGGTGCTGCCGCACGTGGCGGGCATGTCGCTGGGCGCGGGACTCCTGCTGCTGCTGTCCACCCGGACCTTCCGGTACCAGTAGCACCGCCCGGGGGACCGGGATGCGGCGCCACCCTCTTGTGTGACACTGCGCCGGCCCTGTATGGTACCTGGCATGTTCGCCGACACCCCTGGAGAAGGCATGCCACGACCGCGCCGCCTCCCGGCCGACCCTGTCCCCCGCGGTTCGCTGCGGATCGTCGCCTGTGCCGCTTTCGCGGCGATCGTGCTCGCGGCGACCGCAGCCGGCGCGCAGGATGGATCGTTCATCCGCCTCGCGCGCATCCTCGACGGTCCCTGCGTCTCCACGGCGCGCCTGGACGACGTCGCGGTGGCGGCGATGGGCGACCAGGTCGTCTTCGTGGACATCAGCCGGCCGGAGTGGCCGGTGGAGCTGGGCCGGCTGCAGTTGCGGCGGCCGGTGCGCTGGCTCCAGGCCCACGCTCCTCACGTCTACGTGCTCTCCGATACCGGCATGCTCGACGTGGTCGACGCGTCCGACCCCACGCGGCCGGTCATCGTGGGCCGAATGCGGGAACTGGGGAGCCCGAACCGGTTCGTCCAGCGCGGCGCCCGCGCGTACCTGGCCGACTTCAACTTCGGCGTCCGACTGGTGGACGTCGCCGACCCCGCCTATCCCGCGGAGGTCGGCGCCCTCCAGCTGCCGAGCTTCGCCAGCGACGTGGCACTCGCCGGCACGCTGGCGCTGATCGTGGGACCGCGCCTGGACGTGGTGGACATGAAGTTCCCGGACCTTCCGGAGCCGGTGGCGGAACTCGACACCGGCGACTTCCTGCAACTGGTCGCGGCCGACGGCTATCTCGCCCTCGCGGCCGGCGGGGCGGACCTGCGGGTGGTGGACCTGAGCCGGCCCACGGCGCCGATGGTGGTGGGTACGTGGCCGCTGGGGAGCCGCCCGGCGGCCCTGGCGATGGAGAACGACCTGGGCTATGCGAGCCTGGAGGACGGGTCCATCCTCGTGCTCGACCTGAGCGATCCCGCCGCCCCGGGCCTGGCCCGACAGCTCACCGTGCCCCGGACCTGCGTGGACCTGCGCCCCGGGGGCTCACCCGCGCTGGCCGCCTGCGGGAGCGCCGGATTGCGGTTGCTGGATCTCGCGGCTGAGCCGCCGCAAACGCTGGGGCACCTTCCCGCCGGTGGCCTGTGCCGCGACGTCGCCGTCACGGCCCGTCGAGCGCTGGTGGCGCGCGGCACCAGCGGCCTGGCGGTGCTCGACATCACGGTCGCGGACCAGCCGCTCCTGCTGGGCGAACTCGCCACCCCCGGGGAACTGGTCCGGGTGATGTGGGCAGAGGTCTCCGGCGCCGCTGGGAGCGACGATGCGTTCGGCGCGGCGGACCAGGGTTTTCTCCCTGCCGAAGCACCGGGCACGGAACCGGGGCCGGAACTGGCCTACCTCGCGGATCTCGCCGGCGGTCTGCACACGGTGGCGGTGGCCGACGACGGAACCCCCGTTCTGCTGGCCACCTGGTTGTCCAGCGGCGGCGAGAGCGTCTTCGCCGCCGCCGCGGGCGGCGGCCATCTCTACGTGGCGATGGTGAACTCGCCGCAGGTGGCCGTGCTGTCACTGGCCGACCCTGCCGCTCCGGCGGAGGTCGGACGGATCACGGTGTCCGGCCCGGTGCGCAGCGTGACCACGGACCAGGGGGTGCTCCTGGTCGCCACCTCTCACCCGGAATCGGCCGTGCACGTCTTCGGCCTGGACGACCCGGCCGCGCCCGTGCCGGTCGGGAAGCACCCCACCGGCGGACCGCCGTACGTGCTGGCGGCCTCGGACCAGCGGGCACTGGTGCGCGTGTCGCCCGAGGGCACGGATCTGCTGAGCCTCGAGGATCCGGCTGCTCCACGGCTGCTCTCCACGCTGCCGCTGCCGACGGCGCAGGACGCCGTCCTGGCCGGCGCCACCGCCTATGTGGCCGCCGGCGCGGCGGGCATTTCGGCGTGGGACCTCGGCGATCCGGCCAGCCCGGTGCGGATCTCGGCCTACCTCACCCACGGCCACGCCTACGGGCTGGCGCTACGCCGGAACGACCTGCTGGTGGCCGATTACGAGGCCGGAGTGTGGATCATGCACGCCCCGGCGGCGCCCACGGCGGCACCGCCGTCGGCCCCGGGGCCGACCCTGCAGGCGGCGCCCAACCCGTTCAACCCGCTGGTCACCCTGTCGGCGCACCTGTCGCGGGGCGGACCGGTGCGGCTGGAGGTGCTGGACCTCCGCGGCCGGCGGATGGCGGTCCTGCTGGAGGAGAGCCGGGAAGCGGGCGAACTGTCGGCGACCTGGGACGGCCGCAGCGACGCCGGCGAGGCCTGCCCGTCGGGCACCTACGTGGCGCGGCTGATCCATCCGGGAGGTCGCGCGACGACCAAGTTGCTGCTCGTCCGCTGAAGGCGGCCGGTCAGTCGGGGTCGGCGGCCGCCCCCGCCGGCAGCGCCGGACGCACCTTCAGGATGCGCTCGCGACGGATCTGCACGGTACCGGGCGGAGCGCCGCGCGGCTTGGTGACATAACGAGCGCGGGTGCAGGAGACCGCCACCTGCCGGCCCTCGCGCAGCCGGCTGTGCCACGCCGCCACGGCAGCCGCCTGCTCCAGGGTGGTGCGATCGGGCTCCAGGCCGGCGCGGGCCCGCAGCAGCACGTGACTGCCCGGCTGCCCCCGGACGTGGAACCAGTAGTCGTCCGGCCGTGCCAGCTTCAGGCTCAGGGCGTCGTTGTCGGCGTCGGTCTTGCCGGCGAGAACTTCCCAGCCCTCCGGCAACTCGTAGACGTGGAGCGCAGGTTTCACGCTGACCTCCGTTTCGGGCGACGGTCGCCGACGATGATACCCGGAGCGACGGCGGCCGCAAGTACCGGGCCCGGCCGCCGGGCAGGCCGGTCCGGCCCGCACCTTGCTACACCTTGCGAGCGGCGAGCCGGCGAATGGTCCCAGGCCGCCGGCGGACCCCGGCGCGCGCCACCACAGCCCGGAGGCGACCATGTTCAGGATCGAGCAGTGCAGCGACGGTCAGGTCAAGCTGTGGGGTCGTCTCGACGCCTTCGGGGTGGATCTGGCGCGGCCCGTGCTCGCCCGCGTCGGCGGCCGTTGCCGGGTGGACTGCGCGGCGCTCGAGTACGTGGCCAGCGCCGGGATCGGCTTGCTGGTGGCCACCCACCGGCGGCTGATCGACCAGGGTGCCCCGGGGCTGGAACTGGTGAACCTCTCCTCGCAGGTGCGCGAGTTGCTGCAGCTGGCCGGTCTCGGCTACGTCTTCGAACTGGGCTGACCGCGCGCGCGCCGCCTTCCGGGGCTCGGATCCCCGGGCCGCAGCTCCTCCCCGACCCCCGCCATATCCGGGAACTCGACTCCATTGTTGCCGTTGGAGGGTCTGCCCGGCTACTATGGCGGGCCGGGCGGCCAGCGGCTCCGTCTGCCGGTGGCTGCGTCAATCATCGCCAGCAAGCATTCCACGTTCACCAGATGGCCTTGCGAGGAGACCCGGAGATGATCGAAGTACGCGACGTGAGCAAGCGATTCGGGACCACGGTCGCGCTCGACAGCATCTGCTTCCAGCTGGGGAAGGGAGAGGTGCTCGGCTTCCTCGGCCCGAACGGAGCCGGCAAGAGCACGACCATGAAGATCATCACCTCGTTCCTGGCGCCTGATGCCGGCCGGGTGGTGGTGGGCGGCCTGGACGTCGGCGAGCAGCCGCTCGCCGTCAGGGGACGGATCGGCTACCTCCCGGAGAACGTCCCCCTCTACCTGGACATGAACGTCGACGAGTACCTGCGCTTCGTGGGCGAGGCGCGAGGCCTCTCCGGAAACCGGCTGCGCGACCGCCTCGAGTGGTGTGTGGACGCCTGCGGACTGCGCACGGAGCTGAAGCGGCCCATCCAGGAGCTGTCGAAGGGATTCCGTCAGCGCACCGGTCTGGCCCAGGCGCTGATCCACGACCCCGACATCCTGATCCTGGACGAGCCCACCTCCGGCCTGGATCCGCTGCAGATCATCGAGATCCGCGACCTCATCAAGAGCCTGGCCGGACAGAAGACCATCATCTTCTCCACGCACATCCTGCAGGAGGTGCAGCCGGTCACCGACCGCGTGGTCATCATCCACGAGGGGCGCATCATCGCGGACGGGCTCGTGGGCGACCTCACGCGCCAGGCGATGGGCGACAACCGCGTGTTCGTGACCGTGGCCGGCGGCGACCAGCAGCAGCTGGAGGCCGAGCTGGCCGCGCTGCCGGGAGTGAAAGCTGTCGTCCGCCTGGACAGCGCTCCCGGGCTGGCCCGGTTCCAGCTACGCGGCGGCTTCGAGAGCGACATCGCCGGCGCCGCAGCCGCCCTGGCGCTCGAGCGCGGCTGGTCGCTGCGCGAACTCCACGAGCGGCACTTCAGCCTCGAGGACACCTTCATCGCCCTGACCCGCCGCTCCGATCGGCAGCCGGCGCAGCGCCCCGAGTCGGAGGTGGTGCAGCATGCGTAACGTGAGCGTGATCTTCCGCCGGGAGTTCCTCTCCTACTTCAACAGCCCCATCGCGTACATCTTCCTGATCGTCTTCCTGTTGCTGACGACCGGGCTGTTCATGATGCCGTTCTTCCTCGCCCGCGAGGCCGACCTGCGGCCCTACTTCGGCAACCTGCCCTTGCTGCTTTGCTTCTTCATTCCCGGCATCTCCATGCGGCTGTGGGCCGAGGACAAGCGGCGCGGCACGTTCGAGATGCTCATGACCATGCCCATGCGCGCCAGCGAGGTGATGCTCGGCAAGTACTTCGCTGCGCTGGCCTTCTACCTGGTCGCGCTGGCGGGAACCCTGCCGCTGCCGATCATGCTCAACGTGCTCGGCAACCCGGACAACGGGATGATCTTCAGCGGCTATCTGGGCGCCATCCTGCTGGGGGCCGTCTACCTGAGCGTGGGCATCTTCATCAGCGGCCTCATGCACGACCAGATCTCCGCCCTCATCCTGGGCGTGATGGCGTGCCTGGCCATGAACCTGTTCGGCTACCCCTTCGTGGCCACCTTCTTCGACGGCTGGCGTGACGGGCTGGGTACGCTCCTGCAGCGGTTCCTCGGCCTCTCCGCGCACTACCAGCCCATGCTCGACGGTCTGGTGGCCCTGGGCGACCTCACCTACTTCGTGGCCCTGAGCGCCGTCTTCCTCGCGCTCAACAGCCTCTGGCTGGAAGGGAGGAAGTACTGATGAGCGGCAAGCGACGCAACTTCCGGATCACCTTCACGGTGGCGGCGGTGCTGCTGGCCGGGATCGCCGGACTGGCCATCTCCGTGACCAGCGACCTGCGCGGCGCCCGCCTGGACCTGACCAGCGAGAAGCGCTTCACGATGTCGCCGGCCGCGGCGCAGGTGCTGGGCGAGCTCGCGGTGCCCATCCAGGTGCAGCTCTACATCACGCCCGAGAGCAGGATGCCGACCGAGCTGAAGAACCTGGAGCGGGACATCACCGAGCAGCTCGCGAACTTCGAGCGCGTGTCGGACGGCATGCTCCAGTTCGGCGTGCTGAATCCCCAGGACGACGAGGAGCTGCAGGATCGGCTGATGCAGAAGGGCATCCGCCCCTTCCAGGTGCAATCGGTGGACAAGGACGAGTTCGGCGTGAAGCTCATCTGGAGCGCGCTGACGATCGCGTACAAGGACCATCCGGAGGAGGTGATCCCGCAGATCCTCCCCTATACCCTGGGCGCGCTGGAGTCGCTGGTGGTGGGGCCGGTGTACCGGCTCACCCGGGAGAACGTGCCGAAGGTGGCGGTCTTCGCGCCGCTCACCGAGGTCGATCCCCAGGTCGCCATGATGTACCTGCAGCAGGGCATGCAGCCGCCGCAGCCCACGGACGAGTACGCGCGCATCGCCGAGCTGCTCGAGCAGCAGCACTACGAGGCGACGCGCATCGAGCTGACCGAGGACTCGCCCATTCCCGCGGACGCCGACCTGCTGCTGGTACTCAACCCGCGCCGGCTCGGGGAACGGCAGGCATTCGAGATCAACCGCGCGCTGAGCAACGGCATCCCCACGCTGATGGCCGTCCAGGCCCACACCTACAACTACTCGCCGGCACCACGCGGTGGCTGGAGCATCTCGGCCGTCGAGAACACCACCGGGCTCGAGGATCTGCTCGCCGGACTCGGCGTGAGCGTCGTGCAGGATCACTTCATGGACCAGTCCATGCAGGTCCTGGAACTGCCTCGCGAGGTGAACCTCGGCGGGCTGCGCATGCAGACCCGCGAGCCGGTCCAGGCGCCGATCCAGATCCTGGTGACCGGCGACAACATGAGCGATGTCGCGGTCACCAGCCATCTCGGCTCGCTGCTCTACCTCTGGGGCACACCGGTGGAGGTGGACCGGGCGCGACTGGCCGAGAACGCGCTCGCGGCGACCACGCTGATGACGAGCAGCGACGAGAGCTGGCGGGTGGAGTTCCAGCCCGGCCAGATGACGGCGTCCATGTTCGATCCCGGCCAGCACACGATGACCGGTCCGGCACCCCTGGCCGTCATGGTGGAAGGACAGTTCCCCGACACCTTCGCCGGCGAGGTGCCCGCGTGGCCGGTCGACGCCGCCGAGGACACGGCGGCGACCGCGACCCAGGGGCCGGTCGTCGCCACGCCACTCGACCCGCGCCCCAGCCGCCTGATCGTCGTGGGCTGCGGCAAGATGTTCGATGACAACGTGATCCAGGGCGCCCAGAATGCTCTTCTGCTGGCCAATTCGGTGGATTACCTGGCCGGCGCCGAGGAACTGCTCTCCATCCGCTCCAGGACGCTGACCCGCCGGTTCGTCGAGCAGGTGTCGGCGGGCGAGAAGCTCCTCTGGCGCTTCCTGGCCGTACTCCTGGTGCCGGTCCTGGTGGCGGCCTTCGGCATCACCCGCTCCACCCTGCGTCGCCGGGAGGCCACCCGTTACCGGGCTCGCCTGCGACGCGCCCCTGCGGTCTGAGGAAAGGAGGACGACCGTGCTGAAGACGCGCAACCTGATCATCCTCGCCGTCGTGCTCCTGGCGCTGCTGGGCGTGCGGCTGGTGCTGGATCGCGACCACGACCGGTCGGTGAACCGCGCCGGCGTGGACACGCTGCTCCCGGAGGACCTGACCGCCGAGGATCTCGGCTCGGTGGTGGTGGGTTTCGGTGACGACGAGGAGGCGCTGGTGCTCGAGCGCCACCCGGACGGCTGGGTCGTGGCCACCGCCTGGGACAGCCGCGCCAGCGAGCAGCGGATCGATTCGCTGCTCGACGGTCTGTCGGGGCTCGGCGGCGAGTTCCGCTCCGACAGCCCGGCCGTGCTGGCGGATTATGGCTTCACCGACTCGACGACCGTCCGTATCACCGGTCGCGACCCGCAGGGCCAGGAGGTGTTCGCGATCGAGGTGGGGCGCAAGCCGGAACGCGCGGTGGGCAATTTCGTGCGCCGGCCCGGCGACGACCGGGTGTACCTGGCCAGCAGGCCGGTGCTCGCCAATCTCGGCATCCACGGTGCGGAGCCGCAGGCGCCGCAATCTCGCCAGTTCCTGGATCTGCAATTGCAGCAACTGGACCGCCAGGAGGTGGACGCCATCGCGCTGTACACCCCCGACGGCACCGTGAAGCTCCGCAAGGAGTTCGCCGAGCCCGCGGCGGTCGCCGGCGACGCTGCTGCCGGAGACGCGGCAACCGACGGCGTCGGATTCGCTCCCGGCGAACCCGGACGCGGCGTCTGGGAATGGCGCCTGGCCGAACCCCGCAGCGAACCGGCGGCCAAGACCAGGGCGGATGCCGTGCTCGGCGCCGTCACCTCGGTGCGGGCATCCGACGTGGCCGATCCGGATGCCGACCTCGCCACCTACGGCCTGGCAGAGCCAGAGCGCCGCGCGGTCGTCGAGTTGACCGGCGGACGCACGGTCACCCTCGCCTTCGGCGATCGCCGCGAGGCCGCCGAGGGAGCCACGGCCGGCGTCTACGCGCAGGTGGAGGGCGAGGACACCGTCTGGGTCGTGAGCGAGTACGTGGTGAACAACATCTTCAAGAGCCGCGACGACCTGGTGCCGCCGCAGAGCTGAGGCGGCGGCGAGGCTCTCGGTGCGGGACGCCGGCTTCCTTCGAAGCCGGCGTCCTGCAGATCGTGTTTCTGCCGGGACTCTGGCCGAGCTGGCGACGGACTGCGATCTCCCCCGGCGACCGGGGGTCGGAGAGAAGCGCGGCATGATCGTACGAGAGACGCACGAGCCAGGTTCCCCGCGACCCGCCGGCGCCGACCCGACGCTGTGGTCGGCGGTCCGGCGTCTGGTCCCCAGCCTGCGGGGCGCGGCGGTGGCCGCCGTCCTGCTCCTGGGGCTGATCTGGGCCAAGAACCACAGTTATCTCCTCTTCCACAGCCTGGTCGAACTCACCAGCGTCGTCGTCGCCGGCAGCGCCTTCGTGGTGGCCTGGAACGCGCGGCGCTACCAGGAGGACAGTTTCCTCCTTTTTCTCGGCGCAGCGCTCCTCACGGTGGGTGGTCTCGACCTCGTCCACACCCTCGCCTACACCGGCATGGGCGTCTTTGCCACGACGAGCGCCGATCCCGCCACCCAGCTGTGGCTCGCGGCGCGGTACGTCACCGCGGGATCGTTCCTGATCGCCCCCTTCCTCGTCGGCCGGCGGGTCCGGACCGGAGTGCTGGCGCTCGCCTTCGCGGCCATCCTGGCGCTGGCGCTGGCGACGATCCTGGTCTGGCGCGTGTTCCCGACCGCCTACGTCGACGGCCAGGGCCTGACGGCCTTCAAGGTCGTCAGCGAGTACGTCATCTGTGGGCTCATCCTGGTCGCCATGGCGGCGCTCTGGCGCCGGCGGCAAGCGTTCGAACCCGGCGTCCTCATCCTGCTGATCGCCGCCATGGGCGTGACGATCATCCAGGAACTGGCCTTCACGCTCTACGACGATCCCTACGCCACCTGGAACTTCGTTGGCCACTGCCTGAAGCTCCTGGCCTTCTTCCTGCTCTACAAGGCGATCGTCGAAACCGGGCTCCTCCGGCCCTTCGACCTGCTCTTCCGCGATCTGCGGCTCCGTGAGGAGGAGTTGCGAGCCCTCAACGAGACGCTCGAGCAGCGCGTTGCGCAGCGCACCGCCGAGGCCCGCGACCGCGCTCTCCAGCTGCAGAAGATGGCCGCCCAGCTGGCCGGGGCCGAGGAGCGGGAGCGCCACCGCCTCGCCCAGGTCCTGCACGATCACCTCCAGCAACTGCTCGTCGCTGCCGTCATGCGGTCGCGTCGGGCCACCGAACGGACGGAGGACGCGGGCTGCCAGCAGAGCTTCCGGGAGATCACCGACCTGGTGGAACAGTCGATCGAGGCCTCGCGCTCGTTGACGGTCGAGCTCTCCCCGCCCATCGTCTACTCTGCCGGCCTCGTCGCCGGTCTGGAGTGGCTCCAGCGCACGACCCGCGAAACCCACCTGCTGGAGCTCGAGATCGCGGCCGATCCGCGGGTCGAGTCGCTGATCGCGCAGGACGAGAAGGTATTCCTCTTCCGGGCAGCACGAGAGTTCGTCTTCAACGCCGTCAAGCACTCCGGGTCGAAGCGGGCGACGGTCACGCTGTTCAGCGACGGCGCCGAGAAGGTCGGCATCAGCGTCGAGGACGAAGGCCGGGGCTGCGATCCGGAGCAGGCGCTGCGCGGACGCGCGGCCGGCGGCTATGGTCTGCTGAGCCTCAAGGAACGCGCCGACCTGCTCGGCGGGGAGCTGCAGTTCGCGAGCGTGCCCGGATCAGGCACCCGGGCGAGTCTCTGGCTCCCGGCCGGCGATCGTGCGCCGAGCTAGCGCTCCATTTTCCCTCGACCGATCCGTGTGTTACGTTAGCCGCGACCGGATCCGGTTGTCGGCAACCCCGCAGCGGGAGGACCCCCTTGAGCGATAGCAAGGCCACCGCGCGCGCGAGCGACAAGGACGCCCCGCGCCTGCTGCTGAAGAACGGCAAGGTGCTCGACTACTACCCCCTGGAGCTGGCGGCGGACCCTGCGCCACGGGTGGAGGCGGTGGACCTCCGGATGGCGGACGGACGCATCGCCGAACGCGGTCCCGACCTGGCGCCGGCCGAGGGCGAGCACGTGGTGGATCTCCGCGGTGCCGTCGTGCTGCCGGGCAACATCAACGCCCACACGCACCTCTTCAGCGCCCTCGCCTCCGGCATGCCCCTGCCGGACGACCCGCCGCATTCCTTCACCGACGTGCTGGCGGAGATCTGGTGGCCGCTGGACCGCGCCCTCGACGCCGAGACCATCTACCTGAGCGCGGCGGCCGGCGCCTGGGACGCGGTGCGTTGCGGGACCACGCTGCTCTTCGACCACCACAGCAGCCTCTCCTGCGTGAAGGACTCGCTGGACCGCGTGGAACAGGGCATCGCGACCGTGGGGCTGCGCGGGTGTCTCTGCTACGAGGTGACCGACCGCGGCGGCAAGGGTCTGCGCGACATCATGCTCGAGGAGAACGAGCGCTACCTGCAGAAACTGCGCGACAAACCGCAGTCCGGGCTCCCGCGCTTCAAGGGCATGGTGGGCGCCCACGCCAGCTTCACGCTGGAGGAGCGGACGCTGGAGCTGCTCGCAGGCATCTGCCAGCGTCAAAACGCCGGCGTGCACATGCACCTGGCCGAGGGTTCGACTGACCGCGAGATCAGCCAGGAGCGGGGCTGGAAGGACCCGCTGGACCGGCTCGTGGGCTTCGGTCTCGTGCGTCCGCGCAGCATCTTCGTCCATGGCGTGGATCTCACGCCGCTCGACATGCAGACCCTCGAGGAACGCCGGGCCTGGCTGGTGCATTGCGGCCGCTCGAACATGAACAGCGGCGTGGGTCGCGCGCCGGTGGACCGCTTCCCCTCGCGCTGCGCCCTCGGCACCGACGGTCTGGACGACAACATGTGGGGCGAGGTGCGCACGACCTACTTCCGCGGCAACGAGGGTGGCCGCGGTCCGCTGAACATCCCGGGTGCCGCTCGCTTCTGGCTGGGAGGATACCGGCTCGCCCGCGAGGTGTTCGAGGAACCCTACGGCAGCCTCGACACCGGCGCCCCGGCCGACCTGGTGGTGCTCGACCAGTTCCAGAAGACGCCGCTGACCTCCCGCACCTGGATGAACCACCTGCTCTACGATTTCCATCCCTGGGACATCGACTCCGTGTACGTGGGCGGCCGGCGCGTGTACCACAGTGGCGACGCTCCGCCGGTGGACCCGGACGTGCTGCAGGAGGCGGCCGGACGGCTGTGGCGGGCGATGGGACTCGAGACGGAGCCGAGCCGCGAGCCGCCCCGAGCTTGACGCCAGGCCTCGGAGACGAACGACGGGGCCGGTCTGCACGCTGCTGCAGGCCGGCCCCGTCTCGTGGGCGCGATGATGCGCTGCGGCAGGGCGGCAGGCGGCCCCGGGAGCAACTGTCCGCTGGCAGCCGTCCCCCGTCACCGCATCAGCGTGACCTTGCGGTGGTCCACCCCGCCCGGCCCCTCCAGGCGCCAGATGTAGACACCGGCCGCCACGCGCCGGCCACCGCCGTCCAGGCCGTCCCATGACCGGGTGACCGGCCCCGGCGGCATCTCGTCGCGCATCAGATCACGCACCAGGCGCCCGCGGACATCGAACAGGCCGAGCCGCACCTGGCCCGCGGCGGGCACGACGAAGGCCACCACCTGCGCGCCGCTGTCGCCGGGCAGGAACGGGTTGGGCGCCGCGGCCGTGATGCGCGGCGCTGCGCCGGGAACCTCCGGGCCGACGGGCTCCACCTCGCCGAAGGCCACGATCTCCACGTCGTCGATGTTCCAGCCGCAGTAGCGACCGAAGGAGTCGGTGGGCCCCATGGTCCAGCGGACGAACACGCGCGGCTGATCGTCGGCCACCGCCGAGATGTCCAGGCTCACCGGAACCCACGTGCCGTCGGTGATCTGCACCGTGTTCTGCCAGATCGGGGTGAAGCGGATGCCGTCGACACTCACGGCCACCGCGGCCTGGTCGGGGGGCAAGCCCACGCCCAGCCAGCGCTGGAAGCGCAGCTGCACACCCGAGAGTCCGCGGCAATTCAGGGCCGTGGTGGTGAGGTGGCGCGCCGGCATGCCGTTGTCGTAGTCGCCGGCCAGGTTGAATCCCAGCACATTCTCTCCCGTGTGCCCGCTCGTGGGATCGGGAGGACCGAACTCGCCGCCCTCGCCCTGGGGAACCCCGAACTCCCAGCCCGGGTCGCGGAGCCACCCCGGATCGGTCTCGAGATCGAAGACATGCTCAGCCTCCAGCGGCCCCACCTGCAGTTCCACCGCTCGGGACGTGTCGCCGGTACCGTCGGTGAGGTTCACGAAGCGCAGGCGCCCCCGGTAGAGCCCCGGCGGCTGGTCGGCGGCGCCGGCAGCGAGCGCCACCGTGACCGTGACCGTCTCGCCGGGCGGGACCACCCCGCTGCCGCCAGTCACCGTCAACCACTCCACATCGGCGGTGACGCTGTACTGCAGCAGCACCGAGGTGCCGTTGCTGACCGTGTACTCGAAGCTCGCGGGGGTGAAGGGTCCGCCGGGATCGCCGGCTGCGATCAGGACCCCGCCCGGCTGCACCGACAGGCCCATCGGGTCCAACAGGTCGAGCGTGAACACGCCCAGGTCCAGCGGGTCGAGCCAGTCGCGCAGACGCGCGCCCGGTGCACCGCCTCCATCCCAGGAGACCGACAGGCGGCCGTACCAGTCCGGAAGGACGTTGCCGCAGGCGGCGTATCCGCCGTGGAGCTGCCCGACCACGCGGCCGTTCTGGTCGAAGAGCGGCGAGCCGCTGGAACCGCGCTCGGTGGTGCCGATCTCCCAGTTCCCCACCCGGATGTGGCTGCCATCGCCGGGCGAGAGGTCGTCCAGGTAGGAGGTGGTGGTCGCGGGGTCGTGATCGAAGCTGATGGCCTTCTCGTCCGTGTTCGGATGGTGGATGGCCACGGACGATGACGGATCCTGAGCGCTCCGATCCCAGCCGGCGTAGCTGACGGCGAACTCGGGCCGCGGCGGATCGTCGAGTTCCACCAGCGTGAAGTCCGTCCGGAGGCTTCGCGCCCGCAGGTCGGCACCGGTCTGGTACTGGCCCAGGCTGCCGGGCGCGACGCCGCCGCACTCGGCGCGCTCGAAGTTCCAGTACACCACCATGCTCGGCGCGGTCACCTCGTCGATGGCACAGTGATAGGCCGTCAGGAAGTACGGCGTGGCGTCCTGGGCCGTGTTGTTCACCAGGAATCCCGTGCACACCGTCGAGCCGCCGCGGGAGTACACGGCCACGCTGCGGATGTGAGTCCGCCAGGGGTCACCTTCGGGACATGCCACGTCGACGTTGCAGGCACCCGACTTGTCCCCGTCGACCTCCCCGCCGCCGCGAGCGGCCCTGGTGAAGAAACGGTAGCCGCGGCCGACGGACGCCAGCTCCAGCTCCACGAGATGCGCCACGCCGGCGTCCACCTCCAGCTCCACCACCAGTTCGTCGCCCAGGACGACCGGAGTCCACAGCTCGCCGTGGGCCTCGTTGTCGTCCGCGGTGTAGGCCTGGACGATCCCCTCGCCGTCGGCCGGGTAGATCCTCAGCACCGCACCCCAGGGCAGGTGGAAGCGCCGGAACCCCAGGTTCAGACTTTCGCTGCCCGGACAGCCGACCCGCAACCTCCACAGCCGACGGTCGGGTCCGAGCCACTCCCAGGCGCCCTGATCGGCGGGACTGATGGCCACGGTCTCGGGGACCGCGAAGCGGTAGGGTTCGCCGGCGGCCTCGCGCCGCGCATCCTCGGCGGCGAGTGCCGCCCGGTCGGGAAGCGCCAGCGCCCGCTGCGGCACCTGGCCCAGCGGCTGAACCGTCCACCGGTCCGCCGCCGGCCGGGCCAGGTCTGCAGGCAGTCCGGGCGCGGCGGAGGTCCGCCGCTCGACGCCCGCGCGGTCGCGGGCGATCGGCTGGCCCTGGGCGACGTCGCAGAGGGCCGGCGCTCCCGCCAGGAGCGCCAGCAGAAACAGGACGACTGGGCGGCGCCGGGCCGGCCACTCGGGTCGCATGGGGGATCCTCTCGCAGCGGGGTGGCGTTGCGGGTCCGCTTCAAGGATAAGCCGCAGCGGCCCCGGAGGACAACCCGAACCCCGGACCCGGCCCCGCGGCGACGCGCCGGCAGGCTAAACGTGATTGCGCAGCATCAGTTCCTTCGGCGAGGGCCGCAGGTAGACCTGATCGAGGACGTAGCCCACGTCGTGCAACTCGAGATAATGATGGATCAGGGTGAGCGGCACGATCAGCGGGACGAGCTGGGCGCGGTAGTCCTCCACCACGGCGAGGATCTGCCGGCGCTCGGCAGCGTCGAGGTGCTCGCGCAGGTAGCCCAGGATGTGCTGCATGACGTTGACGTTCTTCGGCACCGTGGCATGCTGGGCCAGGGCGGACATGTAGAGTTCGCTGTACAGACGCCGGAACTCGGCCGGCTCGTGGTCCTTGACGGCCGCCACGAGACGCCCGAGTTCCTGGTAATGCTCGGGGCTGTGGGCGAGCAGCAGGTACTTCTCGGCGGCGTGGAACGCCACCACCTCGCCGCGCCGGAAGCGGCCGCGAAAGAGCGCCTGCAGGCGATGATAGGCGAAGACCCGCACCACGAAGTTCTCGCGCAGGGCGGGGTCGTTCAGGCGGCCCTCCTCCTCCACCGGCAAGTGCGGCATCATCTCCAGCAGCGCCGCCGCGAAGAGCCCGCGCCCCTGCTTCAGGGGCATCCCTTCGGCGGAGTAGACCTTCACGCGCTCCATGCCGCAACTCGGCGAGCGGTTCTTCAGGATGTACCCGCTCAGCTCGAGACGCTGCAACTGTTCCACGCGGCGGCGGCTGTATGCTTCCATGCGCTCGGTCCAGTCGTCTCCCGAACCGGTGCCGACCATGCGGACGCGCGAGGGGTCGTGCGGGTCGCCCACCAGCCTGACCGCCTCCCGCGGCACTCCCATCCCCACCTCGAGCTCGGGACAGACCGGCACGAACTCGAAGTAGCGCCCGAGCAGGTCGGTCACGTAATGGTCGAGCTTGTGGCCGCCGTTGTAGCGCACCTCCCGCCCCAGCAGGCACGTGCTCACACCCACCCGCAGGGGCAGCGGAGGCTCCGGCGCGGCCCGGGGATCTCGTCGCTCTCCTGTCTCCGTCATCCGTCCGCCTCCCGCGCCAGCTCCTGTACCCGCTCGATGTAACGGTCCACGCGGAACTTGCGCCTGCAGCCGTTCGCGCTCATCGCCCGCACCTTCCCGAACACGGGCCGCTCGGGCCAGGGCCGATCGTGCAGCCCACCGACGCTCCACGCGCAGCCCACGTATCCATTCGGGTCGCGCCCATCCAACTCGTACCGGTCGTTGAGGGTGATGGCCGCCTGCAGCGCCGCCTCGGGATCAGGCGACCAGGCCAGGATCATCTTGGCCCAGTACATCCGCAAGTACCCGTGCATCTTGCCACGAACCAGCAGCTCCTGCTGCGCCGCGTTCCAGAGCGGGTCGTGCGTGGCGGCCGCCTCCAGAGAGCCCAGATCGTAGACGTGTTCGCGCGGATCGTCGGCGTGCTCGTCCAGGGTACGCCGGCCCCACTCCGGCAGCGCCTCCCATGTATCGTAACGCGGCTCGTGATGGCAGAAGTTGTCGGCCAGTTCACGCCGCACGATCAGCTCTTCCAGGAAGGCGTCGCGGTCGGCGGCCGGCGCCGCGGCCCGCTGCGCCTCCCACGCCGCCCGGCGCGGTGCGAGCTGTCCGAAGCGGAGATAGGGTGAGAGATCCGACTGCCCCTGCCACGCGGCATCGTTCCGGCCCCGGTCGTAACCCTCGAGGCGCTCGCGGAGGAACGCGGCCAGGGCCGCCCCGGCAGGTCCCTCTCCCGGTGGGAAGACGTCGTGGTCCCGGCCATCCGCCGCCGCCCGGGAGACGCTGGACACCGCGCCAGGATCGGGTGCGGCCGCCGCAGCCGGCCACGGGGCAGGCGCCGGGAGCGGCGCTCCGACCGGCTCCGTGAGGAACGCGGGCAGAAGCCGGCGCAGCTTCGGTCGCAGGGTGCGGGCGGCGTATTCTCGCCGGTCCGAAGCCCGCCAGACCGGCACCACGTTGTGCGCGTCGACCTCCTCGCAGAGGACGTCCAGCCGGTGCGCAGCGGCCTCGCTCCAGCGGCGGATCGGCCGCAAGGGCGAGTAGTCCGCCACCACGGCGCCCGCGCCCACCCGCGCCGCCAGGGCGGGCACCTCCGCGCCCGGATCGCCCGTGAGCAGGAAGAACGGGATGCCCTGGCCCGCGAGCTCGCGGGCGCATCCGGCGAGCCCGTTCAGCAGGAAGCGGTCGTGCCGCCGCGAGACGCCCAGGCAGTCGGGGCCCAGGGCGAAGCAGACCCCCAGCGGCGCGCCCTGCTCCGCGGCCAGCTCCCAGGCGCGGCGCAGGGCGTCGTTGTCACGCGCCCGCTGATCGCGTCGCATCCAGTACAGGACCGGCCCCGGCCCCGGCGCCGCCGCGTTCAGCGGTCGCACCCGGTCCGGATGGACGGGACTGGGCATGCCGACTCCTCGCATGGTCGGGGTCCGGGTGACCCTTCGAGGTCAACACGGAAGGGTAACTGCGACCGCCGCAGGTGGCCATTGCTGCGGGCTAGGCGACCGGCTCAGGCTGCGGCTGCCGTGTCGCATGACGCGCGAGGATCTTCTTGATCGCCGTCGTGCTGATCGGTTTGGAGGCGTGGTCGTCCATGCCCGCGGCGAGACTGCGGTCGCGATCCTCCTTCATGGCATGCGCCGTCAGCGCCACGATGGGGATGGTGGGATCGCGGACGGGGTCGGCGCCCGAGCGGATGCGTCGCGTGGCCTCCAGGCCATCCATCTCGGGCATCTGGACGTCCATGAGCACGGCGTCGTAGTCGTTCGCGCACAGCGCGGCGATCGCCTCGCGCCCGTTGGCCACCACGTCCACCTCGTAGCCGAGCTTCTTCAGCATCAGGCAGGCGACCTTCTGGTTCACCGGGTTGTCCTCGGCCAGCAGGATGTGCCCTGCCGGCGCAGTGGCGGCCGTCCCTGTGGCCGCCGTCTCCGCGATCGCCGGCCCGGCGGACGGGCTCGCGGTCGGCGGGCCTGCGGACGCCGCCCCCGCCGTCTCGTCACCGGTGTCCATCCGGGGCGCGCCGGGATCTCCGGATGCTCCGGACTCTCCGTGATCGCTACCGCGGGCCCCGTGGCCGGAATCGCCTCGAACCCGCGCACCGGGCGCCGTCGCGTCCGTCACCGGAGCGAGCCATTCCGGATCCGGGTCGCCCCCCGACACCGGCCCCGGCGTCACGTCGATGCTCGCAAAGGGGTCGGCAGTGACGCCGTCGGTCGCGACGTCGGGCGGAGCGACGGATCTCGAGCCGGCTTCCGCGATCACCGTCGTCAGCTTGCGATGGCTGCAGGGATAGCCGAGGAACGCGGAGAAGCCGTGGTCGGCCGGATTCCCCATGCAGGCGTGACCGGCCAGGTCGCCCACCACCACGCGGACCAGGTCGCGATAGCGGGGGTCCGCCGCGAGCCGGGGTCCGACCTCGGTGGCGTCGCACTCCGGACCCGCTGCCTGCAGCAGCAGGATGCGGAACGGCGCCGAGCCCCCGGCCGCCTCCGCGAGCAGTCCCTCCGCCTCGGTGGCCGATTCCACCGCGGAACTGGAGTATCCTGCGTAGGCGAGTTGCTCGCACATGGCGGCGCGAGTGGGTTCGTGCCCGTGGACGACCAGGGCTCGCTCGCCGCCGAGCGGCCGGGCAGGCGTAGCCGCCCCGCCCTGGGGGGCGCCGAACTCCAGGTTCACGGTGAAAGTGGTGCCCTCGCCGAGCCGGCTCTCCACGCTGATGCTGCCCTCCATCAAGCCCACGAGCTGCTTCACGATGGCGAGGCCCAGCCCCGTGCCGCCGTACCGGCGCGTGGTGGAGGCGTCCACCTGCGTGAACGAGGCGAAGATGCGGTCGAGCCGGTCGCGGGGGATGCCCACGCCGGTATCCACCACGTCCAGGCGCAGGCGCACCCAGGCGCGGCGGCATTCGAGCATGCTCACCCGCACTTCCACGCTTCCCGCCTCCGTGAACTTGACCGCGTTGTTCACCAGGTTGACCAGGATCTGCCGCAGGCGGCTCGGATCGCCGAGCAGCCGGTCGGGAACCAGGCGGTCGAACCAGTTCACGTACACGAGCCCCTTCTCCTGGGCCCGCATGGCCAGCATCTCGGCCACCTCGTCGGCGACCTCGCGGGGGCTGAACTCGATGGTCTCGATCTCCAGCTTGCCGGCCTCGATCTTCGAGAAGTCCAGGATATCGTTGATGACCACCAGCAGGCTGTTGGCGCTGGAGTGGATCATCTCGCAGTAGTCGCGCTGCTCAGCGGTCAGGTTCATGTCCAGGAGGACGGAGGTCATCCCCAGGACGCCGTTCATGGGCGTGCGGATCTCGTGGCTCATGTTGGCGAGGAACTCGCTCTTGGCCCGGGTGGCGGCCTCCGCCGTCTCCTTGGCGCCGCGCAGCTCCTCCTCCACGCGCATCCGCTCGGAGATCTCCTGCTGCAGGTGGCGGTTGGCCCGCGTCAGGTCACCGGTGCGCTCCGCGACCATGCGTTCCAGCACCTTGGTCTTGATGTCCAGCAGGCGCATGCGGTAGCGGTGCACGCCGTACGTGAGACCCACCACCATGGCCACCGCGAGGGTGATGAACCACGGCTTGCGCCAGAAGGGAGGGCGAACCACGATCGTGATGGCGGCTCCGTCGTGGCTCCAGATGCCGTCGTTGTTCGTGCCTCGAACCCGGAAGACGTACTCGCCCGGCGGCAGGTTGGTGTAGTTGGCGTGACGCCGGTGCCCGACCTCGTTCCACTCCGATTCGAACCCCTCCAGGATGTAGGCGAAGCGGTTCTTGTCCGGCGAGGCGAAGTGCAGCGCCGCGAACTCGAACGAGATCACGTGATCGGTGTGCGACAGCTCGATCCGGCCGGTCTCGCTGATCGCTCGCGACAGCAAGGTGCGACCGTCCGCGCCCGGCCCGACCGGCACCGGCTTGTTGAAGATGCGGAAATCGGTGACGACCACCTGGGGCACGTACGGATTGTGCCGGATGCTGTCGGGATAGAAGACGTTGAATCCGTTGATGCCGCCGAAGTACATCCGGCCGCTGGCGCCCAGGAAGTGGGCTCCCATGTTGAACTCGTTGCTCTGGATGCCGTCGGGCTCGGAGTAGGTATGGACCACCCCGGTATCGGGATGGTAGCGGCAGAGTCCGTTGTTGGTGCTGATCCAGAACCAGCCGGCACGATCCTCGTGCACGCCGTAGATGGTGTTGTTCGGCAGCCCGTTCTTCTCGGTGATGCGGACGCACTCCCCCGTCTCGAGATCCAGCAGGTTCAGACCCGACGCCGTGCCCACCCAGATGCGGCCCCGGCTGTCCTCGAAGAAGCAGAGCACGATGTTGCTGCTGAGGCTCGTGGCGCGCTGGGGCTCGTGGCTGAAGTAGTGGAACGGGGCCCCGGGTTCCGTCTGCATGCCCGCGCCCGTACCCCAGGTTCCCACCCACAGGCGGTCCTGACTGTCCACGAAGAGCGCCTTCACCGGCCCGGCGCGCAGGCCCCCCGCGCGCGCCGGCGCGGAGCGCACGGCGGCGAACTCGTCGCGGCCGGGGTCGTAGATCTCCAGCCCGTCGAGCGATCCCAGGTAGATGCGGCCCTCGTCGTCCTCGGTGAAGCAGTAGATGCGATTGCTGGCGGGGCCCTGGGGGTCCTGCGGCCGCGGATCGAAGTGCCGGAACCGCTCCTGGTCCGGTTGCCAGCAGTCGAGGTTGCCGTCCCGCGAGCCGAGCCAGACGTTGCCCCGGCTGTCGTTGAAGATGGCGGTGTGGGCATCGAAGTACGGGTGCGCCGGGTCGTTGCGATCCGCGTAGAGGGTCTGCACGGTCCAGTCGGAGCTGTCGTAGATGTTCAGGCCGCGCTCGGTGGCCACCCAGACCCGCCCGTCGCCGTCCTCGACGATGCCCCAGACCGTGTTGTGGCTGAGGCTGGCGGGGCTCTCCGGGCGGTTGCAGAAGTGCAGGAACTTCTTGGCCTCGGTGTCGAGCCGGTCCACGCCGTTGCCGGTGCCGATCCACACGACGCCGGTGCGGTCCCGGTGCAGCGAGTAGACCTCGTTGGCGGCGATGCTGAACGGGTCGAGCGACTGGAAGCGGAAGCGCCGACTACGGCCGGTCTCGGGATCCAGCAGGTTCAGTCCCACGCGGGCGGTGCCCACCCAGACCAGGCCGCGGGGATCCTCGAGCAGGCACGAGATGTTGTCGGACGAGAGCGACGACGTGTCGGCGGCGGCGTGCCGGTACCACGTGAACGTGCCGTCGTCGGGATTGTAGCGGTTCAGCCCCTGCTGGGTCCCCACCCAGAGGCTCCCGTCCGCGCCGGACGCCAGGCACTGGATACGGTCGTCGCTGATGCTGTGAGGGTCCTGGGGATCGTACTGGAAGCGTCGCACGCGCCCGGTGGCCGGGGAGATGCGCAGCAATCCCGCTGCGGTCCCTGCCCACACCACGCCCTGTGCGTCCACCAGCAGCGCGCGCACGTCGGCGAGGGGCGAAATCGCCTCGTCCGTGGCATCGGCGCCCAGGTCGTAAGGCGTGATCTTGCGCGTGACCGGATCGAAGCAGAGCAGCCCGTGCGCGGCGGTGCCCAGCCAGATGCGACCGGCGGAATCCAGGTCGATGGCCTGCACCTGGTAGTGGTCGAGGGAGTTGGGCTGCGCCGGGTCGAATCGGTAGCGCTCGAAGGTCTCGGTGCTGCGGTCGAAGCGGCTGAAGCCGCCCCCCTCGGTGCCCACCCAGAGATCGCCGGCGGGGTCCTCCGCGATGCAGAGGACGTTGGGATCGCTGAGCGTCGCGGGATCCTCGGTATCGGTCTTGTAGATGACGATCCGGTAGCCGTCGAAGCGGTTGAGCCCGTCCTGCGTCCCCAGCCAAACGAAGCCGCGGCTGTCCTGGTAGATGCAGTTGATGAGGCTTTGCGAGAGGCCGTCCGCCAGGGTGAGGTGGTCGAACTTCACCTGACGCTCGGCGGCGTGCTGGGCGGCTGCGGGCGCGATGACCGCGACGGAAATCAGACTGGCGAGCAGGAACCCCACCGGTCCGAGGGGACGGATTCTCCGCATGCTTCGACTCCGGGGTGCGGACTGCGTCCTGGCCCGTGGACAAACCGATTCCGGAGTGATGTATCGTTCGATCGCGGAGAGGCTTTCGCGAAATCTCGCTCTCGTCCCGGCGGCCGCACCCGGTCCTTCAGAGCGACCAGGCGGTACCCTCGGACGTGTCCTGCACCGTGACTCCCATCGCCAGCAATTCGGCCCGGACCCGGTCCGCCGTGGCGAAATCGCGGGCTCGACGCGCCGCCAGCCGCTCGGCGACCAGCGCCTCCACCCGGACCACGTCGAGCCCGATCCGCCGTGCCCTGGCGTCGCGGCGCGCAGCGAGATAGACGGCCGGATCCTGGCCGAAGCAACCGAGAACCTCGGCCACCACGGCCATGTCGGCGAGGAAGCGGCGCAGGGTGCGCCGGCGCAGGTCCGGGTCCACGCCCCGGCTCGCGGCGAGCAGCCCGTTCACCTCGCGCAGCGGCTCGCTGAGGGCGCCGAGGGCGGCCGGGGTGTTGAAGTCCTGCCGCAGCGGCTCGCAGAACCCCGCCAGCAGCTGAGCGACCGCCGGAGCCACCTCGTGGTCGGCGGGTCGGCCGGTGTCTCGACCGCTCCCCCCGCCGGCTGCACGCGAGGCCGCCTCCAGGGTGGCGTAGACATACGCCACCCGCTCGTCGGCCTCTTCCAGGCCCGGAAACCGGAGTTGCCGGCGCAGTTCGTCGGCGGACAGTTCGCGCCCGCAGGCGGCGCAACGACCGGCGTCCTGCTCCGGCTCGGCCAGCAAGGCCGCGCAGGCCGGGCACGGGAGCTCGATCTCGAAGTTCAGCCCGTGGCGGTAATGCACCGTCAGCAGGAAGTATCGCAGCGCCTCGCCGGAGTAGAGTTCCAGGACCTCGCGGATGGTGAAGAAGTTGCCCAGGCTCTTGGACATCTTCTCGCCGGCGAAGTTGATGAAACCGTTGTGGATCCAGTAGCGGGCGAAGGTCGCCGGTCCATGGGCGCCCCGGCTCTGCGCGATCTCGTTCTCGTGGTGCGGGAAGATGAGATCGCGCCCGCCCGCGTGGATGTCGAAGGTCTCGCCGAGATGGGCAGAGCTCATGGCGGAGCACTCGATATGCCAGCCCGGACGGCCGCGGCCCCAGGGGCTGTCCCAGGCGGGCTCGCCGGGCCGGGCCGCCTTCCAGAGCGCGAAGTCGAGCGGACTCTCCTTGCGCTCGTCCACCTCCACCCGGCTGCCGGCGCCTTCGCGCATCTCGTCGAGCGAGCGCTTGCTCAGCCGGCCATAGGCCGGAAACCGCTCGACCCGGAAGTAGACGTCCCCGTCCACCGCGTAGGCGAGCCCCCGGTCGACCAGCTTCCGCACCAGGGCCGCGATGATGGGGATGTGATCGCTCACGCGCGGCTCCACGTCGGGCTCCAGCATGAGCAGTGCCGCCATGTCGCGGCGGTACTCGTCGGCGTAGTGGCGAGCCACCTCTTCCGCCGGACGACCCTCCAGGGCGCTCCGCGCGATGATCTTGTCGTCGATGTCGGTGATGTTGCGCACGTACGTCACGCGGTAGCCCTGCTGGCGCAGGAACCGCACGATCACGTCGGGCGCCAGCGCCGCCCGGGCATGTCCCACGTGGCTCATGTCGTACACCGTCGGCCCGCAGCAGTAGATCCCGACCTTGCCGGGCTCGAGCGTCTCCAGGAGACGCCGTTCACCGGTGAGGGTGTCGTGGAGGTGAATGGGCGGCAGGCCGCCGTCCGGATCCTGGGCGCTGGACTTCGTCATGGTCGCCGTCCTCACGGAACTGCGGAGGTGCGTGGGGGAACCGTTCGAGTCGCGAATCTATCATCCGCCGGCTCGGTTGACCAGCCGGGCCGGCCGATGCGCAGCTCCGTCGCGGCGGGGCGTCAGCGCCGCCCGGGTTCAGCGCGTGGCCAGCGGCGACGGACCCGACGGCGGAGGCAAGGCCGTCTCCAGCTCACGACGATCGTCGTCGCCGAGCCTCAGGTCGCGAGCGGCGGCATCATCCTCCACGTGTTGCACGCTGCCCGCCTTCGGGAACGTCACCACGCCCTCCTGCTCGAGGAGCCAGGCCAGAGCCACCTGAGCCGGTGTGGCGCGGCGCCGCTCCGCCACCGCGCAGACGACCGGGTGGCGCAGCAGATCGCCGCCGTCGAAGGGGGAGTATGCCATCACCGGCACGCCGTGCTCCCGGCACCACGGCAGCAGGTCCCATTCCGGGCCGCGCTCGCCCAGGCCGTAGTACACCTGGTTCACCGCCACGCTCTCGCCCCCCGGCAGCCTCTCGGCGCGCTCCATCATGGCCCGGTCGAAGTTGCTCACCCCGTAGTGGCGGATCTTGCCATCCCGCACCAGATCCGCGAAGGCCGCGAGGGTGTCCTCGAGCAGGTGCGGCCCGGGCCAGTGCAGGAGATAAAGGTCGAGATGATCGGTCTGCAGGCGGCGCAGCGACGCTTCGCAGGCGCGGCGGGTCCCCTCGCGCGAGGCGTTTACCGGCAGGACCTTGCTGACCAGCACCGCCTGGTCGCGCCGGCCGCGCAGTGCTTCTCCCACCAGCTCCTCCGCCGCACCGTCGCCGTACATCTCGGCGGTGTCCACCAGCAGCAGGCCGAGATCCAGCCCGCGCTGCAGGGCGGCCAGCTCCTTTCGCCGGCGGCTGCGGTCCTCCCCCATGCGCCACGTTCCCAGTCCCAGGCGCGGGAGCGCCAGGCCGGTGCGTGTGGTCACCCTCTCGGTCATCGCATCGCTCCCTTCGGCGGCAGGGCGCCGGCTCGCGTGGCTCCAGGCGAACGCCTGGCGCGCCCGGCCCGCCCCCCTGTATCATGGCAAGATCGGAGCGAGGGCCCCTCACGCGCCACCTGCGGGGAGAGGACATGCGCTACAAGCTGCTCGGCCGCAGCGGTCTTCGCGTCAGCGAGATCTGTCTGGGCACCATGACGTTCGGCACCGACTGGCCCATCGGCGTGGACGAGGCGACCGCGCGGGCCGTCTTCGATGCGTTCCGGGAGGCGGGCGGGAACTTCCTGGACACAGCCAACCGCTATACCGACGGCAGC
Source organism: Candidatus Krumholzibacteriia bacterium (assembly GCA_046484865.1). Taxonomy (GTDB): domain Bacteria; phylum Krumholzibacteriota; class Krumholzibacteriia; order LZORAL124-64-63; family LZORAL124-64-63; genus JAWOID01. The sequence goes on from JAWOID010000071.1 coordinate 32,236, forward strand.
AGCGAGGAGTTCGTCGGCCGCTTCGTCGCCGCCGAGCGCGATCGGTGGGTGCTCGGCACCAAGTACACGCTGGCCACCGATCCGTCCGACGTCAACGCCTGCGGCAACCACCGCAAGAACCTGGTCCAGGCCCTCGAGGCGAGCCTGCGGCGGTTGCGGACCGACCGCGTGGACGTCTTCTGGGTGCATGCCTGGGATGCGCTCACGCCGGTCGAGGAGGTCATGCGCGCGCTGGACGACCAGGTGCGCCTGGGCAAGGTGCTGTACGTGGGGATCAGCGACGCGCCGGCCTGGTGGATCGCCCGCGCGAACACGCTGGCCGAGCTGCGAAACTGGAGCCCCTTCGCCGCGGTGCAGTTGAAGTACAGCCTCCTCGAGCGTACCGCCGAGCGCGAGTTGCTGCCCATGGCGCAGGCGCTCGATCTGGCGGTCACCACCTGGGGTTCCCTGGGCGGGGGTTTCCTGTCCGGCAAGTACCACGACGCACAGGGCCGGCGCCGCCCGAAAGCGGACGTGGAGAGTCGACGCGAGGGCGTGGGCGAGCGCGAGAGCGAACGCGAGGACGCGGTGGTGCGCGCGGTCATGGACGTGGCCCGGGAGCTGGAACGTCCCGCGGCTCACGTGGCCCTGACCTGGGTCCGACAGCGGCCCGGGGTGATGATCCCGGTCGTGGGCGCACGCACGGCGGAACAGTTGCGGGAGAACCTGGGCTGCCTCGACGTGCGGCTGGACGACGACCAGCTGCGCCGCCTGGACGAGGCCGGCGCGATCGACCTCGGCTTCCCGCGCGCGTTCCTGCGGCAGGATGCGATCCGCCGCCTGGTCCACGGCGACGATCCGGAACGGGTGGACGACCACCGCCGCGGGCGGCGCGGACCGACCATCTGAGCTCGCCTGCCCTGCCGGCGTCGCCGTCCGTGCCCCGCAATTCGTCGCCGGCGGCGATGCAGCGGTCCCCGCCCGAGACGCGGCGGCGTTCCCCGCCGGACACGGCGGCGGTCCCCGCCCGAGACACGGCGGCGCCCGGTTTCCCACCTGACAGTGCGTCTCCCGCCAGCTATGGTGGCAACCGTCCTGGGCACCCAACCCGTCCGCGAGGAGAGCCGTCATGAACCAGCATCTGCATCGCGTAGCGCTGATCGGCGCGGTACTCGTCGCCGCGTCCGGCGGGGTCGCCGCCGCCGGAGACGAACCGCGACCGGAGCGCCGTGACCAGCCCGTCTACCGGCCGGCCAACCGCTACCCGGTCCTCGAGGAGATCGAGGCGGCGCGGGCCACGCAGCAGGCCATCCGCGACTCGCTGAAGGCCGCCGCCGACGCCCGGCACGCCGCCGAGTCCGAGCGCCGCGAGGACGAGGCGCGCTCGCTGCGGGTGGACCTCTCCGCGTTCGATCTGCCGCCGTCCCCGGAGATCTTCCCGACCGCCTGGCACACCCCGCCCCTGCCGCAGTACTTCACGGGCACCTGCTGGGCCTTCTGCTCGGTTTCGCTGCTGGAATCCGAGATCCAGCGCCGACACGGCCGCGAGGTGAAGCTGTCGGAGATGTGGATCGTCTACCACGAGTACCTCGAGAAATCCCGCCGCTTCCTGCGCGAGTACGGCCACAGCGCGGTGGCCGAGGGGAGCCAGGATCACGGCACGCTGGAGGTCATGGAGAAGTACGGCCTGGTGCCCGCCGAGGCGTATCGCGGCGTCCTGCAGGAGGACGGCCGATTCGACCACGAGCCGCTGCTCCAGGAGCTGAAGGGCTATCTCGTCTGGGTGCGCGACAGCGGCACCTGGGACGAGCCGACCAATCTCGCCGCCGTGCGGGCGATCCTCGACCGGCACCTGGGATCGCCGCCCGGCCGCTTCGCCTGGCGCGGCCGCGAGTACGAACCCGAGAGCTTTCGGGACGAGGTCGTCGGCCTCGACGCCGACGAGTACGTGAGCTGCGTGTCGCGGCTGGATGAGCCGTTCGGCGCCTTCGTCCTGCTGGACGTTCCCGACAACTGGCGGCGCAGATCCGACTACCTCAACCTGCCTCTCGACGCCTGGTACGGCGCGTTGCGCGGAGCGGTGACGGACGGTTACACGGTGACGCTGGGCGGCGACGTCTCCGAGCCCGGGCTCGACGGTCACCACGACGTCGCCGTGATCCCTTCCTTCGACATCCCGGCCGCCGCCATCGACCAGGGCGCGCGCGAGTTCCGCATCGCCACCCGCCAGACCACCGACGATCACGGCGTGCACGCGGTGGGCTACGTGCGCCACGGCGGGGCCGACTGGTTCCTGATCAAGGACTCGAATCGCTCCAGCCGGCTGGGTCGCTTCGAGGGCTACTACTTCTACCACGGCGACTACGTCAAGCTGAAGACGCTCGCCTTCCTGGTGCACCGGGACCGGCTGCGGGACCTGCTGCCGCAGGAATGACGGGAATGAGTCGATCCGGGGCGGCGGATCCGGTGCTTCGACCCGAGATTGTCCGGTGACCGCCAGGTGGTACGCTCGACCGAGCGCTCCGCTCGCCTGGGCGCGCCGGTCGGCGTGACTGCAACCGAGGACCAGCCATGACGTATCTCCAGGAACCGCCCCCGCACGAGATCGTCCACGCTCGCCGTCAGGAGCGCGCACCGACCATGGGCCAGAGAGCCTTGCTGCAGATGAGCGTGACGCTGGGCCTGCTGGCCGCCGCGGTCGCTGCCCTGCTCGTGTGGAAGGGCCGCGTCGTGATGGGGGTCTACCTCGCCGACCCGTTCGCCATGGTGCTGAACGGCCTCATCGTGGCGCTCTTCGTGCTGGGGCTCGTGCGACTCTTCCAGGGTCTGCGGCACTATGCGCGGGAGGAGCGGGAAGTGAACCGCTTCCTGAGGATGCGCAGCGACGGCATGCCAGGCGCCGCGGCCTTCGACGACCTCGCCGACGACTCGATCATGGCTCGCCGCTACTTCACGATCCGGGGACTCTACGAGCGAGGCATCCCCATCGATCACGGAGCGATCTCGGCGATCATGGTGGCGGAGGAGTCGCTCTACCAGTCATTCCCCCGCTTCGTGAACAACGTGCTCATCCTCACCGGCGTGTTCGGCACGGTGACCTCGTTGATCATCGCCCTCGTGGGCGCCAGCGACGTGATCCAGACCGCCGTGCCCGGCGAAGGCATGGGGCTGATGCTGCTGGGCATGAACACGGCGCTCACCACCACGGCCACCGCCATCGTCTGCTTCTTCTTCTTCACCTACTTCTACCAGAAGCTGGGCGACGTCCAGAGCTACCTCTTCAGCCGGCTCGAGCGTGCGACCTTGCTCTACCTGGTTCCCGAGTTCGCCTTCGACACCGACGCCGTCAACCACGAGACCCGCCGCCTGGTCGAGGAGGTGCGCGGACTCACCCAGGACCTGCGCACCGGGCTCGGCGATCTCCAGCGCAGCACCGCCGCCCTGGCGATCCCGCAGCACGAGCGGCTGAAGGTGTGGTCCGGCCTGGCGGCCGGCCAGGAGGAGCAGGTCCGGCGGCTGGAAGGGCTCGGCTCCCAGCTCGAGGAGCTGCACCGCGTCCTGGTGGAGGGGTTCCGCCTGCGCTGACCGCCGCCCGGAGGTGACCCCGTGCACGTGTTCCGCTCCTTCCCCGACCTTCACCCCGGCGATCGCGGCGCTCGGTCGGGTTCCACGCTGTGGCCGTCGTTCGCCGACATCATGACGGTGATCCTGATGGTGTTCATGCTCACCATGGTGGCGGTGATCATCAAGAACGCGAGCCTGCTCGAGTCGGTCCGTCTGAGCCACGCCCGGCAGACCGAGGCGGAGGCCGCGCTCCAGGTGCAACTGGGCCGCTTGGCCGATCTGACGGCCGCCAACGTGGACCTCGAGGAACAGCTCCGCGACCGGGAGACGCAGATCATCGTGCTGACCGACGAACAGACCCGCCTGCAGGACCTGCTCGACGCCAGGATGCTGGTGATCGAGCGCCTGGAGGAGGAGCGCGCCGATCTGCAGGAGTCGGTGCGGGTCATCCGCATGCGCGTGGCCGAACAGGAGGAGGAACTGGCGGCGGCTCAGGGCCGCATCACCGAGGTCACGGCCGCGGCCGAGGCGCGCCGGGACGAGTTGCGACGGGAACTGGAGGCGCTCCTGCGGCAGTTGAACGAGAAGGACGCCTTCCTGATCACGCTGCAGGACGAGAAGAGCGACCTGCAGTCGCAGCTCGACCAGCAGCGGCAGGATTTCGCGTCGATGGAGGACGAGTATCTGCGCTTGCTGCGGCCCGCCCGCAGCCCCCACGGCAAGCAGGTGGCCACGGTGCAGTACTACCGGCTGGGGCCGGACTATCACATCCTCTTCAAGGACGTGGGCGCGACGGAGGCCGAGGAGGTGAGCCGGGACGAGTTGCACCGGCGTCTCGGCGCGCTGAAGGAGCGCCTGGGCGACGACCTCTACGTGAAGATCGTGATTCCCGACGCCAGCGGACTCTCGTTCAACGAGGCCTGGCGTTTCACCGACGACATCCTGTCGCGCTACGATTACTACCACGCCGAGAGTCCGCCGGAGCAGGCGCGAGGGCGGTGACGCTCCGATCGCAGGTCACTCGGCTTCACCCCGGAACACCGCCAGCAGCCGCCGGGCGGCCGCCACCGGGGTGGTCTCCCCGCCGGTGACCCGCCGCTCCAGTTCGGGCAGCAGGCTCTGCACTCCCGGATGCGAGTGGAACGCGTCCTCGAGCTGTTCCCGCACCAGATCGTGGACCCACGCGCGCTCCTGCTCGCGGCGCCGCCGCTCCAGGGCGCCGGTGCGTCGGCCCCGGGCCGCGAACTCCTCCACCATCTCCCACACGACGTCGATGCCCTCGCCGGTGACCGCCGAGCAGGTGAGGGCCCGCGTGATCCAGTCCTCGCTGGCGGGACGCAGGTAGTGCAGGGCGCGCTCGTACTCGGCGCGGGTGAACTCCGCAGCCGGCCGACCCGGTCCGTCGGCCTTGTTGATGACCACCGCGTCGGCCAGCTCGATCACGCCCTTCTTCAGTCCCTGCAACTCGTCCCCCGCCCCCGCAATGAGCAGGAGCAGGAAGAAGTCGACCATGCCCCGCACCTGGCTCTCGCTCTGTCCCACCCCCACCGTCTCCACGAGGACGACGTCGTAGCCGGCCGTCTCGAAGAGCAGGATGGTCTCGCGGGTCTTGCGGGTCACGCCGCCCAGGGTGCCGCCCGAGGGTGAGGGTCGGATGAAGGCGCCGGGGTCGACGGACAGCCGCTCCATGCGCGTCTTGTCGCCGAGCAGGCTGCCGCCGGAGACGGAGCTGGAGGGATCGACGGCGGTCACCGCCACCCGGTGGCCGGCGCCGGTGAGTCGCGTCCCCAGGGTCTCGATGAAGGTGGACTTGCCGGCTCCCGGCACGCCCGTGATCCCCACCCTCAGCGCCGGCCGGCGGTGAGGCAGCAGCGCCTGAACCAGCTCCTGCGCCTGCTCGAAGTGGGCGGCCGCGTTGCTCTCCACCAGGGTGATGGCGCGGGCGAGGATTCCGCGATCGCCGGCCAGCACCCCCTCCACGTAGTCGCGCAGGCCGAGCTGGCGACGTCGCGGACCCGCGTCCCCGCCTTCGGGCAGGGCACGACCGGTGGCGCCGCGGACGCCCGCCCGCAGGCGCAGGGCAGAGGGCGGCGGAACCTCGCCGGAGCCGTCCGCCCGCCGGCCCGTATCGCCGTCTGCGGCCGGGTCGCCGTTACGGTCCGGCTCCGCGTCTGCCGGCGGCCGCCGCGGATCCCGATCGTGATTCCGGTCTTCGTCCATCGAATCGCGCCGCCTAGGCGCCGCCTGCGCGCCGGTTGGCCACCTCCCAGGCGGTGCGGAACCCGAGCCGGACCAGTTCCTGGAAGAGCGGACCGTTCAGGGTCTCCGGCCGGTCGCCGGGTCGGTGCAGGTGGGTATAGCTGCCGGTGGTGGCGAAGTAGAGGGTGGGGACGCCGCCCTGGTGGAATGGCGCGGCATCGGCGCCGCCGCCGCCCCAGGTGCGGGCCACGCTCCAGCCCGCGTGCCCGGCGTCGAGGTCGCGGGCCAGCCGCCACAGCTCCGGCGAGGTGTCGCCGCTGCCGAGCTGGATGCTGTCGCCGTGGGCCACGCAATCGAAGTTGAGCATGGCCGCCGTGCGCTCCAGCGGCAGCACCGGATGGTCCACGTAGTGGCGCGATCCGTTCAGCCCCTGCTCCTCGGAGGCGAACAGGACGAACACCAGGCTGCGGGCCGGGCGCTCGCCGGCGGTCGCGAACGCCCGCGCCAGAGCGATGATCGCGGCGGCGCCGCTGGCGTTGTCGTTGGCGCCCGGCAGGTACAGCTCGGGCGACTGCCGCCCGACGTGGTCGAGATGGGCGCCGAGCACGACGCACTCGCGGCTCAGCTCGGGATCGGCCCCCGGCAGCACGGCCACCACGTTGCACGTCTCGCGGGCGGCATCGTACCGGGCGCGCACGTCGATCTCCACCTGCGCCGCCAGGGGCCGAGGCGCGGGCGCTTTCCCGGCATCGAGGGCCTCACGAGCTGCCAGCAGGCGTCCCTCGCCGCCCAGCAACACGTCCGCGAACTCCATCGAGATCTCCAGCTGCGGGAAGTCCGGATCCTGCTCGCCGGAACCGTGCAGGACGCTCGCGATGGGCGCCGACGGACGGTCACCCCGCGGCGGCTGCACCCAGAGCATCGCCCGCGCGCCGTGCGCCGCGGCCCAGGCGGCCTTGGGGCGAGGCGTGCTCGCGTCCCAGCCCCAGCTCTCGCCGTCGGCGGGCCGCCACGGCGGAGCCGGCTTGAGGCAGAGCACCACGTGGCCGGTGACGTCCGCCCCGGCGTAATCGTCGTGTCCCCGGTCGGGCAGCGATACGCCGTAACCCACGAACGTGACCGGCGCGACCACCCGGCCCGAACCGGTGAAGCCCCGGCAGAGGAAGTCCTCGCCCAGCACGGCGTGCCGCACCCGCCCGTCCGCGGTGGCCACCGTCAGGTGCGGCGTGCCCACGATCTCGTTGTACTCGACCGCGAGGGTCTGACGGAAGCCGGCGTCGCCCGCCGGCTCGAGGCCCAGCGCGGCGAACCGGTCCGTCGCCCAGCGCACGGCGGCCTCGTAGCCCCGCCCCCCGGACAGCCGGCCGTCGCGCTCGGGGGCGGCGAGCCAGGCCACGTCGTCCAGCAATTCGGCCGCGACGATGGTCTGCGCGCCGCGTTCCCGGTCGGCCGTGGTCGCCCCGGCCGCCGCCGTCCCCATCGACAAGACGGCGAGGGCCGCCAGGACCGATACCATCGACAACGTACCCTGCGCCACCTTCGGTTCTCCCGTCTGCAGGATGGCTTCCCCGCGGCGGCGGCCGCCATCACGGCGGCGGCCGAACTCTCCGCATGGTAACAGGCGGCCTTCCCCCGGGCAAATGGCGGCGGGATCACTCCTCGTGAGCCGTGCGGGCCTGCTGCAACTCGGGCATCTGGTTCAGCACGCGAGCCACGGGCTCGTCGCCGGCGGTCGATCGGGCGAAGGCGACGAATCTCGCCACGAAGTGGGAGGCCTTCTCGCCACCGAGACCCGAGCGGCGCAGCAGACTGACGGCCTCCATGGTGGAGCCGGCGTTGCCGAGCACACGGCGCGCCTTGCCGAGGAACCCGCCCATCAGGCCGCCTCCGGCCGGTTCCTGCTCCGCCGCGGCCAGGGCGCGATCGGCGCCCGGCAAGCGTCCGATCAGGACGTCGGCGTCGGCCCCCGCGCGTTGACGCGCATACTTCAGCAGGGCTCCGACCGCGCGCAGGGCGTCGTCCCGCCCGATGCCGAGCTCTTCTCCGGCCTGGTTCGCGAACTCCTCGACGGAGCCCGGTCCGCCGGCAGGAGGCGTGGTTCCGGTGGTCATGATCCTCTCCTCGCTGGTTGCGCGGCGGACGCGCCGGGCGCTTCGCCGCCTGTCAGATCCCGTCGCGCAGTCGCTCGTAGTTGCGCTGCACGACCAGATGGCCGTAGCGCCGCTCCAGCCGCCGCACCGTGAAGTGCCCGCGCGCCACATCCTGGAAGTGGTCCACGAACAGTAGATTGATGCCGGCCCCGCCGATCGCGCCCAGCACGGGGACGGCCTGGGCCGCCACCTTCTCCGAGACCACCACGCCGAAGCGTGCCGAGATCTGGCTGACCAGCCGCGCCAGGACCGGCGCGCCCTTGCCGGCGAGGCCGCGCTCGGCGAGGTGGCGGCTGGCGTCGGTCACCGCCCGGGCGAGCGCGGCCCGCACGGCGTAGTAGCCCGTCTCGGCGCCGTCGTCGGCGACCGTTCGTCCGCCCAGCGCGAACACCTCCAGGCACGACAGGCGCGCCTCCACCCGCGTGAAGTCCTCGCCCTCGCTGCGGGCGATGTCGGCGATGGACCGCAGGATGATGGTGGTGGAGATGGGCAGTTCCACCAGCAGCGCCGGGGTGCCGAAGAACCCCCCGACCGCCCCGCTGGCGCCCGACGCCACGCGGTGGAACCTGGATCGTCCGCGAAGCGTACCGCCCGGCCGGCGGTCCTCGTCCTCCAGGGTACGGATCGCCACGTCCAGCAGCTTCTCCAGGGTGATGCGGACCGCCTGCTGCACGCGCTCGGTCATCTGCCCCGGCAGGAAGCGCGCCGCCTTCTCCAGGGGCTCGCCCACGAGGTCGGTCAGCCGGGCGACGAAGCCGGGATTCTCCAGGCGGCGCACCGCCTCGCGCAGCGCCGCCAGGTCGGCCTCGGTCATCTCGTCGCCCCGGGCGACGTTCCCGCCCGCAAGGTCTTTCACGTCGTCGGCCGTCACGGTGTCGTCACCTCCACGACCCGGAAGGTCTCCTCGCCCGGCCGGGCCGCCGCGAGTACCGGGACGGACACGTTGTACACGGGGACGCCCCTGGCGGTGCGCCCCTCGGGTGATCCGTGATGGGCGTGTCCGTGGAAGACCGCCGCCACCTCGTGGCGGTTGAGCGGCTCCTCCAGCCGGGTGGTGCCGAGAAAGGGGTAGAGTTCGCGCGGTTCGCCCTCGACGGTGTCCGGCACGGGCGCGTAGTGGAGCAGGACCACCCGCGGCCCGTCGTCGAGCGTGGAGAGGGCCTGCTCGAGCTTGAGGACCTCGTCCACGGCCGCCTGGACGAACTGCTTGATGAGCGATTCGCCCCAGGCGCTCAGGACGTAACGCCCGAAGCCGCCGCCGAAGCCCGCCACGCCGGCGAACCCCACGTCGAGCACGCGGATGCTCTCCCCGTCCAGGATCCGTAGCCCGGCACCGCCGAGGATCTCGCGCACGACCGGCGCCTCCCCGCTCTCGAAATCGTGATTGCCCAGCACGCCGACGGCGGGGATGCGGACCACCTCGCGCAGGTCGGCCGCCATCAGTTCCGCCTCCGCGGGCGTCCCGTAGGCCGTCATGTCGCCGCAGACGAGCAGGACGTCGGCCGCCGCGGCTGCGGCCTCCAGGAGCCCCCGCTTGACCTCCCGTGATCCCTGGCCGTAGTGGATGTCCGCCAGCGCGGCGATCCGGACCTTCCCCGGCATGCTGCTCCTTCCCTCTGAACCGCCCCGACTGCGGAGCGGGACGTTCATGGGTACATATACAGATCGTCGGGATCGCTGGCACCCGCACCTCCTGGGAGAGCGCCCCATGACCCGCGACAAGGCCGACCACGGACTGCCCACCGGGGACGATGCGCAGTTCCCGGACACGGACCGGGCCGATACGCGTCGTGAGCTCGACGCCGATCCGGCGCCCTTCAGCGGCGGACAGGACGCCTTCTACCGCGAGGCGATGGAGTTGCTCGAGAGCGCCGGGGTGCCGTACCTGGTCGGCGGTGCGTATGCCCTGCGCACCTACACCGGGATCGAGCGGGACACCAAGGATTTCGACGTCTTCATCCTGCGCGAGGACGTGGATCGCGCACTCGCCACCCTCGCATCCTCCGGCATGACCGCCACCATCCCCTTTCCGCACTGGCTGGCGAAGGCGTCGCGCGGCGAGGAATCGCTCGACCTCATCTTCAGCAGCGGCAACGGCGTGGCGGGAGTGGACGAGTCGTGGTTCTCCGAGGCTGCGGTCCACGAGGTGTTCGGACGCCCGGTGAAAGTCTGCCCCATCGAGGAGATCATCTGGTCGAAGGCCTTCATCATGGAACGCGAGCGCTTCGACGGGGCGGACGTCCTGCACCTGCTTCATCACCGCGCCCACGAGATCCGCTGGGATCACCTGCTCGAGCGCTTCGGCCCGAACTGGCGCGTGCTGCTGGCGCACCTGGTGCTGTTCGGCTTCGCCTATCCCAACGATCGCCAGCGCATTCCCCACGGCGTGGTGGACGGACTGGTCGATCGGCTGCGGCGGCAGGAGGCCCGCCGGCCGCCGACGGGTCGCGTCTGCCGCGGCACCTTGCTCAGCCGCGCGCAGTACCTGGTGGACATCGTCCGCTGGGGCTACAACGACGCCCGGCTGGCTCCGCACGGCTCGCTCACCGAGGAGGACGTCGAACGCTGGACCGCCCCCCTGGAAGACGGCGAGATCCCCCGCTGAACGTCGCGGGACGGCCGGCTTGCCATTCGGCCGTCGCTGCCGGCGCGGGTGTGGGCACGATCGGGGAGAACACGACGAGGCCGCGCGCATGAGATCCCGACCGCTGCCGTCGACGCCACTCCCGGCGATGCCGCTCGCGGCGATGCTGTTCACGGCGGCGCTGCTCACGGCAGCGCTGCTCGCCGCGGCGATGCCGCCGGCCGCCGCGCAGGCGCAGGGCTTCGGCCGCAACAAGGTCCAGTACGAGCGCTTCGACTTCCAGGTCGTCGAGACCGAACACTTCCAGATCTACCACTACCTGGACGACCCCGCGGTGGTGGACGACCACGCGCGCATGGCCGAGCGCTGGTACGCGCGCCTGCGCAGGGTGTTCGGGTCGGACCTGGAGCCCGGACAGCCGCTCGTCCTCTACGCGAACCACGCCGACTTCCAGCAGACCAACGTGGTCAACGTGCTGCTCAACCAGGGTACAGGCGGGGTGACCGAGGGCCTCAAGAACCGCATCGTCCTGCCCCTGACTCCTCTTTACGAGGAGAACGACCACGTCATCGGCCACGAACTGGTGCACGCGTTCCAGTTCACCATCATGAACGAGCTGGGCCGGCGCTACGGAGCCCAGCGGCGTCTGCCGCTGTGGTTCGTGGAGGGCATGGCCGAGTACCTGAGCGTCGGCGGCAGCGGCGCCCTGACCGCGATGTGGCTGCGCGATGCGGCTCTGCGCGACGAGATCCCCACCATCGAGGACCTCGGCCATCCGCGCTACTTCCCCTACCGCTGGGGCCACGCCCTCTGGGCCTGGCTCGCCAGCCACTGGGGGGATGAATCCGTGGACCTGCTCATGCGCCGGACCGTGCAACTGGGGTTCGACGCTGCGCTCGAGCAGGTGCTGGGTCTCACGCTGGACGACGCCGGCGAGCGGTTCCAGGAGGACGTCCGCCGCACGGCCGCCGCCCAGCTCACTGATCGCATCCCGCCGCAGGAGACCGGCGAGCCGCTCGCGCTGGAAGGTCTCGGCTACAACTTCGCGCCGGCCCTGAGCCCGGACGGCCGCACCATGGCCCTGCTCTCGCAGCAGGAGATCCACTCGATCGACCTGTATCTCGTGGACGCCGTCACCGGCGAGGTGCAGGAGAAGCTCGCCGACTCGCGCACCGACGAACACTTCGATGCGTTGCGGTTCATGAATTCTGCGGGCGCCTGGTCGCCGGACGGCCGCCGGTTCGCCTTCGTCGTCTTCGCCGAGGGAGACAACCGGGTGGCCCTGCTCGACGTGGCGAGCCGGCAGGTGGAGCGCACCGTGGAACTGGACGGCGTGGACGCCATCACCGATCTGGCCTGGTCGCCGGACGGCACCACCCTTGCCGTGGCCGGCACGGCGCGCGGGCGCGGCGACCTGTTCCTGTACCGCCTCGACGACGGTTCGCTGGAGCAGCTCACCGACGACGCCCACGGCGAGATCATGCCCGCCTGGTCGCCCGACGGTCGCATGCTGGCGTTCGTCACCGACCGGGGCGCCGACACCGACCTGCAGGAGCTGCGTTTCGGTAGCCTCAAGATCGGTCTCCTGGACTTCCGTACCGGGCGGATCGCCCTGGTGGCGCTGGACGGGCGCACGCGGCACATCAGCCCGCAGTTCTCGCCGGACGGACACAGTTTGTACTTCATCGGCGCGCCCGACGGGTTCAGCGACGTGTTCCGGTACGATCTCGGCGACAGCACCTTCCACCGGGTCACGCGCGTGGCCACCGGGGTGACCGGGCTGACCGGGAACTCGCCCGCGCTCTCGGTCGCCCGGGAGACCGGCAGACTGGCGTTCACGGTCTTCCACGACACCGAGTACCTGGTACGCACCTTGCCGGCGGAGGCCGCGCAAGGCGAGCCGCTGCCGCCCGCCCCCGCCGCGGCCCTGGAGGCGGCCGACGTCGTGCGTCCGGGAGCACGGCTGCCCCCCCTGGACGGCGAGCCCGGTCTGGTGGACGCCTACCTGTCCGAACCCCTGGAGGGCCTGCCCCGCACGGCGGACTACCCGCAGGAGGAGTACGATCCGGACATCAGCCTCGTCCACGTGGGGCAATCGGGCGTGGGCGTGTCGGTGGACCGGTTCGGAACCAACCTCGGCGGCGGCGCCACCTTCCTGTTCAGCGACATGCTGGGCAACCGGATCCTGAGCCTCACCGCCATGCTCCAGGGCAGCTTCGACAACGCCGGCGCCGAGGCCGTGTACCAGAACCTCGGCGGCCGCTGGAACTGGGGTGTGGCGGCCGGCCACATCCCGTACCGGTCGGCGTTTCTCTCGGTGCGGCGCGGTACCGAGGAGGTGGACGGCGAGGTGCGGGACACCCTCATCCAGGAGTTGATCATCGAACACACCGCGGTGGACCGGGCGGCGGGGGTGGTCGAGTACCCGCTGTCGGTGAACCGGCGCTGGGAACTGGCCGCCGGCTACAGCCGCATCAGCTACCACTACGAGAGCCAGGTGGTGGAGTATCTCGACGACGTGCTCATCCGGGCGGAGGAGCGCGACCTGCCGGATCCGGCCGGACTGGACCTCTTCGAGTCGTCGCTGGCGTACGTGGGCGACTACTCGTTCTTCGGCTTCACCAGCCCCGTCACCGGCAAGCGCTTCCGCCTGGAGGTCTCGCCCACCTTCGGCACGCTCGACTACGCCACGGTGCTGGCCGACTACCGGCACTACTTCCAGCTGGCGCCGGCGTTGACGCTCGCGATGCGCGGACTGCACTACGGTCGCTATCTGGGCGACGCGGAGGACCGCCGCCTCTCGAGCCTCTACGTGGGGCAGCCCACGCTGGTGCGCGGCTACGAGCTGGAGGACATCAGGCTGGTGGAGTGCACCGAGGTGGGGCCGGACCGCCGCTGCGCGGAAGTGGACCGGCTCATCGGCTCGCGCCTCGGCGTGCTGAACCTGGAGCTGCGGGTGCCGGTGCTCGGGACCGAGGCGTATGGTCTGGTGGACTTCCCCTGGCTGCCCACCGAGCTGGCGCTGTTCCTCGACGGCGGCGTGGCCTGGACGGAGGCCGACGAACCCGTGTTCGAGCTGGTGCGGGAGTCGACCCAGCGGGTGCCGGTCTTCAGCGCCGGCGTGGCGGCGCGGATGAACCTCTTCGGGGTCCTGGTCCTGCAGACGTACCTGGCCCTCCCCTTCCAGCGCCCGCACGAGGACAGCACGTTCGGATTCGTGCTGGCCCCCGGCTGGTGAGCGGGTCGACCCGGACGGACCCCCGCCGGACGGCCCCGGGGCGACGGCGCAGCCAATCGGGCCTGCCCCGATGGGCGGTCGCCCGGCCCCCGACTGCGTTGTGGATGGTGCGCGCATTCCGGATCGTTGCGGAAGGAGACAGAGCATGTGGTTCGCCGATCTGGTCGCCGTCTTCCTCGTCGCGCTCATCTTCACCGCCATCCTGGCGGCGGTCGTGGGGTGGAGACATCCGGCCCGCGCCGATGACGACGCCGGTGTGGCGGGCGCCGCCATCTTCCTCTTCGTGATCCTCTTCTTCGCCGTCTGGGCCGGCGGAGCGTGGATCGGTCCGTTCGGACCGGTGCTCTGGACGGGCTACTGGCTGCCCTTCCTGCTGGTGGGATTCGTGGTGGCCGCCCTGTTCGCCGCGGCTGCCGGTCCGCGGCGCCCGCGTAGCCGCGCCGAGGCCGCGGCCGAGGCCCGCGCGGAAGCGCGCCAGGCCGAGGCGGAACGGCGGGCGGCGCCCATCTTCGGCGCCTTCTTCTGGATCCTCGTGCTGCTGCTGTTGCTGGCTGTGATCGCAGCTTACGTGTGACGCGGCTTGTGACGCCTGCGTGTGACGCCTCCGCTATCCGCGCCCGCGACGGTACCGCCCCATGAGATCGGCCTCATCGAGGACATGGGAGGCGAGTGCCTCTTGCACCTCGACCCGGGTCGAGCCTTCGGGCAGTTCCAGCGTGGCCACGTCCAGGGCGTGGAGCCGGAAGACGTAGCGATGGCCGCCGTCGCCGGCAGGCGGGCACGGCCCGCGGTAGCTGGTGGTCTGGAAGTCGTTGCGGCCGGTCACGCCCACGCCGGCGACGCCCCTCGCCAGCTGGCGGGTGTCGGCGGGAATGTCGAACAGCACCCAGTGGGTGAAGATCTCGGACGAGGCGTCCAGGTCCTCCACCACGACGACGAAGCTGCGGGTCTCTTCGGCGACGTGCTCCCACGAGAGCGGCGGGGAGACGTTCGAGCCGTCGCAGGTATGGGTGCTCGGGATGTCGGCGCCATGCCGGAAGGCCGAGCTGACGAGGCGGAAGTTCTGCCGGGCCATGAGTTCTCCTTTCGAGACGGCTGGCCGTCGGTGCGCTGCGGTTCAGCCGGAGAGCGACTGATCGGCATGGGGAGCGTCGGTGAAACCGAACACGCCGTCGGGGCGCAGAAGCAGGACGCGCCGGACCTGCGGCACAGGCGGCGACCAGGCGACCGGCGAGGAGGTGGGCGGCGGCTCCGCCGCGGGCCGGTCCGGATCCGCCGGCCCCGTCGCATCCGGCTCCCTCGCGGTGACGGGCCGCTCGCCCGGCACCCAGCCGTCGAGCATGGCGTCCTCGCTGACGCTCTCCACCGTACCGACGATCTGGTATCCGTGCGAACCGTCCGGCGGCCGGACCACGAGGGTCAGGCGCGGATTGGACGCGAGATTGTCCATCGTCGTGGCGCAGAACCAGGCGGTGACCTCGAGCCGGTCGGCACCGCTTCGCGCCAGGCTCGCCGCCGTGGCCACGTGCGGCGTGCCGTCCCGACCGGTGGTGGCGATGATCAGAGGTCCCTTGCGGCGCGCGATCGCCACGGCGTCCTCCAGGTGGCGGATATCCATCGTCACACTCCGAAAGGATAGGTGTCGGGAACGCCGGCGAGATCGACCGTCGCCAGCGGGCGCACGGCCTCGGTCTCGGCCACGAAGATCCACTCGTCGAACTGCTCGGGCAGTACGGCCTGGAAGTAGTGGCTCGCCAGCTCGGATTCGGGGCGGTAGATGACACCGATGGCGCGCTCCAGACGCGGGTCGGACAGCGCACGGCGTACCTCGTCGGCCGCCGCGCCGCCCCTCAGGGGCAGCGCGAAGCGCTCGGCGCCGCTGTCGCGGCAGGCCGCCTCGTAGCTGTCGGGCAGAGCCGGACGCACACGCTTGATCTCCATCGGGCCGCCCCAGTCGGTGGCCGCGGCCACCGTGCCGCGATCGGTCCCGAACCCGACGAGGTAGGCGCCGTCCCCGTACTCGTCGCGGCAGAGCTGACCCACGTTGTGCTCTCCTCGCGCCCCCATCTCGGTGGCGCGGGCGTTGCCCACGTGGCTGTTGTGCTCCCAGACCACCGCGCGCGAACCGGCGCCGTGGAAGGACCGCAGCGCCTGCAGGGTCTCGAACATGTGGCTGTCGCGCAGATTCCACGACTCTCGCGAGCCGTAGTACATCACCCGGTAGTAACGCTCCGCGTTGCTCACCAGGCGCGCGTTCTGCATCGCATCGAGATAGCGGTGGCCGTCCTGCCCGATGTAGCGCAGGCGGTTCTCCAGCAGGTCGCCGAGGGTGGCCAGGACCTTCTGCTCGCATTCCCGGTAGCCCTTCGTGAGGGCCGCCCTCCCGTAAGCCGCGGGATCGCGCTCCCAGGGCTCGAGGCACTCGTAGCGGCGACGCGCCACCGACGCAGCCTCCGGGTCCACCTCGTCCAGATACCGCAGGACGGCGTCCATGGAGGTGTAGAGGCTGTACAGATCCAGGCCGTGGAATCCCACGCGCTCGGCCGGGGACAGCCCGGCGTTGTGGTGGCGCAGCCAGTCGACGAATTCGCGCACCTCCTGGTTGCGCCACATCCAGGTGGGAAACCGCGCGAAGGCCTGCCAGTCGGCCGGCGGCGACGCGAGGTCGCGGACCCAGTGGTCGATGCGCGCCGCGTCCGGCCAGTCCGCCTCCACCGCCACCATGCCGAAGCCGGCGCGCTCGACGAGGGCTCGCGTGAGCCGGGCCCGCAGGCGATAGAACTCCGACGTGCCGTGGGTGGCTTCGCCCAGCAGCACCACCCGCGCGTCTGCCACGCGCTCGAGGAACGCGTCCGTGTCCAGGTCGAGTCCGGTGAACGTCTGGGCGTGGCGGCCGATCACCTCGGGAGCACCGGCGGCGGGCCCGATCGCGGCCGGCGGCGCCATCCCGGGTTCCTGCGCCCGGGGAGCGGCCGCGGATCCGTGCGGGGCCGCCGGTCGGCCCACGTCCGCACTGCCGGCGTCGCTCCACCCCTCGGCGCCGATGAGAGGCACGAAGCGCACCGGAGCGAGCGTGCTCTCCTCGTAGCGCTCGACGCTCACCCGCGTCACCCTCACCAGCTGCTGCTCGTAGGCGTTGGGCCCCACCGGGATCACCAGCCGCCCGCCCACCGCGAGCTGTTCGCGCAGGCTGGCCGGGATCCGCGGGCCCGCGGCCGCCACCGTGATGGCGTCGAAGGGAGCCCGCTCCGGAAAGCCGCGGGTGCCGTCGCCGTGAACGATGCTCACGTTGTCGTAGCCGAGGTCGGTGAGCCGCCGCCGGGCGGCGTCGGCCAGCTCGGCGTGCCGCTCCACGGCCACGACCTCGGCCACCATGCGACTCATCACCGCCGCCGCGTAGCCGGAACCGGCGCCGATCTCCAGCACCCGGTCTTCCGGTTCGAGATCGAGCGCGTCGATCATCGCGGCCACGATGTACGGCTGGGAGATGGTCTGGTCGCTCCCGATGGGCAGCGGACCGTCTTCGTAAGCGTAGTCTCTCAGTTCGGGCGGAACGAACGCCTCCCGCGGGACCGTGCGCATGGCCTCCAGCAAGCGGGCGTCACGAATACCCCGGCCGGCGATCTGGTGCTCGACCATGCGGCGGCGCTGTGTTGCCGGATCGCGGTTCATGCCTCTCCCTCCCGGAGCGGTATCGGCCCCGGGAGGCAAGTTAGAGGCGAAGCGGCCGCGGCCGCCAACGGCATGCGACCGCGCTCGCGCGGAGGTGGGAGGATCCCGGATTCTCGCCCCGGCGGGCCCCGGCGGACGATCGGCAGCGGCCCGGAACTCGCTGCGGGCTGCCCGAATCGCCCGCCTAGCCCGGATGATTCATGAATCATCCGGGCTAGTCGCCGAAGCCGAGCCGGCGGTTCAACTCCATGATCAGCTCCCGGGCCGCGTCCGGAATCACCGTGCCGGGCCCGAAGATCGCCGCGGCGCCGTGCTCGCGCAGCTGGGCGTAATCCTGCGCCGGGATGACGCCGCCGCAGATGACGAGGATATCGTCCCGCCCGAGGCGGCGCAGCTCGGCCACGAGTTGCGGCAGCAGCGTCTTGTGCCCCCCGGCGAGGGAGGAGATCCCCACCACGTGGACGTCGTTCTCCACCGCCTGGCGCGCGGTCTCCTCGGGGGTCTGGAAGAGCGGCCCCACGTCCACGTCGAAGCCCAGGTCGGCGAGCGCCGTGGCCACCACCTTGGCGCCGCGGTCGTGTCCATCCTGGCCCATCTTCGCCACCAGGATACGCGGCCGGCGCCCCTCCCGCCGGGCGAAGCGGTCGATCAGCATGCGCACGTCGTCGATGTTCGCGTCCTTTCCGAAGGCTGCGCCGTAAACGCCTGATATCGTGCGGATTTCAGCCTTGTGGCGCCCGACGACCTTCTCCATGGCCCCGCTGATCTCGCCCAGCGTGGCGCGCGCCCGGGCGGCCTCCACCGAGAGGGCCAGCAGGTTCCCCGCCCCGGTCTCGGCACAGCGGCCGAGCGCCTCCAGGGACGACTCCACCCTGGCCGGATCACGCTCTCGCCGGAGCCGCTCGAGCCGCTCGAGCTGCTGCCGGCGCACCTCGGTGTTGTCCACCTCGAGGATCTCGATGGGATCCTCGTGCTCCAGCCGGTAGCGGTTCAAGCCGACGATGATCTCCTGCCCCGAATCGATGCGAGCCTGACGCCGCGCCGCCGCCTCCTCGATGCGCAGCTTGGGCAGGCCGGTCTCGATGGCGCGGGCCATGCCCCCGTGCTCCTCCACCTCGCGGATGTGCCCCCAGGCACGGTGCATCAACTCGTGGGTGAGCCGCTCCAGGTAGTAGCTGCCGCCCCACGGATCCACCACGCGGGTGATCCCGGTCTCGTCCGCCAGGTAGAGCTGGGTGTTGCGGGCGATCCGCGCCGAGAAGTCCGTGGGCAGGGCGATGGCCTCGTCCAGCGCGTTCGTGTGCAGCGACTGCGTGTGTCCGAGCACTGCGGCCATGGCCTCGATGCACGTGCGCACCACGTTGTTGAACGGATCCTGCTCCGACAGCGACCAGCCGCTGGTCTGGGAGTGGGTGCGCAGGGCCAGCGACCGGCGATCGGCGGGAGCGAAGTCCTTCATCAATTTCGCCCACAGTAGCCGGCCCGCCCGCAGCTTGGCCATCTCCATGAAATAGTTCATCCCCTCGGCCCAGAAGAACGAGAGGCGCGGCGCGAAGCGGTCGACCGGCAGTCCGGCGCTCAGACCCGTGCGGACGTACTCCACGCCGTCGGCGAGGGTGTAGGCCAGCTCCAGGTCGGCCGTGGCGCCCGCCTCCTGCATGTGGTAGCCGCTGATGGAGATGGAGTTGAAGCGCGGCAGGTTCTGCGCCGTGTAGGCGAAGATGTCGCCGATGATCCGCATCGAGAAGCCGGGCGGGTAGATGTACGTGTTGCGGACCATGTACTCCTTGAGGATGTCGTTCTGGATCGTCCCGCTGAGCCGGTCCAGACGCGCACCCTGCTCCTCGGCGGCCACGATGTAGAACGCCATCACCGGCAGGACGGCGCCGTTCATCGTCATGGAGACCGAGATCTCGTCGAGAGGAATGCCGCGGAAGAGGACCTCCATGTCGAGGATGGAGTCGATCGCCACGCCGGCCTTGCCCACGTCTCCGATCACGCGCGGATGATCGCTGTCGTAACCGCGATGGGTGGCCAGGTCGAAGGCCACCGACAGCCCCTTCTGCCCGGCCGCGAGATTGCGCCGGTAGAAGGCGTTGCTCTCCTCGGCGGTGGAGAAGCCGGCGTACTGCCGCACGGTCCACGGGCGGGTGACGTACATCGAGGCGTACGGGCCGCGCAGGTAGGGCGGGAACCCGGCGAGATGGTCCAGATGCTCGAGACCGGCCATGTCCTGCGGGCCGTACAGCGGCTTCACCGGGATCTGTTCGCCGGTGATCCAGGGCTCGTGCCGGCCGGCGGCGGCGATGCATGCCTGCCGCGATTCGCGGTCGCCGGCGGCGAGATCCGGATCGAGGGCGACGCGCGTGAAGTCGGGGATCCGGGTCATGACTGCACCCCGCTCTCGGCGGCCAGCTCGTCCAGGACCGCCAGGGCGTCCGACTGCGCATGGATGAAGCGGTCAACCCCCGCGGCCTCCAGCTGCGGCACGAGGTCCTTCGGGTAACCGGCCAGGATGACCGTGCGTGGACCGCCGTCGCGCTTCAGCTTCTCGGCGGTGGCCACCGCCAGCTCCTGATAGGTTTCGTCGCGTCCCACGATCACCACCCGGGGAGCACCGCCCCGCCGGGCCGCGGCCGCCGCCTCGGTGGGCGTGTCGAACCAGCCCCGCTCCTCCACCCGGAAGCCGCCCACCTGGAAGAAGGCGCGGGTGAAGTCGAGCCGGGGCGTGTAGCGCGCGACGTCCCCCAGGCAGCAGAGGTGGACGCGCACGGCATCCGGTTCCTCGGCCGCCCGCGCCAGCACCGCTCTGCGGAGCCGTTCGAACGGCTCGGCGGCGCGGCACGGCCGCAGCGGGGCGACCTGCGGGCCGGGCCGGACGTCGGACCGCAGCGCCGACGTCAGCTCGCCGAGCGTGGTGCCGCGTCCAGCCGCCGCCGCGAGGGCGGGCAGGAGCTGCGCCGGCTCGGCACGGAGCATCTCCTCCACGCGTTCGAGCTCCTGGCTGCGGTCCCGGCCGGCGGCGCCCCGCAGTCCCTGCATCGCGGCGGCCCGCTGCCGGTGCAGCGACCGGTAGTGGGGCACGTTGGGCGCGGGCGTCTTCTCCGTGGCGTCGGGGTACTGGTTGGTGCCGACGATGACGCTGCGCCGCAGGGCCGCCTTGCGCGCGCGCTCGTCGGCCACGGCTGCGATCCGACCCTGGATCTCGCCCGACGCCAGTGCCGCCATCATGCCGCCGTCGCCCTCGATCTCCTGGAAGATGGACCAGGCCAGATCCCCGAGATCGGCGGTGAGCCGCTCCACGTACCACGAGCCGCCGGCCGGATCCACCACCGCCGCCAGGTGCGACTCCTCGCGCAGGATGGTGTGGGTGTTCCGGGCGAGCCGGCGCGCCAGCTCCGACGGCAGCCCGAGGGGAGCGTCGAAGGGCAGCACGGTGAGGCTGTCCACGCCCCCCAGCACCGCAGCCATGGCCTCGGTGGTGGTGCGCAGGATGTTCACGTGACGGTCGTAGACGGTCTTGGTGAAGCTGCTCGTGCGCGCGTGCACCCGTGTGCGGCGCGCCAGGTCGTCGTCGCCGCCGCAGCTGCGCACGACCTGCGCCCACAGCACCCGCGCAGCGCGCAGCTTGGCGATCTCCATGAAGAAGTGCGTGCCCACGCCGAAGCCCAGCTGCAGGTGGGGGATGACCTCGCCGGGAGGCAGCCCCTCCCGCTCCAGGGCGCGCAGGTGCTCCACGGCCGCCGCCAGCGTGAAGGCCAGCTCCTGCGCCGCGTTGCCCCCGGCCTCGTGATAGGGATAGCCCCAGGCGGCCACGGTCCTCAGGTCCGGAGCCGAGGTGCGAGCCCAGCGCGTGAGCGCTGCCACCTCGCGGTAGAGACGGTCGGTGCGCACGGGTAACGTCCCACGCATCGCCAGCAGCGCCACCGGATCCGCGCCCACGCAGCCGCGCAGGCGACGCGGGTCCTCGCCGCGACCCTCCACCAGTGCCAGCAGCAGCGCGGTCGCGGGCAGCGCCACGACGCCGGCGTCCAGGTAGACGGGATGCTCCTCGAGCGAGATGCCGTCGAGCGCGCGGGCGAGATCGGCCACGACGGCCACCGACAGCCCGTCGCGCCCCACTCCGCCCGGTTCGGCGTGGTCGGGATCGCGCCCGGAGCGCGACGCGGCGTCGAGCACCAGCGCCACCGCATCCTGGCCCCGCTCGAGGTCGTGGCGCAGCACCAGGTTCAGGTCCTCGGCGAGCGGGAAGAGCAGATCCTGCACGACGTCCCAGGAGCCGCGGCGGTGATCCAGCGGCCGCATCCCCCGCAGGAAGGGGTACTCGCCCGGACACGAGGCCGTCCAGGGCAGATCATCGAGATCGGACCGGGTGTAGATGGGTCGAAGAGTCACCCCCTCGTCGGTGGGAGTGAGCATCGCCTTCTCGAAGGGCACCCCCGCGAGCTGACGGACCACCTCGTCGTACCAGTCATCGAGACTCGCTGCTGCGAACCCCGCCAGCAGCCGCTCGCGCGGCTCGCCGGGGTCGCCGTCGCCGGCCGTTCCCCGCCTGGGATCTCCGTCCATCTCGCCGCCGTCCTTCCGATAATGACCGCGCCGGTCATGGGTGCGACCGCCCGGCGCGTCCGGTCCAATGTAACAGGATCGGCGCCCCCGCACGACCACGACGGCCACCCGGCGGCGGAATGGATACGGGTGGGAGCGGGAGGGCGGGGAGGCGCCGGGACGATTCAGTCCGCGCGCAGGCCGCCGAGCAGGAACCCGGCGACGGCCGTGGCCTTGCTCTCGAGACGGACGTTCCGGCGCGACAGCACCCAGTCGGTGGCCATCTCGTCGAGGACGCCGAAGATGGCCTTGGCCGCGAACAGCGGGTCCAGTTCGGCACGGAACCGCCCCTCCGTCTGCCCCTGGACGACCACCTCGGCCAGGATGCCCAGGTACTCCCGCACCTGCTGGCGCGAGAGCTGTCCCATGAAGTGCACGCTGTGCCGCAACTCCACCTGGGTGATGATCGCCAGGTCACGATCTTCCCCCACCAGACCCAGGTGGAGCTCGACGATGCGCCTCAGCTTGCTCTCGGCGTCGGCCTCGCCGGGAAGCTGCGCGCGTCCCTCGTCGATGAACCGGCGCACGGCGCGATCGAAGAGCGAGAGCAGCAGGTCGTCCTTGCTGGCGAAGTAGAGATAGATGGTGCCGTCGGCGACGCCGGCCCGGCGGGCGATCATCGAGACGGTCGTCTGGTAGTACCCGCGTCGCGCGATCTCGGCCACCGCGGCGTCGAGGATCCGCTCTCGCTTTTCTCCGCTGTTGCGAGTCACCGCCATGCCGGCTCCCCGGTCTGCCGCGCCGCCGAGGCCTGGGCAGACATGAACGACGATTCAGCGCCTCGGCCCGTTCTGCGGGCGCGTGCCGTCTTCATGATACACCACCGCAATCGGCTCGCCAAGCCCCTCAAACGAGATCGCGGAGTTCGTTGACACTTCTTCGCAACTCGACTAGACTACTGAATGGCTATTCATTCGCGGCCGAAAAATGAGGCGCAGGTCGCTGTCCGTCCCGCCGTGAGGGCGCCGCGATGGACCGCACGCACAACCGACACGGGGAGGAGCCATGCGCAGGCCAGTCCGCAAAGCCGCCCTGCTGGGCTCCGGCGTCATGGGCAGCGGCATCGCCGCTCACCTGGCCAACGCCGGTATCCGTTCGCTCGTCCTGGACATCGTCCCTCGCGAACCGAACGAGGCCGAGCAGAAGGCCGGCCTCACGCTCGAGGACCGGGCCGTGCGCGACCGCATCGCCCGCGACTCCATCCAGGCCCTGCTCAAGACGCGCCCCGCCCCGCTCTACGCTCCGGAGCGCATCGGGCTGATCGAGGTGGGCAACCTCGAGGACGATCTGGCGCGCCTGCAGGAGTGCGACTGGATCATCGAGGTCGTGAAGGAAGACCTCGACATCAAGAAGAAGGTGCTGGCGGCGGCGGCACCGCACATCCCGGCCGAGGCCGTCCTGTCGACGAACACCTCCGGGCTCTCGATCGCCGCCATGGCCGCGGTGCTCCCCGAGGAGCTGCGGCCGCGGTTCCTCGGCACGCACTTCTTCAACCCGCCGCGCTACATGCGCCTCTTCGAGCTCGTGCCGGGGCCGGACACCGACCCGCAGGTGGTGACGCAGGTGGCGGAGCTGGCCCGCGACCGCCTGGGCAAGGGCGTGGTGGTGGCCAAGGACACGCCGAACTTCATCGCCAACCGCGTGGGAGTGCACGCGATGATGGCCACCGTCGAGGTCATGCAGGAGCTGGGCCTCACCATCGAGGAGATGGACGCACTGTCGGGACCGGCAGTGGGCCGGCCGAAGACCGCCACCTTCCAGCTCGCCGACCTGGTGGGCCTCGATACGTTCCTGCACGTGGCGGACAACCTCTACCCCCTCGTTCCCGGCGACGAGGCCCGCGAGACCTTCAAGGCTCCGGACTACCTGCGGCGGATGGTGGAACGGGGCCTGCTCGGTCGCAAGAGCGGCGGCGGCTTCTACAGCATGCAGAAGACGCCCGAGGGACGGGTCTTCCACACCCTCGACCTCGAGACGCTGGAGTACCGCGAGAAGCAGAAGGCCCGCTTCCCCGAGCTGGACCTGGCCAGGGGCAAGGACGACCTGGGCGAGCGGCTGCGGACGCTGGTGTGGGCCGAGGGACGCGCCGCGGAGGCCGTCTGGAAGCTGCTGGCCCCCACCTTCAGCTACAGCGCCATGCGTCTGGGCGAGATCTGCGAGCATGTCGCGGAGATCGACCGCGCGATGCGCTGGGGCTTCAACTGGGAGCTGGGCCCCTTCGAGGCGTGGGACGCGCTCGGATTCCGCAAGGTGACCGAGCGGCTGCGCGCCGACGGACGTCCGCTGCCCGCCTGGATCGACGCCCTGTACGACGCCGGCGACGAGAGCCTCTACGTGGTGGACGACGGCCGCAAGCTCGGACCCACCGCGGAACCGGGCCGCCGCGCTCCGCTGCCCGAGGACCCGCGCGCGCTGGACTTCGAGCTGCTGCGCCACGCCGGCGGCGAGGTGCGCCGCAACCCGGGCGCCAGTCTGCTGGACCTGGGCGAGGGCGTGCTCGGCCTCGAGTTCCACTCGAAGATGAACGCCATCGGCCAGGACACCATCAACATGATCAACACCGCCTGCGACGAGGCGGAGCGGAACTGGCGCGCGCTGGTCGTCACCAACCCGGCCGAGAACTTCAGTGTCGGCGCCAACCTCATGCTGCTGCTGATGGCCGCCCAGGAGGGCGACTGGGACGACGTGGACCTGATCGTGCGCGCGTTCCAGGGTGCCAACGACCGCCTCGAGTTCTGCGGCGTGCCGGTGGTCACCGCTCCCGCGGGGCTGGCCCTCGGGGGCGGCTGCGAGGTGACGATGGCCGGCAACGCGGTACGCGCGGCCGCGGAGACCTACATCGGACTGGTGGAGTTCGGTGCCGGCGTGATCCCCGCGGGCGGCGGCTGCGTGCGTCTGTACCAGCGCAACGTGGAAGGCATCACCGACGGCGTGGACATCTACCCCGCGCTGCGCAAGACGTTCGAGACCATCGGCATGGCGAAGGTGGCCACCAGCGCAGAGGAAGCGCGCGGCCTCGGCTTCCTGCGGCCGGGCGACGCGTGGTCGCTCAACCGTGCGCATCTGGCCCGCGACGCCCGGGATCTCGCTCTCGCCCTGGCCGACGCCGGCTGGATACCGCCCCACCCCCGGCAGGACATCCCGGTCCTGGGCACCGACGGCATCGCGCTGGCGGGCTCGTTCCTCTTCAACATGCGCGAGGGGCAGTACATCTCCGATCACGACCAGAAGATCGGCATGGAACTGGGACGCATCCTCAGCGGCGGCGAGGTGCCGCCGCGCACCACCGTCACCCACGAACGGATGCTGGAACTGGAGCGCGAGAGCTTCCTGCGGCTCATGGGCGAGCGCAAGACGCTCGAGCGCATGCAGCACATCCTGAAGACGGGCAAGCCGCTGCGGAACTAGAACCGCGGTTGAAGGGAGAGATCGCGATGAGGAACAACGGCATGCGGGACGTGGTGGTGGCCGTGGCGCGACGCACCGCCGTGGGTCGGGCCAAGAAGGGCACCCTGCGGCACACCCGCCCCGACGATCTCGGCGCGGCCGTGATCAGGAGCATCCTGGCGGCGGCCCCGGGGCTCGATCCGGCGCGTCTGGACGACGTGGTGATCGGCTGCGCCATGCCCGAGGCGGAGCAGGGCATGAACGTGGGACGCAACATCGCCCTGATCGCCGGACTGCCCGACTCGGTGCCGGGCATGACGGTGAACCGGTTCTGCAGTTCGGGTCTGGAGACGATCAACCTGGCCGCCAACTCGATCCGTGTCGGCCAGTACGACCTGGCCATCGCCGGCGGCGTGGAATCGATGACGATGGTGCCCATGGGCGGCTACCGCTACCTGCCCAACCCCACCATCATGCAGGAGGACCCGGCCACCTTCCTGGGCATGGGGCTCACCGCCGAGCGCCTGGCCGAGCGCGACGGGATCCCGCGCGAGGATCAGGATCGCTTCGCTCTGCGCAGCCACCAGAAGGCGGTGGACGCCATCGAATCGGGCCGCTTCGCGGAGGAGATCGCGCCGGTGACCGCGCGGCTGCCGGGCAAGGACCAGCGCGGCAGGCCCACCACCGTCGAGCAGGAGTTCAAGGTGGACGAGGGGCCTCGCGGCGACACGACCCTGGAGGCGCTGGCGAAGCTCAGGCCCGCCTTCAAGCAGGGCGGCACCGTCACCGCCGGCAACTCCAGCCAGATGAGCGACGGCGCCGCCGCGGTGCTGCTCTGCACCCCGGAGATGGCGAAGGAGCTGGGGCTGGAACCGCTGGCCCGCTTCGTGGGGTACGCCGTGGCGGGCGTGGAGCCGGAGATCATGGGCATCGGTCCGGTCAAGGCCGTACCGAAGGCGCTGGAACGCATCGGACTGACTCTGGACCAGATGGACGTCATCGAGCTGAACGAGGCGTTCGCCGCCCAGGGACTGGCCGTGTGCAAGGGGCTGGGCCTGGACCCGGAGGACCCGCGGCTCAACGCGAACGGCGGTGCCGTGGCCCTGGGCCACCCGCTGGGCTGCACCGGCGCCAAGCTCACCACCACCGCCCTGCACGAGTTGAAGCGACGCGACGGCAAGTACGCGCTGGTGACCATGTGCATCGGCACCGGCATGGGAGCGGCGGGAGTGTTCGCCGCGCTGTGAGCCCGACCGGGCGAGCTCCGGCCGGCGTGAACCGGAACGGCCGCTCGGACGACGCCTGGACGAGACGACGGACGACCAGAAGGAGACAGCCATGGCCGAGACGAAGACTTCCCTCACGGGCGGCATGTTCCTGCTGCGGCCGACCGCACCGGCCGACGTGTTCACGCCCGAGGACTTCGACGAGAACCAGCGCATGATCGGGCAGGTCGTGGAGGAGTTCTGCACCAAGCACATCCACCCGGTGGCGGAGGAGCTGGAGTACGAGGGGAAGACGGAGCTGGGCGCCCGGTTGCTGAAGGAGGCGGGCACCACGGGTCTGCTCGCCGCCGACGTGCCCGAGGCCTATGGCGGCATGGGCTCGAACAAGGCCACCATCATGCTCATCAGCGAGAAGATGGCCAACGGCGGCAGCTTCGCGGTGACTCACGGCGCCCAGTCGGGCATCGGCACCCTGCCCATCGTGTACTTCGGCACCCCGGAGCAGAAGCAGTCGTACCTTCCGCGTCTGGCCACCGCCGATCTGCTCACCTGCTACGCTCTCACCGAGCCGGGCAGCGGCAGCGACGCCCTGGCCGCCGCCACCACGGCGAAGCTCAGCGCCGACGGCCGGCACTACGTGCTCAACGGCACCAAGCAGTACATCAGCAACGCGGCGTACGCCGAGATCGCCGTGCTCTTCGCGAAGGTCGACGGCGAGCAGTTCACCGCGTTCATCGTCGACCTGAAGGCGGACGGAGTGAGCCTGGGTCTCGAGGAGAAGAAGATGGGGATCAAGGGGTCCTCCACCCGTGCCATCATCCTGGAGGACGTGCAGGTCCCCGTGGAGAACGTGCTCGGCGAGGTGGGCAAGGGGCACCTGATCGCCTTCAACATCCTGAACGTGGGGCGCTTCAAGCTGGGCGCCAGCAGCGTGGGCGGCTGCAAGATCGTGCTCGAGCAGGTGGTCCCCTACACCAGCGACCGCCACCAGTTCGGTCAGCCGCTCAACAGCTTCCCGCTGATCCGGCGCAAGCTGGCCCAGGTGGCGGCGCGGACGTTCGTCACCGAGGCCATGGTGTACCGCACCGCGGGGCTGCTCGACCAGGCCATCGGCGAGCTGGACCGCGGCGCCGACGACTACGACCTGCAGAGCATCCTCAAGGTGCAGGACTTCTCGATCGAGTGCTCCCTGATCAAGGTCTTCGCCACCGAGAGCCTGGCCCTGGCCGCCGAGGAGGGAGTGCAGATGCTCGGCGGCTACGGCTACTGCCAGGAGTACCCGCTGGAGCGCATCTACCGGGACGAGCGCATCAACCGCATCTTCGAGGGCACGAACGAGATCAACCGCATGATCGCACCGGGGATGCTGCTCCGGAAGGCAGCCAAGAACGAGCTGCCGTTCTTCGCGGCGGCCCAGCAGGTGGCCGAAGAGCTGACCGGAATGCCCGGTCTCGGCGACGGTGGCGAGCCCGGCTTCCTGGACGACGTGGAACGCATCGTCGCCAACATGAAGAAGGTGGTGCTGGCGACCCTGGGGCTGGCCGCGCAGAAGCACGGTCCGGCCATCAAGGACCAGCAGGAGATCCTCAGCGACGCCGCCGACATCATCATGGAGGCATACGCCTGCGAGAGCGGGCTGCTGCGTGCTCGCAAGCGGGCGGCCGCCGGCGGCGAGGAGGCCGCGGCGACCATGGCGGACATGCTGACCCTGTACGCCCATGACGCGATCGAACGGGTGGCCGTGTGGGGCAAGAACATCCTGGGCGCCACGGTGGAGGGCGACGAGCTGCGCGCGTACCTGTCCGGCCTGCGCCGGCTCACGAAGCATGACCCGGTGAACCGTCCGCGGTTGCATGATATCATCGCCGGACGCGTGATCGACGCCGGCGGATACACCGTGGGCTGATCGACGACGCCGCGCAACGCAGCACACGGAGGTCGAGCGTGCGCACATCACCCCTGATCCTGGCCGCCGCCCTCGTGGCGGCGGCCGGGGTACTCGCCGCCGGCCCGGCACACGGCCAGATCCTCAACACCCTGCGCGGATTCGCCGACCGGGAGCCGGGCTGGAGCGGCTCGGCGACCGGTTATCTGGCCGCGGCGGGCGGCAACTCGGAGTACGAGGAATACGGCGGCGCACTCACGGTGCAGTGGCAGGGCGAGCACCAGCGGGTGCGGGCTCTGGGCTCGGGCGAGCTGAGGTCCAGCGACGACGAGCGCACCGCCGAGAACACCACCGGGCACCTGCGGCACAACTGGTTCTTCCATCGCCGACTGGCGACGGTGGCCTTCGTGCAGATCCAGCGCAATCCCTTCCAGCGGCTGGAGGAGCGCCTGCTCGCCGGCGGCGGCCTGCGCTTCGAGGTGCTGAGCCGCGAGCAGATGCGGTGGTTCCTGGGCGTGACGACGATGTTCGAGGACGAGGCGATCGAGGACGTCGCCGGACGGGAGCGGCGGCACCGCATGTCCTCGTTCGTGTCCCTGGTGTACCGGGCGCGGGAAGGCCTCAGCGTGGACCTGACCGGCTTCTACCAGCCGCGCTGGAGCGACTTCGCCGACGCCCGCGCCACCGCGGCGGCAGCGGTGAAGGTGGCCGTGATCGGCACCCTCCATCTCGACGTCACCGCCAGCCTGCAGTACGATGCCCGGCCGGCGCCCGGCGTGGAGACCACCGACTGGACGGTGCGCAACGGCCTGGGCGTGGAGTTCTGACCGCCGCGGCGGAGGTCCCGTCAGTCCATGCTCGGCGCCTTGCTGCCCATCTTCGCCATCATCCTGCTGGGCTGGGCGCTGCGACGCCTGGGCTTCCCGGCCGCCGGCTTCTGGCCGCAGGCGGAACGCATCACCTACTACCTGTTCCTGCCCGCCCTCTTCGTCGGCAGCCTGGCGGTGGCCGATTTCGGATCGCTGGCCGCCGGCCGGCTCGCGCTGGCCCTCGCCCTCCCCATCGTCGTGATGTCCGCCGGTCTCCTGCTGGCGCGCCCGCACCTCCCGGTCTCCGGGCCCACCTTCACCTCGCTGTTCCAGGGCGCCGTGCGCATGAACACCTACGTGGGACTGTCCGCCGCCGCCGCCCTCTTCGGCACCGCCGGCGTGACGATGTCCTCGGTGGCCATCGTGGCCATGATCCCGCTGATCAACGTGCTCTGCGTGAGCGTGATCACGATGTACGGCGCGCGCGGCGGGCGACCGGGCGGACGGGTCCTGCTGGAGATCGTGCGGAACCCCCTGATCGTCGGCTGCGCCGTGGGTTACGCGCTGAACGCCAGCGGCCTGGTCTTGCCGCCGGCGGCGGTGGAGTTCTTCCGGATCCTCGGTCGCGCCGCGCTGCCCATCGGCCTGCTGGCCGCCGGCACCGGCCTGCGCTTCGGCGCGGTGGGCCACGACCTGCGCGCGCTCGCCCTGGCGACGTCGGCCAAGCTGGTCGGCTTGCCGCTGCTGACGGCGGCCGCCTGCGAGCTGCTCGGCGTGGCCGGTGACGAGCGGACCATCGCCCTCGTGTTCGCCGCTCTGCCCACCTCGGCGGCGTCCTACATCCTGGCCCGCCAGCTCGGCGGCGACGTGCCGGCCATGGCCTCCATCATCACCGTCCAGCACCTGGCGGCGGCGCTCACCATGCCGGCCATGGTGGCGTGGCTGGGGTAGGTTCAGGCTGCGGGCTCAGCCCGCCGCCGCCCGATCCCGCACCCGGTAGCAGATCACCTGCATGGGCTCCGGCTCCACGCCGTCATCCTCGCCCCCGGCGCCGCCGAAACCGCTCAGCATCGCATCGCGGTAGCCGGTGATGCGGAAGACCAGGTCCGACCGGGCGAAGAGCAGGCCGTCCTGGCGCGGATCCCCCTCGCAGCGCACCAGCACCTGCTCCGCGAACCGGCCGTCGGGAGTGAAGACGTCGTAGCGGGTGAACACCCCCGGCGCCGGCTCCCAGAGGGCCCGGCTGGTCTGGACCCAGATGCGGCCGTGCTCGTCCACCCGGAGCGACGCGATGTCGGGCTCGGTATCCTCGAAGTGGATGGAGGCGTGGGGCGCCTGCCGGTCGCGCAACGTGGTCAGGATGCGACGCTGGATGTCGCGGGCCTGTTCGTTCCGCAGCCAGGGGCGGTAGTCACGAGTGAACACGCGCCGCAGCTCGCCGCCGGGCGCGTAGACCCGTACCTCGTAGCCGTTGCGGGCCTCGGCCGTCACGACCTCGCCCCGGGGCCCCACGGCGAAGCGGCGGTCCGGTCCCTCGCCCAGGATTACCTCGTCGTAGCTGAGGTTGCGGTGATCGATGACCGAGAGCCTCGAAGCGTAGGTCACCTTCCGCTGGCCGGACGTGTCGAAGGTCGCGATGAAGCTCTCGCGGGTGGCGCGCCCGGCAGCCTGATCGACGTGCTGCTCGGCGCCGCCGAGCACCACGTTCTCGCCGCCGCGCCGCAGCGCGCGGGCCATGTAGAACGCGCCCTGGGCCGGATCGCCCACGGTGATCGTCCCGGCCGGCGTGCCGTCCCGCGCCAGCCGGACGATCCGGCCGGGGAACATCTGCGTCACCGCCACCGTGCCGTCGGGCAGCAGGCAGAGATCGGTCGCGTTGCGGAACTCGCCGGGCCCCTCGCCCTCGCGGCCGAGGACAGCCACCAGCTCGCCCTCGGGCGACAGGACCTTGACCTCGCTGAGCTGGCTGTCCAGCAGGTAGATGGTGTCGCTCTCGTCGACGACCGCCCGCCGGACGGCGCCGAACATGACCTCCTCGTCGTCCCAGCCGCCGCGCCGCCACAACTCCTCCAGCTCGAGTGTGCGCACGCCCCCGTCCGGTACGGCACCGTTGCGGACGTGAGGCACGCCGTCGATCACGGCGACCTCGCCGGCATGCGCAGTCGCGATGACGACGACCGCCGCCGGCAGGATGGCCATGGCGGCGAGGACGGTGGCATTGACGACGGCCGCCATTGAACCGAAGGAGAGGAGGGAACCGAGGGAGAGGATGGAACCGGCGGAGCCGGCTGCGATGCCGTGGCGATGGATGCGCACGCGGAGCCTCCCGGTGGATGGGGACGAGACGCCGCCGTTGCGGCGCCTCCCCGAGTACGGGGCGGCTCGGTCCAGGTTGCAGGATGTTCGTGGTGTCCGAGCGCACGCGCCCGCGATCTCCCGGGCACTCACCTCACCTCGCCATCAGGATCTTCCGGGTGGAAACCGTTCCGTCCACGTCCAGACGCAGGAAGTACACCCCCGAAGGCGCCGACAGCCGTGTCCGGTCGAGGCCGTCCCAGGTGGCGGTATGCTCCCCCGCCGGCAGCGGCCCGTCCACCAGCACGGCCACCTCCCGCCCGCGCGCATCGTGGACGGTCAGCCGCACCAGACCCGCCCGTGGCAGCAGGCAGACGACCTCCGTGCGCGGATTGAAGGGATTGGGCCGGTTGGGCCCCAGGTGCGGTCGGGCCGGCAGAGCCGGGTCGATGGCCGAGAGCGCGTCGCGCCGCACCGTCACGGCGGTCGTCGCGCGCGCGGCGATGTCGACCTCCACGTGGCAGATGTCCTCCGAGCCGTCCGGCTCGACCTGCAGCAAGGTGCCGCCGGTCACCTGGATGGCGCCGTGACCGGCCACGAGGCGGAACTTCAGCAGACCGTTCTCGAACCGTTCGTCATACGCGTTGATGACCTCGGCGGTGACCTCTTCCGCCCGGCCGTCGTTGGCGGGCGACCAGGTCACGCTCAGGGTCTCGCCCGAGGACCCTGCGTCCGCGGTGGCACACGGATCCAGATCGCTGCCGACGACCCGTACCAGGCGCCAGCTGCGCCGGCCGTCGCAGACCGCGGCTGTCGAGAGGTCGAAGGGGCGCACGTTCAGGCTGCCGTCATCGCGGTGGGTGTGGCCCGAGAGCATCATCTCCAGGCCGAGGGCGGAGAGATCGAGCTGGTCGCCGAAGTCGCGGTGCGTGAAGAGGACCTGGGCCGCAGTTTCGCCGGCAGTTGCCGCCAGGTCGGCCTCCAGCCAGGAGATCTGGTCCGCGGTGAAGCTCTCGGTACCGTAGACGCTGAGGCGCCAGCGGTCGTAGTTCAGGTACGATTCCAGGCTCACGAAGTGGACCGGACCGTAGTCGAATGCGTAGTCCTGCGTGCGGGCGGGCGCGCCCGGGGGCGGGTCGTCCAGGCGCGACCAGCCGAAGAAGCGCCACCAGTCGCGGCGGGCCGTGCCGTCCGCGGGAGGCGTGTCGTCCCAGCCGCCGAGGTCGTGGTTGCCGGCCGTCACGTAGATCGGGACCTCGGACTCCGCGAGCAGACGCTGCGCCCGGGTGTAATACCGCCGCTCGAGGAAGTCTTCCAGCTCGCCCTCGTTCACCACGTCGCCGGTCAGCAGCACGAACTCGGGGTTGATGATGCCGAGGTCCTCGAGGACCGCGCGCAGGTCGTCCGTCTCGCTGCTGTCCGTCTCCGCGCCCGGCTGGTCCCAGTAGACATGGGTCGGCAGGTGCGGATCGGTGACGTGGACGAAGTACCAGCTGTCGCGGTAGGCGGGAATCACGCGCACGGCGTTCCGGGTCGTATCCTGCAGGCCGCCGCCGGCCGTGACGACGAGGTCGTACAGTTCGCTCGGCGTGTCGCCGGGGACGCTCGCCTCGAGCCGCCACCAGCGCGTCGAGGCGTCGAAGGCGGCAGCCGTGACCGGCAACTCCACGACCAGGCTCCGCCTGCGGATCTCCACCTGCCACCCGGCGGTGGCCGGGTCGGCGGCGCAGGAGACCGTCAGCGTGGCGCTCGGCGTCACGATCGCGGGGATGTTCAGCAGGGGACGCTGGATGACGGTGAGGGTGTCGCCGATGGCCTCGGCTGCGGCCGCCTCGGTCGGGCCGGCGCCGAGGACGGCGCCGAAGGTGGCTACGATCGCCACCATGCCGGCCAGGACGACGAGGACGTCGGACACGGTCCGCACGGGGCGCGGGGCCCGGCGGCCGGGAGAGCGATCTGGCATGGTGACGACTTCCTGTAGCGGACCTGGGTTGCCGGACGGTTCTGCAGGAGATCGTAGCACACACGGTGCAGCCGGGGGAAGCGACCGGTGCTGCATCCACGCCGGTCCTGCGCCCGCGTGGCGCGCGCGCGCGGGCATCGTATCATGATCGTATGCCGATGAGTTCCCGTTGCCGCTTCCCGGAAACCCCGGGCCTGCGACGAGGCGTTGCCGGCGATGAAACACGAGGAGAGCGGAGATGGAAGAGATTGCGGTCAACGCGACCGATCTGGCCTGGGAACCGGCCGAGGGTTACCCGGAAGGCACCATGCGCAAGGTCCTGCGGCGAGATGCGGACGACAAGCCCTTGACGGTCCTGCTCAAGCTCCCGGCAGGATTCCAGATGGCAGACCATACCCACGTGTGTACCGAACAGCACTATGTCCTGGACGGAGAGTACGAGGTCGCCGGCCGGCGCTATCACTCCGGGCATTACCGGATGTATCCGGCGCAGACGTCGCACGGCCCCTTCCGGACCGAGATCGGGGCCGTGGTGCTGGTACTCTGGGAACTGTGCACCTGACGCTGTGCGGAGACGCAGGCGCCTCGCTGCCGCTAATCCGGGGCTAAGGGCCCCGGCGCGTGCCCGCCACGACCAGCACGACTCCGGCCAGCACCGCCACACCGGACGCGATCGGCCCGATCGGGATGGTCTCCGTTTTTTCTCTCTCGATCTCGAGTTCGCCCAGATCTGCAACCGTCTCGTTTCTCTCGAAGGAAATTCCTCCGAATATGAAACCGAGTATGCCGAGGACGATGAGCACGATGCCGAGGATCTTCACGTCAGGCCTCCCCGATTGAACTCCGCGCGGCACGCATGACCAGCGAGCGCTTGTCCCGCTCCCTGCCAAGTAAGGTCCAGATCGCTGGCCGCGCACGCCTCGTCGTCGGGTGGTGCTATTCCCTCAGACGGAGTATCCAGACATCCTCTGCGCTCGTCGTCACCGGTTCGAAGTGCGCCAGCAGTTCTTCGCCGTCCAGAGGCCAGATCTCCGCCAGGCCTCTCACTCGCTTCGATGCACCCTCGTCATAGACCAGGTAGCGCTGGCCCCTGGCACGCATCCGCCCGGCGATATCCGCGACCGTTCCATACGGCGGAAACTCGTCTGCGTACCAGTCGATCGCGTACCGGTCCTTCGTCGGTCGCGTCATGTCGTAATAATCGAAAGACCATGCCAGGACTTCGTGCGGGCCGGGCGCCGACGGCTCGCTGGCCAGGGTTTGCGAGACGGCGATCCTGCCGAGATCGTGCGCGGATATCGGTTGTAGCCACATGGGCCTCACATGGTACCAGGCCAGCCAGAGACACAGCGAGACCACCACGACGGTGCGGAACGGCAACGACTCCGCGAAGGCCAGCGGCAGTCGTGACGGGATGAGCCGGAAGCAACCGAACGCGGCATAGATCGCCAGCAAGGGAGCGAGGAACAGTAGCAAACGGGCATTGATGAAAGCCATGCTCAGCGTGGCCAGGAACGCGACCATGCACAGCACGATCAACAGCGATGCCTTGCGCACGACGGTGGTCCGGAGCGAAAGGAGCGCCGCCGCAAAGGCCAGCAGTCCCAGCGGGTAATGGACCAGGTCCAGCCGGAAGGCGCCGGTCACGGTCTCGTACCAGTGCCGGACGAAGACGGTGGGCTCGCCGGCGACGATCCTCCCCAGGCTCGTGATCGAGCGGGCGGCGGGCATGTTCTGGCCCCAGTTGCCGCCGCCGTGCATCCCGAAATAGACATTGCGCGCCTGCAGGTTGTACAGCGGCTGGCCCTCGACGACCGTCGACATCACGAGTTGCGGCAGGGCCGCGAGCACGAAGGCTCCCAGGAGGATGGCGCCGTCCGCGACCCGACGCCCGCTCACCGGCCGTCCCTCGACCGCCATGATCCAGAACAGGATCGGCGGCACCATGATGAGGGCCGTGTACCTGAAGAGATAGGCGACCCCGAGCGCGAAGCCGGCGACGACGAGCTGGTCGCGACTGCGAGTCAGGGCATACGAAACGGCGTACGCCATCGCCACCAGGAGGACCGCCACGGCAGCCAGGTCCGTCCCGGACGTGGTCGCGAACCGCAGGTACGAAGGGTTCGTGGCGCAGAAGAGGACGGCGAGCAACGCCACCCGGGCCTCGAAGAGCGTGCGGGCGATCCTGGCGACCATGAAGAGCCCGAGGATTCCCGCGAGGAGCGCGATGATCCGGCCGGCCAGCTCGTAATCCGTGACGACGGCCGCGACGGCCCGCAGCAGAAGCGGGTAGCCGAGGGGATACAATCCGTCGACCCACGCGGAGGCATCCGACAGCGACAGGCTCTCGGCTCGCGGAATGAACCCGAAGACGTCGGTGAGGCCGATGGTGGGGTTGGCATACGAGAGACGAGCCGCGACCAGCGCCCAGACCGCGATGACGGCCAGGGTCGCCCAGCGATAGCGATGTCCTGCGTCGATCATCGCTGACCTCGACGGTCCGTCGGCCCGCGACGACACGCCTGCCGGCCGGCCAGACCGATCAGAGACGGGGCAATCGGCTAGCGCAACGTACGACAGAACGGCCGGACCGCACAACACCCGCGTGGGACCGGCGCCCGGGCAGACCATTCGCTGCGTCGGTCGTCTCGCCGGCGTCGCCGTACGATCCCCGACCTGCCGTTTCTCGACGACTTCGCCGACGCGCTCGATCCGTGGCGACGGCGCCTGGTCCTGGTCCGGTGAGGATGCTCACTCCCGATGCGGCAGGCGGGCCCAGATGATGAAGCTCGCCGCGGCCAGGACAGTCGCGAAGAGGGCGATGGTCAGGTAGGGCGAGATCAACTCGGCCACCCAGCCGGCCAGGAACGAGCCGAGGGGCAGCGAGCCGCCGAAACCCACGGCCCAGATCCCCATCACGCGGCCGCGGATGCCGTCGTCCACGCTGGTCTGGACCAGGGTGTTGCTGGTAGATAGGAACATCACCGCGCCGAAGCCGGCCACCATGATCCCCGCGCTCATGGGCAGCATGGCCCGCGACATCGACACGATCAGGCTGCCGGCGCAGAGGGTCCAGAGCCCGCCGAACACCTGCAGCCTCGAGGTCCCGCTGGTGGTCCTCGCCGCCACGATGAGCGCTCCCACGATGGCGCCCACGCCGAACATCGACATCAGCACGCCGTACTGCAGTTCGCTCAGGTGCAGGAGGTCCTGGGCGATGGCCGGCATGAGCGTCTGGAACGACCAGCCGAACACGCCCATCACGAACAGCAGCAGCAGCAGGATGCGCACCGGGCGGTTACGGCGCACCTCGCGAAAGCCCTCCAGCAGTTCCTGCCAGTGGCTGGTTCGCCGCGGGAGGATGGTGCGCGGCTGCAGGCGCATGGCCACGAGCGTCGCGATCACCGCCAGGTAGCTCACGGCATCCACCAGGAAGCAGAAGCCGATGCCGATCGTGCCCATGAGCAGTCCCGCCACGCCGGGACCGATGATCCGCGAGAGGTTGACCAGGGCCGAATTCAGGGCGATGGCATTGAGCAGGTGCTCGCGTCCCACCATCTCCACCACGAAGGCCTGCCGTGCCGGCGCCTCGACGGCGAACGCCACGCCGCCGAGCGTGGCCAGGGCCATCAGGTGCCAGGTCTGCACCTGCCCGGAGAGGACCAGCGCCGCGATGGCCGCCGATGTCAGCGAGGCGAGCACCTGCGCGGCGATGATCATGCGGCGGCGGTCCACGCGGTCGGCGATGGCGCCGGCGGCCGGGGAGAGCACGAAGAGGGGCAGCAGCGACAGACCCATCACGGCACCCAGCAGGGCGCGCGAACCGGTCAACTCGTACACGAGCCACCCCAGTGCCGTGCGTCGCACCCAGGTGCCCACCAGGGACGTGCCCTGACCGATGTAGAAGAGGCGGAAGTTGCGCAGCCGGAGCGAGGCGAAGGTGCTGCGCAGCCACGATCCCTCCAGCCCGACGGTCGCGAACGCATCCACGCCGCCCGCCGAGCGGGGCGGCTCGTCGGGGCGCGGGAGGTGCTCGTCGCGGTCCGGAGGATGCGTCATGGTGCTCAAAGCTGTGTCGAACCGCGCCGGACCGCCAGCGACCGGGCCAGGAAGTCCTGGCCTGGCCGCCGATCCTCGCTATAATTGACGGGCGTACGGGTCATCGCCCGGACCGGGCAGCATCGGTCCGTGCGTCGTTTTCATGCCCGGAAGGAGTTGCGTGTGGACTGGCACGAGTTGAACAAGAAGCGGGTGGCCGACCTGCGTGAACTGGCGCACGAACATGCGCCCGACGTCACCGGCGTCACCCAGATGAAGAAGCCCGAGCTGGTCGGCATCCTGGCCGAGCGCATGGGCATCGAGCCCCCGAAGAAGATCGTCCGGGGCATCGACAAGACGAACATCAAGACGAAGATCGACGAGCACAAGCAGAAGCGGGACGCCGCGCTGGAGGCCCACGACCACGCCGAGTTGAAGACGCAGCGGCGGGCGATCCACCGCCTGAAGCGCCGCCTGCGCCGCTCCGCGAGCCTCACCCGCTAGACGGGACCCGGACGGCCGCCGAGGCGACCGTCCGGACGGCATCTGTCCTTCCGCGCGCCGGTGCCTGCGGGTGGCCGGCGCGCGTGCGCTGGCGACCCGCGTGCGCCGTCACCGCCGTCACCGCCGCCACCGCCGCCACCGCCGCCGCCGCCGCGGTCCGAGCTACCGCGGCAGCAGCCGTCGCACGGCATCGGCGCCGTCGGCCTGCATCAACTCCGCCCGCAAGGTGGCGGCGCCGGGAAAGCCGGTGCAGTAGATCTTGTAGAACTTCTTGAGATTGTTGAAGTTGCGGACGCCGTCCCACACCTCGAGGTAACGCTCGGTATGCTGCCAGAGCAGCGCCAGGCGCTCGCGGCAGTCCGGATCGGGCGGTGGATCGTTGAAGAGCCAGGCGTTCTGGAACACCCCGCGGCCCACCATCACCCCCTCCACCCCGTGGCGAGCCGCCAGCGCGCGGCCCTGCGCCACCGACGTGACGTCGCCGTTGCCGATCATCACCGTCGAACTGCCCATCGCGTCGCGCAGCCGCACGGCCTTGCCGATCTCGTTCCAGTCCGCGGGCACCTTCGTCATGTCGCGCTGGGTACGTCCGTGCAGGGTGATGGCTGCGGGGCCGGTCTCGAGCAGCCGTCCGATCCACTCCTCCGTGATCGGCTCCCGCAGACCCGTGCGAGTCTTCACGCTCACGGGCAGGTGGGTGCCGTCCCGGGTGGCGCGCACGATCTCGCAGGCCAGGTCCGGGTCGCCGATCAGGGCCGAGCAGGCGGCCTGCTTGCCGGCGATCTTGCGCACCGGGCAGCCGAAGTTGATGTCGATGCCGTCGAATTCGTGATCGCGGGTGATGATCTCGGCGGCGCGCCGGAAGTGCTCCGGATCCCGTCCCCAGATCTGCGCCACGATCCGCACGCCCGTGGCGCGCAGCAGGGCCCGCTCCGCCCCGGTGACGAGCAGCCGGGTGGCCACGGCGAATCGGCCCTCGGGATGGACGAGACCGTCCGTGCTGGCGAACTCGCCGAAGACGACGCGCAGGTGCGCGGGGTCGGAGATCCGCAGCACGATCTCGCGGAAGATCGTGTCGGTGACGTCTTCCATCGGCGCCAGGACGAAGAACGGCGCCGGCAACTCGGACCAGAAACTCCGGGTCACGGATTCTCCCGCGGCGGACCGGACGGACGGGGCGATCGGCGAAGATTCCCCACCAAGAACGTCCGCATGCCGGCGGGATGCAAGCTCGACGCGCGAGGATCGGCGCCTGCCGCGGTCTCGTCGCTCGCCAGAGGCAGTTCGACCAGCTGGACAGCGACGCGACCGGCGACCACCTCCAGGAGTGCGACCGTCGCCGGCAGCCGGAACCGGCGCGGTCCCGCGCTGCCGGGGTTCAGGTGAACGACTCCGTCGGCCTGCTCCAGGTGTGGCCGGTGCGAGTGGCCGGTGACGACCATGTCCACCCGATCGCCGTTCAGCGACACCTCCTCGCGGATGTGCCGCAGGTGGATGCGGACGCCGCCCACATCCTCCGTCACCCACTCGGGCAGGCGCCAGGCCCAGGCGCCCTCGTCCACGTTGCCGCGCACGGCCGTCACCGGCGCGATGCGCCCCAGGTGGGCGAGGATCTCGGGCCGCCCGATGTCGCCGGCGTGCAGGACCAGGTCGCTCCCGGCGAGGGCCGCCGCCGCTTCCGGACGCAGCAGCCCGTGCGTGTCCGAGATGATGCCGACGCGGGTCATGACCGCCTCACGGTGGTGTCCTCACACGAGCAGGGCGTGCACGCTGTAGACGCCCGGCCCGAACGCCAGCAGGACCAGGGCCAGAGCCAGCAGCAGCAGATCGTACGACCAGTCGGGAAAGCCCTTCTCGGTCCTGGTGATCTTCCAGACGGTGCCCGTCGCCATGTGGACCGCCAGCCCCGCCGCCACCAGCCAGACCAGCAAGCCGACGATGACCGCAAGCCCGCCGAAGACCTCCAGGACCGCGATCAGGGTGCCCCACAGCATGCCCGGCCGGAACCCCATCTCCACGAAGCTCTCGGCGTTCTGGCGCAGATCGCGGATCTTGGGCAGCCCGAAGTAGATGAACGATATCCCGACGACGAGTCGGACCAGCAGCAGCACCACGTCGGCGGCATCGGCGAGAGGTGCGGTCGGCAAGAAAGGCATGGCGGCCTCCGGCTGCAGCGTACGACGCGCGGCGAGCGACGGCGGGCAAGGACGACGAGGCACACGTTAGCCCCGCCGGGGCGGGTCGCATACCGGGCCTCCACCCATCCGGGAGCCGTGGCGGCGTCGGCGTTCCGGCGGCCCGGTCCATGACGCGGCGGTTACGACCGGACCCCGAGGCGGTCACTTCACGAGCGTGAGCTTCAGTGCCCGATCGCCGCCTCCTGCGCGCAGCCGCGCCAGGTAGACGCCGCTGGCCGCGGGCAGGCCGTCGTCGCCACGACCGTCCCAGTGGGCGGTCTGCTCGCCGGCCGGACGATGCTCGCTCAGCAGCGTTCGGATGCGGCGGCCCAGAGCATCGTGGATCGCCAGTTCCACCGGCCCGGCCCTCGGGTTGTCGAAGCGCAGGGTCGTCCCCGGGTTGAACGGGTTGGGGAACGCGGCCAGGGCCGGCCGGCGCGCGGGCGTATCGTCCACGCCGGTGGTGTCGTCCAGCGTCGCCACGGACACGGTGAAATCGTCCACGTACATGCCGTCGCGCTGCACGCTGCCGTCGCTGCGCAGGAGGAAGCGGAAGCGCACGTCCGGCTGTCCCAGATACGATGCGAGGTCGACCGTGTTCAGCAACCAGTTCGACTGGCTGCCGTCGAACAGCGGCGTGCCGGCGGGCTGCTGCACGCCCTGGCCCGATCCGGCACGCGTGAACTCGGTGGCCACGTTGTCCCAGGTGACGCCGCCGTCGGTGGAGATCTGGAAGAAGGCGGCGTCCCACGACGACTCGATGCTCCATCTGGCCTGGAACGAGACCTCTGCGCCGATCGCCTCGCCGAGATCCACCGCGGTCGCACAGACGGTGGCGAGATCGGCCCCGGACGGGTAATTGCCGCCGGGACTGTCGGTGAGACTGTTGCCGCCGTCGTAGCCATCGGGCGGAGAGGCAAGGCCCCAGTCGCCGGACCAGACGCCGGTGTCCGCGTCGAAGTCGCTGACGATCGGGTAGGCGACGACCATCGCCGCGAGCGCGAAGTCGGCGACCACGGACGCCGCGCCGATGGCGACCACCTGGCTGGCGGGCGCGTACCCGTCGCTGCGTGCGGTCAGCTCGTACTCGCCATGAACCAGCGAGGCGGAGTAGCCGCCGCCGGGGCCGGTATCGATGGTGGCGACGAGATCGCCCATCGGATGGGTGCGCACCTCGACGGCGGCGGCCAGGCCGTTCCCCCGGAGATCGGCCACCACACCGCTGACATCGCCGTGGGCGGCCGGCTGCAACGCCACGTCCAGCACCGTGGGCGTGCCCCAGGCGGTGGTCACGCCATACTCGGTGTGGGTGACGTGCCCCTCGGCGCTGAACACGACGTCGTAGGTTCCCGTGTCCAGCAGCTTGTAGTAGTCGCCGTGGGCGGGATCGGTGCTCACCGGCTGGTCGATGCCCACCACGGTGACGGTGGCCGCGAGCGGCAGCCCGCTGTCGGCTGCCGTGACGACGCCGTTCACCCCGTAGCGGGCCGCCGCGATGAAGTGCACCAGGCTCTCGCGATTGTCGTTCCAGAGGTCCTCCAGCAGCGAGGCGTCGGGCCACTTCGAGCCGTACAGTTCCACGGTGAGGTCGATGCAGCCGGTCTCGTGATACGACCAGTCCTGCAGGCTGCCCTCGACGACGTACCACTGGGCGCCGTTGGTGATCCCCTGATCGAACGGCCCGGTGTACATCGGCAGGTTGTACTGCGAGTACTCCAGCGCGAGCCGGACGATGGCCGCGTCGTCGGGCGTCAGCGCGTAGGTATGGTCCCAGGGGTAGTTCACCACGATCGCACCGCCGTGGCCGTTCTGGCTGACGACGAAATGATGCGCGAGGCCGTGATCCTTCAGCGCGATCGTCTCGACTTCCTCGGTCCAGGTGCCGTCGTCGCCGATGCTGCCGTCGGGCACCGGAAAGTTGCGGTTCAGGTCGCGGCCGTTGGCATTGTAGCGCGAGTGCGCGACGTATCCGTCCGGATTGTGCAGCGGCAGCACGTGGATCTCGTGGTCGTCCACCAGCGCCGTGACGTCCTCGAAGCCGGGCTGACCGTGGTTGTCGGTGAGGTACTCCACCAGGTTCAGCAGCATGACCATGCCGACGGGCTCGTCGCCGTGCATGGAGCTCGAGAGCCGGATCTCGGGCTCGGCCTCGTGCTGGTCGACGTGGTCCGAGATGACCGCGCCCCACAGCTCGCGTCCCTCCACCGAGGTGCCCCAGGTGTAGGTCCGCACGAGGGTGGGATGGTCGGCGGCGGCGGCGGCGAGGATGGCGCCGATCTGCGTGTGCGTGGGGTAGTAGAAGATGTCGCCCTTGACGGGCAGGTCGACCTCCCCCGCCGCCTCGGCCGCCCACAACCGCTCGGTCTCCTCGCGCATGGCCCGCTCGAGGTCGGGAAGCGGCTGCGGTGCGTAGCCCGCGGCCTCGAGCGCCGCCCGTTCCAGCTCGGTGACCCGCGGGGTGAAGACCACCCGGTACCCCTTCGGCTCCCGCCGCACCAGCTGGATCTGTTCGCGGTGGAACGAGGCGATGGGCACCTGCTGCAGCAGCGCGTCCAGCGCCGCCTGGTCCGGCAGCTCGATCCGCACCGGCACGTCGTTCCACTGTCGCACCTGCCACCGGGGCAGACCATTGGCGTCGACGGGAATGGCGGGACCCTCGGCCCTGGAGGCACTGGATTCGCCGGCGTCGATGGAGGCGCTGGAGGCGATTGCAACATCGGTACCGACCGCGCCGGTGGCGATCAGCAGCATCGCCGCGAATCCGTGCGTCGTCGTCATCCTCATCGGTCGCGTCCCTTCGCGGCGGAGGTCACGGCATCGGCCGGCCGACGACCGGCGGCCGGGGCACGTCGCTGCCACGGCAGGTCCAATGATACCAGCCACGCGAACGCGAGGGAAGGAGAGCGCAGTCGCGCGACGGCGGCCGGTCAGCCTTCGCGCAGCCGCTGCTCGAACCAGTGCCGTGTCGCGCTCCCGGCGCTTTCCTCGAGCAGTTGCAGCAGCGCGACCGTGGTCGAGACCCGCGCGTCGGCCACGCGGCGCAGGAAGGTCAGGTATTCGGCAGAGCCCAGCCGCGCCTCGAGGTCGGCCAGCAGGACCGGCCCCTTGCCGTAGAAGACCGTCTCCGCGTCCTCGCCGCTGCGCTCGTAGCCCCAGACGGGGGCCACGGACGCCGCGGCCTCGCGCTTGCGGTCGAGCCGGCGGCGGTAAGCCTCCTGCCCGTACAGTTCCCGCACCAGCAGCAGGGCCGTGTGCTCGGCGAAGCTCTCGTTGAGCCAGTCCTCCCACGTCGTGGCTCCCGCGTTGCGCCACCACGTGTGCGCCAGTTCGTGGCCGAGATAGCGGACGTAACCCTCGCGGTTGCGCAGGTAGTCGGCGTCGACGAGCCCCGCCAGGAAGAGGGCCCCGGGCCGGGCATAGCCGCCCCCCCGTTCTCGACGCGACTCCACCAGCACCAGTCCGCCCGGCCGTGAGCCGAGCCAGCCGCTGCAGAGGCGGTGGAGCCGCGCGAGGTCCGTCAGCATCGTATCGACCGTGGCGGCTTGCAGGGCATGATGGACCACCGACACGGCGACGTCTTCGCCCGGCTCGCCCTCGCCGGCCATGCCGCCACAGGCCGGAACACGCACCTTCAGATCCGGCGCGGCCACCACCACGATGTCCGTGGTCGGCGCGACGGTGCGAAACCGCCAGCCGGCGCCGTCGCGACCGCCCTGGCCGACGGCGAAAACGGTGACGTCGTCCGGCGCCTGGACGGTCAGGTCGTAGGTGAACGGGGTGCGGTCGGGGTGGAAGGGGAACCACGGGAAGTACAGGCCCATCTCCGTCCAGTCGGCGCCGAGCACGCTGGCGTTCCACTCCGGCCAGACGGTGATGGTGCCGACGCAGGCGAAGTCCACGGAGACCACCTGGCCAGGGGCGAGCGGCCGGGCGGGCGTGAAGACCACGCGGGTGGCCTCGGGCATGTAGCGGATCTCGCCGACCGTGGTGTCGCGCCGGCAGCTCCCGGCGACCGGCAGGGGATCCCCCGCCCGGGCCTCTCCGCCGATTTCCAGGCGAGTGACGGCGAGCTGGCGATGCAGGTAGAACTCCACCCTGTCCAGGCCCGCGGGCGGTACGACCAGACACACGGCCCCGGTGGCGGTCACGTGCCGGGCGGCCGGGTTCACATCCAGGTGGATCTCGTAATGGACATCGGCCACCGGCAGCGAGGTCGGCGCGGCCGGCGCCCGGACGCCGTCACCCGCCGCCGCGACCGGCGCGCTCCCGCCCGCGCCGGCCGCGGCCAGGCATGCGGTCGCCAGGCATGCGGTCGCCAGGCATGTCATCGTCAGCGCGGCGCCGCGACGACCCGCCGCCGGCCATTCAGGTGGAAGCATTCGCCCCTCCATGCGCCATCCCTCCCTCTGCCCCTTGCCTCGGGGTCGCGACGTCGCGGTCAGGTGAAGCACCTACGCACGAGGGCCGACGGCGGTTGCGCCGAGGAGCTCCGCCGCGGGGCAGACGCCCGTGAAGGGCCCCCCATC
Source organism: Candidatus Krumholzibacteriia bacterium (assembly GCA_046484865.1). Taxonomy (GTDB): domain Bacteria; phylum Krumholzibacteriota; class Krumholzibacteriia; order LZORAL124-64-63; family LZORAL124-64-63; genus JAWOID01. The sequence continues at coordinate 77,040 of JAWOID010000071.1, forward strand.
AGCGGCGATCTAGCCGAGTATGCCGGGATTGAGCTGCCAGATCGCGAAGTTCAGGGCCGCGGCGAAGGTCACCCACACCAGGTAGGGGACCAGCAACGCCCCGGCCAGCGGACGCAGGCGCCAGAAGGCGATCATCGTCAGCGAGATCAGAGTCCACAGCAGCAGGATGTCGGCGAAGGCCGCCGCGCCGAGTCGCCAGCCGAAGAAGAGCCAGCTCCACAGCGCGTTCACCGCGAGTTGCACCAGGAACAGGCCGAGTGGGGTTCGTGCGGCACGAAAGCCGTCGACACGCCAGACCAGCCAGGCCGCGACCCCCATGAGGGCGTACAGCACCGTCCAGACCGGGCCGAACACCGACGACGGCGGCGCCCAATCCGGACGTGCGAGAAGCGAGTAGAACGATCCGGCCCCGGCAGTGGCGACGGCACCGATGGCCGCAGCGGCGAAGCTGACCAGAAGCCACGCTGCGAGCCCGATGAACTGCGTGTGCCCGGCGATCCGGCTCATCCTGAACCTCCTCGTCCGGAGTGCCGCGGTTCGGCCGGAGCCGGACCGACCGCCGGACGAGCGGCTCCGCCACCGTCGTGACGGAGCCGCTCCCACCGCCGGTCATGCACCGCGACGCCCGCTCACCTGACCAGCATCATCTTGGCGGTTCGCGTCTCGCCGCCCGCCTGCAGCCGGTACACATAGGTGCCGCTGGGGACCGCGCGCCCGGCGGCGTCGCAGCCCTGCCAGGTCACGGAATGATGGCCGGCGTCCAGCGACCCGTTCGCCAGGGTGGCCACCAGTCGGCCGCGCAGATCGAACACCTGCAGGTCCACCCGGCCGCGCACCGGCACGGCGAAGGTGATCGTCGTCGACGGATTGAACGGGTTGGGATGGTTGCCTTCCAGCATCACGGCCCGCGGCGCCCGATCCTCGATCCCCACCACCACCGCGTAGGTCAGACGCACGCACCATTCGTTCAGTGCGCCGACGTCTCCGCCGGCTCCATCGGATACGGTGAGCGTCCAGTCACCCTGCATCTCCTCGCCGATCAGCAGGTCCAGATCGCCCGCCGGGGTCAAGGTCGCGGGGTACCAGCCGACCAGGTCGTCGGCGCTGCCGCCGGAGCGAGCGTGCAGGACCACGTCCGTGCCGCGGGCCGACGTCAGCGTGACGGTGAGGTCGCCGATGTAAGTGTGGGTGATGTCCACCCAAACCTCGACGGCGGTGATGATGTGCGCATCGGGACAGCCGACCACGTCGATGAAGGTCTGGTGGTCGCCGATCGGTGCGCCGGGACTGCTGCACGCCTCCACGGTGGCCACCGGCGAGAGCTGCAGGTCCACCCCGGTCAGGTGCTCGCCATCAACCAGGGTCACGTCGGTCCGGGCCGTCGACCAGCCCGCCATCGAGGCCGTGATCGCATAGCTGCCGGCGAACAGTCCGTCCAGGGTATAGCTGCCGTCGGAGTCGGTGACGGTGGTGCCGCCTCCCGGCACGGCCGCCACGGTGATGCCGGCGTGGACCGACTGGCCGGCGAGCGTGACGGTGCCGGACACCGACGCGGTCCCGAGTTCATCGGCCAGCAGCCAGTGGACGGCGTTCTCCAGCAGTTCGATGCGCTGCGCGCCCGCGGCCAGGTAGTTGAAGGTGAAGTACACGATCTGCCCGCCATCCGGCACGGGGTTCGGGTCGTAGCAGATGACGCTCGCTTCCGAGGGATAGTTGGACCAGGACGCGACCTGCACCGCGTCGGGCAGCGGCACCATGCCGTCGGAGTCGCCGTAGCCGGAGTACGCCAGCGAGATCTGTCCGCTCAGCACGTTGGGAACGTTCACCACGCGGTGATCGGTGACGTCGATGGTGACCTGCCCGCAACCGTCGTGGTTCCAGTCGTCGGTATGCATCACGTGGGCGGCGAAGTCGCCGGTCTGGTAGTGATTGTAGCCCAACTCGCCGCCCTCGAGCAGGAGGTGGCCCCCCGCCTGAGCGAAGGTCACCAGCGCCGATTTCAGCGCGGCGTTCCGGAGCGTCGCGGTATTCCCACCGCAGCTCAGGATGACCAGATCGTGATCCCAGAAGACGGCCGGATCCACCGCCCCGGCGGCGACGACCGTCACGTAGTAGCCCATCGCCTCGAGATCCAGGCGCAGCTGGTCGGCGCTCTTGCCGGCGGACGGCAGATACTCCGGCGCGATCAGCTCACCGGTCTTCTCGTCGTACTTGGCCGGCACAGCCGTCGCGGCCGCCGCGCCACCGTCATCCACGATCAGCAGGTCGCCGGTGGTGGGCTCGAGGATGAAGTCCTTGATCACCGCCGGATCCTCCAGGGTCAGCGCGATCGTCACCGGCACGTGATGGGGAGCCCGGGCCTGCAACTGGTACGTGAAGTACGGCAACGGTCCGGTGACGTAATCGCCATTCGCGTCGCTCACCGCCTCGTCGTACAGCTCACCGGTGTCGCTGCGGTACACGCGCACGGTTCCGACCAGGCCGGCGCTGGTCGCGCTGTCGGTGAGGCGACCGCTGAGGACGCCGCTGGGCGCCGGCACCAGCGCGATGTCCAGCGTGTTGGCGCCGCATCTCACGAAGTACGGCGCTTCGTGGTGCAGGTAGCCGAAGTGGTCCACCACCACGGTGTGATCGCCCACCAGCAGGTCGTCGGGCACCGTCCAGGCGCCCGACCCGTCGGTGGTGACGCTGAACGTCTCGCTCATGGCGGCGTCGAGGCCGGTGACCACCACTCCGGCCAGCGGCGCTCCTCCACTCGTCACGGTTCCGCTCAGGGTGCCGTGGGCCTCGATGACGTCGAACGCCTCGCTGTACAGATCGTGACCGCCGACGGCGATGATGCCGGTCACCTGGCCCAGCTGCGCGGGCGTGAGGGTGAGCGCAGCCTCGGTGGTGGACAGCAGCGAGCCGTCGGGCAGACGCGCGTACAGCGTGTGGCCGGTCTCTCCGACCGAGGCCTGCAGGGTGCCCGGCAGGTCGAGCGCGAAGGCATCGCTCAGGCCGAAGTCCGTGCTCACCGCCAGATCCGGGCTGGTCAACGGCAGCGCCGTGACGGTCACCGGCTCCGTGAACAGACGGTAGGTCTCGGCGGGGTCCTGCCCCACGATGTCGAGGCTGGGACCGTAAGCGTAGTTGACGGTGATCACGGCCACGCCACCGGCATCGGTCGTCACCGCCGCGGTCTGGTAATCGAGTCCCTCGGCCCACACCTCGATGCCCGGCTGCGGGTTCATACCCGTGGCGTCCAGGACCGTGACGGTGATGTCGGTGGTCGTGTTCGCCGGGATCGTGGTGGGATCGATGAGCACCGTGGCCGGCACGATCACGTCGAGATCCGTCACGTAGGGCTCGCGGTTCTGCGCCATGACCACCAGGTGCAGGGGCACGCCGGGCGTGAGGGTGCGCAGGTAGGTGACGGCCACGCTCCCGGCGTCGTCCACCGTGCCTGCGCCCACCAGCTCGCCGCCCTGCGTGAGGCCGACATAGCTGCCGGCGGCCGCCCCGATCGCGATCTCCGTCTGGCCCGCGAGCACCGTGGCAGGATGCGTCACCGGGTTGGTCGCCGGCACGCCCAGGTAGGTGGAGAGGCTCGGGTCGCCCATCAGGTTGTAGATGTTCCAGTAGTACGTGGTACGGCTGGAGCCGGACTCGTGGACCGCCAGGTTGCCGGCGAAGATGATGGCGTCGTTGGTGACGTACCACTGCGCGGCCGCCTCGCCGTGGTCGTGGAAGACGCCGTCGTAAGCGCCCAGACCCGTGGACGCGTAGGGCCACGCCGTACCGTCGATCTCGCCGGCCGGATGGAAGCCCACGCCCCACCAGTAATCCTCGTCCCAGTAGGTGGAATTGGAGCCGCCGATGTAGCCGACGGATCCCTTGTTCGCAGCGCGCAGCCAGGTCTCGGCGAAGCATTCCGGCTCGTCATAGGTCGACGTCACGCAGCAATTGCCGACCGCCAGGCAGTACTTCCCGGCGTTGGTCAGGCCGTTGACGTTCGCCTGGGTGAAGCTCGGATCGGCCCAGCTGGTGACCGATCCGTGCGCGGTGTAGTTGATGTACGCCACGCCGTCGCTCACGTGCTGGACGATCTCACCCTCCACCGGGCCGCTGCTCGTCGGGTAGAGGTAAGTGTGGCTGAGCAACCCGTGGGCGGCATTGAAGTAGTGCTCGGTGCCGTAGTTGATCTGACCGTTGCCGTGCGTGGGCGCCCAGGTGGCGTCCACGCCCGCGATCATCACCACCTCGTCCAGGTAGCTCGGGTCCGGCATCGTGAACCGGTCGTACATCAGCGTCTTGTCGATGATCGCCTGGAGCTGGGCGGTACTGGTGGCGCTGAAGCGGCCGTAGTAGATGTCCGGCACCAGGTCGCCGTCCACCGCGCAGTAGGGCCGGTCGGTGGCGTCGCCGCTGAGGGTGAAGGTGGGACACTGGGCCACGTCGCCCACGAAGAGCGCGAAGCTGGGCGCCGGCTGCTCGGGGGTGGCGCCGTTGTACAGTCCATGGATGTAGCTCTGGATGCTGGTGGTGGTCGATCCGACCGCCGGGGTGCCGATCACGCCCACGATCACGCGGAATCCGCGCAGGGTCTTCCAGGCGATGAATTCCTGGAGCGTCGCCTCGAACTCGGGCGGCGTGATGATCACCATCGTCACGACGTCGGCCACACGGTCGGGATGGGAGTCGTGCAGGCCCTTCGCGCCGGCGAGCCGGTCGTAGAGCGGCTCGAAGAAGGGGCTCCAGGTGCGGGCGATCAGGTCCTGCTGCGCCATCTGGTCGCCGCCACGGAAACGCACCGTCACCTCGAAGCTCTCGGCCACCTCGATCTCGCCCGACTGCGGGAAGTAGGTGACCGGCGCCAGCTCGAGCCGCCCGAAGCGGACGGCGCGCAGCGTGGACTCGCCCGCGAGCACGGCGAGCGGACGGCTCACGAGCGCCTTCTGGTAGGCGGCGCGATCCAGCACGAACGGCACCTGGGCCGGATCCTGGCTCTTGGAGACGCTCGGTTGCGCCGGCATCAGCGGGTGCCGCACGCCGAGGTCGCTCAGGAGATAGCGGCGCGTCTGCACGGCGCTCACCTCGATGTCGACCTCGGCTCCCAGCGGCAGCGCGATCAGCCGGTTCATCATGGGCAGCTCCGGAGCGCCGACGTCGTGGGAGCTGTGGAAGCCGGGGATCAGGAGCCGCGTGTAATCGCCCTCGGACGTGGTCACGTCCATGGCGCCCAGTTCGCCGACCCGCACGCGGAACGACAGTCCGCCCGGGCTCGCGGAGGTGAGCACGACCTCGCTGACCGCCTCCGACAGCTCGACCGGGCGGACGTCGGCCGACGCGTCCGGGGCGACGACGAGAAGCAGCCCGATCACGAGGAGGATTGATGGCTTCCGCATGGGGTGTCCCTTTCGCCATACGATGGGTCCCCGCGGCGCCAGGAACGATCTTCCTCCCGGGCGTCGCGCGGTACGGGATCGGAGATGTCAATATCTTAACATGGATCGCGGGCCCGGAAGACCCGGGAATCGTCCGTGGTGAGCCCGGGGCCAAGCGGACATTTGCCGCACCCCCGCTACGGTCGCTCATCAATGATGCGGCCTAGAGCACCTCGAGGAACAGCGTCTTGAGATAGTGGGTCTCCGGGATGTTCACGAGCACCGGGTGGTCGGCCGCCTGCATGCCGTAGCCGCGCAGGACCACGCGGCGGGCCGACTGGCGCACCGCGCGGGTCACGCAATCGGCGAACAGGTCGGGGCCCACGTGATACGAGCAGGACGAGGTGGCCAGCAGCCCGCCCCGGCGCAGCCGGCGCAGGCCCACCCGGTTGATGTCGACGTACCCGCGCTGGGCGCCGGCCACCTCGCGGCGGCTCTTGGCGAAGGCCGGCGGATCGAGAACGAGCACGTCGGCCGCCTCGCGCGGCAGCGCCCGCAACCAGTCGAAGGCGTCGGCGACGACGATCTCGGCGCGGTCGGCGGCGAACCCGTTCAGCCGCAGGTTCGCCTCGATCTGCCGGGCCGCGCCGGCGGAACTGTCGACGAAGGTCACGTGCTCCGCGCCGGCGGCGAGGGCGTGCAGCCCCCAGGCCCCGGCGTAGGCGAAGACGTCATGCATGCGACGGCCGACGCACCACCCCGCCAGGCGCAGCCGGTTCTCGCGCTGATCGAGGAAGAGACCGGTCTTCTGACCGGCCAGCGGATCCACGAGGAATCGCACGCCGCCCTCGCTCGCCTCCACGGGTCCGTCCAGCGGTCCGTGCAGCACGGCGCTCTCGGGCTGCATCCCCTCGGCCGCGAGTTGCGATCCGTCGTTGCTCAGCACCACCGCCCGCGGCTGGAACAGCTCCACCAGCAGGCCGACGATCAGCTCGCGGTACAGATCGATGCCGCGGTTGTTCAGCTGGAGCACGAGCACGTCGGCGTAGCGGTCCACCACCAGCCCCGGCAGGCCGTCGGCCTCCGAGAAGACCAGCCGCACGGAGTTCGTGCCGGCGTCGAGCAGCGGCCGGCGGCGGGCCGCCGCCTCCTCCAGGCGGCCGCGAAAGAAGTCGCGGTCCAGCGGCTCATCGTGGAACGTGAAGACCCGCACGGGGATGGGCGATCCCTCGCAGTAGACGCCGCGCGCGACGAAGCGGCCGTCGCCGTCCACCAGGTCGACCGGGTCCACGGCGGCCAGACGGTGACGGCCGCCGCCGATGTCGCCGGGCAGGATCCACGGATGGCGCGCGCGCAGGCGGCGCACCGCCTCGGGCTTCAGGGGGAGGTTGCGCGGCACCGCGTCACCTCGGGCGAGTCCGTGGCACCGCCACACCTGGCGGCGGTTCCCGCAGCCGGCCGGCGTCGAGCATCGGGTGACGCGCGGGGCGATCGGCCGGGCGGCCGGGTTCGATCTCAGCCATCGCCGCCCTCCGCGACGGGGATCTCCAGGCGGGTGAAGGCCTCGTTCAGCGCGGAGACGCGCTCGCGGTCGCGCCCCTCCATGTAGTAGCGCAGAACCGCATCGGTGCCCGAGGCCCGCAACTCGAACCACTGCCCCTCCATCTCCAGGTAGGTGCCGTCGCCGGCCCGGAAGCAGCGCCGCACCGGCGGCAGTTCCACCTGCGGGGGCAGACGCTCGGCGAGCGTGCGGGCCACCGCCTGCGGTTCGCGGCCCTCGAGCGCACCGAACCAGGAGACGACGGCGTGCTTGCGCGCATTGCCGTCGGCACGGGCACGCTCGCGTTCCTGGCCCTGCAACGTCTCGTCGAAGAGCGTGACGTCCCGCCGCTCGTAGAATCGGTAGCGGATGTCGTGCTCCTCGAGCAGGTCCAGGTAGGCTCCGGCAAAGCTCTCGCCGCGCCGGAAGAGGCGCGCCGCCGCGCAGAACGCCAGCACGCCCACCTGGCAGGCGTCCTTCTCCTTGGGCGCGAGGCTCAGGTGCTCGCCGCCGCGGCTGAGGACCGGCTCGGCGGGCCCCAGGGCGGCGCCGCCGCTCTCCTCGGCCATGATCAGAAGCCGGGGCTGGGCACCGAACTCGACCTTCGTGCCCGTCACGTCCTTCACCAGGGTGGTGCCGAGCCCGGCGGCGAGTTGCTGCTCGAGTTCCCGCACCAGCGCGGCGAAGTGCTTGAAGCCGACGGGAGTCTGGAAGGTGCGCAGGTTGCCGCCTTCGCGCGCGTTGTGGCTTTCGGCCAGCTCGGCGATGCTGCGGGTGGTCGGGTAGGTCGTGGCCACGATCCAGTCGTAGCGCTCGAGGTCATCGCCCTGGCGGAGCGCCTCGATCTTCAGCGCCGTCAGCAGGAAGTAGATCTGGTTGGGCCGGAAGTAGACCAGACAGCGCGCCTCGCTCTCGCCGGCGGCGTCGGGTGCGTCCAGCGGCTCCACCTCCAGCCCCGCGTCGCGCGCCCTCTCCGCGAGGCTGGCGGGCGCCACGGTGACCATGTTGAAGCGGTCGCCGTCGGGATCCCAGATGAAGAAGACGTCGGCCTCGCGGCGCCCGAGCACCTCCTGCGCGCCCACGTTCTTGTAGACCTGCCACTTGCCCGGATCCACGCCGTGGTTCACGCCGTCCACGATGCCGATGCCATGGTAGTCGGGGCTCTCCTCCGCATGGGTCAGGAAGACCGGCCGGCCGTCGCCGACCCCGATCCCCAGGGCATCGAACACGCGCTGTCCGGTCTGGCCCATGGAGCCGCCCTCGGTCGAGAAGGCGGCGCGGAAGCCGCGCTCGGCGGCCCGGGGCACCTCGGCCAGAAGCGGCGCCGGGATCACCTCGCGCAGCACCGCCACGTAGGCGTCCAGCGGATCGAAGTCGCGCCGGATGAGCGGGTCGTACGAGGGGGCCAGACGGATGGTGAGCCCCTCGCCGGCGGCGCGGGCCACCAGTTTCCGCACCTGGCCCGCGATCTCGTCCGCCATTCCCAGCAACTGCCCGCCGCCGGCGTCCATCGGCTTCCAGCCGCCCTTGTAGCTCGGGCTGTGGGAGGCGGTGAAGTTCTCGCCTCCGTCCAGTCCTTCGTGGAAGATGCCGAAGGAACTGAGCCAGATCGGCGTCGTGCGCATCTCCGGGGGCCGCAGATGCACCTCGATCCCGTGGGCCGCGTAGATGCGCGCGGCCAGGTCGATCAGTTCCTGGGTGTGCGGACGCACCTCCCCGCCCACGTGCAGCGTCCGCAGGCCCCGCTCTTCAGCGAGTTGCGCCCGCGCCTCCAGCAGAACGGCGATCGTCAGCCCGTTGAACGGCACGTCGAGCGCGAAGAGATCGTCCGGATCGAGCAGGTCGCGATAGCCGGCGGTCCCCAGGGCGAAGTCGCGCCCCCACCGTTCGAGCATGGCCTGGGCAGCGAGCGACGGATCGATCGTGATGATCTCCGCGCGGGCCGCGAACGGCGTGAACAGGGTTGCTGAACCGGACATGGCGCTCGCTTTCGCTGGCCTGCGGCCGTGGCCGCCGTGCGCATGAGGTGTGACGATCCCAGGTTAGGTGAATTTCGCCGCGTCCTCAAGCGCGCCGTCCGGGAGCGGGGCCCGGGAACAATGCGGCGACGACCTCCCTCCGCAGCGATGACCGCGGGGTTCGGCGGTCGCCGTGTCCTCCCGTCCTTGAGCCGCGACGCTCGAGGTGCCACACTTGCGGCAGTGCCTCCCCGTCAAGGGCCTCATCCCAGGAGCGAACCGCATGCGCTACCCATTCCGGCGCCGCCAGCCGCATCGGCTCATCCGTGCCGGGACGCTGCCGTCCCTCGCCGTGCTGCTGACCTGCAGCGCCGCCATGACGGGCGCGTCTCCCGCAGCCGCGACACCGGCGGAACGGATCCCGGACCTCGTCGCCGCCGCCGGCACCAGTGTCGACCACGACGGTGCCGATGAGGTGGTGGTCTTCGACCGTACGGACGTGGACGTGGAGGACAGCGGCCTCTCGCACGTCGTGCAGCACCGGCTGGTGAAGGCCCTGACGGCAGCCGGCGCCCGCCGGCATGCCTTCCAGCGTTTCGATTACGATCCGGCCACCCAGTTCATCGAGGTGCGCCGGGTGCGCGTCTGGCGGCCTGGCGAGCCGCCGCGCGAGGTGAACCTGGCCGGGCTCGTGGACGTGACCGCACCGGCACACGCCATCTACTGGGGCGCCCGGATGCAGGGCCTGGCGGTTACCGATCTGCAGTGCGGCGATGCGGTGGAGACCGAGATCTACCGCAAGGGTTTCATGATCGCCTACCTGGACGATGCGGGCGCGGCTGCCGCGGCGGGCGCCACGAGCGCGGGACCCGCGAGCGCGAGCGCCACGAGCGCGAGCGCCACGGGAGAGGCTTCGTCCGCCGCCGACGCGGAGGACGGACGCTACATCCCGCCCATGAGGGGCCACTACTACGACGTGATCCTCTTCCAGGAGCCGTCTCCGCTGCGCGAGAAGACGTACACGCTGCGGACGCCGCGCGACAAACCCGTGCAGTTCGAGGTCTACAACGGTCCCGTGCACACCGCGAGCACGTTCGATGCCGAGGGGTTCACCTACCGCTTCTGGACGGGACCGCAGCCCGCCGTGGTCCGCGAGTGGCGCAGCACCGCCGCTTCCGACCATGTCCCGAAGGTGGTACTGGCCACCGCCGAGGACTGGCCGGCCAAGTCGCGCTGGTTCCACGACGCCAACGTCGAGCAGTTCCACTCCACGCCGGCCATCGACGCGAAAGTGGCCGAGATCACCCGCGGTCTGAAGACCGACGAAGAGAAGATCGCCGCGCTCAACCACTGGGTGGCCCAGAACATCCGTTACTGCGGCCACAACATGGGCGAGGGCGAAGGTTACACCCTGCACCCGGGCGACATGGTGTTCACCGAGCGCGCCGGCGTCTGCAAGGACATCGCCAGCATGAGCATCACGATGCTGCGTGCGGCCGGCTACGAGGTGTATCCGGCCATGACCATGGCGGGCAGCCGGGTCGAGAGCATCCCGGCCGATCAGTTCAACCACAGCGTGGCGGCGCTGCGACGGCCGGACGGCACCTGGGAGATGCTCGATCCCACCTGGATCCCGTTCGCCATGGACAACTGGTCGCGGGCCGAGGGCGAACAGGACTTCGTCATCGGCACCCCCGAGGGTGAGCAACTCATGCGCATGCCCGCCTACTCGCCCGAGGAGAATCTCGCCACCCTGCGTCTGCGCGGGCGTTTGCAGCCGGACGGCACCCTGGTGGGCACGCTCGACGTGGAGGGTCGCGGCCAGGCCGATGCCGGGCTGCGCCGCGCCGTCGCGCTCACTCCGCGCGACGAGGTGGCCGGCAGGCTGGCGGGCTGGCTGGCCGAGGCCGCCCCCGGCGCCGAGCTCACCGGGTGGCGGAGCGGCGATCCGGAGGACTTCTCGCGGCCCCTGTCGCTGGCGCTGGAGTTCCGCCTGCCGGGCCACGCGATGGTCGGACGGTCCACGGCCTCGTGGCAGCCGACCCTGCCGGCGCTGGTGGGCTCCGGGTTCGCCGGCGTGTTCCGCGTGCCGGTGATGGAACTCGACGAGGATCGCACCACCCCGGCCCTCCTCTGGTTCGCCCAGCTCGTGGATCTGGACGAGGAGGTGGAACTGCCGCGGGGCTTCCTCGCCGCGGCGCCGGTCGCCGCCACCGGTCGCGCCGGCGACGAGACGAGCTTCGCCCGGGCCAGCGTGACCGCCACTGCCGACGGCCGCAAGCTGCGCTGCCGCGCCACCATGAGCTACCAGCGCCGCACCATCGAACCCGACCGGTGGCCCGAGTTCCGTGCCGCCGTCGAGGTCCTGCGCACCCTGGGAGAGACCCGTTTCACCGGCCAGCGGCGGGAGGGCTGACATGACGTATCCGAGCATCGATCATCGCCGCGGACGATCGGGGCGCGTGCGCGCCGGCCGGGCCATCCTGCTGCTGCCGGTGCTGGCTCTGCTGCTCGCGCTGCCGGCGACCGCCGCGGCCGCACCCGCTCCCGACCCCGCGTCCGGGCCCGCCACGGACACCGCCATGCCCCGGCGTCCCGACGACGCCGCCGACCAGGTGGACGTCCGTGCCTTGATCGCCGCGGCGCCCGCGGCGGCCGATCTGCCGCGGGCCGACGCGGTGGACCTCCTCTGGCGCACCACCTGGCACGTGGACGGCGACGGGCGGGTGACCCGCCGCGAGCACGTGGTGCGCAAGCTGTTCACGCCCTGGGCGGTGCGCAACCTGAGCGACCGCCGGGTGGCCTTCGATTCCGCGCGGCAGTCGCTCGCCGTGCCGGTCTGCCGCACGTTCATGAACGACGGCACCGTCGTCACGACGCCGCCGCGGGGCATCAACGAGATCACCCCCGACGCGGTGGCCCGCGCCGCCGACTTCCTGGACGTGCGCGAGAGCGTCATCAGTCACGTGGGCACCGAACCCGGCTGCGTGACCGAGCTGATCTTCGAGGTGCGGGACCGCACGTCGCCGCCGCTGCCGGCGGGTGCCGTGCTGGATCTGGGCGGGCGCCACCCCGTCCTGAACCGGGAGGTGGTGGTGATTGCGCCGGGTGCCGTCCAGCACGCTTTGCTGGGCGCCGCCGGTCTCGGCGCCACGGCGGGGGTCTCGATCGAGGACGGAGTCACGCGACTGCGCTGCACGGCCGTTGACGTGGCGGCCGTGCCCGACGAGGCGGGGTGGCTGGACCGGGGCGATGTCCTGCCCCGCCTGGTGGTGGCCACCGCGGCCGACTGGTCCGCACTCGTGAGTCGCTGGCGCGCCGCCGGCGCCGCCGCGCTCGGCGACACCACCGGCCTCGCGCGCTGGCTCCACGCCGCCGACCCCCAGGAGGAGACCGGCGGCGGGGACCTGCCCGCGGCACTGTCGCCGCTGGCGCCGGTGCGCCGTGCCGCCGAGGTGGCGGGCAAGCGTCTGGAGACGGTGGCGCCGCCCACCGGCATCTGGTCGCGGTCGCCGCGACCGGTGGCGCGCGTGCTGGCGACGGGAGGCGGCACGGCTTGGGAGAAGAGCCTGGTGGCCACGGCGCTCCTGGAGTCGGCGGGGCAGGCGGCCGAAGTCGTTTTCTTCAGCCCCGGCGCCAGTTTCGCCGCCGAGGTGCCGGCGGCCGAGCAGTTCGTCCACGCCCGGGTGGTGACGCCGGCGGCCGGGGAGAACTGGTGGATCTCGACCACCGGCGGCGAGGCGCAGGCGGGCCGCTACGACCTGCCGGGCCGGACCGGCATCCTGCTCGAGCAGCCGTCTCTCGCCCCCAGCGGCGGCCATCGGCTCGACATCGGACAGCCCACGCCCGTGGACGTGCTCGTGACGGCGGTGCTCCGGCCTGCGGGAGCGAGCGGGGGCGGAGAGACGCTCACGTCGGACGAGTTGCCGTGGCGGGTCGATCTCGAGTACACAGCTTCCGGCGGCGGCTGGCCGGCCGGTGACACCCCGAGCAGCATCGCGGAGCGGCTCGCATCGACCTGGCTGCACGGTTGCGAGGTCGACGCCGTGCACGAGCAGGAGGTCGTCGCCGGTGGCGGCGGCCGCGTGCGCGCGACGCTCCGTGGCGAAACCCCCGTCTCCCCGATCGACGCGTTTTACGAGCTGCCCCTGGCCGGCGGTCCGGCATCGCTGGCGGACCTCCTGCCGGCGGGATTCCGGGCCGAGCTGGCCGAGCGGCGCACACCGCTGCACGTGGAGCGACCGCTGTCCTGGGAGGTGCGTCTGCGGGTGGTCTTGCCCGACTCCCTCGCTGCCGATCACGTGCCGTCGGCGCGTCGGCTGGAGGCGGCCGGCACCGGCTTCACCTGCAGCAGCAGTTTGGACGAGCACGGCTGCGAGGTCCGCGCACGCCTGGAGGTGCCGGCCGGCCCGGTCTCCCCGTCGGACTACCCTGCCTGGCGGGAGGTGATGCGCGAGCCACTGCTGCCCCGCAGCCAGAGGCTGGTGCTGGTGCACACCCGCTAGCTCGCATGATCCTGAGCGGCCTGGAGATCCGGACCTCGACCCGCGCCGGCGAGGACCAGTCGTCCTCGCCGGCGCGGCCCGGCTCAGCGATCCACCGCCACGACCCGCCCGGTCGCCGGCACGAAGTAGGCCGTCGTCGTCCCGCTCCACCCCTGGCCGCGATCGAGTTGCACGCTGACGGCGAAGTACGGGTGGTCGGCGTCGATGTCCGTGAGCGCCGCGGCGGTGGCACCCGTCCCCAGCGGCACGCGAACGCCGTCCTGCTCCTGCCACGGCGTCCAGCGCCGCTCCTCGCGCCGGTGGTCTACGGCCGCCCAACGCACACGATAGCGCGTCCCCACCTCCGGATAGAGGTTCCGCTCCATGCCCAGATCCCGGAACACGACCGCATCGTCCGTCCACCGGAAGAAGTCGATCGGCGCCACCCGGTCGAACCAGGCGCGGGCCAGCTTGTCCCGGCGAGCCGCCAGGATCCGTACCATGTACTCCGCAGCCTCGGGTTGCCGGTAGCCGCCGGCGGCCACCGCCGCCCGCAAGTGATCGTCGTCGAACGCGGAGATCACCTTGGCCGCCCAGTAGCCGTCGCGGTCGGTGAGGTTGGCGAACGCGCTGTTGGGCATGGTCGGCTTCCACGCGAGCGGGTCCCAGAGCTCCACCTGCCAGAACCCCACCTCCGGCAGGTCGGCCGGACGGCGCAGCTGGATCCAGGCGGGCATCCTCAGCCCCAGCCCCAGCGTGCGCCCGATGAAGACTCCCGGGTCGAACACGTACTCGAAACCGAAGCGCAGGATGTAGACGCCCGCCTGCGCGCCGAGCGTCGAGGCGAAGTCGATGAGGTGATGCACCACGTGACCCTCGCCCGGCTCGCCCACGTAGACGTCCAGGCTGTTGTGCATCTTGGTGTCGACGTGGTCCGTCCAGGCGGCGAACAGGCGCAGTGCCCGCAGGGAGCGGCGATGCTGGTGTGCGACGCGGTCGTTGGGGTCGTCCGACCTCGTACCCATGGCATCGAAGGGCCCGATGATCTCGCCGTCCAGGAAGCGGCTCACCAGCGCCTGGTAGCGGCCGGCGCGGAACGCGTTCGCGGCCGTGAGCAACGAGTCGAGACGCGTCTCCGTCAGCTCGAATTCACCGCCGGCGCGGGCGCGCAGCACCAACCCGGGCGTCACCTGCAGCTGTTCGCGCCGGAAGCTGACCGCGTGGTCCTGAGGCACGTTGTAGCCGATGGCGTGGAAGAGACGCGAGGTCACCGGCGCCGCGCGGGTGGACAGCTCGGGGTACAGCGGCTCGTCGAACTTCATCAGGAAGCGGGTGCCCTGCACGTCCTCGATGACGAAACCCAGCGAGACGCCGGCCGACTTCGCCTGGACCACCCGCCAGGGGCCGCTGCAGTCCGGCCCCTCGCCGCCGGGTCCCGCCATCACCTCCGCCTCCGTCATCGGATACAGGCCGATGCGGTTGGTGAACCAGGTCGAGTCCATCACCTCGTCCAGGCTGTTCACGTCGGCCGCGGGGGGCGCGGGATCGGCCCCGAACAGGGCGCGCAGCCAGCGGCCGGGATCGAGCAGCCGACTGAGCGGACGCGAAAAGTTCGCGTCGATTCCGTACGCCAGCAGCGCCGGCTCATGCGGCTCCGGCACCGGGATCGCCGCGCGATCGTCCTCGACCCAGTGGGGGTGATCGTCGGCCAGCGGTTCGCGCGCGGTCGCCGGCTCGCCGCAGGCCAGCAGCAGAAGCGACCCCGTGACCGCCGCCAGCCGGGCAGCGATCACAGGCACTCCGGGCGCTCGCCGGCGGCGGCGTCGTGTCTCACCAGCTCGGTACCGGGATCTCACCACGGAAGATGCCTGCCTGCTCGTGCTGGAATGGTTGGTTGAAGGCGAGCCGGAACACGGGGCTCTCGTCACTCACGCCCAGTTCCAGCCGCAGGGCGAAGCCGCCGCCCGGACCGATGGCCCGCAGCCCGAAGCCGCCGCTGTGCCGCAGGTGCGCCAGCGCGATCTCGTCCAGTCCATCGTAGATCTGCCCCACGTCGTAGAAGAGGTAGGCGTCCAGCCCCACGTCCGTGGGGGCAGCGATGGAGTAGACCGGCCAGCGGTACTCGAGATTGCCGCCCATGATCCCCTCGCCGGTGAAGCGAGAGCCCGGATACCCGCGCAGGAAGTCGGGCTCCCGAGACGAGACCAGCCGCTGGAACGGGACCGGTTCCGAACCCACGTTCGCGATCCGGGTGGTGAATACCCGGGCGGCGACAGTGCGCAGGGGATGCAGGACCATGAAGTACTGCTGCACGTCCACCCGCAGGGTCCAGAACTCGACGTCGTTCCCGTCGGTGTCCTGGAAGCGGTCGATGCCGGCGAAGCGCACGTTGCCGCCGCCGGGCCGGCCGGTCTCGAGGGTGGTGTCGTGCGTGAGCCACAGCGACAGGTTCCACCCTTTCGAACCGGCGCCGAAACCGGGCGGCAGGTTGCCGGCGTGGACGTCCTCGAGAGCCCCGCGGACATCGTCCGTCATCTCGCTCGGCATGGCCCGGGCCATGCTGTACGCGGCGCGCAGACCGACCACGACCCCGTCCCCCACCAGGCGGCGGGTCTGCAACCCGCCCCACTCGACGGTGCGCAGGAAGTAGGACTTGCCGCTCCGCTGCGAGTCCCAGCCGAGCCCGTAGAACTCGGCCCCCTGGTTCTTGTCCTGCCCACCACCGAGTTCGAGGAACTGACGGGCGTCCAGCCGGATGCGCACGCCTGCGTTCAGATCTCGGGCCTGGCGCGTACTCAGCGATCCCGCCACGCGCAGGCGCCCGTCCCGCCCGAGGAAGTGCGGCCGGTAAAGCACCAGCCCACCTTCCCACCCGCGGGCCTCGCTGAGCGCGACGGTGGGCTGCACGTAGCTGTCGAACGGCCCCGGGACGCCGTCCACGAGCTGCCTGACCGCGTTGAACACGCCGGAGCGACCCGCTTCCACCGCCGTGCTCTTGACGAGCCAGTTCATGCCGCGCAGCGGCCAGCCGAGCACGTGGTACGGCACCCGGACGGCGCGCTCCCAGAGCGGTCGCGACGGATCCTGGAGGACCACCGGGCGAGTCTCCGGCCGTGCCGGCAACGGTCCCCAGGCCGAGGGCCGCGAGCGCAGCGAGGAATCTGCCGCGCTCAGTGCGTGGCGATCCGGGCCGGGCTCGTTCAGAACCGGCGCGGGAGGATCCGGCTGCGCGGCCCGCCGCGCGAGGACTCCCTCGTCGGAGGCCGCCGCGACGGCCGGCATGGCGACCCCCGCCAGCTGTGGCAGGAGGACCACCATCAGCAGCAGAAACGTGGCGACGACGACATCCGTGACATCCGTCGGTTCTGGGCGTCGCGGCCGGACGCGGCGGAGGCGAGGAGTTCGAGGCATTCGCTGCTGTCCTAAGGTTCTGGGGCATACGGCCTGGCCGCCGCAAGTTCCCGGCTTCAGGCCGTCACGGGGCTCACGAACCCGGCCGGCTTCACCGCGAGCACGGACGCGTCGATGTACTGCAGCACCGTCTCGGCGGTATTGCCGACGAGCAGGCCGGCGACACCGGTGCGGCTGACCGTCCCCATGACCACCACCTCGCTGTGCTGGTCACCGGCCACCTGGGCGACGGCGAGTCCCGCGGCGCCGCCGGGAAGATGGATCCTGACCTTCAGGCCGTTCAGGTCGTGCTCGTCGAGTAGCGCCTGCAGGCGTTCCCGGGCCCGCTCGTGCGCCTCGGCATTCCACTGCTCCATCACGCGCCGAGGTACCCGCGCCGAGTGCGGCATCTTCTGCCAGGCGTGCACCACGTCCAGCTCGCCGTCGTACATCCGGGCCAGCGACGAGCCCATTTCCAGGATCCGCCGGTCCAGATCGTCGCCGGCAGGATCCTCATCCGGCGGATCCACGGCCGCGAGCACGCAGCAGCGCCGCCGGCTCCGGGAGGGATGCACCGCCCAGATGGGGCACGGGCACTTGCGAATGAGGTGACGGGTGGTGCTTCCGAACAGATGCTGCTTCAGCCCGGAGTTCCCCTCCGTGGTCAGGAGCACCAGGTCGTGACCGTTGCGGATGACCTCCCGCGTCACGACCAGGAAGGGGTTGCCGGCGAGCACCCGCGTCTGCACCCGGACACCCTGCTCGCTCAGGGGCGTAGCCAGCTTCTCGAGAGCCGCGGCCCGGTCCTCGATCAGCAGCCGGCGCAGATCGATCTCTTCACCGCCCGCCCGCACCGCAGGCAGCGATTCCACCTCCTCCTCCAACACCTCGACCACGGTCAACATCGCCCCGTTGCGCCTGGCGAGGTCGGTGGCACGATCAAGGGCCTTCCGCCCGCGCGGCGTCCTGTCCTGCAGCAGCAGGATGTTGCGGAATCTCTGCATTTCGCGCTCCTGCCTCGCCGATCGCCGCCGCTCCGCTCCCGAGAGGACAACCGGCGCCATTGCATGAAATTGAGCGTGGCGACCCCGCCCGCGGGTAACGGCAAGATACGATCGATCGGGGATTCGACAATCGCTTCCGATCCGTCGATGTTCAGGGAGCATCGGCCGCTGCAGCCCGCGTTGCCGGGGCCGCCCGCGCCGACGGCCGCCGTGTTCGTGAAGGCCGGTCCTGCGACAACATCTCGCACCCCACGCGCGACGGGCCCCCGCAGCCACTGTCGCGGGGGCCCGTCTCTTCACACCCGGCGCCTCCGCCGTCAGGCCGGCAGCACCCGCGCCTTGTAGCCGTACTGCAGCACCTCCCAGTCGCGGCCGGAGCGCAGCTTGCGGAACACCAGTTCCACCGGCGTGCCGATCTTCACCTCGTCCGGCGGCGCCTCGGCCACCATGCAGGTGAGCCGCACGCCGTTCTCCAGCTCCACGACGGCGTTCACGTACGGCTTCTGGTCCTCGAAGTCGGCCGGCGGGATCCAGCAGATCGTGAACGTGACCACCTTGCCGCGGCTCGGCAGGGTCACCGTCTCGAACGCGTCGGCGCCGCAGGAACGGCACACCGCCCGCGGCGGGAAGTGGATCTGATCGCAGGCGGTGCACTTCCCCGCCTCGAGGCGGTAGCGCTGCGGTATCTCACGATGGTAACGCGGGGAGATCATCTCTCCACCTCCAGGATGTGCACGGTACAGCTGCCGCCGCTGCCCCCCATGTTCTGCGCCAGGGCGCGACGGGCGTCCTTCACCTGCCGCTCTCCGGAACGGCCCACGAGCTGGTCGTAGATCTCCACCAGCTGCGCCACTCCGGTCGCGCCCACGGGATGCCCCTTGCTCTTGAGTCCGCCGGACGGGTTCACCGGCAGGCTGCCGCCCAGCGCGGTCTCGCCCTGCACCGTGGCCGTTCCCGCCTGGCCCGGCTCGTAGAAGCCCAGTTCCTCGAGCACGACCAGTTCCGCGATGGTGAAGCAGTCGTGCACCTCGCAGAAGTCGATGTCCCGCGGCCCGAGCCCGCACTGGTGGAACGCCTTCTGGGCCGCGCGGTGCACCACCGGGATGCGCGACAGATCCTTGCGGTCGTGCAGCGCGATGCTGTCGGTGGCGTGGCCGCTGGCCAGCACCCGCACGATCGGTTTCTTCAGCTCCCGCGCCAGCTCCACCGGGGCGAGCAGCACCGCCGCGCCGCCGTCGCTCACCGGCGAGCAGTCGAACAGCCCCAGCGGCTCCGCGACCCGCACCGCCTTGCGCACGGTGTCGAGGGAGATCTCCATGGGGAAGTGCGCCCGGGGGTTCTTGGCGCCGTGCCGGTGGTTCTTCACCGCCACGTGGGCCAGCATGTCGTAGGTGGTGCCGTGCCGGTGCATGTGCGCGTTGGCGATCATGGCGTACAGGCCCGGGAAGGTGACCCCGTGGTACACCTCGTACTCCTGGTCGGCGGCGGCGGCGAGGCAGAACGTGGCGTCGGCGCCGTCGTTCATCTTCTCCACGCCTCCGGCCAGCACCAGGTCGCTGGCACCGCTGGCAACCTCCAGGTACGCGGCGCGGAAAGCCGCGCCGCCCGATGCGCAGGCGCTCTCCACCCGCGTGGCGGCGATGCCCTTGAGGCCCGCGTAGTCGGTGAGGATGGAGGCGAGGTGCTCCTGCTGGTTGAACAGACCGCTGCTCATGCAACCGATCCAGGCCGACTGCACGCGGTCGCGACCCACTCCGGCGTCCTCGAGGCAGGCCTTGGTGGCCTGTGCGAAGAGATCCCGCAAGGGGGTCTCCCAAAGCTCGCCGAAGCGCGTCATGCCGGCTCCGATGATGCAGACTTCACGCATGGTTCCCCCCTTTCTAGAGTTCGTTGACCCTGATCTTGCCGCGGACGGCGGCGTACTTGCCGTAGTCGAGATAGATGCGCCGGTCGGCGAGCTGGTCGCGAACCTTCGGCGCCCTTCCCTGGATCGCGGGCAGCCGGTCGGTGCAGCGCAGGATGAAGCTGTCGCTGCCGGCGCCGCTGCCGAAGCTCGTCATCAGGATCAGGTCGTCGGGACGCGCCACGTCGAGGCACGCCGCCAGGCCCGTGGGCGACGAGCCGCTGTAGGTGTTCCCCATCAGGTTCACCACCCACCCCTGCTCCATCTGCTCCTGCGTGAACCCCAGCTCCTTGCCGGCCCGCAGGGGGAACTTGCCGTTGGGCATGTGGAAGATCGCATAGCGGATGTCCGCCGGCTTCAGGCCGCTCTTCTCCAGGATGCCGCGCGTGGCGCTCAGGACATGGTGGAAGTAGGCCGGCTCGCCGGTGAAACGGCCGGCGTGGCGCGGATAGAACTGGTGCTCGCGCCGCCAGAAGTCCGGCGTGTCGGAGGTGAAGGAGTGCGTGTGCAGCACCTCGGCCGCCACGTCCTCGCCGCCCATGATGTACGCGGCGCCGCCGGCGGAGGCGGTGTATTCCAGCGCGTCGCCGGGTGCGCCCTGGCTGGTGTCGGCACCGATGCCGAGCGCATACTTCATGTGCCCCGCCACGACGTGGCTGTACGCCACGAACATGGCCTCGGCGCCCGCCTTGCAGGCGAACTCGAAGTCGGCCACATGGCATTCCGGTCCGGCGCCGATGGCGTCGAGCACCACCGTGCCCGACGGCTTCACGGCGTAGGGATGGCTCTCCGAGCCGATGTAGAGCGCGCCGATCTCCTGCGGGTCGATCCCCGCGCGGGCGATGGCGTGGCGCGCCGCCTGGACGCTGATGGTGATGGTGTCCTCGTCCGGTCCCGGTACGGTCTTCTCTTCCA
The DNA here is from genome assembly GCA_046484865.1 of Candidatus Krumholzibacteriia bacterium. Taxonomy (GTDB): domain Bacteria; phylum Krumholzibacteriota; class Krumholzibacteriia; order LZORAL124-64-63; family LZORAL124-64-63; genus JAWOID01. Next base: position 97,600 of record JAWOID010000071.1, read on the forward strand.
GCAGCAGGCCGCGCTTGAACGCCTCGGCGTCCGCGCCCCACTGGTGAGCGATGGTGTCCGCCTTGATCCGGAAGCGCGGCACATAGGATCCGTAGCCGACGATCCCGTGCATGGAGCCGCTCCTTGCCTGGGTGAACGGTGGTGGGTCACGAACCTGCCCACAGTACCAGCAGAGACGCGGTCAGATCAAGCTCGCCCGTTGTCGCGGCGGCTCCGGCGCGCCGAAAGCGCTTCCTCAGGGGGCCGCCGGCCCGGCGGCCAGAGCCGCCGGCGCCTCCACCGGCATCTGGAGCAGCGCCTGGGCCAGCGTCTTGCCCTGGGGATCGATCAGCAGGCTGCGGGTGCCGCCGCCACCGAGGGTCTGCTCCAGCAGGAAGTTCAGCCCGAGCAGGTTGTCCAGCCGGTAGCGCAGCACGTCGCCCTTCACCTTCTCGCCAAAGAACTCCTTCACCCGACCCGGGGTCAGGTTCTCCACGAGCCAGTCGTAGGCGCCCTCGTTGCGGGCGAGGACACCGATGTTGCACGTGTCGCCCTTGTCGCCCGAGCGGGCGTAGCAGAGGTCGCGCAGCAGCATGGTCTGCTTCCGGCCCCCCGGCAGCGGCTGCTGTTCGCGGCGGGGGCCAGGCTCGCGCCGCTGCGGCCGGGCCTGGACCCGGATCGGGAAGGTGATCTCCTGGAACTCCTCCTCGCCGCTCGTGGCCAGGGTGAGCACCTTGGCGGTGACGCGGCTGCGGTGCAGCAGCGCGGGCCAGTACGCGATGATGGGCTGCGGCTTGGGACGGCCGCGGGTGGTCACGGCCATGCCGGCGGGGCCCGACAGGATGAGGGTGGCCAGGTTCTTGGCGAAGTCGCGGATCTTGCCCAGGTCGTGGTCGGCGACGCCGAAGCGCAGCAGCCCCTCGACGGTCTCGCAGCGGCGCAGCTGCGGCGGCCAGATCGAACCCGATCCCACCAGGGTGGTGATCGTCTCCTCGAACTCGTGGCGGAGCTTGCGCCAGAAGATGTCGGCGATCACCTGCGCCTTCCGCTCGATGTCGGGGCCGCAGACCAGCACCTCGCCCTCCGCCTTCCAGCCGTCCTCGTAGGCCATGGAGACCTTCAGGAAGTCGGGCGCCGGGCCGCCCCTCACTCCGAAAACGCGCACCCGGTCGGGTCCATCGTGCTCCAGTTGCACGGTGTCGAAGTAGGCCACGCCGTCGGGCGAGATGTACTCGCCGGGGTCGCCCATCTCGTAGACCAGCTGCTCCTTCACCGTCTTCTCGCTCACGAGGCCGCCGGTGCGCCTGTGCTTGGTCACCACGAACTCGCCGCCGGCCTCCACCTCCACGATGGGATAGCCGATGTCGTGGAAGGTCTCCACCTCCTGCCAGTCGGAAAGGTTGCCGCCGGAGGCCTGGGCCCCGCACTCGAGGATGTGACCGGCCACGATGCCGGCGGCCATCCGGTCCCAGTCGGCCATGTCCCAGCCGAACTCGTGGATCATGGGGGCGAGGGTGAGGCCGGTGTCGGTGACGCGACCGGTCACCACGACCTGGCAACCCGCCTCCAGCGCCTTCACCACCGGCTCGGCGCCCAGGTAGATGTTGGCGGCCGAGATGCGGCTGCGGACCGGGAAGAAATCCTCCCCCGTCTCCATGTTGTTGAAGCGCTCGCCCGCGGCCGACAGCTCGTACAGCCGGTTCGAGATGTCGTCGCCGTACACCACCCCCACCTTCAGCTCCAGTCCCAGCCGCTGCGCCAGATCCTGGATCTTGCGGCCGAGGCCGATGGGATTGATGCCGCCGGCGTTGCTGATCACCCGGACGTTCTTGCGGACGATCAGCGGCAGGCACTCCTGCAGTTGCTCCAGGAAGTCCACCGCGTAGCCGAGATCCGGATCCTTCTTCTGCTGGCGCTTGAGGATGGACATCGTGATCTCGGCCAGGAAGTCCATGGTGATGTAATGGAGCTTGCCGCCGGTCAGTTGCCGCTCGAGAGCCGAAAGATCGTCGCCCCAGTAGCCGCTGGCGTTGCCGATACGGATGGTCTTCTTGCGGGCCAAGGCGGCCTCCCGGAACGTGTGGTGGAGCCGCGCCGGCCCTCGCCGGAAGGGTGGCGCGCGCAGCGCTGCCGGCCGGCATCCGGTCGCGACGGCTGCTCCCGACAGCTTTCGCGACAGCTTTCGCGACGGCTTTCGCGAAGTTCGTGCCGGCGGAGGCAGACTAGCGGCAAACCGCGCCCGCAACAACCCTCGCGGGCAGGGTTTGCTTGCTCCTCGCGCCGCCGGCGCTACCATGAGATGGACTGCCGGAACGAGAGCTGGGGCCGGCGCGAGTGGGCGCGGACGCACCCGTCGGCACCCTCCGGAGCGTCGCGGGGCTTGCAATCCAGGAACGGGAGAGGACCGTGAAAGACTCCGCCGCGATCCGAGATCTGCGCGACTACTTCGCGCTCGGCTTCGCCACGTCCGACGAGGCCTGGCGTCGCTACGCGCTGACCGAACTGGTGCCCGCCGGGGAGGAGGCGTCGGCCGAGGACCTGCGGTACGCCGTGCGCAAGCTCGCCGACCGTCTGGCCGAAGCGCGCGCCCGGCGCACCACGCCGCTGCCCGAGGTGAAGGCCGAGCGTCTGCTGGCGCTGTCCGCGCTCAACGACGCGCTGCGGTTCCTGGGCCGCCGCTACCTCACCGACGACAACCCCGGCGCCGTGAGCCGCGGCCGTGCGTTCGCGGAACACAAGATCGGCCCGGACATCGTGACCGGCGTCAATCACCGCTTCGGCGAACTCTTCCCCCCCACCGAGGTCCAGCAGCGACGCATCGACCTGGAGCAGTGGCTCCAGCGCGACCGGTCGAGCGAGAGGATCACCGTCGAGCTGATCCTGCTCTTCCTGCAGATGCGCAACCCGGCCGCCACGGCCTACCGCGAGCTGTTCGACGACGAGGAACTGCAGCGGCGCGCGAGCTACGTGCCCTACGTGGTGGCCCTGGAGGAGTTCTTCGACCGCGAACCGCCGTCCGGCCGCACCGGTATGACCCTCTTCGCGTTCCTGCGCGCGCCCATCCTGGCCGCGCCCGACTCGCTCGAGGGGCAACTCGCCTACGTGCGGGATCACTGGGCCGGTCTGCTGCCGGACGACCTCATCGCCCGCCTCGACCTCGCCCGCGACCTCCTGCGCGAGGAGGACGTGTTCCGCGGCGTGGGCTTCGGCGGCGTGCCGCCCGTGCTCGAGTTCGGACCGGGTACCGCTGGCGCCTACTCCGGCTATCCGGAACCGGAGTCCTTCACCCGCGACGCCGACTGGATGAGCAACGTCGTGCTCATCGCCAAGAGCACCTATGTCTGGCTGGACCAGCTCTCCCGGTGGCACGGGCGGCGGATCGAACGTCTCGACGAGATCCCGGACGAGGAACTGGACCGTCTGGCGCGCTGGGGCGTGAACGGCCTGTGGCTCATCGGACTCTGGGAGCGCTCCCACGCGTCGCGCACCATCAAGCAGTGGCTGGGCAATCCGGAGGCGGTGGCGTCGGCCTACTCGCTGTACGACTACGCGATCGCCGCGGACCTGGGCGGCGCCGAGGCCTACGAGAACCTGCGCCGGCGAGCGTGGGACCGCGGCATCCGCCTGGCCAGCGACATGGTGCCGAATCACATGGGGATCGACAGTCGCTGGGTGCTGGAGCATCCGGACTGGTTTGTGCAGGTCCCCCATCCGCCCTATCCGGGCTATCGCTTCACGAGCGAGAATCTCGCCCGCGACGACCGCATGGCCATCCAGATCGAGGACGGTTACTGGGACAAGAGCGACGCCGCGGTGGTGTTCAAGCGCACCGATCCCCGGTCCGGCGAGGCGCGCTACATCTATCACGGCAACGACGGCACGAGCATGCCCTGGAACGACACCGCGCAGCTCGACTTCACCCGCGCCGACGTGCGCGAGGCGGTGGTGCAGACGATCCTGCACGTGGCGCGCATGTTCCCGATCATCCGTTTCGACGCCGCGATGACCCTGGCCAAGAAGCATTACCAGCGCCTCTGGTTCCCCGCCCCCGGCGACGCCGGGGCCATCCCCTCGCGCGCCGAGCACAGCATGATCCGCGAGCGCTTCGACCAGGTCTTCCCGAAGGAGTTCTGGCGCGAGGTCGTGGACCGAATCCAGGCCGAGGCGCCCGACACCCTGCTGCTCGCCGAGGCGTTCTGGCTGATGGAGGGCTACTTCGTGCGCACCCTGGGCATGCACCGCGTCTACAACAGCGCGTTCATGAACATGCTCAAGATGGAGGAGAACCAGAAGTACCGGCAGACCATCAAGAACGTGCTCGAGTTCAGCCCCGAGGTGCTCAAGCGCTTCGTCAACTTCATGAACAACCCGGACGAGCGAACGGCGGTGGAGCAGTTCGGCAAGGGCGACAAGTACTTCGGCGTGGCGGTGATGATGGTCACCATGCCGGGCCTGCCCATGCTCGGACACGGGCAGATCGAGGGCTTCGCCGAGAAGTACGGGATGGAGTACCGGCGAGCCTACTGGGACGAGCCGATCGACCGGGACATGGTGAGCCGCCACGAACGCGAGGTGTTCCCGCTCATGCGGCGGCGCGCCCTGTTCAGCAGCGCGGACAACTTCGCCATCTACGACCTGGTGCGCGACGACGGCGGCGTGGACGAGAACGTCTTCGCCTACACGAACCGGCACGGCGACGAGCGCGCGCTGGTGATCTACAACAACGCCTATGCCGGCACGGCGGGACGCATCCACACCGCGTCGGCGGTGAACACGGGCCCTGCCGATGCACCGCACCTGGTGCAGCGGTCGCTGGCGGACGCTCTCGGGGTGCGCGACGAGGACGGTCTGTTCTACGCCTTCCGCGACGCCATCACAGGTCGGGAGTACCTGCGCCACGGACACGAGATCGGCGGCGGCTTCCACGCCGACCTGCGGGGGTACCAGTACCAGGTGTTCCTCGACTGGCGCGAGGTGCGCGACCACGACGGCGTGTGGGCGCGGGTGCACTCCCATCTCGCCGGCCGGAGCGTTCCCAGCCTGGAGTGGGCGCGCCGCGAGACCGAGCTCGAGCCGGTGCTGACCTGGCTCGAAGGTCGCCTGCGCGAGGACCTGGCCGACATCGCGCCTGCGACCCGGGACGCGGGGCGCACGTCGCGGCCGGGCGGCGAAGCTGCGGGCGGTCGCGATGCGTCGGCCGACCCGGCTGCCGACCCCGCGACCCAGGCCGCCGACCCCGCCGCCCAGGCCGCCGACCCCGCGGCCAAGACCGCCGACCCCGCGGCCCGGCCGGCGGAACCGGCCACCCGGGCCGCCGCGCCGGAGGCCGAGCAGGCCCCGGCCCGGGAAAGCACCGCTGGACCCCCCTCCGGCCGCGAGCGCGGCGACAACGCAGAGGGGCCGCTTGACGCCGTCCGCGCGACCGGCGGCGGCGCTGAACGGGAGGATCTACCGCCCGTGGAGCAGGACTTTCCCGCCGGCAGCTACCACCGGGCGCCGGCGCTGCCGCCGAACGCGCTGGCCATCACGCGCGCCATCCTCGGTGAGGCGGCGGCGCGCATCGAGGCGGAGAGCGGCCCGGGCAAAGCGGTGCGGCGCCGCCGGCCGGCGCGTGGTCTCGATGCGGAATTGCTGGTGGCGCGCGCCGGTGCGGTGCTCGCCGACTGGCCGCCCGGCGGCGACGCCGCCGCCGTCTGGTTCGGCGCGCGTCTCGCCGGACTCCTGGCCTGGCGCCCGGGGCTGCTCGCCGCCGCCGGGCGCGGCGAGGCGGGCAACCTCCTCCGAGCGCTCGCTGACGATCCGGTCGCCAGCCAGTACCTGGGGATCAACCGGCACGAGGGGCAGATCTACCTGCGCGGCGAGACGCTGGAGCAGTGGATCGGAGCCGAGGCGCTGCTGGAAAGCCCCGCGGACGAGCAACGCCGCCAGGCCGCTCACGATCTGCTGCGGAACGCCGCCAGCGCCGGGTACCGACTCGGTGTCCTGGCGGACATCCTGGACCGCGGGACAAGCCCGGATCATTCGTGATTGACCATGGCTAGCGCGCCAGTCCCGCGCAGTCGAGCAGGAACGCCCAGGCCAGAGCCGTCTCGCGGTGCTGCTTGAACCGGCCCGACGCCCCGCCGTGTCCCGCCTCCATGTTCGTCTGCAGGAGCAGCCGGTTGTCGTCGGTCTTGCGGGCCCGCAACCGCGCCACCCACTTGGCCGGCTCCCAGTACTGCACCTGCGAGTCGTGCAGTCCGGTGGTCACCAGCAGGTGTGGATACGGCTGCGCCGCGACGTTGTCGTACGGCGAGTAGCCGAGCATGTAGCGGTAGGACTCCGGATCGTGGGGATCGCCCCACTCGTCGTACTCGCCGGTGGTGAGCGGGATCGAGTCGTCGAGCATCGTGGTGACCACGTCCACGAACGGCACCCACGCCACCGCGCCGTCGAACAGATCGGGGGCCAGGTTGAGCACCGCGCCCACCAGCAGCCCGCCGGCGCTGCCGCCCGCGCAGTAGAGCCGGTCGGGGTCGGCGTAGCCCTCCTCCACCAGGTGGCGGCCACAGGCGATGAAATCGGTGAACGTGTTCTGCTTCCTGAGCAGCCGGCCGTCGTCGTACCAGCGCCGCCCCATCTCCTGACCTCCCCGCACGTGGGCGATGGCGTAGACGAAGCCGCGGTCCAGCAGGCTGAGCCGGGGCGAACTGAACGCGGCGTAGCTGCTCGAACCGTACGAACCGTAGCCGTACAGCAGCAGCGGATTGCTGCCCGGTTCGAAGAGGTCGGCCCGGTACACGAGCGAGATCGGTACCCGGGTACCGTCCGCTGCCGTCGCGTGCAGGTACTCGGACCGATAGGCGCCGGGGTCGAATCCCCCCAGGACACGTTCCTGCTTGCGGAGGGTGCGCTCGCCGGTCTCCAGGTCGTGGTCGTAGATGGTCTGCGGCGTGGTCAGGGAGGTGTAGGCGTACCGCAGCACCGGCGCATCCTCGTCGTGGTTGTCCGTGGTGAAGACGGCGTAGGTGGGATCGTCGAACGGCACCTCGGTCTCGCCGCTGCCGTCGCCGGCGACGATGCGCAGTCGCGGCAGGCCGTCCCGTCGCTCGCGGAGCACCAGATGGCGGCGGAAGATCTCGAAGCCGTCGAGGAGCACGTCGGCCCGGTGCGGGACGATCACCTGCCAGTGCTCACGACCGGTGCTGCCGGGCCGGGCGGCCATCAGGCGGAAGTTCTCGGCCTCCCAGTTCGTGCGCACCAGGAAGCGGTCGCCGGCATGGTCCACGGCATACTCCAGGCCGCGCTCCCGCGGCTGGAAGACGTCCCACTCTCCCAGCGGGTCGTCCGCCCGCAGGAACCGTACCTCGTCGGACATGGTCTGCGAGGAGACGATCAGCAGGTACTGCCGCGACTTCGACTTGCCGACCCGGACGGAGAAGGTGGGGTCGTCCTCCTGGTAGACCATGGCGTCGCGCGCCGGGTCCTCACCCAGCGTGTGTCGCCAGATCTGGAACGCACGCAGGGTCTGCGGATCCTGGCGGGCGTAGAACAGGACGTGCGGACCCTCGGCCCAGACCAGGTTTCCCGTGACGTCATCGATGGCGTCGGGCAGATCCGCGCCGGTGTCGAGATCGCGGAAGCGGACGGTGTACTTGCGGCGGCCCACCGTATCCACGGCATACGCAGCGATGCGGTTGTCGGCGCTCACGACCGGGCCACGCAACGAAAAGAACGCGTGACCGGCGGCCAGGGCGTTGCCGTCGAGCATCACCTCCTCGGGCGCGTCCGGCGCTGCGCGCCGGCGGCACTTCAGCGCGTAGTCGCCGCCGGGTACGTGGCGTTCGTAATAGTCATAACCGTTCAGGAGGTACGGCACCGATGCGTCGGTCGGGTCGAGACGGGCCACGATCTCGTCGTACAGGCGCTGCCTGAGGTCCGCGACGGGCGCCAGCACCTGCTCCAGGTAGGCGTTCTCGGCCTCGAGATACCCGATCACCGCCGGGTTCTCGCGCTCCCGCAGCCAGTGATACTCGTCCAAGCGCACGTCGCCGTGCGCCTCCAGGCGGTGGGGGTGGACTTCGGCGACCGGGGGCGCAGGCGCATCCGTCTGGACGGCGCCGATCAGCAGCACGGCGAGGACGGACGCGTGATGGGCGAGCGATACTGGCATCTGGAGATCTCCTCGGCAGGCACGGAAGCTGCGGTGCACGGCGTGCGGGCGACCGGGCAGAACACTAACATCGGCCACCGGTCGGCGGCAAACGGGTAGATCGAGTTGTCGGGGGGCACGGCCGCCTGCTATCGTCGATCGCGCCGTCCGCCGGCGACCGCGTCGGCCCGCTCACCTCGCGCCGCGGGCGCTGCGGGGCGCAGCCGGGACAGCTATCTTGAGCCTCCGGGCCGCTCCGGCCCGCTGGCCATCGGACCGTTGCCGTGGTTGGAGTCGCTGCC
>JAWOID010000005.1:0-2579 GCA_046484865.1 Candidatus Krumholzibacteriia bacterium
CCGCGCCGGTTCCACTGCAATGCGTGAAGGCTCACCCAAGGAAAAGCGCAATCGCCCAGAACGGGATCGACTCGTTGCACAAGGGATTCTCGTACCCGACGGAGTCGAAGCGGTAGGGATCGAAGCCGAGGACCTCCAGGGGCGGCGGCCGACGCCGGCTGATCCGCCCGCCAGGAGTCGTCACCGAAAGAGCGCCTTCACGCCCGAGAGCGAGCGGGCCCCGGTCGCCATGACGCCCTCGCCGAGGACGGTGGCCACGCGCGCGAAGCTGTCGGGGCCGGCAGCGTCGGCGCCGACCACGTAGGTGCAGACAATGATCGGCAAGTCAGGACTGGTCCAGATGGCGGGGCCCTGTCCCTGGACGCTGCTCGGATATGACGGGCCCAGGTAGATGCCGCCTCCGGTCACGAACATCATGCTCCAGGTGACCAGGAGCATGCCACCGAGCGAGGGATCGTATGGTTGGACCGCTGGGTATGGGATCACGAGGTTGTAACCGTACGGGGGGTAGATTATTCCGGCCACCGGATCGAGGGCGTAGTTGATCATGTAGCCGATGCAGCCGTCGCGCAGCTCCAGCTTCAGCTCGAAGCCCCTGATTCCCTCGATCGGGCCGTTGACCAGGATGGCGTACATGGTGACGGGCATTCCCAGGACGTCGGTGTTCGTGACCGGCGCCGTGAGGTCCAGATCGAAGAAGATGCCGAGCTGGTTGGGCGTGTCGTCGAACTGGCCGGAGGCGTCCGCGGGCAGGCCGACCAGGCCGGCCGCCGCGACGGCGATGAGCAGGGTCTTCATGGGTCGACCATCCCGGGAGCCGCGGGTCCGGCGGGCCGGCCCTTCCCCTCGCGGGCCGGCGACTGCTCCCTGGTGATACTACCGGATCAGGCCCGGCGCGTCAATCGGAGCTGGAGGCGAGCCGGCGCAGGAAGGGGAAAGGAATTCCAACCGCATAGTCCCGCCTCCTGACCCGCCGGATCGCGCTTGATTCGGGAAACCGAAGCTCAGCACCTCGCCGCCGGCGCGCACGGTCAGCACGCCTTCCTTGTTCATGTGGCAGAGGAAGAGCAGCAGGTCGGCGGGGGCGAACTGGGCGAGGTCACCCTTGAGCGTGGCGTTCCGTCTCGTAACGTCCAGGTGAATAGAGACTTCGATTTTTCGTTTGAACCATCGCCACCGGTCCCGTAGAGTCATCCTGGCCGGTGGATTGGAGCGACCGTTTTCCAGCTCAACATCGCAGCAAAGGAGTGCGCACAGCGGATCCGCTTCCTGCTACCTCGCCGTGTTCTGGGTGGAGAAAGAAACCGCGAGAGGAGCCTGTCATGAATCCTGCTATGCCTGCCGCCCCCCCCCCCCACACACACATAGGGATTCGTCCATGTCCCTGCGCCGAACGATCCTGCCGATCGTGGCGCTGCTCCTGATCTGTGGAGCGGCCACGGCCGGCGGTATCTCCGAAGGCCTGCAGACCATCCTCGATCTGACCGACGAAACGACCCCCGTCAAGGCGATGATCTTTCTGAGTAAACAGGTCGACATCCAGAGCCTCGACCTCGCGCTCCACCAAGCGAAGGCCGGCCGCGGCTTTCGCCATGCGCGCGTCATCACCGAGTTGCAGGACCTCGCCAGCGCGACTCAGGGCGACCTGCTGGCCACCCTGGACTCTGAAATGAGCGCCGGCCGCGTGGTCGGCTACACGCCGCACTGGCTGGTCAACGGCGTGGTCGTCGTGGCGATCAAGGCGGCGCTCTACGACCTCGCCCAGCGCAGCGACGTCGACATCATCGAGGCCGACCTGGTGCCCGCCCTGATCGAGCCGGTCTCGATCGATACGGTTCCTGGCGGCTCGCCGCACCAGGGCATCGGCATCACGCCAGGCGTGGTCGCCGTCGGCGCGCGCCGCGTCTGGGACGAGCTGGGCGTGCGCGGTGAGGGCGCGCTGGTCGGCACGCTCGACTGGGGAGTCGACGGGTCGCACCCCGCGCTCGCCGCCCGCTGGCGCGGCAACTCCGCTCCGTGGCATCATGCCTGGCTCGACTTGCAGGGCACCGACACGCAATTCCCGAGCGTCGGCTACGGCGAATGGCACGGCACCCACGTCATGGGCACCATCACCGGCCTGGCGCCCGAAGATACGATCGGCGTGGCGCCGGAAGCCGAGTGGATCGCCTGCAACGCGATCTACCTTGGCGCCGGCAGCGATATGGACAACGCCGTCCTGGCCGCCCTGGCCTGGTTCGCCGATCCGGACGGCGACCCGGCGACCGTCGACGACGTGCCCGACGTGGTCCAGAATTCCTGGGGCGTGCTCGAGGGCTTCACCGACTACATCGATTGCGACAGCCGCTGGTGGACCGCGATCGACGCCTGCGAGGCGGCCGGTGTGGTCCTGACCTGGTCGGCCGGCAACGAGGGCCCCGTCAGCACGTCCTTGCGCTCGCCCGCCGACCGGGCGACGAACATCTACAACACCTTCAGCGTGGGCTCGACCATCCACTCGCCGCCGTTTACGATCTCCTACTTCTCGAGCCGCGGGCCGGCGGGACCGACCTGCGGTCATCCCTATAACCTGATGAAGC
>JAWOID010000061.1:0-97490 GCA_046484865.1 Candidatus Krumholzibacteriia bacterium
ATAGAAACCCGACTTTTAAGCCATCCCGAGGTCAGACTTCAGTCTTTTTTGGACCGCGGACTTTAGTCCGCATAGAAACCCGACCATTAAGTAATTCCGGACCGCGGACTTCAGGCCGCATAGAAACCTGCGTGCCGGCGAGGGCGTGGCGGTGGTGTTGCTCGCCACCAACGTGTTCCTGCTGCTGACGGCCTACTACCTGATCAAGCCCGTGCGCGAGGCCCTGATCCTGGCCGATGGCGGCGCCGAGGTGAAGGCCTACACCTCCGCCGGACAGGCCGTGCTGCTCCTGTTCGCAGTGCCGGCGTACGGGAAGGTGGCCGGCCGCTTGCCGCGGCTGCGGCTCATCGGCACCGTCACCATCTTCTTCGCGGCGTGCCTGGCCGGGTTCTACCTGCTGGCGCTGACCACGGACCTGCCGCTCGGCATCCCCTTCTACCTCTGGGTCGGCATCTTCAACGTGATGATCGTGGCCCAGTTCTGGTCGTTCGCCAACGACCTCTACACGCCCGAGGAAGGCGAGCGGCTATTCGCCGTCATCGCGTTCGGGGCTTCCGCCGGCGCCGTCCTGGGCAGCATCATCGCAGGGTGGCTGATCGGACCGCTGGGCGTGTACCAGCTCATGCTGGTCGGTGGCGGGCTCTTGATCGTCAGCCTCGTCCTCACCCGCGCGGCGGCCGCGCGCCGGCGCCGGCGCACCGGGCTGGAGGCACCGGGCGTCGTGGCGCGCCGGGAAGAAGCCGATCCCCCACCCGAGCACGAAGACGGACAGGAGGGCGGCCGCGGGCGACGCTCGGGTGCTCGACGCCGTGGTGACCGGCGCGTCGAAGAGGACGCCGACGCCGGTCCGCTGGGAACCGCCAACGCCTTCGCGCTGCTCTGGCGCAACCGCTACCTGCTACTGATCGCGCTGCTGATGATGCTCGCGAACCTGGTCAACACCACCGGCGAGTACCTGCTGGGGCGGGTGGTCACGATGGCCGCCGAGGAGGCGGTCGGCGCCCGGAGCGACGAGGCCGCCGCCGAAGACCGGACCGACATCGGTGCCGCGCCGCAGCGGGCCGGAGCGCCGGCCGAGGAGCGGACCGAGACCGTGCCCACCGGCGAGCCCGCCGGCGCCGGCGACGCGGCCGGCACCCCGGCGACCGCCGGCGAGAGAGCGGAGGCGAGAGCGCCTGCGACTCTCGACCGGGACGCTGATCGCACCGCCGTGGAGGATTACATCGGCGGCTTCTACGCCGACTTCTTCGCCGTGGTGAACGTGCTGGCGCTGCTGGTCCAGCTCTTCCTCGTCTCGCGTATCGTCCGCTATCTGGGCGTGCGCGTGGCGCTGCTGATCCTGCCCGTCATCGCCCTGGGCGGTTACCTGCTGCTGGCCTTCTTCCCCGTGCTCGCGGTGGTGCGCTGGGCCAAGACCGCCGAGAACGCCACCGACTACTCCCTGCAGAACACCGTCCGCAACATCCTCTTCCTGCCGACCACGCGCGACGAGAAGTACAAGGCGAAGCAGGCCACCGACACGCTGTTCGTGCGCGCCGGCGACGTGCTGGCGGCGGTCCTGGTCTTCGTCGGCGCGGAACTGCTGGCGCTGCGGGTCGAGACGTTCGCCCTGGTCAACGCCGGTCTGGTGGGGTTGTGGCTCGTGGTGGCGCTGATGATCGGGCGCAGGTTCAGAGCCCTCGTGAAGGCCCGCGAGCGGGCGGGGACCGCACGCGTCTCCTGACGGCTCCTCGTCAGGGCGGGCATCGCCGCGCGCTTCGGATCCCTCGGAGGGCGGATCCGGCGTCACGGCCCACGATCCTCAGACGAGGATACGCTGCAGCTCGGCGGCGAGGGTTTCCAGCTGGTATGGCTTCTGCAGGAACCCGGCCAGGCCCTCCCCGAGGAAACGCCGCGACACCTCCTGCTCGTGATAGCCGCTGGAGAGCACCACCCGCACCCCGGGGTCGATGCGCCGCAGCTCCCGGAAGGCGGTCTCGCCGTCCATGTGCGGCATGGTCAGATCCAGCAGAACGCAGCAGATCTCCGCTCCACGCTCGCGGTAGACCTCCAGCGCCTCGCGTCCGTCCCTGGCGACGATCACGTCGAAGCCCAGCCGCTCGAGCATGAGTCGCGCCAGGGAGCGCACGGTATCCTCGTCGTCCGCCACCAGCACGAGCCCCTCGCCCCGCCAGTCGCCGACCGTCGGCTCCGCCGCGGGCACCGGAGCGGCGGGCCGGGCAAGCGCGGGCAGGAGGACCCTGAACCGGGTGCCGCACCCCGGCTCGCTGGTCACCTCGATGCCGCCCCGATGGCTGCGGACGATCCCCAGCACCGCGGCCAGCCCCAGGCCGCGGCCGGCGAACTTGGTGGAGTAGAACGGGTCGAAAATGCGCCGGAGGGTCTCGGCATCCATGCCGACACCGGTGTCGGAGACCTCCAGGAACACGTACTGGCCCGGCGGCAGATCGTCGCCGGCGAACGTCTGACGCAGGTCGTCGGGCCCGCACGCGACCGCGCCGGTGGCCAGCCGGATGGTGCCGCTGCCGTCTTCCAGGGCCTCGGAGGCGTTCGTGATCAGGTTCAGGATCACCTGCCGCAGCTGCGTGGGGTCGGCATGCACGCCCGGCAGGTCCCCGGCCAGTTCGAGCCGCAAGCGCGCCTTCTTGCTCAGGGAAACGTCCAGCAGATGCGTCATCTCGCCCAGGATCTCGTTCACGTCCACGTCCTGGACGACGAATCGCCCCTTGCCGGAATAGGCCAGCAATTGCCGGCAGAGATCGGCCGCGCGCTGGGCACCGGTGATGATGTCGTCGAGATACGAACGCCCCGGCGCCTGCGGCGTCAGGTCATGGCGAGCGAGATCGGCATTGCCCAGGATCGCCATCAGCAGGTTGTTGAAGTCGTGAGCGATGCCGCCGGCCAGGATGCCCAGGCTCTCCAGCTTCTGGGTCTGCTGCACCTGCTCGTCCAAACGCCGGCGTTCATCCTCGGCCCGACGCTGCTCGGAGATGTCCTCGATGATCCCCAGCGCGTACGGGGAGGTCCCCTCCTCCAGGCTGATCAAGGCCGTGGTCAGCCGGCTCCACATATACGATCCATCCTTGCGCCGGTAGCGCTTCTCGATGGTGTACGAGTCGAGTTCCCCCCTGACCACCCGGCGGATCTGCGGCGTTTCGAGCGCGAGATCCTCCGGTGCGGTCACGTCGCCCACCCGCATCTGCAGCAGTTCCTCCTCGTCGTAGCCGAGCATCTCCCGCAGCCGCGGATTGACCTGCACGAACCGCAGGTCGGACGTGTCCACGATCGCGATGCCCACCGGGCTGTTGTCGAAGATGGTGCGGAAGCGCTCCTCGCTGGCCTGCAGCGCCCGCTCGTGGCGGGCCCGCTCGGTCACGTCCTGGAACATCACGACCACCGAACCGGGCTCGGCGGGGAACGCATGCACCTCGTACGCCCCCTCGAAGCGCTCGTCCCGGTATTCGGTGCGGCGCGAGTGCCAGTGATCGCCGTCGCGGGCGATGCGGCGGTACGTCTCCGGAATCGCGGTTTCCGCCAGGAGCGGAAAGGCCGCCTCGATGGTCGCACCCACCAGCGCGGAGGTGTCGATGCCGAGGATGCGGTCGGAGGCGGGGTTGCTGCCGGTGAGGACGAGACGATCGCCGTCCAGGCGGTAGAGGAGCATGCCCAGCGGGGCCGCCTCCACGATGTTGCGGAAGCGCAGTTCGCCGGTCTCGAGGGTGCGGAGGATGTCCTCCACCGTGGCGGCGGGCAGGTCCAGCCCCTGCAGCCGGTCCCGGATCGCCGCCAGTTCGCCGGCGCCGCCGGGGAAGGACCGGGGGTCGGGGGGGGGAGCCATGGGCTGACCTCCAGATCGCGGGAACGGCCCATCTGGCCATGGCTGCAGGTCGCCGGTGCGGGCGCCCGCCGAGCATACCTCATGATCGACGGCGCGACAGCCCGGAACTGCAGGCGGGAGGGGCAGCGGGGATGCCCGGGACGTCGATGACGGCGGTCCGGGTGACACACCGGGTGACACGGCATTGAGCCCGCGGTGCGAATCCGGTACCATGAAGGGGCGATTTCCCCTTTCCCCGGGCCGTGCCGACCGCGACGTCCGTCGGAGGTATCTTCATGCAGTTCCAGCGCCCGCTGGCCGTGTCGCTGCTCATCGTCCTGCTCGGAGCGAGCGGCGCCGTCGCCGCCGGTGAAACGGCGCTGGTCCTGCTCGACCTGCGCGACCCCGCCGCCGGGGAGTTCCTGCGTGCGCATCCGGAACTCGACGTGGCGGCGATGAAGCCCGGGGCGGACGCGCAGATCGTGGCCGACGCGGGGGTGCTGGCGCTCATCCGCTCCTCGGGCCTGTCGCATCGCGTCCTGGTGGCCGACCTGCCAGGGCACTACGCCGCCCGCAATCCCGACAAGTCCGGCGCCTTCGGTGTCTGGCACACCTACGGCGAATCCGTCGCGTTCCTGGACAGCTTGCGGCTGCTCTATCCGCAGGTGGTGAGCGAGAAGTGGTCGCTGGGGCAGAGCCACCAGGGCCGCGACATCTGGTGCATCCGCATCTCGGACAATCCGGACGTGGACGAGGGCGAGCCGGAGATGCTCCTGGACGGCATGCACCATGCCCGCGAGATCATGTCATCGGAATTCTGTCTCATGTTCGCGGAGTACCTGGCGCAGGGTTACGGCAACGACCCGCACATCACGTACCTGCTGGATGGCCGCGCGCTCTACGTGGTGCCCGTCGTGAACCCCGACGGTGTCGTGTACAACGAGCAGACCAACCCCGCGGGGGGCGGTCTCTGGCGCAAGAATCGCCGCGACAACGGCGGCAGCTTCGGCGTGGACCTCAACCGCAACTACCCGTTCCACTGGGGCGAGGCGGGCAGCAGCGGTGTGCCCAGCGACGAGATCTACTGCGGCCCGAGCCCCGGCAGCGAGCCGGAGACCCAGGCGCTGATGGACCTGGTGAACGCCCGCGCGTTCGTCACCCACCAGACGCTGCACTCGTACAGCAATCTCACCCTCTATCCATGGGGCTACACGGCGAGCCCCTCGCCGGACAACGCGCTGTACGAACTGATGGCGGGCGAGATGACGCGCTACAACGGCTACTTGCCCGGCCAGCCGCCGAACATCCTCTACGCCGTGAGCGGCGGCGCCATCGACTGGGCGTACGGCGCTCAGGACCAGCATCCGCGGATCCTCTCCTTCTCCAACGAGATCGGCGGCGCGAGCGACGGGTTCTGGCCGGATCCGGCGCGGCGCGGCGCCCTCTTCCAGGAGAACCTGTGGCCGAACCTCTACCTGCTGCAGGCAGCCGGTCCGTTCGTGGCGGTGGAGAGCCCGGTGCTGGCGGACGCCGACGGGCTGAGCCTCGACCCCGGCGAGAGCGGCTCGCTGTCGTTCCTGGTGAAGAACGTCAGCGTGGTGAACGCGATCTCGGACGTCACGGTAACCGTGGCCACCGACGATCCCTACGTGCAGCTCGGCGCGGCGCGGCGCCAGATCGCGTCACTGCCGGCGCACGGGAGCTGGGACGCGGCCGCGGATCCGCTGCCGGTGACGGTGGACCCGACCTGCCCGCAGAGTCACCTGGTCGCCCTGACGGTGACGGTAGCCTTCGACTCCGCGGAACTCTCCTACGATCTCCAGGCGATGGTCGGCAGTCCGGTGGTGGTCTTCAGCGACGACCTCGAGAGCGGCACCGCGAGCTGGACGCTCGACGAACCCTGGGGAGCGGTGACCAGCCACAGTCACTCGCCGGACCATTCGCTGCACGACTCTCCCGGCGGCGATTACACCGACCTGCGGCTTGCGGCCGCCACCATGAACGACGCGTACTCCGCCTCGCAGCTGGTGTTCTGGCACCGGTACGACATCGAAGATGCCTACGACTTCGGGCGCGTCCAGGTGAGCACGGACGGTGCGGTCTGGAACACGGTGACGTCGTACACCGGCCTCGCCGGCGACTGGCACGAGGCGGTCGTCGATCTCTCGCCGTACGCCGGACAGACGCTCCGCGTGCGGTTCCAGCTCGAGACCGACTGGTCCGTGACCGAGGACGGCTGGTACATCGACGACGTGACGCTCCACGGCAGCGGTTCGCAGAACGCGACCCCGCCGGCACCGATCGCGCTGTCGCCGGCGGAGGGCGCGGTGGTGCATTCCCCACCCACGCTGACGGTGGCCAACAGCGCCGATCCGGACGGGTCCGGCGCTCTCACGTATGGCTTTCGGGTGTACGCCGACGCCCTGCTCACGCAGCTGGTGGCGACGGTCGACGGCGTGGCCGAGGGCAGCGGCGAGACCTCCTGGACCGCGCCGGAGCTGGCGCAGGGCGCGTACTGGTGGCGCGCCTGCGCCGCGGACCCGGTGGAGCGCGGTCCCCTGAACCCGCCGGTGAGCTTCGCGGTCGACGATTCGACGCCGGTGGACGGCGTCACGGTCTCCGGCCCGCGCCTGACCATGCTGGGCAACGGCACCGGCGCCCCCGCGCGGCTGCAGCTGAGCGTGCCGCTGAGCGGCGACGTCCGGGTGGACGTGTTCGACGCGCGCGGCGCCCGCGTCCGTGAGCTGCACCGGGGGTCGCTGGGCGCCGGCACGCAGATCCTGGTCTGGGACGGCCGCGATGCGCGGGGCGGTTCGGTCGCCTCCGGCATCTACTTCGTGCGGGCGGAGGTGGCGAGCAGGACCCTGATCGGACGGGTCGTGCTGGTGCGGTAGACGCGTGCGCGCCGGGCCCCTGCGAGGTCGGCCCATTCCAGCCGGGCCTGTACCGGTCGCCGCCTGTGGCGGTCGACGCCGGCGCCGGTCGCGGCCGGGCCGTCGCTAAGCCCGGATGATTCATGAGCGGCCTGCTGCGGCTGGTCATGAATCATCCGGGCTTAGCGGCGCGCCACCCCCAGCACGTTGGGAACCGGCCACGAAAGCCAGCGGCCCTCGGCGCGAAGATCCGGATCGACCGCCGGATGAGCCAGGTGGAGCTGCGCCTCGCTACCCCCTTCCAGGTGCTGGGCCGCCACCAGATCGAGGGGCAACGCGAGCAGCCGGTCCACCAGGTCGGCCATGGTGAGAGGGGTTCGACATTCGATGAGCAGCGCCCTGCCGGCCGAATCCTCGCCGAGAGCCGCCTCGCGCCAGCGACGGTCCCGTCGTGTCCAGCGCGAGTCGCGCGGCCGCTTCACCAGGCGCAGGTTCTGCACCACGGTGCCGTAGTCGGCGACCACCTGGTCGAGGGGCGTCTCGTCCAGATCGAAGATGCGGAATGGCGGCAGCCCCGGTCGCAGCGGCTGGAACGCGGCCGCGGAGAGATAGTCGTTCACGCCCCCGGCCACCGTCCGGCCATCCCGGCGCAGGAAGCCGACGTGACTGCGGCGGTCGGCCTGGTACATGCCGGCGTTCACGGCCGCCATCAGGTCCAGCTCCGCACACCAGCCGCGGGCGCTGCGCGGGGAGCGCCGGGCGTCCGCGCAGACACCGTCCAGACGCAGCTCCCAGCGGTGCGGGTCCACGCGCAGCACGATCAGATCGCCCCGATCGTGGTGGACGGTGTCGGAACTCGCGAATCGCGCCAGTTCCAGCCCCGGCTCCAGCTCGCGCCACGGTCCGGAGGGGTCCGGGCCGCCGCGCGCCGCGGCGCCGGCGGGGGCGGCCACGGGCACGGCGACGGCAGCGGCGACGCCGAGGGCAACAGCAACGCCGAGGGCGGCGACGGCAGCGGTCAGCAGGCCCGCCGCACGCGCGGGCCGGGGCCCGGGCGTGCGACGCCGCCGCCGCGCTGCAGTCCGATGGTCGGGCAGGTCGTTCGCCGGTGACAAGGCCGACTCCAGGCTGCCCGTGCGGCAGCGGGTCGCCGCCGGGCGCTCACGGCGACGGCGTGGCGATGCCCTCGATCTCGAGGCTGATCTCCACCTCGTCGCCCACCAGCACGCCGCCGGTCTCGAGGGCCGTGTTCCAGGTCAGCCCCCAGTCCCTGCGGTCGATCGTCCCCGAGGCGGTGAACCCGGCGCGGCGGTTGCCCCACGGGTCGGTCACCAGACCGAGGACCTCCAGATCGAGTTCCACCGGCCGCGTGACGCCGCGCATGGTCAGGTTCCCCCGCAGGGTCCCCTCGGTCTCGCTGCGCATGTCCACGCCGGTGGTCTCGAACGTCATGGTAGGGTATTTCTCGGCGTCGAAGAAGTCCGAGCTGCGCAGGTGGGCGTCGCGATCCTCGTTGCGGGTGTCGATGGACGGCACGTGCATGGTGGCCGACACCTGCCACTTCTCCGGCTCGCCCGGTACGTGGACGAAGGTGCCCTCGAAGACGCCGAACGTGCCGCGTGTCTTGCTCACCATCAGGTGACGCACCGCGAAGTTGACCGAGCTGTGCGTCTCGTCGATGGTGTAGGTCTCCGCCGCCGCCGGCGCCGCCCCCGCGAGGGCCAGCAGCCCGGCTGCGGCGAGCATTCCGATGGTCTTGCTCATGTTCCCCAGATCCTTCCGTTCAGGGTCGGCCAACTCGTCAGTCGAGCGAGCCGTGGGTGCCGTCGCAAAATGGAGAGTTGCCCGTGCGCTTGCACTGGCAGAGGGCCACGCGCCGCTTCTCGTCCACCGTGAACTTCTGCGGGCGGAACCCGGTGCCCTTGTGGGAACCGTCGCAGAACGGCTGCGCGCTCGATTCGCCGCAGACGCACCAGAAGTAGGTGCCGGGTTCCAGATCGATCACCACCGGCTTGCGGCCGGCGATCTTCGGGTCGGTCATGTTCGCCTCCAGGCAGCGGTTCCGGCGCACCCTCGGGGGCGCCCCCAGGCGTCGGTTCGCCGGTCATGATATTCAAGATCTACTTTATCGCAATTATGGGCGGTCAACGGCTCACGGGTGCCAGCTCCAGCCCCAGCCCGGGTACCATCGGCTGGCGATCATCGAGAATAGCACGGTGTCGACCATCAGGTGCAGGATGACGATGTAGAGCAGCGATCGCGTCCGGCGGTACGTGTAGCCCTGGGTCAGGGCGAAGGCGTAGACGAACACCGGCCCCCAGCCCACGAAGGCCATCTCGTGCAGGAAGCTGGTGAAGAAAACCGCCTGGGCGCAGTTCGCCTCCCACGAGCCGAAGCGGCGATCGAGCAGCACGAAGACGAAGTTGATGAACGCCAGCTCGTCCCAGAGCCCCACCAGGTTGCAACCCCAGAACAGCCGCCAGAGCGCCTCTTCCTGCCGCGGATGGTCTGGCGGCGGCAACGGCCAGTTCAGGTGCAGGTCGGGCGTGAGCTCATGGAAGTAGAGCCACAGGATGCCGTACGCGAGGGCGAGCGCCGCGGGCAGCCAGAGCCACATCTTCAGCGACCAGCGGCCGCTCATCCAGGAGTAGTCGAGCGGTTCGCCCAGCCACCAGCGCGCCGCCAGCGCCGGCACCACCAGGATGCCCACGCCGAGGGTAACCGTCAGTTCCAGCACGTGGGCGTTGCCGGTGTCGCCGTCGATGCGGGTGAACCAGAGCACGACGATGGTGTACGCCAGCAGCACGAGGATTCGGAACCAGTTGCGATCCGCATCGCGCCGGCCGACCACGAGCGCGGCTGCCGCCAGTGCGAAGCCGGGCCAGTGCCACGCGACCGGGCCGGGGTCCGGCACCGATTTCAGTCCGACCACCAGCACCATGGCGGCCGCCATCATCCAGAGCGACACGCGGCGTGCGGTGGTCACCGGGGGAGCGGAAGTCGCGATGGCGCCGCGGGTGTCCGCCTGCATGGGTGCGCTGAGCCTCTCGCCGGGGGGTTCGAACCGCAAGCTAGTCGCGCTGAGCCTCTCGCCGGGGGGTCCGAACCGCAACCTAGTCGCGCCGATCCGGGCAGGCAAGCGCCGGAAGCCGCCGCGCCGGCCACGATGCGCCCGCGCCGGGCACGACCGCCGGGGCCGGCGGGAAGTCCGGTCACCGGCCGGGCGGAGGCGGCTCCGCCGCGACCCGCGCGATCGCGGCGTGCAGGGCGTCCAGCCCGTCGGTGAGCGCAGCGGGGCCCGGCTGCAGGATGATCTCCGAGGGCACTTCCAGCAGCCGTCCCGGCTCCGCCAGCGGCGACGCGGCGAACCCCGGCCGGCGCAGGACCACCTCGGGGCGGAAGCGGGCGCCGCACCAGGACGCCAGCATCAACTCCGGCCGGCGCGCGAGGATCTCGGCCGGATCGGCGACGGTGCGCTCGGCCGCCAGGCGGCCGCCGCACAGGTCCGGAAAGACGTACTCGCCCCCGGCGATCTCCACCAGCTCCGCCACCCAGCCGATGGCCGTGATGATGGGCCGCGGCCACTCCTCGAAGTAGACCCGAGGACGGCGGGGCAGCGCTGCGGCTCGCCCGCGCACGTCATCGAGGCCCGACTGCAGCTCGACCGCCCAGCGGCGGCCGTCCTCGGCCCGGTCCACCAGCGCGCCGACCGCCCGTACCACCTGCAGGATGTCTGCGACGCTGCGCTGGTTGAAGACCAGCACGTTGAGACCTCGTCGCAGGAGGGCGGCGGCGATGTCCGCCTGCAGGTCGGAGAATCCGATGACCAGGTCCGGCATCAGCTCGGCGATCCGGCCGAGATCGGCCCGCACGAACTGAGACACCACCGGCTTCTCGTCGCGGGCGCGGGGCGGCCGGCAGGTGTACTCGGTGATGCCGACAATGCGATCCTCCTCGCCCAGGTGGTAGAGGATCTCCGCCGGCTCCTCCGAGAGGCAGGCGATGCGACGGAAGCCGCCCGCGCCCGCGGTGCTCATCGCGCTCCCTCGCCCTGGACCGGCACGAACCGCACCGCGCCCATCGAGCTGCGCTCCACCCGCCCGTCGGGCCGCTTGCGCACGACGGTCAGCTCCTGGGTGCCCCCGGACGGACCCAGCGGCGCGCAGATGGGACCGCCCGAACGCACCTGCTCCAGCAACGCCGGCGGGATCTCGGGAGTGGCGAAGGTGATCAGGGCGGCATCGAAGGGCGCCTTGCCGGGCCAGCCGCGCCAGCCATCGCCGGCTCGCACCTGCACGCCGGCGTAGCCCAGCCGCTCGAGCGTGGCGCGGGCGGAATCGGCCAGTTCAGGGAAGTACTCGATCGTGAAGACGGAATCGGCCAGTTCCGCGAGCATGGCCGCCTGGTAGCCGCTGCCGGTGCCCAGTTCCAGCACGCGCTCGCCACCCTCCAGTTCGAGCGCGGCAGACATGAGCGCCACCACGTACGGCTGGCTGATGGTCTGACCGGCGCCGATGGGCAGCGGCGAATCGTCGTAGGCGCGCTCGCGCAGCGGTCCAGGGACGAACTCGTGCCGCGGCACTCGCCGCAACGCCTCGAGGACGCGCTCGTCGTCGATTCCGCGCCTCGCGATCAGCTCGACCATGCGCTCGCGGTCACGCCGCCACTGTTCGTCGCTCATGGTCCCCTCCTCGCTCTGCCGGGGCGTGCCCAGCGCCACCAGCAGC
Organism: Candidatus Krumholzibacteriia bacterium; assembly: GCA_046484865.1. Taxonomy (GTDB): domain Bacteria; phylum Krumholzibacteriota; class Krumholzibacteriia; order LZORAL124-64-63; family LZORAL124-64-63; genus JAWOID01. The sequence continues at coordinate 11,418 of JAWOID010000061.1, forward strand.
ACCAGCAGCAGGACCACCGTCATGACCACCAGAACGATCGCCGCGGCGGCTCCCGCCGGCATCGTCTCTCGTTCTCCTGGCTCCATGGTCTTCCTCCCGGAAATCCGTGCCCGTGCGGCGCGTTGCAACGGCGCTGTCGGCGGGACCGATCCCGCGACGCCGGCAACCGCCGAAGGTCGCCGCCGCCGGGTGCAACCAGGCGCGGCGCCGACTTCCGGTTTTGACCGGCGGCGAACGCCCGGTTAATCTGAGGTCGGATCCATTCACCCCGCCGAGAGGAGCGCGCACATGGCTGCGAGCACCGGTCCCGCCGTCCGGCCGGTTCCGCCCTGCCGCCCCCGTGCGCGTGCGCGGGTGCGACGCGCGGGGCGGGCGCTCCTGCCTGCGTCCGCGCCGCTCCCGGCCGCCCTTCCGGCCGCGCTCCCGGCCGCACTCCGGGCCGCTCTTCTGGCCGCGCTCCTGGCCGCTCCCGGCTGCCATGGCGGCCGCCCCGGTCCGGTGACCCGTCTGGGCGAGGATTCGCCGGCAGACCGCCTGCTTGAGCAGCTGACCGCGGCCTGCGACCCTCTGCCCGGACCGGCCGCGCCGGCCGCGACCCTCGTCTTCGCCCTGACGCACGGGGTGGATCCCGACCACGCTCCCGTGCCCGACAATGTAGCGGAACGCGTGGTCTTCCGGAACCTCTACGAGACGCTCCTGGAGGTGGACTGCGACGGCCGACTGCAGCCGGGGCTGGCCGAGACCTGGGAGCGGCGCGACGGTGGTGCCGCGTGGGTCTTCCGCCTGCGCAGCGGTGCCGTCTTCTGGGACGGAACGCCCGTGACCGCCCAGGCGGTGGTGGACTGCTGGACCACCGTGCGGAAGCTCAGCGCCGGCGCGGACCCGTCGCCGTGGTCCTGGCTAACGGTCCCGTCCCGTTCGGTCGTCGCCGTCGACGACCGCCATCTGCTGCTCCAGTTACCCGAGTCGAGCGACGATCTGCCGTTCCTGCTGGCGCATCCCGCGCTCGCGGTGGCGGACCGGCGGGCGGGATGGACCTGGCCGGTGGGCAGCGGGCCCTGCCGGCTGCGAGCCGACACGCCGGCGCCGCTGCCCGACCTGGTCTGCCGGCCCAACCTGCACCACCCCTCCGCTCCACGCTGGGAGCGCCTCACGTTCCGGGTGCTGCCCGGCGCCGACCCGCGCGACCTGCCGGCACGGGGCGCCGATCTCGTCCTCGTCTCCGACCGGCGCTCGCGCGAGTACCTCGAGGCGCTCGCGGGCTTCGTGGTGGCGCCGCTGCCGTGGGAACGCTTGCTGCTGCTGGTGCAGTCGGCGCGGACGGCGAGCCCGGGAATCGCCTGGAGTTCGCCTCTGGACCGGCAGGCCCTCGCACGCGACGCCACCCTGGCGGACGCCATGGCCTGGGACGAGCCGTACCTGGCGCCCGTCCCCGGCGGCGAGTGTCCCCAGCTCTCGGGTCCTGTCCGCCACGGCCTGACGCAGCTTCTCGACCCGGACGCCTCGGTGGAGCAGCTGGAGGAAGGACTCCTGGTGTATCCGGACGGAGACGACGAGGCCGCCGAGATCGCGCAGCGGCTGGCCGTCCTCCAGCGCCGCGGCCGCGCCCGCGGTCTCGGCAGCGAGCAGTTCGCCCTCTCGTTGCGCGAGCGGATGGCGGCGGGCTACGTGCTGCCGGTGACGCGCGTCTTTCCCACCGCCTGCCTCCAGCTCTCGGCGCTGCTGGGACGTGCCGCCTGGCTGCAGCAGGCGGTGGTGGATGCCAGGGCGCTGCCCGGCACCCGGCGCGAGACGGCCCAGAACCAGGAACGCCTGCCCGAGGTCAGGCCGGGGCTCGAGACGGTGGTCCGCCGGCTGCTCGACGACGGCCTCGTCACTCCATTGCTGGTGGTGCGCCGCCATGTCGCCGCGCGCGCCGACGTGGCCGGCCTGCAGGTCGCATGGGACGGTACGCCGCTGGTCTCCGGGCTGGGGCGCCGGCCGCCCGAGGAATTGCCGTGAGCCTGCGCTCGCGGCTCATCCTCGGCTCGGTGCTGCTGGTGCTGTTGCCCCTGGCGCTGCTCGGCGTGGGGGTGCGCCTGGAGATGCAGCGCCGGCTCACGGACCAGTTCAGCGAGCGGGTGGAGACGTTGATGAGGGCCAGCCGCGACGAGCTGGCCGCGACCTCCGCGCGCCTGGACCGTCAGCTCGCGGCCCTGGCGGCCGCGGCCCGGCGCGACAACGCCCTGACCCTCGGCGCGACCGGTCAGGCGGATGCCAGACCCTACCTGCTCGACTGGGCGGGCACCGCCATGCACGCCGCCGGCCTGGATCTGCTGCAACTGCGCGACCACCGCGGCGTCATCCTCTCGTCCGGACATCATCGCAACGAGTTCGACCGGCGTGATCCCGACCTGGTGGGCCACCTGACGGCGACCGGGGCGCCGGCCCTGCTGGAGTCGCGGCAGCCGGACGGCGAGCCGTTCCTGGTGCTGGCGCGGGCGGTGCCGGTGACCCTGGGCGGCCGGCTCCATCACCTGGTGGGCGGGCTGACGGTGGACGAGACCTGGCTGCGGCGCCTGTCGCCCGCCGGCCAGCTCGCCGTCAGCATCGTCTACCCGGGCGTGGCCATCTCGTCCGATCCGGCGCTCGCTGCGCGGTTCGACCGGTCCACGGAGGCGACGGCCACCCGTCCGCTCACGGTGGCGGCCCTGGCCGCGGACGGCGATCTGGTGCGCGTGCAGACGGTGCCCGTGATCCGACCGGAAGGGGCGGCGACCGGACTGCTGGCGATCAGTCATCCGGCCGCGCCACTGCGCGAGCTGCAGCGCAGCGTCGACGTCTGGCTGCTGCTGGCGGTGGCGCTGGCCGCGGTCGGATCGCTGCTGCTGGCGGTGGTCGTCTCCGATCGCGTCAGCCGTCCGCTGCGCGACCTCGCCGCACGCACGCGCCGACTCGATCTCGACCGTCTCGACGTCGCGTTCGCCGGTGGGGCGGCGGGCGGCCGGGACGACGAGGTGGGACAGCTCGCGCGGCTGCTGGACGAACTCGCCGCCCGCCTGCGGGCGAGCCTCGCCCGGGCGCGGGACGCCGAGCGCCGCGCCACCCTGGGCGAGGTGGCCCGGCAGGTGAATCACGACGTGCGCAACGGTCTGACGCCGCTGCGCAACGTCGTGCGCCATCTGGCCGAGGTGGCGGCCGCGGCGCCGCAGGATCTGGCGCGGGTGTTCGCGGAACGGCGCGGCACGCTGGAGGCGGGACTCACGCACCTCGAGGCGCTCGCCGGCCACTACCGGCGGCTGTCGGTGCACGGCCGGGCCGAATCGTGCGATCTCGGCGCGGCGGCGCGCCAGGCCGCCGACGCGCTGCTGGGCTCCCCCGCCGGAGGGCGGCCGGGAGGCGTGCCGGTCGACCTGCGGGTCCGGGTGGCCGCGGGGCTGCCGCCGGTCGAGTCCGACCCGGTGAGCCTGCGCCGCATCCTGGACAACCTGCTGCGCAACGCGCTCGAGAGCCTTGCCGACGGCGGCGGTCGCGTGGAGATCAGCGTGGACCGGTCGCCGGACGGGGTGGTGCTCACGGTGGCGGATACCGGCTGCGGCATACCGCCCGCGGACCTCGAGCGCATCTTCGACGACTTCTACACCACCAAGCCCGCCGGCAGCGGGCTCGGGCTGAGCAACGTGCGCAGGCTGGTGGCCGACGCCGGCGGCGCCGTGACCGTCCGCAGCGATCCGGGCGCCGGCTCGGTATTCCGGGTGACGTTCCCCGTCGCCCGGGAAGCAGTCGTCACCGGGGAGCGTGACTCGTGAGCGTGGTCCTGATCGTCGACGACGTGGCCGCCATGAGGGAGCAGTACGCCTACGACGTCAACCGCCTGGGGGGCCACCGCACGCTTGCCGCCGACGGGGGCGCCGCCGCTCTCGACGTGCTCGCGCGCGAGCCGGTGGATTGCATGATCCTGGATCTCGAGATGCCGAACATGGACGGCTTCCAGGTGCTGGCGGAACTGAAGCGGACCGGCGCAGCCGTGCCCGTGATCGTCTACACCGGCACCGGCAACTACGACCGCTGCGTGCGCGCCATCAAGCTGGGCGCCTACACGTTCATCGACAAGGACGAGCCGGTGGAGCGCGTCGTGCGCGAGATCGACAACGCTCTGGCCTGGGCTCGCCTGCGCCGCGAGGTCCGACGCCTCCGCCGGGAGACCGGCCACGACTCGCCCCTGGTGGGCGAGAGCCGGGCGATGGCGGAGTTGCGCGAGCGCATCGAGCGTCTGGCCGCGATTCCGTCGCCGGTCCTGGTGACGGGCGACAGCGGCAGCGGCAAGGAACTGGTGGCGCGGCAGCTGCACGACCGCAGCCCCCGCGCCGCCGGTCCGTTCGTGGCGGTGAACTGCGCCGCCCTGCCGGACACCCTGTTCGAGAGCGAGCTGTTCGGCCATGTGCGGGGCGCCTTCACCGGCGCCGACCGCACCCGGCGCGGCGCCTTCGAGAACGCCGGCGGCGGCACGCTCTTCCTGGACGAGGTGGGCGAGCTGCCGCTGCCGGCCCAGGCCAAGCTGCTGCGCGTCCTCGAGGATGGCCGCGTGCAGCGCGTGGGCTCCACCGAACCGGTCGCGGTGGACACCCGCGTGGTGGCCGCCACCAACCGCGATCTCTCGGCCGCGGCGGAGTCAGGCCGCTTCCGCACGGACCTGCTCTTCCGTCTGGACGTGCACCGGCTGCGCGTGCCGCCGTTGCGCGAACGGCTGAGCGACGTGCCGGCGCTCGTCGAGCACTTCCTGGCCCTCACCTGCGAGCGCTTCGGGATCCGCCCGCGCCGCCTGGCACCCGTCACGGCGGCGCGCCTGGCCGCTCACGACTGGCGCCGCAACAACGTGCGCGAGCTGCGCAACGTGGTGGAACGCCTGGTCATCGCCACCGATGACGAGGTGATCGGTCCGGAGCACGTGCCGCCCGAGGTGGGCGCAGCTGCCGCCACGGGACCGGTGGCGGTGCCGGCCGCCGCCGGCGCAGCCGGGCCGGCCGGCGCGGCTGGAACGCCGGCCCCGCCGCCGGGCGACCTCGGGCCCGGGCCGCTGCGTGAACTGAAGGCCGCAGCCGAGCGCCGCATCGTGCTGGCAGCCCTCGAGCGCAACGACTGGCACATCACGCGGACCGCGGCAGAACTCGGCCTGGCGGACCACAGCTCGCTGCTGAAGATCATGCGCCGCCACGGCCTCAGACGCTAGCACCGCCAGCCGACCGGTCGGGCCGGACCGCCGAGAATCCCGCCGGCCGTGTCCCGGCGGACACCGCGGGCACGTGTGCTGCCGGACACACCCGACCTCCCCCTCGCTCGCCGGTGCGACGCCGCACGCCAGAACCTGTTGTCTCGAAGTCACTTGAACTGACTTGGCTCCCACTGAGGCCCTGGTACCGCCCTTGCGCTAAAGACGGTGTCCCGGTCGACGACGACGTGCCCCGCTCCGGCGGGGCGGCACCAGCCGAGGGAGAGAGATCATGGATCGCGAGCACCTGAACGAGAAGCAGAAGCGGCACCTCCGCTTCGCCGAGGGCGGAATCATCTTCGTGGTCATCCTCGCGCTCACCATGTACGTGGGTGTGAAGTTCGCCGGGCAAGGTCCGGACACGGCATCGACGCCGCGCGGCGCTGCCGCGAGTGAGGGAGCCGAGTTGGTGGCGCCCGCGGCGGCCGGTGCCGGCGGGATGGCGGACGGGCGCGCGGTCGCGGTCGACGCCGTCGAGGCAGCAGGCGCGCCGGCGAGCGCAGCCGCCGAGGCCGATGTCCTGGCGGCGGCGGAGGCGCGTGATGTCAGCGCGACTTCCACCCGGCGCGGCCCCGTGAGCTACGCCGAGGCCGAGGCCGCCTACCTGGCCGGCGACTGGGCCGAGGCGGCAGATCTTTTCGATGCCTACACCGCGGAGCGGCCGGACAACGCATGGGGCCATTACATGCTCGGCCTCAGCCTCTGGAAGGGCGGAGACCTCGAGGGCGCCGAGGATGCTCTCGAGACCGCACTCGCTCACCGCCCCGATCACCTCAAGAGCCGGATCAACCTCGGCCGGGTCCTGCTCGATCTGGAGCGGCCGTCCGAAGCCTTGACGGTGCTCGAGGCGGCCCTGGCCGGAGCGCCGGAGTCCGCCGACGGACACCGGGTACTCGGGCGGGCGCTGCACGCGCTCGGTCGCAGCGAGGACGCGGCTGCGGCCTACCGGACGGCTCTGCTGCGCGACCCCGGCGACGCCTGGTCGCTGAACAACCTGGCCTTGCTGGCCATCGAGCAGGAGCGGTTCGCGGAGGCGGTGGCACCGGCGGCCCGAGCGGTGGAGTTGCGCGAGGACGTGGCCTGCTTCCACAACAACCTGGCCGTGGCGCTCGAGCGCACCGGCCGGCCGGCACTCGCGGCGGCCGCCTACGACGCGGCGCTCCGCGCCGACGCGGGGCACGAGCGCGCGGCCGTCAGCCTGGATCGTCTGGTCGCCCTGGGCGTCGACCCCGCCGACACGGAACTGGACGTCGCCGCCCTGGCCGGCGGCTTCGATCCGGCCGCCGCGCTGGCCGCGGCCGAGGCCCTGACGGACCGCATCGCCGCACATGACTCGGAGGAGGCGGTCGCCGGCGCGGCCGCGGAGGACGTCGGTGGATCCGGGTCGGACGCCGCGGCGGAACCGGCAGCGGCAGGATCAGCGGCGGCGACCACCGGCACCGTGGCGCGTGCCGGGTCGCCCACGACCGAGACCGGGCCGGCCGCCGGAGGCGAGGTCGATCCCCGCTGATCCGGAACGCGGACGGCTCCGTCGCCACCTGCCCACGAACACCGAGGCCGCCGGGAACTCCGGCGGCCTCGGCATTTGTATCCACGTCGGCGATCCGGTCGCAGGCGTCAGGCGAGATCGTTCCAGTCCAGGACATCGAGCTGGTCACGCAACCGCACGAAGGCCGCACGCATGGCTGCCAGACGCTCCACCGCTCCGTCCAGGCTGCCGGCCTTCGAGAGCAACTCCAGGTCGAGCGCCGCGCGGACGAACTCCACCGCGCCGAGGTTGGAGGCTCCGCCCTTCATGCCGTGGGCGGAGGTGGCCACCGCCGGCGCGTCGCCAGCGGCGATGAAGGCTTCGATCTCGGCCAGCTGGTCCGGACCGATCTCCACGAACATCTCTGCGACCTCGCGCAGCAGATCCGTGTCACCGTCGAGGTTCTCCAGGGCGGTGTCGAGATCGAGGGCGCAACCGCCGGTCGGGGCATCCTGCTGGGTCATTTCCGTCTCCCGGGCTCTGGATGCGCGACCAGCTCACCCGCGCAGGTCGGTGCGCATCCGTCTCCCCAGGCTATCGACCCTCGCCGGCCCGGCTTGAACGATGGTTCGGCGCCGGCGGCGGCGCCGTCACTGGTTGCTCCCGCTCCCGCTCTCCGTCGATCCCGTACCGGAGCCGCCGCCGGTCCCGCCCCCTCTGCCCCTGCCGCCGCGACCGCGCTTGCCGCCGCCGCTCGGCCCGGCCGAATCCGAGCCGGCCGGATCCGAGCCGGCCGCTCCGCCGGCCTTCTTGGCCGTCTTCTTGGCCGTCTTGCTGGCCGTCTTCTTGGCCGTCTTGCGAGCGGGCCTCGGAGCCGCCTTCTTCTTGGCGGACCTGGCGCCGGCCGCCTTCTCGGCGGGCGCCGTGTCGGCCGCCTTCCCGGGCTTCTCGGCGGAAACCTTCTCGGCCGGCTCTCCGGAGGGCTTCTCGGAAGTCTTCTCGGCAGGCCCCGCCGCCGGCCTGGCCGACTGTGCGGACGCCGGCGGCCGTTCACCGGACGCCGCGGTCTTCCGTGGCGCCTTGCGACGGGTCTTCTTCGCCTTCTTGCGCGCACCGTCCTCGGCTTCCGCCGTGGCCGGGTCCTGCCGGACCGGGCGGTCCTGCCGGGCCGACCGGCCGGCATCGCTCGCCGTCTTTCGGTCCTCTTCGCCCGTTGCCGCGGCGGTCGTGTCCCGCTCCCCGGCAGCGGCCGGCAATGCCGGTGCATCCGGCTCTTCGCGACCCGGGTCCGCCGGCGCAGACGTCTCCTCCCCGTTGCCGGAGGCCCCCTGCTGGTCGGCGGTTCGCCCGCGACGGCCGCCGCGACGGCGGCGACCTCTCGTCCGCGGCGATGCCGTCTCCGGCTCCGTCGCCGGCGCGGCGGTGGGAGGCTCCGCGGGCTTGGGACCGGCCGCGCCCGTGGTCGCGCCGAGGCCCTGCACCACCCAGGTGCCGCCCGCGCGGGCGTCGCGGTCCACGGTGAGCAAGCCGTACCGCTTGGCATCCTCGAGCAGATCACCGAACGTGGAGTAGCCGTAGTTCGCCTCGTTGAAATCGGGCTGCTTCCGCTTCATCGTGTCCTTGATCAGCGAGGAGTAGAGCATGCCCCGGCTCTCCTGGAGCAAGCGCTGCGTGGTCTGGACCAGGAAGTCGAACAGCTTGCGCTTGTCCGGCGGCACGTGGGTCGCCGACTGGGTCACCCGGCCCATCGCGGTGCGGTAGATGTCGTCGTAGAAGATGAACTCGTCGCAGTTGCTGATGAGGAGGTGACTGCTCGAGTTGCGCATGCCGATGCCGAGCACCCGCTTGTTGTTCTCGCGCAGCTTGGACACCAGCGGCGAGAAGTCGGAATCGCCCGACACGATGACGAAGGTGTCGATGTGATCCTTGGAGTAGCAGAGGTCGATCGCGTCCACGACCAGACGGATATCGGCGCTGTTCTTGCCGGAGATCTTGGGCGTGGGCACCTCGATGAGTTCGATGGCCGCCTCGTGGAGGGCCCCCATCTGCTCCTTGTAGTAGTGCCAGTCGGCGTAGGCTCGCTTGACGATGATCTTCCCCTTCTCCAGCACTCGCTGCAGGAGGAGCTTGATATCGAAGCGCTGCCGGGCGTCGCGCGCGCCGAGCGCCACGTTGTCGAAATCGATGAAGAGGGCGAGATTGGTCTCGCGCGGCTGGGACATGCAGGCCTCCTTGCTACCGGATGCGACCGGTGTCGCTCCGGTCACGTCTCGGGTGGCTGCAGAATATACCCGCGGGATCGCGTGCGCCCAGCACAACTTCGTTCCATCCGAGGAGAGAAGCCATGTCGACGTCCCTGACACCCGACGAACTGGTCCGGCTGGTGGAGCGGGTCTTCCAGCCCACCGAGGCCGACCACGGGCTCGCCGTCCTGGCCGATCTGCCTGACGGACGCCGCGTCGACACCCCCGACTGGGGAGTGCGCCGGGCGCTGGCCGACGCCTGGGCTCGCATGCTCCTGGAGCGGCGCGAGACCCTGGGCCTGCAGCGGGTGAGCATGGTATGGTATCGCAATGCCGGCAGCAACAACGCCGATCTGCCCGAGGTCTGCTGGGCCACCGAGCCGGGCGTGGTTCCGGCGCACGCGCGGGAACTGCAAGGGCGCGACCTGGTGTCGTTTCCCGAGGTCTTCACGGCTCACAGCATCATCCTGGCGCTCACGGAGCTGTCGGCCACCGCCCCGCTGAAGGTGGCCGCCCGCGGCGGGGCCTTCCGCGCCGCCACCATGCCCGGGTTCCTGCCGAGCATGGTCCCCGCCCTGCGGATCGATTACGGCGAGGTGGACCGGCGCGTGCGGGCACTCAAGGCGCGGCTGGACCGCGCCGGGGCCGCACGGCTGGTCTGGGAGGCGGCGGGGGTGCGTCACGAGCTGACTCTCGATCTGCGGCACCGCGAGGCCCACGCCAGCGGCGGTCTGCTACCCGAGAACGGCGCGGCCGGCAACCTCCCCTCCGGGGAGGCCTACATCGTCCCCTACGAGGGAGAGATCGCGGGCGATCCCAGCCGCAGCGCCGGAACCATCCCGGTGGAATTCGACGGCGAGATCGTCGTGTACGAGGTGCAGGGGAATCGCGCCGTGTCGGTCCTGTCCCGGGGTCCCCGCAGCGAGGAGGAGGCGCGGCTGCTCGCGGCCGAGCCCGCCTACGCCAATCTCGCCGAGCTGGGCCTGGGCGTGCTGGGGGACTTCGGACTCGAGCCCACCGGCAGCATCCTGCTGGACGAGAAGCTGGGACTGCACGTGGCGTTCGGGCGCAGCGATCACTTCGGCGGCATGGTCGGACCCGACGCTTTCTCGCGGCCGGAGGCGGTCGTCCACCTCGACCGGGTCTACATCCCCGGCTGCCAGCCGCAGATCGCGGTGAAGGAGGTGGTCCTGGCGGACGACGGGGGAGAGCGCGTCCTGATGCGGGACGGCGCCTGGGTGGACGCCTTCTGATGCGCTACGTCGAACCGCTCTTCCGCCCTCCGAGCGAGGCCCGCAGCCTCCTGCTGCAGGTCACGATCGGGTGCAGCCACAATGCCTGCACCTACTGCGGCATGTACCAGTCGCCCCGGCAGCGCTTCCGGGTGCGCTCGCTCGATGCGGTGAAGGCGGACATCGACGAGGCCGGCGGCGCGCTGACCGGGCCCGTCCCGCGCGTCTTCCTCGCCGATGGCGACGCGCTGGTCGTTCCCCCGCGCCGGCTGGCGGCGATCCTCGAGCACCTGCGGCGGCGGATCCCGTCCGTGCGCCGCGTGGGCATCTACGGGGATGCGCGCTCGATCCTGCGCTGGAGCGTGGAGGAGTTGCGGTGCCTGCGCGAGCTGGGCCTGGGCATCGTCTACCACGGCGCGGAGAGCGGGGACGACGAGGTGCTGCGACGGGTGGGCAAGGGCAGCACCGCGGCGGAGGCGGTGCGCGCGGCCCGACGCCTGCGGGCGGCGGGGATCCGTCACTCGGTCATGGTCATGCTGGGGCTCGGCGGCGTCGAGCGCAGCCGGGAGCACGCCGCTGCGACGGCGGAGTTGATCACCCACATGGACCCCCCGTACGTGGGCGCCCTCACCACGATGCTGGTCCCCGGCACGCCGCTGGCGGCGGATGCCGCGGCGGGCCGCTTCCGGCTGCCCGACCGCTGGGGAATGCTGCGGGAGTTGCGCACCCTGGTGGCGGAATCGAGGCCGTCGCGGTGCGCCTTCCACGCCAATCACGCCAGCAACCATCTCCCGCTGCGCCTGAACCTGCCGGCAGACCGCGGCCGGGGAACGGCGCTGCTCGACGAGGTGCTCGCCAGCCGGGACGAGAGCCGCCTGCTGCCGGAACAGTGGCGCGGACTCTGAGGTCCCGCGGGGCGGGCGGGTGACCGGGCGGGCCGACGGCACTCACGGCGGCGGCCGGGCGCGTCCAGCGGCGACAGGACGGCCCTGCGGTCGCGAGCGGCCGGGGCCGCTCGCGGCCCCGTCTTGACAATCCGGGAAACTCCGCACGATCATTGATGGTTGCCCACAGCGACAGAGCCGCCTCCGATCGCAGCCGGCGGGAGGGATCATGGTCGAAGATCGAAAACGCCCCGCACGCGTGCTGCTCGTCGTCCACGAGCAGCACGCGTGCGACGAGCAGGACCTCGTGGATTTCCTCGCCCAGCGCCTGTTGAAGCGCGGCTACACGGTGCATGCGGCCACCACCGGCCCGGACGCCATCGCTGCAGCCCGCAATCAGACCTTCGACGTGGCCGTCGTCGACCTCAAGATGCCGCAGATGGACGGCATCCAGGTCATCGAGCAGCTGAAAGACATGCAGCCCCACCTCGAGACGATCATGCTCACCGGCCATGGCTCCACCGACTCGGCCCTGCAGGCGGGCAAGCTGCAGACATTCCGCTACCTGCTGAAGCCTTACGATTTCGGCCAGCTGGTGGAGCAGATCGACGATGCGGTCGCCACCCGCCGTCAGACCCTGCGGGATCGCTTCGAGGCCGAGCTGGAAAAGGTGATCGGCAGCAACGCCTCCCCCCGCGAGATCATCCACGAGAGCGAAAGACTGCGCCGGGAGTATGAACAGGATTAAGACCACGGTGGCGATCATCGGCGGCGGCAAGGCCTGCCGCGAACTCCTGTCGATGATCGAGGCCGACCCCCGGCAGCTCGGCCTGGAGGTGGTCGGGGTCGCCGACCCCGATCCCGACTCGCCCGGTCTGCGCTTCGCCCGGGAGATCGGCGTGCCGCTGGTGGTGGACGACTACCACGAGTTCTTCGTGCGCAGCGACATCGAGCTCGTGATCGAGCTCACGGGCCTGCCGCAGGTGCGCGACGAGATCTTCCGCAACCTGCCGGCTCACATCCACATCGTCGACCATCATGCGTCGCGCTTCTTCTGGGACCTGTTCGCCCGCGCCGAAGAGAGCCGCGAACTGCGCCAGCGCAGCCGCGACCAGCTGCAGGCCGAACGCAACCGGCTGCGCAACATCCTGGACAGCCTTCCTTACGAGATCCTGGTGGTGGACCGCGACTATCGCGTGGAGCTGGCCAACCGCACCTATCTCGACAACAACGACTTCTCGCGCGAGGAGGTGGTGGGTCGCCGCTGCTATGACCTGAACCACCTCACCAAGCCGCCTTGCGATCTCGAGAGCGGCACCTGCCCCCACGCCGAGTCCCTGACGGCGGGCCACTCGATCTCCCGCGTGGTCAGCCGTCTCGACGATCAGGGGCGGGAGCGGTTCGCTTCGGTCAGCGCCGCTCCGCTGCGAGACGAGCACGGGACCATCCAGGGCGTCGTCGAGGCCATCCGCGACATCACCGAGCGCATGGAGATCCAGCGCAAGCTCCTGCAGCAGTCGGCCCAGCTCAGCGAGGCGCGACAGCTCCTCGACGGCATCCTCGCCAACAGCCGCGACATCATCTTCATCGCCGACGCCGAGGGCCGGTTGCTCACCGTGAACGACGGCGCGGTGCGCGCCCTCGGCTACCCGGCGGAGGCGTTGCTGGGCCGGCCGTTCTCCTTCCTCGGGCTGGATCCGGACCCGCTGGAGGAGCTCATGGAGGCCGTGCAGCGCGAAGGTCACGCGCTGGGCTACGAACTGAGGCTGCGCCATGCGGAGGGCGAGACCGTGCTGGTGAACCTCAGCCTCACCACCTACGGGCAGCCCGGACTCGACGCCGAGATCATCGGGATCGGGCGCGACATCACCACCCGCGTGCAGCTGCAGGAGAAGGTCTTCCGCACCGAACAGCTGGCGGCCGTCGGCAGGATGGCAGCCGGGGTGGCGCACGAGATCAACAACCCGCTGGCGGTGATCGACACCATCGCCGGCCTGGTGGAGGACACCCTCGAGGACGAGGGCGAGCGCCTCGATGCCAGCGCGGTGGCGAACCTGCAACGGGCGATCGGCCGTCTGCGCCACCAGGTGAAGCGGGCCACCAGCATCACCCACAGCCTGCTGGGGTTCGTCCGCAAGGACGGCTCGGGCCGCCGTCCCGTGGATCTCGTGACGCTCATGGACGAGACGCTCGACCTGCTCGCACCGGAGATCAACACCCGAGGGGTCCAGGTGCGCCGCAGCTATCTCGACAACATCCCCGAGCCGGTGACCGATCGCATGCTGCTGCAGCAGGTGTTCGTCAACCTGCTGAAGAATGCCATCGACGCCATGGAGGAGAAGGGGACCAGCCAGCCGGTGCTGGAGGTCGGCCTGGAGCGGCCGGACGACCGCACCGTGGCCGTGTACGTGCAGGACAACGGCGTGGGGATCCCCGCCGAGGCGCGCGCGCGGATCTTCGATCTCTTCCACACCAGCAAGCCCGTGGGCAAGGGCACGGGTCTCGGTCTGGCCATCGTCATGGACATCGTGAAGCGGCTGGACGGCGTCATCGACCTGGAGAGCGAGCCGGGACAGGGCACCCGGTTCACCGTTTCGTTCCCCGTGGCCCCGGAGTCGGTGACGAGTGATCATTGACCCCCGCTCGTGGCCACGGTCCGCATGAACACGGGCCCACTCACCATGACCGGCCTGCCCGGACCGCGGCGCAGGTACGGCGACTTCCGGATCCGGCGCCCGGCCGGATCCTTTCCCCGACGCAAGGAGACGTGATGAACGCAAGCTCGCCCAAGTTCCCGCTGCAGGCGCTGACCGCGACCGCGCTGACGGCTTTCCTGCTGGTCGCCGGCGGCTGCGTCCAGGTGAGCATGGTGACCGAGATCCAGGACGACGGCTCCGGAACCAGCGTGATCAGCTACTCCATGAGCGACCAGGTGGCCAATGCCCTGGAGGAACTCGCGGCCATGGAGAACAGCCCCACGGGCGAGGGCGTGCCCTCGTTCGACGAACTGACCCGCGAGCGGGTGGAGGCGACCGCCAGGGCGCACGGGGCCTCCCTCGAGAGCTTCGAGCGCGAGCGGGACGGTGGTCGCCAGGGCGCGACGATGAAGATCGCCTTCGAGAACGTGGAGCAGCTCTCGCGCACGCTCAACGAGCTGGGCGAGGGCGGCGACGAGTTGCTCGTCATCCGCCCCACCGGCGACGGCGATTACCTGCTGGCCGCCATCCCCGATCCCCGGGCCGGCGCAGAGGCCGAGGACGACGAGGACGAGGAGGAGGCCGCCGATCCCGGCGTCTACGATCCGGAGTCGATGCAGCGGGCCATGGAACTCACGGGTCAGCTGATGGCGAACCTGAGCGAACTCGAGATGGAGATGAAGATCACGGTTCCGGGCGACATCCTCGAGAGCTCCGCCCACCGGGTGGACGGCCGCACCGCCGTCTGGCGCGTCGATTCATCGAACATGATGTCGATGCAGGACGGCGATTTCGACCCGCGCGTGCGGTTTTCCGGCAAGGGTGTGAAGATCGGCGGTTGAGCCGACCGGGGGCCGGTTCGCCGCTCCGCCGGCGGGTCGGTTCGTGATACGCAGCGAGCCCCGGCCACGTGGTCGGGGCTCGCGTTCGCCGGCGGCCGGCGCCATACCGACGAGCATATCCGGCGAGCAGGACCCGCGGCCGGATCGCCGGACGCCGGAACTCGCGCCCGTTCGATCCTCCGCGTCAGACCCCCGCGGCTTCGTCGCCCGGCTGGCGCTGCTTCAGTTCGCGGTCGATCATGAACAGGCCCATGCCGTCCTCGCCCACCAGCCTCAGCTTCTGGCAGATGTCGTCCACCGAGGCCTCCTCCTCGACCTGCTCGTTCACGTACCACCGCATGAGGTTGTCGGTCGCGTGGTCCTTCTCCGTCTGGGCCAGCTCGGCGAGCCGGTCGATCCGCTCGGTCATCGATTTCTCGTGCGCGAGCGCGGCCTCGAAGCACGCCAGCGGTGTGGGCCAGTCGTGGTCGGGCGCCGCGACGGCCTTCAGCTTCACGCGGGCGCCGCGGCTGCCCAGGTAGTCGAAGATCTTCATGCCGTGCATGTTCTCTTCCTGGGACTGCAACCGCATCCAGCGCGCACAGCCGTCCAGGTTGCGCGACTCGAACCACGCGGCCATGGACAGGTATATGTAACCCGAGTGGATCTCGGCATTGATCTGATCGTTGAGCGCATCCTGCAGCTTCGGCGAAAGCACGTCGGCTCTCCTTCGTCAGGCCGCGGCACCGCCTCTCCGGCGGCGGCACGGCGTTGGTCGACGGCCGGTCCCGGCGGGATCAGCCGTAGGGATACATGCCCCTCTTGATCTTCGCCAGCGACTCGAGCATGACGTCGTGCTTCTCCTCGTCATGCTTCAGGTAGTTCAGCAGGTACTCCTGCACGACCATCTGCCGGCCCTTGAGCGCCTCCAGGCTGTCCTCCATGAGCTTGATGGTCTCCTTCTCCATCTTCTGGTGATCCTCGATCTGTCCCCACACCTCGCCCAGCTCCTCGGGGGTGATGCGGACGGTCTGCGACTCGAGACTGTCGACCACCATCTGCTGCACGCGATGATGCATCTGGCTGTCGCGCTGGATGATCTCCATGATCAGCGAGATCAGGGGATTGTCCGTCTTCTCCATGATCGCAGCCATCTGCGACACCGAAGCGTTCTCGATCTTCTGCCACTGCTTCATGTTCTCGACCATGCGTTCCTGCAATTCCCTCGTCGACATGAGACCCTCCCTGCCTGGGTGATCGGGGCCGTGATGCCCGGGCGACGCCGCCCCCCCGCCGCGGCGCGCGATGACGGGGGTTTTTCACGGCAGCAGTCTAGGCATGACCCGGTGCATCAGCAACGGCTTTCGCCGCGTTTCCTCCGGGCGTCCCCCCAGAACCGATGATTGCGATTCATCTGCGGCACCTTATCATACCCGGGGCATCCGAGGTCCGTTCACCGCACGCCGGACCGACCGCTCCCCCCGGAACCACGCGAAAGGACGGCGGCATGCCGAGGAAGAAGATTGCGACCTTCTCCCTGGAGTATCTGCAGATCCTCGACGAGAACGGGGAGGTGGACACCGCTCTCGAGCCGGACCTTCCCGCGGACGAGCATCTGCGCATGTACCGCTCGATGGTGCTGGCGCGCGAGACCGACGAGCGGATGCTCAAGCTGCAGCGCCAGGGCCGGGTGGGCACCTTCGGACCGAGCACGGGCCAGGAGGCGATCGCGGTGGCGGCCGCCTGCGCCATGGCTCCGGACGACTGGCTCGTCGGGGCGTTCCGGGAACTGGGCAGCCGCCTGGTGCGCGGGGAGCCGCTGACGAACCCCTTCTTGTTCTACAACGGGTTCGAGGAAGGGAACGTGCAGCCCGAGAGCGTGAGTCGCCTGCTGCCGATCAACATCATCGTCGCCAGTCAGTGCCTGCACGCGGCCGGCATCGGCTACGCACTGAAGTACCGGCGGGAAAAGGCGGCGGCGGTGGCGTTCATGGGCGACGGCGCCACCAGCCAGGGCGACTTCCACGAGGGATTGAACTTCGCGTCGGTCTGGCAGGCGCCGGTGGTCTTCGTCAGCCAGAACAACCAGTGGGCCATCTCCGTGCCACGCGAGAAGCAGACGCGTTCGCGGACCCTGGCGCAGAAGGGCATCGCCTACGACATGCCTTGCTTGCAGGTCGACGGCAACGACGTGCTGGCCTGCCGGGCAGCCATGCAGGAGGCGCTGGAGCGCGCCCGGGACGGCGGCGGCCCCACCTTCATCGAGGCCGTCACCTACCGCCTGATGATGCACACCACCGCCGACGATCCCGGTCGCTACCGCACCCGCGAGGAGGAGGAGGGCTGGTGGCGCAAGGAACCGCTCGATCGCTACCGGCGGTACCTCACCCGGCGGGAACTGTGGGACGACGCCCGCGAGGAACGGCTCCGGACCGAGATCCGCGCCGAGGTCGACCGCGCCGTGCACGAGTTCGAGGCCATGAAGGATTTCCCGTCCGACCTGCCCTTCGAACACGTCTACGGGACGCCCCACCCCGAGATCGCGCGCCAGCGACGGGAATTCCTCGCCAACCTGGAGCAGGAGGCCGGCGATGCCTAGGCTCAACATGGTCCAGGCCATCAACCTCGGGCTGCGCCAGGAGATGGAGCGGGACGACAGCGTGATCCTGCTGGGCGAGGACATCGGCAAGGACGGCGGCGTGTTCCGCGTCACCGATCAGCTCTTCGAGCGGTTTGGCGAGGAGCGCGTGGTGGACACGCCGCTGGCGGAATCGGGGATCCTCGGCACGGCGGTGGGCATGGCCCTCGCAGGCCTGCGCCCGGTGGCGGAGATGCAGTTCTCGGGCTTCAGCTACCTGATGATGGGGCAGTGGGAGGGGCACGCCACCCGCTACCGCGCCCGCACGCTGAGCCAGTACTCGGTGCCGCTGGTCGTGCGGATGCCGTACGGCGGCGGCGTGCGGGCGCTCGAACACCACAGCGAGAGCCGCGAGGTGCTGTACGCCCACACCCCCGGCGGGAAGGTGGTGATCCCCAGCGGCCCCCGCAATGCGCGGGCGCTCATCGTGGCCGCCATCCGCGACCCCGATCCGGTGGTCTTCATGGAACCGAAGCACTCCTACCGCGCCTTCCGCGAGGAGGTGCCCGACGAGCCCGAGGTCATGGAGATCGGGCGGGCCCAGGTGGTTCAGGAGGGCGACGACGTGACGCTCGTCGGCTGGGGCGCCATGATGCGCCCCGCCCTGAAGGCCGCGGCCGAGGTGCAGAAGCAGCGCGGCGCGTCGGTGGAGGTGATCGATCTGCTGACGATCGCTCCCCTCGACGGCGAGACCGTCGCCGCATCCGTTCGCAAGACCGGCCGCTGCGTGATCGTGCAGGAGGCGCCCCGCAGCTTCGGCGTGGCCGCCGAGATCATCGCCCGCCTGAACGACGAGGCCTTGCTCTACCTGGAGGCGCCGGTGAAGCGGCTCACCGGCTACGACGTGGTGACGCCGTACTTCGGTCGCGAGAAGAGCTACACCCCCACCGCCGGCCGGGTGGTGCGCGGCATCCTCGAGACCCTCGACTTCTAGGAGGCGATCGTGTTCGAGTTCAAGCTGCCCGACCTCGGCGAGGGGATCCACGAGGGCGAGATCCTGAAGTGGCACGTTCGAGAGGGCGACACGGTGGTCGAGGATGCGCCGCTCGTCGACGTGGAGACGGACAAGGCGGCGGTCACCATTCCCAGCCCCCGCGGCGGCAAGGTGATGGCAGTGAACGGCCAGGTGGGCGACATCGTCAATGTGGGCGACGTGGTGACGGTGATCGACGACGGCCGCGACGCGGACGCTCCGGCGCCGGCGGCGCAGCCCGCCGAGCCCGGGCCGGTGCCGCCGATGGCCGGCCCGGACGATCGGCGCGTCGCGGAGGAGGCCCCGCCGCTGCCCGAGGACGAGACGGAGCCGGAGCAGCGCGCCGCCGTCGCCGCCCGCCGCGAGACAGGCGAAACTCGCGCGGCCGGCGAGCCCGGCGAGACGAAGGTCGCCGCGCCCGCCGGACCGGCACCCGCAACCGCCGTCGGCACCGGCCCCGCCCCGGCGCCGCCGCCAGCCGCCCGGCGCCGGCCCGTTCCCGCCACCCCCGCCACGCGGCGCCTGGCCCGCGAGCTGGGCGTGGACGTGAACCAGGTGCCGCCCACCGGTCCGGGCGGTCGCGTGATCCCCGACGACGTGCACCGCTTCGTCGCCGGCTCTCCTGCTCCCGCTGCGGCCGCAGAGCAGGCCGCTGCCGACCCGGCGGCGACGCCTCACGTGGTCGCCCGCCAGGTGCGCGACGACACGGCCTTCGCCGAGTTCGCCGCCCACGCCGCGGCCACCATCCCGTTCCTGGAACTGGAGCCGCTGCCGGATTTCGGCAAGGAGGGCCCGGTGGAGATCGAGCCGCTGCGCTCGATACGGCGCAAGGTGGCGCGCAAGATGGTCACCAGCATGACGCTGATCCCCCACGTGGCGCACATGGACGATGCCGACGTCACGGCGCTCGACGATTTCCGCCGCCGCGAGAAGGACCGGCGCCACGGTCAGGCGGGGGGCCATCTCACCCTGCTCGCGTTCGTGATGAAGGCGGTGACGGCCGGCCTGAAGGCGACGCCGTCGTTCAACGCCAGTCTCGATCCGTTCCGGGAAGAGATCGTCTACAAGAGGTACTACAACATCGGCTTCGCGGCGGACACCGGACGCGGACTCGTGGTGCCGGTGGTGCGGGACACCGACCGCAAGAGCATCGTCCAGATCTCCGACGACGTCGCGGAGAAGGCGCGGCTGGCCCGCGAAGGTACCCTTCCCGCCGACCAGATGCGGGGCGGCACCTTCACCATCACCAACGTGGGACCGCTGGGCGGCACGGCGCTGCTGCCCACCATCAACTACCCCGAGGTCGCCATCCTGGGCATGGGCAAGGTGCAGGACAAGCCCGTGGTCCGCGACGGCGAGATCGTCATCCGCAGGATCCTGCCCCTGACGCTGGCCTTCGACCACCGGATCGCCGACGGCGCCGACGCCGCCCGCTTCGTGGCCGAACTGGTGCGCCAGCTCTCCGATCCCAACCTGCTGCTGCTGGAGACCTGAGCCGAGGAGTGCCTTGATGGTCATGGGAAGCCTGCGCGAGGAGACCGAGGTGCTGGTCATCGGCGGCGGCCCGGGCGGCTACGTGGCCGCCCTGCGGCTGGCCGACCTGGGCAAGGAGGTGCTCCTGGTGGAGGAGCGCGAGCGCCCCGGCGGCACCTGCCTGCTGGAGGGATGCATCCCGTCCAAGGCCCTGATCAACGCGGTGGAGGTGAAGGAAGCGGCGCTGGCTGCGAGCAAACTGGGCCTCAGCTTCAGCGACGTGCGGCTGGACCTCGACCGCCTGCGCAGCTGGACCGACTCCGTGGTGGACGGTCTGGTCACCGGCATCCAGGGCCTGCTCGCACGCCGTGGCGTGGAGATCGTGCGCGGCCGGGCGCGCTTCACCGGCAGCACCAGCGTGTCGGTGGAGGGCGGCGAGGTCAGCGGCATCGATTTCCAGACCGCCATCATCGCCACCGGTTCGGCGCTGAACCGGTTGCCGGAGGGGATCGTCTCCTCGGTGTGGTCGAGCGGCGAGGCCCTGCGCCTGCCGCGGGTCCCGGAATCGCTGCTGGTGGTGGGCGGCGGCTACATCGGCCTGGAGATGGGCCTGGTCTACCAGGGTCTGGGCAGCAAGGTCTCGGTGGTGGAGTTCTTCCCGCGCCTGCTCATGGGCGCCGATCCCGACCTGGTGGAGGTGATGGTCCGCCAGGTCCGCACGAGGCTGGACGAGATCCTGGTGGACTCGCAGGTGCGCGCCATCCGCGAGGCGTCCGGCGGCGGCTTCGACGTGACCATCGACCACCGGGGCGAGACCCGCGACCACCACTACGAGCAGGTGCTGGTGGCGATCGGCCGGCGCCCCAACACCGACGACCTCGGTCTGGAGCACACGCAGGTGGTCGTGGACGAGCGCGGGGTCATCCGCACCGACAGCGAGTGCCGGACCGACGACCCTCGCCTCTTCGCCATCGGCGACGTGACGGCCGGACCCATGCTGGCCCACAAGGCGACTCGCGAGGGCAAGGTGGCCGCCGAGGTCATCGCCGACCACAGGTCCGAGTTCGACAATCGCGCCATTCCGGCCGTGGTCTTCACCGACCCGGAGATCGCCTGGACCGGTCTCACCGAGACCGAGGCGGAACAGGAGGGGATAGCGGTGGCGGTGGGACGCTTCCCGCTCGCCGCCCTGGGCCGCGCCCGCACGCTGGGCCGCACCGACGGCCTGGTGAAGATCATCACCGAGCCGGGCACCGGCCGCGTGCTGGGCGTCGGCATGGTGGGACCCATGGCCAGCGAGCTGATCGCCGAGGGAACCCTGGCCGTGGAGATGGGCGCCACGCTCGAGGACCTCATGGTGACCATCCACCCCCATCCCACGCTCTCGGAGGCCATCATGGAGGCAGCCGAAGTGGCCGCCGGCGCGGCCATCCACGTGAATCCCGCCCGTCGTCGGAAAACGAAGGACGAGGGAGCGACCGACGCGTGAACGAGACCGGTCCGGACAGCCACGCGGCCGCGGACGAGCTCTCCCCCTACGCCCACGACGAGGCGTTGCTCGCCGCCGTGCGCGCCGACGGCGCGCCTGCGGTGAGCGTCCACCGGCCTCCCGGCCCGGCGGTCGTGCTGGGGCGCGGTGGCCGGCTGGAGCTGGAGGTGCACGCCGACCGGGTGCTGGCGGACGGCGTGCCGCTCCTGCGCCGCCGCGGCGGCGGCTGCGCCGTGGTCCTGGACCCCGGCAACGTCGTGGTCTCGCTGGCCATGCCCCTGGCCGGCATCGGCGGCATCACCACGGCTTTCCGGCTCGCCAGCGCCTGGGTGGCCGCCCAGCTCGAGCGGTGCGGCGTGAGCGACGTCCGCCAGGAGGGGGTCAGCGACCTGGCGGTGGGCGACCGGAAGCTGGGCGGCTCCTGCATCTGGCGCACCCGCGGGCTGCTCCACTACAGCACCACGGTGCTGGTGGCGCCCGACCTGGCGCTGATCGACCGCTACCTCCCCCATCCGCCTCGCGAGCCGGCCTACCGCCGGGGTCGCCCCCACCGCGACTTCCTCACCAGCGTCACCGCCGCCGCGTCGACGCCCGGAGCGCCGGTGCGAGCCGCCGAGTTCGCGGTGCAGCTCGAGACAGTCGTTCGGGCCGACCTCCCCGCACTCTTGCATCTGCTGAACGGGGGCGTCCTCCACGATACCCGCCGCACGACCCGGAGCTGAATTCACTTTCGGGTTTTCTCGTACGGTGATGAATGTTAACATCCGCTCCACCCGTCTGGCGACACCACCATCGCGAAGCGTATGGAAACCCGATGTGAACCGGCCCGCGAGGTGAATCGATCATGACCACTCCCCCCGGCAGCGCCAGCACCGAGACCGCCACGACGCGGATCCTCATCGTGGACGATCATCCGCTGATCCGGACGGCGCTGCGCACGCTGTTCGAACTGGAGGGTGACCTCGAGGTCTGCGCCGAGGCCGAGGACGTGGAGGAAGCCTTGACCGCGGTGCGGGAGTGCCGCCCGCATCTCGTGCTCGTGGACCTCTCGCTCCGCCGCAGCCACGGGCTCGACCTGATCAAGCGGCTGCGCTCCGAGCACCCCGACGTGCTCATGCTGGCCGTTTCGATGCACGACGAGTTCACCTACGCCACCCGGGTACTTCGTGCCGGTGCCAACGGCTACATCATGAAGGCCGAGGGGAACGGCAACGTGCTGGCCGCCGTCCGGACGGTCCTGTCCGGCCGCACCTTCCTCAGCGAGGCCATGACCCGCGCCGCCGTCGACCAGCTCGGCAAGGGGCTGACCCCGCATGCCGCGCCGGTGGACGTGCTGAGCGATCGGGAGCTGCAGCTGTTCGAGTTGACCGGCCACGGCAAGGAGATCGCCGAGATCGCCGCGATCATGGCCATCAGTCCCCGCACCGTGGAGGTGCACCGTTCACACATCAAGAAGAAGCTGCAACTGAAGTCGGGCACCGACATCTTCCAGCGCGCCTACGAGTGGCTGCGGGAGATGGGCGTGCAGCCATGACACGCCTGCCGGCGGTTGCCTGACGCTCGAATCCCGCTATCCTGGGCGCAGTCACGCGAACGACAAGCACATCTCATCCGCGGGACGGATGGGGACCGCAGCAGGCCGGTCGACCGGCATCCGGGCGCTCGCCGTCCCGGGGTGCGGTCTGGCCCGGCCGCCGCCCGCGTCCCGCGCAGCACCCGGAAGTGGGGTCTCATGGCCACCGTGGACAGGAATGCCGGCGCTGGGGAGCACGAACCGCCGGCGCAGGAGCAGGTGCGGGAGATCGAGAACCGGGAGTGGCGCGAGTCGCTGGACTACGTGCTACGCGAGCAGGGTCCCGACCGCGTGCGGGAGATCCTGCGCCTGCTGCAGTCGCGGGCGCAGAGGCGCGGCGTGAGCATCCCGTTCACTGCCAACACCCCCTACATCAACAGCATCCCGCGCGAGCAACAACCGGTCTTCCCGGGCAACCGCGACATCGAGCGCCGGATCAAGAGCATCATCCGCTGGAATGCCATGGCCATGGTGGTGCGCGCCAACCGCGAGCTGGCGGGAATCGGCGGCCACATCTCCACCTATGCCTCGGCGGCCACGCTGTGGGAGGTGGGCTTCAATCATTTCTGGCGCGCCCGCACCGACGAATTCCTGGGCGACATGATCTACTTCCAGGGCCACGCGGCGCCGGGCGTGTACGCGCGGGCGTATCTCGAAGGACGGCTCGACGACCGCGATCTGCAGAACTTCCGGCGCGAGCTCTCCGAGGGCGGCGGCCTGTCGTCGTATCCGCACCCCTTCCTGATGCCCGATTTCTGGGAGTTCCCCACCGTGAGCATGGGGCTGGCGGCGATCACGGCCATCTACCAGGCGCGCTTCAACCACTACCTGGCCGACCGCGGCTTGCGCGAGGCGAGCGGCCGCAAGGTCTGGGCGCTGCTGGGCGACGGCGAGATGGACGAACCCGAATCCCTGGGCGCCATCACCCTGGCCGCCCGCGAGAAGCTCGACAACCTCATCTTCGTCATCAACTGCAACCTGCAGCGGCTGGACGGACCGGTGCGCGGCAACGGCAAGGTCATCCAGGAACTGGAGGCCGCCTTCCGGGGCGCCGGCTGGAACGTGATCAAGGTGATCTGGGGCGACGACTGGGACCGCCTGCTGGAGCGAGACCCGACCGGACTGCTGGTGCAGCGGATGGAGGAGGTCCTCGACGGCGAGATGCAGGGCTACACCGTGTCCAGCGGCGCCTTCGTGCGCGAGCACTTCTTCGGCAAGTACCCCGAGCTGCTGGAGCTGGTGCGGGACCACAGCGACGACCAGATCCGCAAGCTGCGACGCGGCGGCCACGATCCCGCCAAGGTGTTCGCCGCCTACCGGTCCGCGGTCGAGCACGAGGGCTCGCCCACGGTGATCCTGGCGCAGACCGTCAAGGGCTACGGACTCGGCGAGGCCGGCGAGGGCAAGAACATCACCCACAGCCAGAAGAAGCTCAACGAGGCCGAGCTGAAGGAGTTCCGCACCCGCTTCAACATTCCCGTGAGTGACGACGACATCGCCGAGGCGCCGTTCTACCGCCCCGACGCGGACAGCCCGGAGATGCTGTACCTCAAGGACCGACGCGCGAAGCTCGGCGGCTACCTGCCGGCCCGCCGGGTGCTCTCCCGGCCGCAGGCCTGCCAGACCGAGGAGGTCTTCCGCGAGTACTTCGACGGCTCCGGCGACCGCGAGGTGGCCACCACCATGATCATGGTCCACATGATCGGCAAGCTCCTGCGCATGCCCGAATTCGGCAAGTTCGTCGTCCCCATCGTACCCGACGAGGCGCGCACCTTCGGCATGGAGTCGCTGTTCCGGCAGGCCGGGATCTACAGCCACGCGGGACAGCTCTACGATCCCGTGGACAAGGGGAGCCTCCTCTTCTACAACGAGAAGAAGAGCGGCCAGATCCTCGAGGAGGGGATCAGCGAGGCCGGGGCCATGGCCAGCTTCATCGCCGCGGGCACCAGCTATGCCAGCAACGCGGTGCCCGCCATCCCGTTCTACCTCTTCTACTCCATGTTCGGCTTCCAGCGCGTCGGCGACCTGATCTGGTCGGCCTGCGACAACCGCGCGCGCGGGTTCCTGGTGGGCGCCACGGCCGGACGCACCACCCTCTCCGGCGAGGGGCTGCAGCACCAGGACGGGCACAGTCACGTGCTGGCCCTGCCGCCCACCACGGTGCGGGCCTACGACCCCGCCTTCGCCTACGAGCTGGCCACGATCGTGCACGACGGCCTGACGCGCATGTTCTGCGACGAGGAGAACTGGATCTATTACCTCACGGTGATGAACGAGACCTACCGGATGCCGCCCATGCCGCAGGAGGAGGGCGTTCGCGAGGGGATCGTCAAGGGGATGTACCGCTACCGCCGCAGCGAGGTGAAGGGACGCAGCCGCAAGCCGCGGGCCCATCTCCTGGGCAGCGGCGCCATCCTGAACGAGGTGATCGCCGCACAGGAGTTGCTGGCGCAGGAGTACGACGTGGCCGCGGACGTGTGGAGCGTGACCAGCTACAAGGAGCTGTACCGCGACGCCGTGGAGGTGGAGCGCTGGAACTTCCTGCACCCGGGCGAGCAGCCGCGGGCGCCGTACGTCAGCAGGCTGCTGGCGAAGGAGAAGGGCGTGTTCGTGGCGGCCAGCGACTACATGAAGGTGCTGCCCGCCAGCATCGCGAAGTGGCTCCCGGGCCCGCTGCACTGCCTGGGGACCGACGGCTTCGGACGCAGCGACGGCCGGGTCCAGCTGCGCGACTTCTTCGAGGTGGACCGTCGTTACGTCGCCCTGGCCGCCCTGCGGCAGCTGGCCGACGCCGGCGAGCTGGACCCCGCGCTGGTGCAGCAGGCGATCGAGGACCTGGAGATCGATCCCGACAAGCTGAACCCGCACATCGACTGACGGCCGGGAGGAGAGCATGGCGCAAGCGATCAAGGTTCCGGAGGTCTCCGAGGGCGTCACCGAGGGGACGGTCATCAGCCTGGCGGTGGCCGAGGGCGACGCCGTGGAAGCCGACCAGACGCTGCTGGAACTGGAGACCGACAAGGCCGTGGTGGCCCTGCCCGCCCCGTTCGCCGGCCGTATCACCGCCATCAAGGTGAGCGAGGGCGATGTCGTGCAGGTGGGCCAGGTGGTGATGGAAGGCGAGCCTTCCGGCGACGGCGCCGGCGCTCCCGCCGTCGAGACGGGCGAGGCCGAGGCGGGCCCCGCCCGGACCGAGCCCAAGGAGTCGGCCAGCGCCATGGCCGGCGCGAACGCCGAGGCCGCGGGCGAGCGCGCCGCCCGGGAGGCGGCCGACCAGCCGGTGGAGACGCAGGACGTCCCGGCAGCAAAGGCGCCGCCACCCGAGGAACCGCCGCGCGAGGACCCCGGCGAGCAGCCGCCTCGAAAGGAGCCGCCTCCCGAGGAACCGCCCCGCGAGGAGCCGCCTGCCGAGGAACCGCCCCGCAAGGAGCCCGGCGAGCAGCCGCCCCGCAAGGAGCCGCCCCCCGAGGAACCCGATCAGCGGCCGGCCACGGGCGATGCGGACCTCACGACCGCCCGCCAGGGCGACGAGGTGGCTCCGGCGGCGCCGTCGGTGCGCCGCCTGGCACGCGAGCTCGGGGTCGACATCTACCAGGTGCCCGGCTCCGGCCCCGGCGGCCGCATCGCCGAGGACGACGTGCGCGGCTTCGTGAAGCAGGCCATGGAGCAGCTCGACGGCTTCCAGGCACAGGTGGCCGCCGGCGCCGCGCCCCCGGGCGGCGTGGGCTTGTCGGCGGCGCGCCCGCTGCCTGACTTCACCCGCTGGGGCGAGGTGGAACGCCAGCCGCTGAGCCGCATCCGCGAGCTCACCGGCGAGGCGATGTCCACCACCTGGGCCACCATCCCGATGGTCACGCAGTACGACCGCGCCGACATCACCGCCGTCGAGGAATTTCGCGAGCAGCAGAACCGGCGGGCTCCGGACGACGCCAAGGTCACCATGACCGCCATCCTCCTGAAGGTCTGCGCCGCGGCGATGAAGGCCTTCCCCCAGGTGAACAGCAGCCTCGATCCGGCGGCACGGGAGCTGGTGCTCAAGAAGTACGTTCACGTGGGCGTGGCGGTGGACACGCCGCACGGCCTGCTGGTGCCGGTCGTGCGCGACGTGGACCGCAAGGGGATCGGACATCTGGCGCGCGAGCTGAACGAGCTGGCCGGACGCACCCGCGAACGCAAGGTGAAGCCGGAGGAGATGGAGGGCGGCACCTTCACCATCAGCAACCTGGGCGGCATCGGCGGCACCGCCTTCACGCCGCTGGTGTACGCGCCGCAGGCGGCCATCCTGGGCGTGTCGCGGGCGGAGATGATGCCCGTGTGGGACGGTCAAGGGTTCCATCCTCGCCTGATGCTGCCGCTCTCGCTCACCTACGACCACAGGATCGTCGACGGCGCCGACGGTGCGCGCATCCTGCGCTGGATCTGTCGCGCCCTGGAACAACCCCTGCACCTGGTCCTGGAGGGCTGACCACGATGGGCAAAGGCAACGGCAAGCAGGAGGCGCAGAGCAAGCGATCGGACCCGCCGGGCGAGCGCGGCGATCCGGACCGGCAGAAGACGCAGGACGACAAGGCCGAGCCGGCCGAGCGCGCCGGCCGAGCCGCCCAGCTCGTGGTCATCGGCGGCGGCCCCGCCGGCTACCTGGCGATGTTCCGGGCCGCGGAGCTGGGTCTGGACGTCACCCTGGTCGACCCCGAGGAGAATCCCGGCGGCGTCTGCCTCTATCGCGGCTGCATCCCCTCCAAGGCGCTGCTGCACGCGGCCAGGGTCATCCGCGAGGCGGAGGACTCGAAGCTGCTGGGGCTGAAGTTCCGGCCGCCCGAGATCGATGTGGACCGCCTGCGCGCCTGGAAGGACGAGGTGGTCGGCAAGCTCACCGGCGGTCTCGGCCAGAAGGCGCGCAAGCTGAAGATCCGGCACCTGCGCGGCCGGGCGCGGTTCGTCGACGCGCGCACCCTCGCCGTGGAGCTCGTAAACGGCGGCGGCACCGAGCGGGTGCCGTTCGAGCAGGCGATCGTCGCCACCGGCTCGGAGCCGGTCGCGCTGCCCGGCGTCCCCGCCTCCGACCGCGTCATGGATTCCACCGGCGCGCTCGATCTGCCGGAGGTACCGAAATCGCTGCTGGTGATCGGCGGCGGCTACATCGGGCTCGAGCTGGGCAGCGTCTACGCCGCGCTGGGCAGCAAGGTCTCGGTGGTGGAGATGACGGCAGGTCTCCTGCCCGGCGTGGACCGCGATCTGGTCTCGGTCCTCAAGCGGCGGCTGGACCACCAGTTCGAGCGCATCCTGCTGAACACGAAGGTGGCGTCGCTGAAGGCGCAGAAGTCGGGCGTGAAGGTGATGCTGGAGAACGCCGGTGGCGAGACCGACTCACAGCGCTTCGACCGGGTCCTGGTCTCCATCGGCCGGCGGCCCCTCAGCCGCGACCTCGGGCTGGAGAACACGAGGATCGAGGTCGACGAGCGCGGATTCGTGAAGGTGGACGGCCAGCGCCGCACCGCCGAGCGCCACATCTTCGCGATCGGCGACGTGGCGGGCGAGCCGATGCTGGCGCACAAGGGCTACGCCGAGGCGCTGGTGGCGGCCGAGGCGGCGGCGGGACGCAAGTCGATCTACGAGCCGCGGGGCGTTCCGGCGGTGGTCTACACCGATCCCGAGATCGCCTGGGTGGGCCTCAGCGAGACGGACGCCCGCGCCGAGCAGCGCAAGGTCAAGACGGCCAAGCTGCCCTGGCGCGGCAACGGCCGCACGCTCACCCTGGGCCGCGATGACGGGATGACCAAGATCCTGATCGATCCGGGGTCGCGGCGGGTGCTCGGTATCGGGCTGGTGGGGCCCGGCGCCGGCGAACTGGTGGCGGAGGGCGCTTTGGCGCTGGAGATGGCCGCCGTGGCGGAAGACCTGCGCCGGACCATCCACCCCCACCCCAGCCTCTCCGAGACGATCTTCGACGCCGCGGAACAGATCGTGGAGTGACCCGGCCGCACCGTAATCCGCCGTGGTCCGTCTGTTGATTTAGAGTTTCATTTTATGCTATGATGCGCGCCGAGCGTCGCGCCGCGATCAGGGAGGGGAAGGGGATCCCCCCGGGTCGCCGACGCCGGCAGTACGGATCGCCCTCGCCTTGACCGGACAACAACAGGTCGACACCTCGCCCGCGCACCGGACTGCGGCGGGCCGCCCGAGCGGCCGGCGCCTGGTGTCCCGTGTCCTGTGCGCCTGCGTCTCTCGCCGGGCGCCGCTGCGGCGCGGTCGTTCCCCACCGCCCAGGGAGGTCCGTCATGCACTCCTCGCCCGCGGTCTCCGACCCGGTCGCCTCGCCGGTGACCGGATGTTCGCGTCCCACCCGGACGTGCCCGGTCCCTTCGGTCCTCGTCGTCCTCGCCGCCGCCGTGATGCTGGGGGGCCTCTCGGCTTCCGCCCTCGCCATGCCTCCCCGTCCGGTGCCCCACGACGAGCACGGCATGCCCGTGGCCGCCGGCCAGGCGGCCGACAAGTCCCTCGAGGCACTCGCCGGCCCCGGGGTCGACGCCCCTTACCACGGCAACTCGCCGCCGCGCACCGGCACGGCGAACCTGCCGGTGCTCCTGATCGACTTCCCCGACCGCGCCGGCGTGATCGCACCGGCGCGCTTCGACACCATGCTCTTCCATCTGAACCAGGCGTGGCCGACCGGCAGCATGAGCGAGTACTTCCGGGAGAACGGCACGCTGTCCATTTGGGGCCAGACCCATGGCTGGTTCAGGATGCCCGCGGCGTCCACCGTCTACGTGAACGGCTTCGGCGGAATGCTGGACACTTATCCACGCAACTCGCAAGGCGCAGTCTTCCAGGCTGCGCAGTTGGCGGACCCCGCCATCGACTTCAGCCAGTACGACAATGACGGCCCCGACAACGTCCCCAACTCGGGCGATGACGACGGCTTCGTCGACTGCGTCATCGCGGTCTTCGCCGGCTACGCCGCCGAGTCGTACGTTCCCGCCAGTGCAGGCAACCGCATCTGGTCCCACTGCTGGTACCTGGACGCTGGTCGCGGCCCCGGACCGTACGTCACCAACGACATGGGCGCGAACGGCCAGTTCATCAAGATCGACCTCTACACAATCCAGTCTGAGCTGCGGAACACCTCGGGAACGATCATCCGCGACATCGGCGTGTTCTGCCACGAGTTCGGCCACGCCCTCGGCCTGCCCGACCTCTGGAGCACCTGCCCGGCCGTCTTCCAGTCGACCCACGGCGTCTGGAACGGCGTCGGGGAATACGACCTCATGTGCCTCGGCGGCTGGGGGGCGGGCGGGGCCGCGCCCGACCAGCCGCACCACCTGAGCGCTTTCGGCAAGGCCCTGCTCGGCTGGGCGAACACCATCTACGTGTCCGTGGACCTGCCCGGCTGCACCATACCGGCGGTGCAGTCCTCCCGCACCGTCTACTCCAGCTTCCCCTTCCTCACGGGACCGCCCGTGGACACAGCGCCCATCCAGCTTCCGCCGCAGATGGACCTGCTGCCGCCGCCCTTCGAGGGCTGGATCCTCGAGAACCGCCAGTCCGACCTGCCGGGCCAGCTCTTCGACCGGAACCTGCCGGGTTCAGGCTTGCTGCTCTACCACTACGACGGCGCGGTCGGGCTCCGCGACTACGACGCCGACGGGCTGGCGAACTGGTACGACAACGACGTGCAGTGGTCCGAGCGCTGGCCCCTGCTCGCGGTCGAGTGCCCCGACCAGACCGGCCCCGACCACTCGTTCGACAACGACGACCTCGCCCTCCAGAACAACAACGGCGACCAGTTCGATTTCTTCTACCAGGGCAATCCCTTCGGAGACGTGTTCGACTGGAACACGTCGCCCTCGAACCTGAACCACTCGGGCGCGGCCACGTTCTTCGCTCTGCGCAACGTCGGTCCGAGCGGGACGACCATGACGGCGGACATCATCGTGGGTACACCGGGCGGCCCCAACCACGACATCTGGGTGAAGGACTGCGATCGCGACGACGGCAGCGAGCCATCCACGGCGAACTGCGACTGCCCGGGCTATCACCGCCAGTACTCCAGCCCCGACGTGTGGTTCGACAACGACGGAGACGGGCGGCTCGATGCGCCGGTCGGCGGCTGTCCCAACCGCATGTTCCTGAAGGTGCGCAACGCCGGCCCGCAGCCCATCGACTACGCAACCGTGCAGGTCTTCGAGATGTCGGGCTACCTCAGCCTGCCGCAACCCGTTGCTCCGCCGGTGCATCCGTTCTCCGGGATGGCGCGACTCTGTTCGACCACGGTGGCATCCATCGGAGCGGCGGACAGCGCGACGGTGCAGGTGTGGGTGAACATGCCCGTTATTCCGCCGGGATCGTGGCCGCCGCACCTGGGCATCCTGGTCCAGACCGCCGTGGACACGCTCACGGGGTTCTGCACCAGTCCGGACGACAACAACCTGGCCGAGAGCAGTTCCAGCTGTCTGTACTGGAGTGCCGGTCAGCCAGCGCCGAAGTCCGCCGCGGCCACCGCCGCATCGGGGGGCGACCTGCCGAGCGTCAAGCGAGCCGCCGCAGGCACCGCCGCGGCGACCTGGTCCGGCGCCGCACCGCCGAGCGTCGCGCAAGCCGCCGTGGCGCGGCTGGAGATGACGGAACCGATCCAGGTCGTGGTCCCGGTGAACAATCCGTTCGAGGCGCCCCTGGAGGTGACCATCGCCGCCGAGGCCGAGCTTCCCCTTGGCTGTGCCGTGGAGTTCTTCCTGCCCGAGATCGATCCAGCAGCCGTCGTTCTGCCCTACACGTTCGTCCTCGACCCGATGCAGGTGACGCCGCTGGAGGTGGTCGTCCTTCCCGGCGAAGGCGTGGTCCACGGCGTGACCGGCTGGCTGGCGATACTCGAGTACGAGGCCGCCCTTCACCCGCTGCCCGAAGGTCTGCTGGGCAGCATGCACTTCGAGCTCGGCGCCGACCTGTTTCCGCCGCTGCCCGTGGGCGACCTCGCCGCGGAACTCGTGAGCGACGAGCCGTGCCTGCCCGATGGAGGCGCCGTGCGACTGGTATTCCAGCCGCCCCTCTTCGATGTGGCCGGCTTCGAGGAGGACCTCTCGTTCTTCGTGATCTACCGCGACACGGTCCCGGACGTGGAGATCGATATCGCGAAGCTCATCGGCAAGTGTGCCGCCGATGCCGACGAGGAGACCGCCGCCTGGGAATGGGTGGATCCGGAATGGGCGCTCGACGCGACCGGCCCCACGCCATATTACCGCGTGGTGGCGGTGGATGAGGCCGGCAACGCGAGCGAGGCTTCGGCAGTGGCGTGGCCGGAACTGCAGCGCCACTATCTCGACCACGACGCAGGGGCGGTGCGCGTCACCTTCACGGACCAGGGCAGTTTCGGCTGGATGGAGCCGAACGGTCGGGGCAGCGGCTTCCAGTATCCGCAGGCTTCGCCGAGTCTCCTGTACGCTGGCGGTCTCTGGGTGGGGGCCGGCGCGGACTACGTGGCGAGCCGCGACTATCTGGACGACGCGGCCGACTGGGAGTCGTCGGTGGATCCCGCCGGCGCCATCCGGCCGAGCCCGCCAGAGTGGCTGCCGCCGGTGGAGCCGCAGGGCCTGGTGGCCTGGTACCGCGACACCGGCGCCGACGCCCCGGGCACCTGGCTGGTGCGCCAGGCGAGCTTCGCCTGGAGCGATCCGGCCGGCGACGACTTCGTCCTCGTCAACACGAAGCTGATCAACACCTCCGACGCGGCGGTCACGGGGGCTCATGCGGCGGTCTTCGCCGACTGGGACGTCGTCGATGCGTTCGCCGACGAGGGAGGCGCCGACGAATACCGCGATCTCATCTACTGCTGGCACGGCAGCGGCCCCTACGTGGGCATTCGCGTGCTGCATCCGGCGCCGGCCGCCAACCTCTCCCACATCCACAACCCGACCTGGGTCTGGCCGAACTCGTTCCTGAGCGATGGCGAGAAGTGGAACTTCATGGTCGGCAGCGATCCCGCGCACCGCATGCGCACCACCCACGAGGCCACCGACTGGAGCATGGTGGCGGCGGCGGGGCCGTTCTCGGTCGCACCGGACGACACGATGGACGTCTGGTTCGCCCTGGTCGCCGGCCCCGATCTGCCCTCGCTGCTGGCGCATGCCGACGAGGCGTTCGCGAGGTTCGTGGCGCACGCTACGTTCGTGGAGGACCGTGTCGCGCCCCTGCCTCGGTCTCTCGTGGTGAACGCCAACGTGCCCAACCCCTTCAACCCGGTGACGGAGATCCGCTACGTGCTGCCGCAACGCTGCAATGTAGAGGTGGCGGTCTTCGATCTGCTCGGGCGCCGGGTCGACACGGTGTTCGAGGGCATGCAGACCGCCGGCCCGCACGCGGTCTCGTGGTGCCCGGAGCGGCTGCCGAGCGGCACCTACCTGGCCCGTGTCCGCGCCGCCGGCGATACGGGCGTGCGCAAGATGGTGCTGATCAGATGAGGGGAGCAACTGCTCCTTGCCGCCTGCGCCCGGGTGGGGTGGCGCCCATCGCCCATGGGACACCCGGGTGCAGGCGGAGGTCGATAGGTTGCGCGTATCCGAGGACACCGCTCAGCGGCGGCGGGGCCCGAGAGATCCTCGTTCCCCGCGAGCACCTCCTATGAGCCGGAAAGATGAATTTTTGAACTCGGGGTTGATAGCTCACCTGAACCATGGTACGGTGTCGCAAGTCCGTTGTCGGTGGGCGCGGCTCCTCTGGCCTCGCGCTATTCTCGCCCCCCCCCCCCGCGAGTCGCCGTTCCGCCTGGCAGGTTCATCGATACCCGTTCGAGGAGGCCACCCCATGCGCCGATTGCTGCTGCCTCTCTGCACCGCGCTGCTCCTGGTCGCTGCCGCGACCGCCGCTCAGGCCCAGATCGACGTCGAGATCGCCTTCGATCCGGCCGTCGTCGACGCCGGCGGAGACGTCACGCTCTTCACCAGTATCGAGAACCTCGGCAACGAGGCCGTCGATGCGACCCTCGAGGTGACCTTCGCGGTCGACAGCTACGTCTTCGGCCCGTTCACGGCCGTCGTTCCGCTGGCGGCCGGCGAATTGCTGAGCCACGAGTTCACGTTCACCGCCCCGCTCCTTCCTGTCGACGTGATGCTGACGATCGACGTCGTGGCCACGGCGGGCGAGTTCACCGACGCCGACACCGCCACCCTGACGATCACCGGTACGCAGGGCGGAACCGCGTCCAGCGACGCGTTCGAGGGCATCCTGCAGGCCTACACGGTCGATCTCTCCGGCTCCACCGTGGGCGCGAACGCGGCCTCGCTGAGCGACGTCAAGAAGATCTACCGGTAGTTCCCACCTCACCGGCGGCCACCCCCCGGGGTGGCCGCCGGGTGACCCATCCGGGCGACATCATGCGCATGACACCGTTCAGCCGTTACCATCCACCGTCCCGGTGCCGCCGCCGCGCCAGGATCGCGGCCGCCGTCCAGAGGCCGGCGACGTTGACCGCCGTCCTGCTCGCGCTCGCGGCCGGGTCGCCGGACCTGGCGAGCGCTGCCGATTTCACGCTCCAGCGAACCTATCTGGGTGAGGCGCCTCTCGATCAGTTCGGCATCGCCGTGGCCGGCGCGGGCGATGTCGACGGTGACGGGCGGGCCGACTTCCTGGTGGGCGCGAACGTGAACGACGAGTTGATCCTCAGCGGCGGCAAGGCCTACCTGTTCCTGGGCGGTCCGGAGTACCCCACCGCCGCCGCCCTGACGTTCGCGGGCGACGTCGAGCGGGGGTACTTCGGCCAGATCCTGACGGGCGGCGGCGACCTGAACGGCGACGGTCTCGACGACTGGGCCGTGGGAGAACCCGGTCCCGGGCCCGACGGCACGCATCCGGGGAGAGTCCGCGTGTTCCTGGGCGGGGATCCGCCCTCCGACGTCCCTGTGCTCACGCTCACCGGCGAAGTCCCCGGCGGGCAATTCGGGGCCGCTCTGGCGCTGGTGCCCGATCTCGACGGGGACGGTCATGCGGACCTGGTGGTCGGCTGCCCCCGGGCCGGCGACGGCCGGGTGTTCATCTACCGAGGCGGACCCTTGCCGCTGGATCCGACTCCCGCCCGGGTGTTGAATGCGCGTCCGGGCGATCAGCGCTTCGGAGCCAGGCTGGCCTGGCTGCCGGATCGCGACGGCGATGGCAAGGACGACCTGCTGGTGGGGGTCCCGCGCAACTCGGATGGTGGCGCCTGGTCCGGCGCCGTCCTGCTCTACGCCGGTACCGCGGACCTGGACACCGTTCCCGACCTGGTGCTGCAGGGCGAGGCGGCCGGCGACGAGTTCGGCGGCGCGCTCGCGGCCGGGCATGACGTGGACGGAGACGGGCAGCCCGACCTCCTGGTGGGCGCCCCGTTCGCCAACGCCGGCGTCGTGGTGGATGCCGGCAAGACCTACCTGTATCGCGGCGGCACCGCCCTCGACGACGTGGCTGACCTGGTCCTGACCGGCGCCCAGAACGAGGAACGCTTCGGCACCGCCGTGGCGCTGGGGTTCGACTGGAACGGCGACGCGATCGGCGACATCGCCGTGGGCGCGCCCGGTTTCGATGACGAGATGGTCCTCGACTCGGGACGGGTGGCCGTGTTCGGGGGCGGCACGCTCGATACCGTGCCGATCGCCGTCGTCCCGGGCCCGCGGGAAAGCGCCCACCTGGGCACGTCCCTCGCCGCAGCCGGAGACGTGGTCGCCGGCAGCCGTGGCGTACTGCTCGCCGGCGGTTACAACGGCACCGACACCGGGCGTGTCCTACTCTTCGGTGCAGCGCCGGACCTCACGCCCGCGCCCCCGCGGCCAGCCACCGCGCGGCTGTCGGCGCCCTGGCCCAACCCTGCCAACCCCCGGGTGTCCGCAAGCCTGCACCTCCAGCGCGCCGGCCGGTGGCAGGTGGCGGTGCACGACCTGCGCGGCCGGCGCGTGGCGACCCTCCTGAACGGCCACCTACCGTCCGGCGAGCACCGGATCGTCTGGGACGGCGCCTCGGATCGCGGTGCGCCGCAACCCTCCGGCATCTACCTCCTGCGCGCCGAAGGTGGCGGAACTCCGCTGTCCGCCAGGGTGACCCTCGTGCGCTGACGGGTTTCGACGACCACGTCTCGACATCGTTCAGCATCCACCCGCCGACTTGCCGCCGGACGGCGACGGCCGCCCCGCTTTCGGCAGGACGGCCGCCGCATTTCCTGGTGACCGCGGGTGCCGCTACTGCACCATGATCATCTTGCGCTTCTCCAGGATGTCGCCCGCACGGAGCTGATAGAAGTAGACCCCGCTGGGCAGCCGGCGTCCGGCGTCGTCCAGCCCCTGCCACGACAGGGTATGCTCGCCGGCGGCGAAGTCGCCGTCGGCCAGCGTGTGCACGGTCCTTCCCCGCACATCGAAGATCCGCAGGTCCACCGCGCGGGCCGTGGGCAGACGGAAGCTGATGTTCGTGGAGGGATTGAACGGATTGGGCGTGTTCTGCGCCAGGAGCGGCACCGGATCCGGCGAGGCGTCGTTTCGGGCCATGAGGTCGACCGCCGGCATCGGGCCCACGTAGAAGGGCCGCATCATCTCGTGGTCCTCGTGGGAGAGGATGTGGCAGTGCCAGACGTACCGGCCGGGCCGGTCGAACCTGGCGACGATGCGGGTCACCTCGCCCGGCAGCATGACGGCGGTGTCCTTCCAGCCGGCCTCGTTATCGGCCGGAGGTCGCGCATCGCCGCCCAGCGCGGTGACCTGCAGGACGCCGCCCACGCCGAACGTACCGTCGTGCTGCGGCTGCGGCTTCTCCTCGACGAAGCCCTCGAACGATTCGCGGTCGATGATCTGGAACGACACCAGGTGAACGTGG
Organism: Candidatus Krumholzibacteriia bacterium; assembly: GCA_046484865.1. Classification (GTDB taxonomy): domain Bacteria; phylum Krumholzibacteriota; class Krumholzibacteriia; order LZORAL124-64-63; family LZORAL124-64-63; genus JAWOID01. The sequence continues at coordinate 47,980 of JAWOID010000061.1, forward strand.
ATCGGGTGGGCGTCCTCGGTGGCGTTGTAGACCTCCCACACCTCGACGTCGTTCAGCATGGGGTTCTCGGTGATCGGGGCGAACCAGGCGAGCGATCCTTCCTCCAGGGTGCCGAGCAGCGGCTGCAGGCGCCCGTACTGATCGAGGCCCTCGAAGAGGGCGAGCTGGCGGATGGCACCGTCCCGCTGGAGAGGCGCGATCGGCGGTCGCAGCATCGTACCCGTGTCGACCGTGGCGTCGGGAACGTCGGGATCGAGGGGCAGCGTGACCGCGAACTTCATGAGCTGTCCGGTGGTCTGGGGGTCGGCCGGCGGCAGCGTGCCGCCCTCGCCGTCGCTGAGGCTCCCGTCGGGGTTGAAGCCCTTCAGCGGGTCGTCGGGACCGAAGTTGCGCAGGTACAGCTCGGTGCCGGGCGAGAAGGACGCGAAGTCGATCACCAGGTCCATGCGCTCGCCCGGGGCGATCAGCAGCCGATCCAGCGCCACCGGCGTCGGCAGCAGCCCGGTGTCGGTGCCGATCTGCAGGAACTCCTGGGCCGCGCCGTCGAAGCGGTCGTCACGCAACTCGATCACGTAGAACCGCGAGTCGGAGCCGTTCAGGAGCCGGAAGCGATACTTGCGCGGCTCCACCTCGAGCACCGGCCAGGCCGTGGCATTCACGAGGATGAAGTCGCCGAAGAACTCCGCGATCGCGCTCGGAACCGGCGGCAGCGGATCGAATCCCGGCTCGATCTCCGGATCGGTCGACGGATAGAACAGCTCACCGTCGCTGGTGAACATGCGGTCCTGCACCACGACCTCGATCTCGTAGGGACCGCCCGGCAGGACGTGACTGCCGGTCAGCTGCAGCTCGTTCTCGTCGCGCAGCAGGTAGAAGCCGGCCAGCCCGGCGTACACGTTCAGGCGCGTGATGCCCAGCGCATGATCGTGATACCAGAGCGTGGCCGCCTCCTGGCTGTTGTCGTAGCGGTAGGTGCGCTTGACGAACTCGGGGCCGGTCTCGCGCCAGCCCTGGGTGAACCAGGCCTCCGGCAGCCCGTCGCTGGCAGATTCGCTGTGACCACCGTGCAGGTGGGTCACGGTGGGAATGCCGCCCTTGACGGGATGCGCGAGGTGGAGGGTGGGATCGACCGGAAGCAGGTGTCCGCCCAGGCCGGGGAAGTCCCGGTTGTAGTGGGGCAACTGATTGTGCCAGCGGACCTCCACGGGCGTGTCGCGCATGGCGACGAAGGTGGGGCCCGGATACGTGACGCTGGGCGGGCTCGGCCGCTCGCCGGGTCTCCCCCGGTCGCCGGCCTGCGGGGGCGGCCCCGAGGCATGCGGCACCATGTAGCCCCACACCGTGGTCAGGAGCGGGTCGCCCTCCGAAGACACCAGCCCCAGCCACTGCTCCGTCTCGCGCATGAAGCCGTTGTAGCGCCCGCCGCCGGTGGCATCGATGCGGGCAGGCACCGGTAGCGGGTTGTCGAACTTGGGATGGTCGGCAGGGTCCAGGAGAGCCTGGGCCGGGGCGGGAGGGGCGACGAGCATGCTCAGGGCGAGCACGATGGCGCCGGTCGCCAGGCCCCATCGGTGGAAAGTCGCAACCTTCATGGATCGTCTCCTTCGTGATGGCTGGTCATGATGGCCGCCGGAATCCCGCCGGGCGTCCCCCGTACTCGAACGTCGAGCCCCCGACAGGCGGTGAATGCGTTCACCAGGACGGCTTATGTCCAGTTTAGAAGGGGCTTCGATTCCCCGCCACGGGCCGGGGCGGGCGGAGCGACGAGGTCAGCCGGCGACCCGGAGCGGCCGGCCGGCCGCGTGCCGGCTCGCCACGTGCAGTGTCCTGGCGGGGCCGAGTCGGTGCCGGCACGCTGCGAGGGCGAGATCGGGGCGGTTGTTCTGCGCCGAGAGATGGGCCAGGCAGGCCCACTGCAGACGGCCGTCGCAGCCGGCGAGCAGATCGGCCGCGTCGACGTTCGAGAGATGCCCGGCCGGGCCGGCGATCCGCTGCTTGAGGAACGCCGGATAGGGTCCGGTTCGCAGCAGTTCCGGATCGTGGTTGCTCTCCAGCACCACGGCATCGAGCGAGGCCACCAGCGGTTCCAGTCCGGCGAACGCATGGCCGAGATCGGTCAGCACGCCCACCCGTGCCCCGGCGGTCTCCACCACCAGCGCCACGCCGTCGGCCGCGTCGTGCGGCGTGGGGTAGGTGTGCACCCGGAGGGAGCCGAAATCCAGCGTTTCGCCCGCGCGAAACCGCTCCACCCGCTCCAGCCTCCCCAGCGACCGGGCGCAGGCCTGCAGCGTTCGCTCCGTGACATGCAACGGCAGTCCGAACTTGCGCTGGAACACGCCGGCGCACCGCACGTGATCGCCGTGGTCGTGCGTGAGCACGACCGCGTCGACGCGGCGAATGTCCACGCCGCAGGCGGCGAGCCGCTGCTCGGCCTGGCGGCCGCTGATGCCCGCGTCGAACAGCAGTCGCACGCCCGCGCTCTCGACGTAGACGCAGTTGCCGCAGCTGCCGCTCTGCAGGGGGATGACGGTGATGCTCATGAGGCGACCAGAGTAGCCGCGGGAAGGCCGGCGGGCAAGACCGGCGACGATCTGGGCTTCGCCGCCGCGAGCTGCCGCCGCGGACCCGCTCAGCCTCGCCGCTCGAATCGCGCGAAGAAGTCGAAGAAGTCGGGCGGGCGGTGGGTGCACGCCAGCATCATCGGCTCGTGGTCGTACACGCTCGCGACGACCTCGCCGACGTGATCGAGGTGGTCTCTGGTGTACGTTCGCCGGGGCAGCGCCAGCCGCATCTTGCCGTCGAAGACCCCGGCTCGCACGCCGCCGACCAGGAAGATGGACGCGGCCAGCGAGAATGCGGCGAATTCACCTTCGTCACGGGGTAGCACCACCACTCCGTGCGCACCCACCGGCTCGAACACCCGCACGCCCCGGCGCTGCAGCCCCGCCGCCAGATAGCGCACGCCGTCCACGTGGGCCGTCACCACGCGCTCGTCGACCGCCTCCTCGAGGCCCACCGTCATGGCCGCCAGATCGCGCGCAGCGAGCCCGCCGGCCGTGGGGTACGATTCCTGCCGGATGACCTCGTGCTGCAGGCGCTCGAACAGGGCGGCATCGTGCAGCCCGATCATGCCGCCCACGTTCGCGAGACCGTCCTTCTTGCAGCTCAGGTACGCCGCATGGCTCAGCCCGAACGTCTCGCGGCAGATGCGCCGGAGCGACTGCCGCGAGCGCGTGAGGCGCTTCCGCAGCAGGGCATTGCCGGCGAACCGGCCGGCGTCGAGCACGAGCGGCACGCCGAGGCGGTCGGCCACGCGGCGGGCGCCGGCGATATTCTCCAGCGAGACCGGCTGCCCGCCCATGATGTTGTTCGTGACGGTGATCAGGATCATGCCGATCGGAGCGCCGGAGCCCGCCAGGGCCTCGAGCCTCGCGAGATCGATGTTCCCGCACCACGGCGACGTGAGGTCGGACAGGTCGAGCGCCTCGCAGCCGTGCGCCTCGAGGTTGGCTCGCGTCGTCTCGAAGAACGTGTTGGATACGGCGATCCGGCCAGGCTCGATCAGCAGGCGGAAGAGCAGGCTCTCGGCGGCACGCCCCTGGTGGACGGGCTGGACGTGGGGAAAGCCGAACGTGTCGGTCGCGGTCTTGACGAACCGGGTATACGACTCCTGGCCCGAGAAGTCCTCGCGCGCGCCGATCACCTCCTGCCACTGGCGCGAACTCATCGCGCCGGTGCCCGAGTCGGAGACGAGGTCCACGGTCACGCCGCGGGCATCGATCTGGAACGGGTTGTAACCGGCCTCGGCGAGCAGACGTTCGCGCTGCGCCCGCGAGACGGCCGGCAGCAGTTCGACGACCTTGATCCGGTAGGGCTCGTGCATCGCGCGTCCCTCTCGTGGCGCACCGTCCCGTCAGGCGAGCGAGGGTGCAGAGGCGCTGCTGGGGGCGTTGAACCCAGGATCAAAGCTCGCACACCCCAGCGGCGGCGACGCGAGGTCGGGGAGGATGGCACACCCCCCGCGACCCCCAGCAGTGCCTCTGTGCCCTCGCTCGCCCGGCACGGCCTCGCTCGACGGATTGCCCGCGCGTCAGCCGCGCCGCTGCGCGTGCCAGGCGGCGAGCACCTTCGCCTCGCGGTCCGGCGCCAGCCCGGCCCGCTTCGTCACGCCCGCGCGCCGCTCCTCGTCCAGCTCGTCGTACCACACGAGGGTGTCGCGGACGGTGACCGAGAGCGGCCGGAAGGTCAGGCCCGCGGCCACGGCGCGATCGATGCTGCGCTGCCCGAAGCCGGCGTACTCGCCCTCGGCCGGGATCCAGCACGGCATGTCGCGCCAGGCGCCCACACCCTGCTCTTCGAGGAACGCGGTGTCCGCCCAGACGAATCGCGCGTTCGACCCCGAGGCATCGCGGCACGTCTCGAGCAACCGGCGCATGGTGAGCGGATGGCGCGGATGCGGGCCGATGACGTTGAAGGTACCGGACGCGCGCCGCTCCATGCAGCGCACCTCGAACGACGCGAGGTCGCGGCCGTCGATGACCTGGATCCGGTCGTCTCCCGTACCGGGCGCCAGCACCTCGCCCCCGCGCCGCACGCGCACCGGCCAGTAGACCCCGCGGAAGCTGAAATCGCGCGGGCCGACGATCAGGCCGGGGCGGAAGATGGTATGGCTGGCAGGGAAGATCGTCCGGATGCGCTGCTCGCACTCGGCCTTGAAGGCGCCGAAGAGGGCGTCGCTGTACTCGGCGTCCGGATCCTCGAGCCGCGCCACGGGCGTGTCCTCGTCCATGCCGATCCCCGAGTTGTCGGCATACACCGACACCGACGAGACGTACTGGTAGTGGTCGACGCTGTCCTTCAGCAGGACCGCGGCGCGCTCGACGATCTGCGGGATGTGCGGCCAGATGTCGATGCAAACGTCCCAGCGGCGCCCCGCCGCCACCTCGTCGGCCAGGGCCTTCAGACCGTCGTTCGCGTCGAGTGCACGGTCTCCGACGAGGCATTCCACGTCCGGGAACAGGTCCTCGGAGCGATTGCCGCGGTTGAACATCGTGACGGAGTGACCGCGGGAGAGCAGTTCCCGGATGAGGTGCGGACCGGTCTGGCCGGTGCCGCCCAGGATCAGCACCTTCAGGCGCCGGGAATTCCCGTCGGCCGCCCACAGGCCGCCGGGCAGAGGCGAGACGAGGCCGGCCACGCCCACGGCGGCGCCGGCGAGAGCTGCGGTCCGGAGGAAGTCGCGTCGCGAGGTATCCGTGGTCATCTCGATCTCCTGCTGGTCGTGAGCGCGCCGCCCGCTCCGGCACGGTCGCCCGGTTCGCATTCGCCGATTCGCCGGCGTCGCGCTCCGGTGACGCCGGCTGAACCCGCCCCCTACGCGGTGCGGCGGCCGACTGTTGCGACCTCGCACGGCAGCCCGCTGGCGGCCGACACGATCCCGACCGAAACTCGGTACAGGGATCAGCTGCCCGCGAGGAGGAGAATCATACCTGCTCGGCCGTCTCCAGGCGACGAACTCCGTCGCCGACTCGTCTGGCTGCTCGAGGGCGGGGGTGCGCGCGCGCCCTTCGCGGACGCGGTGGCGGACCTCGCGCCCGGGTCGCAAGGCGTCCGTCCGCCCGGGGCCGATCACTCGCCCTGGGAACTGCTCGAGCACCTGCGTCTGACGCAGCTCGACATCCTCGAGTACAGCCGCGATCCCGGCGGCTACCATCCCCGCGGCTGGCCCGACGACTACTGGCCCGCCGACCAGGCGCCGCCGGACCCGCAGGCGTGGGACGCCTCCTGCCGGCAGTTCGAGAGCGACCGCCGGGCGATGGTCGCACTGCTCGAGGATCCGCAGCGCGACCTGACGGCACCGCTGGCGCCGGGCAACGATCACACGCTGCTGCGCCAGGCCGTCCTGCTGGCGGACCATGACGCCTACCACCTGGGCCAGCTGGTCCTGGTGCGCAAGCTTTTGGGCGCGTGGGGTTGAGCCTGCGTGGACACGACCCGGCGGTCGAAGTCTATCGTTCCCCCCGGGCGCGCGACGGCCGCCGACTCCCGAGGGCCGGCGGGCGCCGTTGCCGCATCCTGGTCACCCCCCCGGGACCACGATGCGGATCGTGTTCGCTCGCGAGCTACTTGAGCAGCACCATCGAGCGCGCATCCGTCTCGCCGTTCACCTCCAGGCGGCACAGGTAGACGCCGGAGCCCGCCATCACCCCGCCATCGTCGCAGCCGTCCCAGACGGCCACGTGCTCGCCGGTTGCCATCTCGCCCGCCTGCAACGTGCGCACCAGCTCGCCGCGCACGTCGTAGATGCGCAGCGAACCTCGGCCGCCGCGCGGCACGACGAAGCGAATCTCGGTGCGCGGGTTGAACGGATTCGGCACGTTCTGCCGCAGCGCGACTCCGGCCCGCGGCACGCGGTCGATGGCCGTGATGGTGCAGATGTCGAACAGGTCCACCGCCAGCACCTGCGGGTTGCCCGCCGCGTCGTGGTTGTCGGGGTCGATGCTCTCGCTGCGGTTGGCGCTCGACAGGCACTCGTAGACGTCGTTCAGCAGGTACTTGTACTCGATGTTCTGCTGGCTCGTGTCGGGGAACACCACCGACACCGAGTAGATGCCGTCGCCTGCCGTGGCGTCCGGGTAGACGCCGTCGTCGGCCAGCGTGTTGAGCGACGGGACGCTCCAGTCGAAGGTGGGCGGAACGGCGTGGTTGGGGGTGCCGTTCACCGCCAGCACGTCTCCCGGCTGCAGCGGATCGTAATTCACGTTCATCGCCACGCGGAAGATCACCTCCACCGGCCGCCAGATCGTGTTGCAGAAGTCGTACTTCACCACCGGCAGGGTGAGCGGGCCGAGCAATCCACCGGCCACGTCGTAGGCCTCGTCGTTGAGGAAGACCGAGCGGTCGCTCTGGCCGCTGCACTCGTACTCGCCGTCGAGCAGGAACTTGTAGGCCACGTTCTTCTTGCTGCCGGCCGGGAAGCGGAGACGCGTGGAGTGGATGCCGTCGCCCGCCACCGCGTCGACTCCGGTCCCGTCGTCCACGAGCAGGTTCGCCGACGGCACGACGAAGCTCAGCGGCGAGGTGTCGCCGTTGATCGCCACCACGCCGCCCGGCGTCCAGCTGGTGAGATTCATGTCGACGAAGAAGTCGACGTCGATGTCGTGCTGGGTGAAGGCGCTCGGGTCCTCGTCGTTCCACCACACGTCGAGCACGTCGGACGCGCCGTTCGCCAGCGTCAGCAGGTGTTCGCGGTTGCTTGCCAGCGGCTCCCAGGTGGTGCAGTTGTGGGCGAGCTTCCACTGGAGCGTCCGTTCAGCCGTTCCCGCTCCGCAATCGCCGTTGACCAGGAACACGGTTCCGTACTCCCAGATGTCGTCGGTGCCGGTATCGACCATCATCCCGCTGTCGCAGAGCGGGTCGAACGTCAGCGGCGCGATGTTCCCCTCGACGGAGAACTGGTCGGGGGGCGAGCTGCTGTTCTGCAGGTAGGGGCCGAAGCGGCCACGGAACAGGACGTGCTTGAGCATGAAGCAGGCCCGGTCGCCGGACCCGGCGACGATGGTGTTGCCCGCAACGTCCTTCACGCCGGCGACGGTCAGCTGCCACAGGCTCGCGCTCTCGGTCAGCGGCGCGCTCAGGGTCAGGTGCACGATGTTCGGAGAGCCGGCATCGCGCACCGCGCCGGTGACGGTGACCCCGCCGCTGGTGCCGCCGCTCACGACGTAGTTGCCCGGCACCTGGGCGGTCGTCGCATCCACCGGTTCGTTGAAGTGGATGTCGAACAGCGTGCCGACGGGGAAGCTCGTGGGCTGCACCTCGGTGACCCGGGGCGGATCCTGATCGGCCGCCGCGAGGACCGTGTACGCCAGGTACTCCGACAGCGGGATCGGTGAGGGCGTATCCCACAGCGTGAAGTCGACGGTGGAGAGCTGGCTGGCATCGCCGGCGACCGCATCGAGCGGGCCCTTCGTGTCCGCGTCCTGCGTCACCCAGGCCTCGATGTTCAGCGGCGAGCCCGCGCTCACGCCCAGGGTGCTCAACAGCACGGCCAGTTCGTCGAAGCCGGTGGACGTGGTCCAGCCCAGGGCTCCGATGCCCGCGGTGCCGACTCCCGCCCACTCGGTGCCGGTCCAGCGGTAGGCGGCCTGCCAGTTGTTGTCGAGGTTGACGTAGAACATGAAGTCGGGCTTGTACGCAGCCGTGCTCCACTCGATCGCCCGACCCCAGGGGTCGGCGGTGCCGCCAGCCGCGGTGAAGACGTCGATGGCGACGCCCAGCTGCACCTGACCCCAGCCGCCGAGTTCGTGTTCGAAGCCGATGAAGAGGTTCACGGCGTCGTTGGTGACGTAGACGTTGCCGATGTCGATGTTCGGGAACTGGGTGTCCCCGCCATCGGCATCGAGGAGATTGCCCGGCAGGAAATCGTTCACGCCGTCGATCACGATCGTCTGCGGCGTCTGAGACCAGGCCGGAAAGGCGATCAGCGCCAGCAGGGCCGTCGCGATCAGTGCTCTCGGAATCATCGGACGCATGGACTTCCTCCTCGTGTCACTTGACAAGTGCCAGCGCGCGCGTACGCGCCTCGCCGCCGACTCGCAGGCGGCACAGGTACGTACCCGCGGCCAGGGCCCTGCCGGCATCGTCACGGCCCCGCCACACGAACTCGTGCCGCCCGGGCGGCAAGGGCTCGTCGACGAGCGTGGCGATGCGGTGGCCGCGCAGATCGAAGATCGCCAGGTGGACCGGCTCGGTGAGGTCACCCGGCAGCTCGAACGCGATGGTGGTCGCCGGATTGAACGGGTTCGGCCGCGCCGGCAACAGGCGCAGCCCGGAACGCGCCGCCGGCACGGCCGCGTCGACGCCCAGAGGATCGGGAAGGCCGTCGCCGTTCCCATCCACCGTCAAGGTCCAGACCGTGTCGATCGTGGGCAGGACTGCGGCGGCGTTGCTGGGAGCCGAGTCGCCGCCCAGCGATCCCTGGGGCTCGGGATCCCAGCACAGGGACGCCACCAGCGCGATCTGCGCACCGGCCGGCACCCGCCCGTCGCCCAGGCCGTAGAGAGTGTGCCAGGGAATCGCCAGTTCGCTGCCGCCGGCGTCCCCATGGGCATGGAAGGAGTCGAAGGCCGAGATCAGCTCGCCCGAGCGGTCCAGGGTGGCGGTGGGCGACAGGATCTGCCACAGCCCGTCGCCATCGTACACCGACTGGTGCTGGTAGCAGCCGTACTGGAAGTCCGCCGCGAATCCGGCGGCCGTGAACACCGTCCCGCGCTCCCAGGAGTCGATCGCCGAGAGGTCGGTCTGGCCGTGGCCCGAGCCGGGGTCGACGTCCAGGTAGAGCAGCCACGAGTTCTTGGTGACGATCCCGTCCACCGCCAGATAGAGGTAGGTGCTGTCCCACCCCGCATGAAGTCCGTCGATCTCGTTGGCGGCGGTCCACGCGGAATCGTTCGAATCGTCGAGGGCGTGAGCGAACCCCCACTCGCCGGGCTCGAGGCGGCCGTCCACGGCGATGCGGGTGCTGACCACCGCCACCGCCACCGAATCGGCCGCGTCGACCGCCGGGCCGGGCACGCCGCCGACGTCGGTGGCGGCGCCCGCCGCGACGAGCAGGCGCAGGTCGCCGGGGGGCAGGGCCGCGATCGCGTCGCTGGTCGCCTGGTCGAGCAGGAACGTGAGCACGAAGGCGGCGGCGGTCTCGGCCACCGGCGTGGCCGGCGGCAGGGCGACCTCGGCCACGTCGTCGGCGTCGGCGTCGACGCCGAACCCGGCCGCCGAGATGCCGGCCGGAGCAGCGGTCTGATCGAAGGTGACCCGCAGCCGGCGCGCCCCGGCGTTGAACTCGGCCGCCACGGCGCCCGGGCCGATGGTGTCGACCAGCGCGTCGGCGAGGGCCCGCAGCTCGACGATCTCGCCGTCCGGGCCGGGCGCGGCCGTGGCGCCTGCGAACAGCCGCAGCTGCAGGGTGCCGCTGCCCTGGACCTCGTCGCCCTTCATGAGAGTGCCCGAGAAGTCGCGCTGGTGGGCGAAGCCGCCGTCGCCCACGATCCAGGCGGCCGTGACGCCCGTGTTCGGGTTGCGCTGCCCCATGTAGGCGGCGTCCGGCGCCCAGACCCGCTGCAGTTCGGCGTTCCAGACCAGGTCGACCAGCGACGGCGAGAAGCCCGCCTGCACCCAGTGGGTGGCCGGCCCCACGCGGTAGATCGCGTCCAGGAACCGGTCGCCCGGCGCGAGCACGATCTCCTTCGCCACCTCGGCGCGCGTGAAGCGCACCCGCGCCCGCGGGGCGCCGCCGGGGGTTCCCGCCTCGAGGATCTCGACCGCGTACGGGTCGTGCTGGTAGTTCGGGCTGACGTCGCTGAAGGCGCCCACGTGGTTGTCGTCGTTGTAGTCGGCCTCGGTCCCGCTCCAGTAGGCGTTGTCGACCCCGATCGCGGTGTCGTCCAGGCCCGCCCCGCGCACGAACAGGTGCGTGCAGCGGCCGCCGGTGGTCTCGAACACCGCGAGCAGGTTCTCGTTGTGAACGACACATTCCTGGTAGCCGTCGTTGTCGACGTCCGCGAGATACGCGGCACAGCTCGCGAGGTACTCGCCCGCCGCCCAGTGCGCCGCCTCCGCGAAGATCGACGCGTTCTTGATGTGCGCGCTGTACTTGTGCTGCCAGCCGGAGATCGGCCCGCCCATGGAGTCGTGCCAGCCGGTCTCGTGCAGGTTGGTCATCAGCACGTACCAGCCCGCCTGCGAGACGTTGTTGTCGGGCGCCGCCATGAGCGCGGCGAAGGCGTCGTTCCAGAGCGTGCCGTAGTCCTTGCAGTTGCCGCCGCCGGCGCAGCCGCCGCTGCCGTCGCCTCCGTTGGCGCCGGGGATCCAGCCCGCCCAGTGCGTGTACCAGCCGTTGTCCCCGCCGCCGTATCCACCGGTGCCGCCGATCTCGACGTACGTCCCCGGGGCGGGCGAGAACGTGTCGCCGGTGAAGTCGGGGTTGCCGAGCGCGTCGGCGAGCTTCCAGGTGTGCAGCCACGCGCTCTCGTCGTGGCACTTCTGCACGAACCAGTCGTAGGTCTCCTTGGCGAACGGGGTGACATCGGCCCACATGCCGATCTCCGCGGGCGCCTCCCAGTCCTCCGCGAACACCGCGATGCGGTACTGCCCCACGCCGGAGCCGGCGAGCCCGGTCAGGATGTCCAGCGCCCCCTGCCCGTTGCCGCCGATGATGTTGCCGGTGAACTGGCGGTCGCGCGGGATCAGCCGCAGGCCGTTCGCCGCCAGCGTGTGGATCTGGTGGTTGTCGTGGCCGGCCAGGTGGACGTCGTCGTCGAGGATCACGCCCCAGATGCCGTGCGGCTGCCAGTCGTCGCCGATCCAGTCGCTCACGCCCGCGGACGGGTAGCCGCTCGTGTTCAGCCACACGCGCTCCGGGACCCAGGCCACGCGCGGCGTGTCGCCGTAGCGCGACGCGGTCATGGCAGCGTGGATCGATACCGACCAGTCGTTCATCGCGTCCTGGACGAACGGCATGATGTGCTGCCCGTAGGCCGACGCCACCATGCCGGCCCAGCCGGCGCTCACGCCGGTCGCGAGCCAGGCGTTGAAATCGAGCGGATCGCCGTTGTTCGCCGACCACTCGGCCGCCGACTGCAGCGTGCCCGAGAGGTGGAAGTTGCCGGGCACGCCGGTCGCCTGGTGGATCTGCAGCGCCTCGTCGAACCCGGAGCCGTCGAGGGCGTCGGGGCGCCCGTGGAACACGTCGGTGTAGCCGAGCCCCTGGTTGCCGTGCAGGACGAGCGCGCAGTGCGCCTCGTAGGCCTTGTCGGGGGGGTAGGTGGCCTCGATGCGGTCGGCAATGCGGCTAGTTGAGCCGTCTGGGCCTTCGGTCGCGGTGGCGGCGTCCGGGTCGCCGGCGCTGCCGATCGCCGCGAGCACGGACGTGGTCACGACCACGCGCAGGGGGGCGTCGGCGCGGGCGTCGTCCACCCAGGCGGCGGGCAGGGCCAGGCGGAAGGCGTCGGGGTCGCCGGGTAGCGCGGGGTCGCTGCCGAGCGCCTTCAGCGCCGCTGCATCGCCGTCGGCGCGGCGGATCGTGAACCGGTCGCCGTCACGCGCGAGTTCCAGCCGCGCCAGGGTCGCGAGGCGCCCTGCGGCGGCCTCGGGCCCCGCCTCGGCTGCCGCCTCGGCGCCGGCGGCGGCCCCCGCGGCGGCCCCGGCGGCGGCCTCCACCCGCAGTTCCACCACGGCGGGGACCTCGGACGCCGTAGCCGCGGCGGCGACGGGGGCCGTCACGTCGAGCGCGAGCAAGGAGACGCGCAGTTGCGGCCCCGCGGGCGTGTGGTGGAGGGTGAGCGCCAGCAGGTCCGCGGCGGCGGGTGTGTCCGGCTCACCGACACGATCCACGGCCAGGACGGTCACTGGCTCGCTCTCCGGTGTCTCGGCGGCTGCCGCTGGACCGGCGATCAGGGCGACGAGGCCGAGAAGTGCGGAGAATGGCAGAAACTGGAGAAAAGGGCAACGCGACGACATCGGGGCGACCTCGCAGGTGTTCGAGAGCATCGTTGCGCGCCCCCGACTATATCACAAACCGCGAGCTGTCTTGCGGGGATTGTGGCTGCGAAGTTCGTGGGTAGCGGGCTGTTGCGGAGACACACGCAAAGGTGGCGATAAGCGGTGGTACGGTGGGAGTCCCCCCGGATCGCGATCATGGCCAGACCGCTCGTCCTGGCCTCGGTCGAGACCGCCGTTCGCGAGGGGCGCACGCCGTCGAGCGATCCTCCGCCCCACCCCACCTTCTAACCCCTTGACGCTCCCCGCCGCGCGTCGTTCCCCGCAGGGGAGGTCGCCGGCCTCGGAAGAACCTGCCATCGATCCATGGCTTTCGTGATATACTCCGAACACCTCGCCCCGATCGCTCGCCCTCGCATGTGGATCACGCCTGCCCTGGGAGGCCGCCATGGTCGCCAGAATCTGCTTTTGGGCGATCCTCGTGTTCTCGATCTCGGCCGAGACCGCACGGGCCCTGCCAGCTACCGGTCTCCCCACGAACGGGACTGAGCTGGGAGCCGAACGCTGGTGCTACGACTACGCAGCGCACAACGGAGTGATCTCTCACGTCCGGCTTCCCTTCAAGGTCCACCAGCTGGCCGTCGACGGGAACATCGCGTACATGCTCCAGGAATGGCCCCCTGCGCTGAAGGTGATCGATCTGGCCCGGCTCGAGGAGCCCGTGGAACTGAGCACCGTTCCGATGAGCGACTTCCCTAACCAGCTCTCCCTCGTGGACGGACGACTGTACGTCGGTTCGCAGCAGGGACTCCGGATCATCGACGTCGCCGTCCCCGGCGCACCGGTCATCCTCGGCTATCTCGAGCTCAACGCCATCTATGACTGGGTCGTGCGCGGCGACTGCATCTACGTGGCGAACGGATACCGTACATTCAGCGTGGTCTCCGTGGCGGATCCCGCCGCTCCCGCAGTCGTCGCCAGCTTACCTGTCGCGGGGACCGCGTGCGAGGTGCTCCTGCACGGCGAGCACGTGATCCTCTCGGATCGGCAATCCCTGCGGATCTACGACGTGACCACACATGACAGTCCGTTGCAGGTGGGGATGTTGGAGGCGGACTGGACCCCGTGGGACGCCGTCATGATCGGGGATCTCGCAGTCTTCGCTGCGCGCGACGCCGGCCTGCGGATCGTCGACGTCTCCGATCCTGCGCATCCGCGGGAGGGGCCGTCCTTCACCGGGATCGATTGCTTCCGGGTGGCCGGCGCCGGCGGGCACTGCTTCTTTTCCGACCCGGAGCGGGGTCTGGGCAGCGTCGACTTGACCGAGCTGCCCGAATTCGAACCACGCCCGTTCGTGACGTATTGCTCGGATGTGTACGCCATCATCCCTCGCGAGGATCTGCTGCTGCTCCAGGTGCGCAGCCGGGATCTCGTGCTGTTCGATCCGCGCGTGGCTCCGCCTCGGCTGGTGCCGGAACCGCTGCTGCCTGACCTGGGGTTCACCCGCTGGAACCTGGTGTCCCACGGGGCATTCGTCTACGCCTCTTACCGGACGGGAGTCGCGTCACGGCATCAGCAGGGCATGGAGATCATCCATGCTCCCCCGGGACGAGCGGCCGTGACCATGTCGCGGGTCCCGCTGACAGCCGTGCCGTGTGCAACCGTGATCCGGGGCAACGTAGCGTATGTCGCCTCGGTGTCGGACGGCCTGGTGATCATCGACGTGAGCGACCGCGAAGCCCCGACGATTTTCGCACGGCTGGAACGATGGCCGGTTGCGGGAGCATCGGATGTGGACGTGGTCGGCGCGACCGCGTACGTGAGCACCGCGATGGTGGGCAACTTGGACGGTCGCGTGGTGGCGGTGGACGTCGGCGATCCTGAACGTCCCCGCGTGCTGAGCAGCATCCCGATGGCCGGCAACGTGAATTTGGTGACTGCTGACGAGCACAGGATCATGGCCTACAACGCCAGTTTCCTGCGTATCCTGACGGATGAAGGCCGGACGAGCGGGGCCGAACATTCGCTGAGGCTGCGAGGCTCCATCCACCTGGACGAAGGACCGCCTCAGTCGTTGCTCATGCGGGGAGACGTCGTCTACGTCGCGACGACTCGTTGCGTCCACGTCGTCGACGTGTCCGATCCGGACGATCCTCGTCTCCTGAGCCGCTGGCTGCCTATCGACACCGATATGTATGTCACCCAGGCCGACCTGTGCGACGACATCCTCTATCTCGGCGCGCTCCGCCACGGGACCTCGATCGTGGACGTGAGCGATCCGAGAAGCCCGCAGCTGCTGGGCTTCATCCCGACCGACGCCAAGGTCACGGGTGTGGCCGCCCGGAGCTTGCCGCCTGCGCCCGAAACCCAGGAGGGTCGGGTGATCTCGGACGGCCCGGGGCGCAGCCGCGGGGTTGCTCGACCGGAGCGGCTGTTCGTCAGCTACTACGACGGTGCCTCCGAGGCCTGGCCCATCCAGTGCTCCGGCCGATCGGTCCCGCCACCCGACGATCCCGTCCCGCCCCGGCCGCAGGCGACCTTGCGGGTCGATTGCAGCGGAGGCCTCTCCGGGATCCCCGGCACGTCGGCTTCCGCAGCGGTGGGGAACGCCGTGCTCACCGGGAATGGCCAGGCGACGATTCGCTTCGCGCTCGATCGCCCGCAGACCATCCGGTTGCGCGTGTACGATCTGGCCGGCCGGCGCGTCGCCGATCTGGCGGACGGCTGGCGCGCCGCCGGGCCACAGGTCGTGAACTGGTCCGGTCGCGACCGCCAGGGGCGGTCGGTCCCCAGCGGCATCTACCTGCTGCGGCTGGAAACCGCGTCGGGGACCCTCGGCGCCAAGCTGCCGGTCGTGCGGTGACGAGCGCATTCGGGACCTAGGCTAGGGGTCCGCGACAGACGGTCGGCGGTCGCTCGGCTGGTGGCCGCTGCATGGGGTCGGCCGTTCTGGTCGGGGTTACGTCAGCGGCGGAAGCTCCGGCGGCTGGCCGGCTGTCCGGAGGATGGGAGAGACTCTATCGGCTCGGCCGAGCAGCGGTCCCGTGCCCGAGGGTCTCGAGTTGCTCGAGTTCCTCAAGGAAGACAGCACGAAGCTGCCCGGAAAAAGGGACGGGTTGGTCTTCTTCGTAGCGCCAGTCGATACCCTCTGAAGCCTGCCATGATCTTTTGGATTTTTGCCAGAAGCCTCTACACGCCCCCCTTCCCGTTTGGTGACAAGCGCGGCCTACCCCGTCCGTCGATCCTCCGCCCCACCCCACCTTCTACCCCTTCACACTCCCCAACGTGAGCCCCGAGACCAGGAACCGGTTCAGCACCAGGAACAGCCCCACCACCGGAATGCACACCAGCAGCGAACCGGCGGCGTAGTTCGCCCACTCGGTCTGGAAGGTGGTGAACAGCGACTCCAGCCCCAGCGGCAGGGTCATCCGGTCGGCGCTCGTGAGCATCACCCGGGCCACCATGAACTCGCTCCAGCCGGCCATGAAGCTGAACAGGCCGGTGATCACCAGGGCGGGGGCGCTCAGCGGTAGCGTCACGTGCAGGAACGCCCGCAGGCGGTCGCAGCCGTCGATCAGGGCGGCCTGGTCGAGGTCGCGCGGGATCGTGTCGTAGTAACCCTTCATCGTCCAGATGCAGAAGGGCAGCGCGGTCGCCACGTAGGCCACCACCACGCCCGCCAGCGTGTCTACCAACTGCAGCTTGCGCATCAGGAGATACAGCGGCAGCAACAGCATCGTCGCGGGGAACATCTGGGTCATCAGGATGCCCTGCAGCGCCGCGCCCTGGCCGCGGAAGCGGTACCGCGACAGCGCGAAGCCGCCCAGCGACGCCAGGCCGACCCCGATCAGCGCCGTCGACGTGGCCACGAGCAGCGAGTTGCGCATCCACAGCAAGAACGGCTTCTCGGTGAGCATGATGCGGTAGGCGTCGAGCGTGGCGCCCTCCGGAATCAGCCGCAAGCTCGTGGAGT
The DNA here is from genome assembly GCA_046484865.1 of Candidatus Krumholzibacteriia bacterium. GTDB lineage: Bacteria > Krumholzibacteriota > Krumholzibacteriia > LZORAL124-64-63 > LZORAL124-64-63 > JAWOID01. The sequence goes on from JAWOID010000061.1 coordinate 64,448, forward strand.
AGAGCTGGTCGCCCGGCCGCAGGCTGATGGCGACGATCTGCATGATGGGGAAGACCGCGAACAGCACGAAGATCCACACGCCCACGTGCACGGCCACCGCGCTCACGAAGCGGCGCCGGCGCAGGCGGGTCCGGCGGCGCTGCCGATCGGCGTCGCGGCGCGGGCCTTCCCGCTCCCCGCGACCTTGTCCTTCGTCCTGCCCCAGGTCCTGCCCCTGGTCCCGCACCGGCGGAACGAAACCGCGGGCCACGAGCGGGCCGCCGCGTCGCGTCATCGGTACGCCTCCTGCTCCGCCACGCGGCGGTAGCCCTGGACGATGAGCGCCAGCACCAGGAAGATGAAGACGCCGAACGCCGCCGCGTAGCCGTAGCGGTAGTAGAAGAACGCAGCCTTGTAGACGTAGGTCACGAGGATGTGCGACCGGTCCGCCGGCAGTCCTCCGTCCGTCACCAGCCAGATCACGTTGAGGTTGTTGAACGTCCAGATCGTCCCGAGCACCAGCGCCGGCAGGAGCACCGGCCTGAGCATGGGCAGGGTGATCGAGAAGAAGCGGCGCACCGGGCCGGCGCCGTCGATCTTGGCCGCCTCGTACAGTTCGGCCGGGATCGACTGCAGACCGCCCAGTGCCACGACCATGATGAACGGAAAACCGAGCCAGATGTTGGTGATGGTGGCCGCGGCGAAGGCCCAGAGCTCGTCGCTGAACCAGGTGACGGGGCCCGCGCCGACTCGCGCCAGCAGCAGGTTGATCGCTCCGTACTCGGCGTTGAACATCCCGCGCCAGGTCAGCGCCGAGATGTACTGCGGCATGGCCCACGGCAGGATCAGCAGCGCCCGGTACAGCGGCCGGCCGGGAAGGTGCTGGTTCAGCAGCAGCGCCGCTCCCAGTCCCAGGGTGAAGTGGAAGATCAGGTTGATCGTGGTCCAGGCGATCGTCTTGCCGAAGATGCGCCAGAAGTCGGGCTCGGTGAACAGCCTGCCGTAGTGCCGCAGGCCCACCAGTTCGGGGTCGCGGAAGTGGAACATGTTCCAGTTGGTCAGGGAGACGTACAGGTTGTAGAAGAACGGATACGCCACCACCCCCGTCAGCACCAGCGCCGACGGCAGCAGGAACCAGAAGGCCAGACGCACGTCGCGCCGCTCGCTCGCCGGCATTCCTCGCGCCCGGGCCATGGTTCACGCCTCCTTCCAGCCGGTTCCCTACTCCCGCATCCGTTCGATCTCGCGCTCGGCACGTTCCTGCATCCTGCGCGCGGCCTCGGCCGGCTCGAGCTTGCCGCTCAGGACACCCTGGTAGTACGGACGCATGGCGTCCCAGATGGCGCGCATCTCCGGCACCACCGGCATCAGGCGGCCCTTCTCGATCTGCCGGCGCGAAGCCTGCTGCAGGGCGTCGTCGGCCACCCGGGGATCGGCACGAGCCGCTAGGTCGGCCGGCAGGGTGCCCAGGGCCAGCGCCAGGTCGATCTGCACCTGCGTGGAGGTGAGATACCGCAGCAGGGCGACGGTGCACTCGCGAGTCGCCGGGTCCAGATAGCGGTTCACCGAGTAGCACTTGGCCGAGGTCATCGGGCTCGGCCACAGTCCCGTCGCGCTCACCCGCGGCAAGGGCGCCAGCTCGATGTCGATGCCCCCCGCGCGATATCCCTCCCACGACCACGGGCCGTTGATGATGTAGGCCGCCCGGCCCTCCTTGAAGAGCGTATCGGCCAGCGGATAGTCGCATTCGCGCGGCACCACGCCCGCAACCGTCAGCTCGCGCATGAAGCTCAGTGCGCAGGTCATGGCCTCGCCGGCGAGGGTCGGCTCGCCCCGATCGTCCATCACCCAGCCGCCGCAGCCGCCCAGCCAGGGCACGAGCCAGAACGGCTCGATCATGTTGAAGACCAGCCCGTAGCGGTCGGTGCGTCCGTCGCCGTCCAGGTCGCGCGTGACCGCCCGCAGCTGCGCGAGCCAGGCGTCGGTGTCGGTGGGAATCGAATCCACCAGTGCGCGGTTGGCCACCAGCGTCAGGTGGTTGCCCACCTGGTCGGGCAGGCCGTACACCCGGTCATCGAGGACGGGCAGCGCCTCGGGCGCAAAACGCTCCAGTTCGCCCGGCGGCAGGATCTCGTCCATGGGCAAGATCAGGCCCATGATGGCGAAGGGGCCCACGTTGTCGGCCGGTCCGTAGACCAGGTTCGGCCCCCCGTAGGCCAGGGCCGCGGTCTGGAACTGGGTGCGCAGGTCCTCGATCCGGTAGTGGCTGCGCGTGATCGCGAACCCGTCGAACTCGGGGTGTTCGGCCCGGAAAGCCGCGATGTGGGCGTCGAGCAGGGCCTGCTCGCCGGGATCCATCTGCTCCCAGATCACGACCGACGATGCCCGGTCGGCGCGGTCACAGCCGGTGCCGGTCGCCAGCGCGAGGGCGGCGGCCGCCAGCAGCGCGAGCGCGAGGCCGCACCGCACCCGCCGGTGGCGGGAGAATCGAGAGAGGCGACGGCCTCGACTGCCGGAGGAGCGTTCCATGGCGCGCTACTGTACACCGGCTGTCTCGCGCGGACAACCTGTGCGCGCTGGGCGATGCGCCCTGGCTCGGCCGTCCTGCGATGCCCCGGGCCCGACCGTCGCGCGATGCGCGCTGGCTCGGTCGTCGCACGCACATTCTTCGCTCCCCGGCGGTTTTCGTTGCACGCCGCCGACCACGTGCTCTAAGGTACGCCCTGGCCGCACACCCGCGGTCCAGCGAGAGCGGACGGATCTGCCCTCGAGCGCGCCCGGCCCTGCCCGACGGCGCTGCACCTGCCACGGACTCACCGTTCGAGTCGGGACCATGCCGCTGCCCACATTCGTGAAGCGCAACACCGGCGACGCCCGCCCGCACGGCCGCGGCCGCGCCCGCGGACACCGCGGAGCCCTGTCCGCCAGCGGCGCCATGCCGCCGCGGGCGCTGCTCGGCATCGCCGTCGTCGCCCTGCTCCTGCTGGTGGGCACCTCGGCGCACGCCGACCCGCTGCACACCCCGACCATCGACGGCATCATCGCGGGCGACGGCCTGGACTGGTCACCGGCCGACCGCGTGATCGACGATCAGGCCGACGACAACACCGGAATCACCGCCAACCTGCGCCGGCTCTGGCTCACCTGGGATGCCGACAACCTCTACGTCGGCATCACCTACCAGGATTTCGGAGCCCTCGAGGGGCTGCGGGTGATCCTCGATCTTGACCGCGGGGCCGGCCCCGCCGATCTCAGCCTGCTCGATATGTGGCCGGTCCCGGCGTTCCTGCCCGACGGCCACGGCGCCGACCTGCTGATCGGCCGCGACGATCCCGAGGACTTCCCCGGCGCCCCCCCGACGGTCCGCCGCGTCGACGACGCTTCGGGCGCGACCACCGACATCACCGGCGCCTGCACGGTGGCGCAGGCCTACGACACCGGCGCCGCCCTCGCCACGGCGCGTTTTCCGTTCTGGATGAACGCCGAGCTGGCGATCCCCTGGAGCGAGATCTATCCCGGCGGCGGCTCGCCGCCCGCGCGAGCCGTGCTGAAGGCGGTGGCCATGGTCACCCGCGGCGGCGGCTCCGACGTCACCGACGTGGCGCCGAACAACGACCTGGCGGGCGATCCGCCCTACCACCTCGCCCTGCTGCACGCCTCGATCCTCGATGCGGACGGAGACGCCACCATCGACCGCAGCGACGCCGCGATCGCCGGCGAGGTCGTCCTGCCGCAGGACCCCGGCGACGTGCCGCTGATCGTGTCGGCAACCCTGGTCGACTGGCCCGGCCGCGACCCGGGTGGTGCGCTCTCCCGCACGGTCACCGCGATCGGCGAGCGCAGCTACGCGCTGCCGCGTCTGCCCGCGGGGCGCTACGAGGTGACCGCCGGCGCCGAGGGCTACCTGGACGCGACGGCAACGGTCACGGTCGGCCCGGGCGAGCAAGCCACCGCCCCTCTACTCACCCTCGCCCGCGCCACCGCCATCGCCGGCACGGTCGGATTCGCCTCCGGACCCGGCGCCGCGACCACGATCGTGCTCCGTGATGCGAGCGGCGCCGAACTGGCGCGAAGGGCCCTTTCCGCCGCCGGCGGGTCCTACCGCGTGTACGTGGCCGAGAGCGGCACCTACATCCTGCGGGTGGAGGCGCCCACCTACCTGCCCCAGGAGCGCTCGCTCGCGGTGATCGCCGGGGAGGACCTCGCGGGGGTCGACTTCCTGCTCGAGCGGCAGACCGAGATCTCCGGCACGGTCGGCTTCCTGAGCGGGCCGGGTCGCGCCGGAACGATCGGCCTGCGGACCGGCACCGGCGACCTGGTCGGCAGCGCCGACTTCCCGTTCAACGGCGGTCCCTTCACGTTCTTCGTCGCCGCCGGCGGCGAGTACGAGCTGAGCGCGAAGGCACCCACCTATCTCGCCGCGGATACCAGCCTGGTGGTGACCCTCGGCAACCCCGTCACCGGCCTCGAGCTCCTGCTGCCCCGCGCGCCCCTGGTCAGCGGCACGGTCGTGCTCGAGGGTCCGGACGCCGCCGGACAGGTGCGGATCACGGAACTGGCCACCGGGCTCGCCGACACAATTTCGGTGGTGGCATCCGGCGCGGTCTTCGCGTTCCATCGCGATCTCGGCGATCACCGCCTGCAGATCGCCGCCACGGGTTACGTCCCCTGGGACTCCGTGCTGGCCATCGGCAGTCCCGCCGACGTGCCCCTGGGCGACATCTTCCTGCGCGCGGTCCGCGCCTCCCGCCTGGCGCTGATCGACGGCGAGGGCGAGGAGATCGCCCGCGTCGACGCCACCGTCTCGTTGCCCGGCCAGGACGTCCTGGCGCCGGTGCGCCTGGCGGCGCGTGACGGCGCCGGACGTGACGACCTCTACGACCTGGACGGCCGCCTGAACGGCTACCGGGTGCGCGCCACCAAGCTCGATGACGTGTCGCCGCCCACCGGCAGCGTCAGCTTCCACGCCAGCGAGGACCTGGGCGACACGCTGCGGCAGCTCGATTTCGCCGGCGGGCGCGCGGTCTTCTGGGCGCGCGACGACCAGGTGGAAGTGCTGCGCCTCTGGGTGGAGAACGACGGGGAGGCGCCGGACCTGCGGCTGCCGGTGCGGTTCGGCGATCCTCAGCCCGCCACGGTGGTTCTGACCGCGGAACGCGACACGCTGGTCACCGACGGCGCCGACGCCGTGGCGATCACCGCCCGGCTCTTCGACTCGGCCGACAATCCGAGCCGGCGCGCGGGCATCCCGGTGGCATTCTCGCTGGCGAGTTCATCGTCCGGCACAGGCAGCTTCGAGCTGGCGACGGTCGTCACGAACGCCGACGGCGTGGCCGTGGGCACGCTGACCGCGACCGGGGCGGGCATGCTGCAGATCGACGCCACGGTGGTGGTCGACAACCGCACGCTCGCGGTCGCCGCCGGTTCGCTGCACAGCGGCGAGGCGCTGTTGCCGGTGACGGCCGTCGCGGGACCCACGGCCGCCTGGCGGATCATGCTGCCGACGAATCTGGGCGACCTCGCCTCGCCGGTGGCGGTGACCGCCCAGCTCGTGGACGCCTACGGCAACCCGACCCGGCGCGCCGGCGAGGCGATCACGTTCTCGGCGACGCCGAGCGCGCTGGGAGCCTGCGCGCCGCCCACCGCCGTGTCCGATGCGGGGGGCCGCGCTGCCACGGCGTTCGTGCCCGCCGGGGCCGCCGGTGTCGTGAGGATCTCCGGAGCGAGCGCGGGCCTGCCCGTGGAGGGCGTCTCGCTGCAGCTCCGGGATGTCGTCGTCGTCACCGATCCGCCCTGGCATGCCGAGCCCGCCACGCGCCGCACCTTCGCCGCCACCGACCTCACGGCCCTCGTGATCGACAACGACGCCGCCGGGCTGCGGCTGGAGATCCCGTTCGCCTCCGACTGGAACGGGCTGCAGCTGCACGTCCTGCTGGAGACCCGGTTCGACGCCGCCGGCGCACCGCGCGATCCCTTCGAGCAACCGGTGACCTACGAGCATGCGCACCGTCCCGATTTCGTGCTGACCTCGAAGTACTCGGCCGACGACTACGGCGACTTCCGGCGCTGGAACGCCACCGCCCAGGGCTGGGAGTGGTGGAACCTGCAGGACCGGATCTACCAGTCCAGCGGCCAGGACGGCCAGAACCTCCAGGGCGAGTGGGTGCAGAACGGCGCGGACGCGGTGCGCATCTTCGTGCCCTGGGCACCGCTCGGCGGCCGGCCCGACTCGCTGCGCGCCGAGGTCTACCTGACCCAGGACGACGACGGCATCAAGCGCGCCGCCTTCGACTCGGCGCCGTCCGACTCGACCCTGAACCTGACCTTCGATCACGAGAACCCCGGACCGGACGACTGGGACGTGGCGCTGGGTCCCGTGCACCTGGAGGCGTGGAGCGAGGTATACCGGGTGAAGACCGCCTTCGCGACGCCGCCGCAGGTGGCGGCGCCGGCGGCCGAGCCGACGCTGCTCGTTCCCGGCCAGCCATTCGTGCTCACCGCCGCGGTGACCGACGGGGGCGACGGCGTGGGCGAGGTGCTGGCGGATCTGAGCGCGCTGGGCGGCGATCCGCTGGCACGCATGTACGACGACGGCGACCCCGGGCACGGCGACCGGACCGCCGGCGACGGGACGTGGTCGCTGAGCACCCGGGTGCCGATGGGAGCTCCGGGCGGCGAGCGGACGCTCACGGTCAGCGCCTTCGACGCGGCCAACGGCGTGTCGGCGACCGCGGCGGTGATCGTGACCGTGGAGGCGACGGTGGAGCCGATCGTTCGCGCCACCGATCCGGTGGGCGACGACCACGGACCCAACCAGCCCGGCACCGCGAACAAGTACTACACCTATCCGACCAACAGCGCCTTCGTGCCCGGCGCCTTCGACCTGACCTCGCTGGACATCTACGAGACCGTGGGGCTGGTCGGGACCCAGATGGTCGAGCTGATCGCCTTCGAGGTGGGCATCGTCGACTTCCCGGATCCGGACGAACCTGGCACGGCCGACTGGAATCCGCTCTACGCCGACCTCAACATCCAGAAGATCGACATCCTGATCGACAGCGCGCCGGGCGGAGCCACCGCCACCCTGCCCAACCGCCAGTGCGCATTCCAGCCCTGGGACGCCTGGGAGTACGCGATCATCATGGACGGCTGGTACAAGGCCGTGGTGCCGGCCCTGGGCACGAACACGGTCGATGCGTGGCGCAGCAACGCGCTCCGCACCGACAATGCCATCCAGCTCGCGAGCGATCCCCATCGCAACGTGATCACGGCCTTCGTCAGCAAGGCGGTGCTCGGCAACCCGACCGCGGAGCAGATCCGGTCCTGGGACATCGCCGTCTGCATGTCCAGCCACGATTTCGGCGGCGAGGAGGTGCTCGGCGGCACCCGCTGGGTGAACGAGTCCCGCAGCGAATGGAACTTCGGCGGCGGGCATTACGAGAATCGCGACCCCAACCTGATCGACCTGCTGCTCGTTCCGGGCTCGGGACGCAGCCCCGGCCGGCCGCAGGAGCAGATCCTCGATTACGAGAGCCCGGCCGCGCTGCAGCGCCAGCAGGACGGCCTGACGCCCTGTGCGCTGGAGATCACCGCCTTCGAGGACACCGGCCCGCCCGTGATCACGGTCGACGACCAGGGACGGGCCCTGCCGCTGGTGGAGCCGCTGCGCGATGCGCCCGTCGTCATCGGCGTCCGCATCGCCGACGACGACCGGGTGGAGCGCGCCGTTTTCCGCTACCGCTCCACCGGCTTCACGGGTCAGGGCTGGGCGGTCGAGGTGCCGATGGGCTACGCCGGCAACGACCTCTGGAGCGTGGACATCCGGCCCACCTGGCTCGACTCGAACCTCGTCTACTCGCCCGTGGACAGCTCGCGCTACCTGGAGTTCGAGGTCACCGCGTGGGATCGGCTCGACAAGCAGTCCACCTCTCCGGTGACCACGCTGCAGGTGGCGCTGGCGGCCGACTGCCGCGACAGCGTGGGCACCGTTCTGACGGAGGGCGCGACGAGCGTGCGCCAGGTGGACGGCTCGGTCCTGACCATCGACGATCCGCTGCGGCGCCACCTGCTGCAAGCCCACCTGGACGCCGTGTGGCCCGGCGGCGAGATCACTCCCGACTCGGCCGGGGTCCAGCTGGCCTTCGGCATCTGCACGGTGGACCCGGACGTGCGTGACGCGCCCGCGGTGCCGGCCGGCCGCCCGCTGGGGATCTTCCGCGAGATCTACCTGGGCACAGTGGACGCCCTGGGCGGGGTGCGGATGCAGCAGGAGCGCCTGCCCCGACCGGCGGAACTGAAGCTGCACTACCCGCAGGAATGGCTGCCGGCCGGCGCGGACGAGAACCAGGTGGCGCTCTACGCCTACAACGAGGCCTCGCATCGCTGGGTGGTCGTGGGCGGACACGTCAGTCCCGCCGGCAACGACGTCACCGCCAACGTCCTGCGCCCGGGCATCTACGGTCTCTTCCACTCCGCGGAGGTGGAGTACGATGCCGGCGAGGTGCTGTCCGGCGTCCTGCTCACTCCGAATCCGTTCTCGCCCAACGACGACGGGCTCTACGACGAGTGCACCATCTCGTTCTACCTGAGCCAGGAAGCGACCGTGACCGCCGAGATCTACAACATCGACGGCAAGCGCAAGCGCCTGCTGACGGAGAACTTCTCCTTCAGCGGCGACGAGCTGGACGACCGCCGTCCACGGCGCGTCCCCGGTCTGGTCTGGGACGGTCGCGACCACGCGGGCGACCTGGTCCCTTACGGCATCTACGTGGTGCGGCTGATCGCCACCTACAACCAGGCCGGCGGCACGCGCACCATCCGCAGCAACCATGCGCTGGCGGTGATCCGATGAGCCGGCGGTCGCGGTGGACGGCGCTCCTGCTGGCTCTCGTGCTCCTGCTGGCGGCGGCGGCGCCGGCTCTCGCCGATTTCCGCCACGCGCGCATCGGCGCGCGGCCGAAGGCCCTCGGTTCGGCGTTCGTCTCGCTCGTCGACGATGCCAACGCCGCCTACTGGAACCCGGCGGGGCTCACGCGCAACGACCGCGTATCGTTCATGGCCACGCGCGCCTGGCTCTACTCCGTGCCGGAGATCTACGAGGACTACCTGTGCCTCGATCTGAACCGTCTGGGGCCGATCTCGGTGGGAGCGAGCTGGGTGCGTCTGGGCATCGACGGAATCTACTCCGAGAACACCGTCAACCTGGCGCTGGCCGCTCGTGTGCCTCGATTCGAGCGCCTTTCGGTGGGAGTGGCGGGCAAGCTGTTCTTCCTCGAGGCGCCCGGCTACGAGCGCTACAACGACCCGAACTACAACGGGGGCGACCACGACATCTCGTTCGACGTGGGACTGCACTACGACGGCGACGGACCCTGGACGCTCGGCGCGGTGCTCTACAACGTCACGGAGCCCGAGCTGCAACTGCTGCAGAACACCTCGAAGCCCGACCCGGTCTACACGGAGTGGGCCGCCGGCGGCAGCTATCTCTTCCGGGACGCGTTGCTGCTGACGGTGGACCTGCGCAACCGCGAAGGCCGCTGGGCCGACACGGTGGCGCACGGCGGCGCGGAGATCTGGTTCTTCGAAGCCCTGGCGCTGCGCGGCGGCATCGACGAGGGCCTGCTGACGATCGGCGCCGGCCTCCAGGACGTGCACTGGGAGGTCGACTTCTGCCTGGCGACCCACAAGGAGCTCGGTGACGTCTACATGATCTCGGTCACCGTGAGGAACTGACGTGCCGATCTGGCGTGCAGCGCTGCCCAGCCTCGTGTTCGTCGCCGGCCTGATGACGGCGGTCGCCGGCCTCGCCGTCGCCCCGGACGGCGCGCTGGCGGCCTCGACCGAGTTGCGGGGCTACTACGCGGCCGAGATCGCCATGGAGATGACCGACCGCAAGTGGCACTTCGGCCCGCCGGGCGACAACGCCATGCCGAGCCACTATGCCGAGCTGCAGTTCTGGGCCTGGCCGTCGGACCGCTACGAGACCTTCATCAAGATCCGCGCCCTTTCGAACCGCGATGACGACCGCACCCCGGCCGTCGATTTCTACACGCCGCCCTGGCTGGCCGCGGAAGGGCACCTGAAGCTGCGGGGCGAGTCCTGGGAAGGCTTCATCTTCAGCCGTGAGAGCCGCTTCTACATCAACGACGAGCCGCTGCTCGGCCTGATCAACGACGGCAAGCTGAAGAACGACGACTGGGGCCCGAAGGCGCAGGGCGTGCGCCTGGACACCTGGGACCGCAACCTGCTCGGCATCCGCAACCTGGGCGGGACGTTGATCTTCAGCGACAACGGCGGCACCTTCCCGTTCGACGGTCGTGACGTGGCGAACGGCGAGGACTCGTGGATCCTGCGGCTGCGGCACCGGGCCTTCGGCGGCCGCATCGAATCCGGCTTCATGTTCCTGCGCAAGGACTGGACCGACACTTCCCGCGAGGATTTCGGGTCGCTGCTGGGTCTGATGTACAACAACGTCTACTCGCTGGACGTGGCCTTCACGCCGCGCGACATCTTCGCCACCGGCGCCCAGTTCGGACCGGTGAACCTGGAGCAGTCGCGAATCACCTCGCAGGTCGCCTTCAGCGAGCGGCCCTACCACGAGACCGTCTTCAGCGAACCGCGCAGCCACGCCCGCGCCCTGGCGGTGGAGCTGCGGGAGGTCCACGTCGAGCAGGTGACGCTGCACGCCTGGCACAACGACTTCGGCGAGGATTTCCGCAGCTACCTCTCCAGCCGCTTCGACGACGAGCGCCAGTACAACAAGGTACAGAACCACGTGGAGGCGATCTGGCTGCTGCCGCGCAAGGCGGTCACGACGAAGCTCGTGTACGACTCCCAGCGCAAGCGCGTGGCGGACGAGCCGGGTGGTGGGCGGCGGCCGTCCGAGGAGTGGTACGGCGAGCTGTACATGGAGTTCGTGAACGGTTTCAAGGCGCGCTTCGCCCACCGGCAGTGGCATGGCTTCGACGAGTCGGCCGAGATCTTCGACTTCTACACCTATCCCGACTGGTTCGCCGAGATCTCGGTGGAGAACTTCCTGGCCAAGGTCCGCCTGCAGGGCCGCATCCGGGACGCGGGCACCTTCCGGCAGGTCCGGGCCCTGGGTTTCGACATGAACGTCAACCTGACCGACCGGGTGAAGGGCTACTTCCGGGCGATGAACGTGGACGAGCACACCGAGGCGCGCCACACGATCTTCGCCCAGCTGAAGTACGAACTGGGCGGGGGAGCCGAACTGTACTTCGAGTACGGCGATCCCGGACAGTCGGACAACCTGGTACGCACCGACTGGTTCGTGAACGAGGGCAACGGCGACAACCTGCGCGACCGGCTCAAGCTGCTGGTCAGGGCGTGGTTCTGAGCACGGAGCGAGACCGGCGACCGCATGGCCGCCCGGATCGTCCACCTGGGAGCCGACCATGGAGACGAGAGCAAGCGAGACGGTTCGACGACGTTCGCGGCGGCTGTTCGCGGCCCCGCCGCCGGCGGTGGTCGCCCTGGCGACGGTGGTCGCCCTGACGGCGGTCTGCGCGCTGACGGTCGCCTGCGCCGCCGCCGCGAAACCGCCGGTCGCGGTGGACGGCGGCATCGCGTTCAGCCACGACGCCCCGGCCGCGGGCGAGGTGTTCCTGGCCGGCGACTTCAACGGCTGGGACGCCGGCGCCACCGCGCTCGACCGGGACGCCGACGGCACCTGGCGCACGGTGATCCCGCTGCCGCCGGGGACGTTCGAGTACAAGTTCGTGGTCGACGGGCAATGGTACGCCGATCCCGCCAATCCGCAGCGCCGGGCCGACCCCTTCGGCGGCGAGAACTCGGTCGTGGTCGTCGGCGACGACGGCGACGTGGTCACGAGCCCGACCGGCCGGCCGCCCACGCCCGGTTCACCCGACGACGGCGGCGACGACATCCAGGTCAGCAGGGCGCCGGTCGGCGCGACGGCGGGCGGCGGCCCCCGCACGGTGGAGGACGGCGTCCTCTTCACCCACCACGCACCCGGGGCGGCCCAGGTCCACCTGGCCGGCTCCTTCAACGAGTGGAGCGCGACCGCCCTGCCGCTGGTCAACGACGGCCGCGGCAACTGGTCCGTGGTGCTGGACCTCGAGCCGGGCGCGCATACCTACAAATTCGTCGTCGACGGCAACTGGGTGACCGACCCGGACAACCCGACCTCGGCGCCCGACGGTTACGGCGGAACGAACTCGCTGGTGCAGGTCGACGGGCAGGGAGCGGTCACCGAGGCGGTCGCCGGCGCTGCGCCCGCCACGCGAAGCGGTCTGAAGGCGCTCGACTCGCAGGTGCAGGCCGCCGGCCGCTACCTGACGCGGTTCACGTTCGAGAAGAACATCCTCGACGATCCCCGCTGGCGCCTCCAGAGGCCCAAGCAGAGCGTGGATCTGAACTTCCTGGTGGACGTGAGCCCGATCGTCGCCACGTACATGCGCATGCGCTTCGACAACGACGAGAACATCATCCTGAACAACGTCGCGGGCTTCCTGGACGAGGCCCAGCTCGAGGTGCGGCCCGACGACTTCCATCTGCAGGCCTACTGGAACATGGAGATCTTCACGCTGGACGACCCGCTCAACCTGCTCGGCGACATCGATCATCCCGGCACCATCCTGGACGACCATTTCGACGCCGGCAAGGGGACCGCGGGCGTGGTGATCCGGGCGGCGCCGTTCGGACTCGACTTCACCGGCTACTTCGCCGACGTCTACGAGGCCGACATCTACAATGATCCCGACCTCTACGACAAGACCGGCAACGATCGGTTCGCCCTGCGCCTGAGCAAGCAGCTGGGGCCGCTGCGGATCGGTGTTCCCGCCGCCATCGAGCGGGGCCTGTGGTGGCTGAACTTCGAGGATGTCGTCGGACAGTCCTCGACCGGGATGCCGGCTTTCGACGATTACCTCGCCCGGACCGGCGACTCGTCCACCTGGTTCGAGTACGAGGACCGGACCCTGCTCGCCGGCGTGGACCTCGGCCTGGTCTGGGGCGAGAGCGGCCGCAACCGGCTCGCCGTGGAGAAGCTGTTCGGCGAACGGCGGCAGCGGTTCGCCACGGGCAACGAGTCGGCGCAGAACAACACGAGCGGCGCCATCGACGTACCCGTACTCGAGCGCGATCTCGATCTCTGGTTCGCGCAGTTCCACGTCGACCTGCACCCGCCCCTGCGCCTGCGGGCCGAGCACACCTGGAGCGACAGCGACGGCGCCGGTCCGGACGAGCGCGAACTCCAGATCGGCTTCTTGCCCCAGGCGGTGGCGAACAAGCAGCTCACCTTCGCGATCGCTCCCGCCACACCCGAGACCCGCCTCCACTACACGGACGTGACACTGGACTATGCGCGCGGCGAGAACCGCCTGGTCTTCTGGGTGGAGCACATCGACGAGCGTCGCGACTACGCTCCGGCGGGACGGACGGTGCCGCGCGACTCCACGCAAGCGGTGCAGGAACTGGAGACGTGGATCGTCTCGGGCCTGGTGGGCGTGGGTGCGACCGGCGATCCGTTCGGCCATGCCGAGCTGGAGTACAAGCTGCGCTGGAGCGACCTGGGCGTGTTCACCGACCGGATCCGGACCGAGGAGCTGATCCTCCGCTGGGAGCGCGATCTGACGGCGAACGTGGCGGCGATCGCCGACGTGCGCTACCTGCACTACTGGGACTACCTCGACGAGGCCGACGGGAGCTTCGTCGAGACGCAACGCGACTTCTGGGCTCCCTTCGTCGGACTGCGCTATCGTCCCGAGCCGAATATCGAGGTGGTGGCCGCGTACGGCGTGGACCCGCTGAACTTCTCCATCGACTACGAGGGCCGCCACACGGGCCGCTGGTGGTTCCGGCAGCTCTACGCGTTCGATCATCCGGAGGCCGGCGAGCTCGAGGCCGAGCAGGCGCTCGCCGACGCCCGCGTCATCACGCTGCGGGCACAGTACCGGTTCTGACCCGTCGGCCCGTCCCGGGGGCGAGCGCCCCGGGACGGGCCGACGCGCCCGGCCGCGCAAAGCGAGGATCCTGACGATGAGGACGCCATCCCACCCGAGCCGGCCGCTGAGCCGCGTCGCCGGACTGCTGAGCCGTGCCGCCTGGCTCGGCGTCCTCCTGATCACCGGCTGCAGCTACATGAACGTCCTGCGCGACCGCTTGCCCACCCCGCACCGGGTGGACGACTTCGAGAACGCGGTCCTCTTCCAGTACGAGGCGCCCCAGGCGAAGCACGTGAACGTCTGCGGCAACTGGGAGGAGAACACCTGGTGCGGAACGGAGGGCACCGGGCGCTTCGACCACGCGATCGGCGCCATGCACGACGACGACGGCGACGGTGTCTGGGAGATCGTCATCCCGCTGAAGCCCGGCCGGTACCAGTACAAGTACTCCATCGACTGGGGTCTGCGCTGGGAGCACGACCCCAACAACCCCCTCACCGACAGCGACGGCTTCGGCGGCTCGAATTCGATCCTGATCCTGCGCTGAGCGCGTCTGCGAGCGTATCCCCGTCGAGTCGAGAGACGCGGAGCCGGACCTACCACAGACAAGGGGGCGAGCCGGTTGCTCGCCCCCTTTCGCTTGATTCACGTTCGCACGATCGCTCGATCGCACGACAGGCCGCCCACCGCGACCGGGCCGCCGGAGTGGGCCGGCGCCGTGTCTACCGGTACAGCTCCTTGAGGCTGCTCCAGGTCGTGGCCGAGGCTCCGACCGGCTGGCAGATACCCGGACCGTCGTCCCAGCTGTGGGTCACCACCTGATCCGCCGGGCTGGAGTTGTCGATGACCAGCATGCGGTTGCCCACCGACTCCCAGGTCGTACAGTCATCCTTCTGGAACTTGTACTCGACCGTCATCGGGATCGGCGCGCCCTGCGGGAAGATCGTGCAGAACTGGTACAGCTCTCCGCCCAGGTGCGACATCGTCTCGCCGGCCGACCAGTTGCCGATCTGGGCCGCGGAACCGATCACGCAGACGCCGCCGGTGTAGCCTACGTCGGCCATGCAGAGCTGGAAGCAGACGATCCTGTCCGCGTCGAGCACATCGCCCAGGCCGCAACCGATCGGCGCGTTGTTCCAGCTGTCCGGGGCCAGCGTCACCGACGTCGTGCCGTCGGTCGGCAGGGCCACCGTGCGATTGCCGACGCCTTCCCACGATGCGCAGCCGTCCTTGCGGTACTTGTACTCGAACGCGGGGTTGCTGCCGGCGGGGAAGGTGACCGTCCCCTCGTACAGCTGTCCGTCGGCGGTCGTCAGCGCCACGCCGGAGCCCCATTCGGTCAGCGTCGCTCCGCTGCCGGTCACGCACACGTCGCCCGCGCTCGCCTCGCCGCTGAGGCAGAGCGTGAAGGCGACCTGGATGTCGTTGGGCAGCACGTCCACCACGCTGTAGCGCAGCGGCGGCGGGTTGCCGGCCTGGTCGCCCGTGATCTCGTACTGGCTGGCATCGGTCAGGTCGGTGAAGATGACGGTCACGTCCACCCAGGTGGCACCCACGAGCGCCGACTGCGGGACCTGGGCCGTGTACTCGTCGTTGTTGCCGACGTCGCCGAGGTAACCCATCGGCACCCCGACCGTCGTCGCGATGTCGGTGGTGAAGAACAGCTCGGCCGTGATGTCGGCGCCTTGCCCGGCGCCGTCCGTGACCCCGCCCTTGTAGATCTGCGCGTAGACGGCCACCGGATCGGTCGGGACGACGCTGGCACCGTGGTTCGGCCAGACGTTGCCCGCCCAGTCGATTGTCGCCTGCGCCGATCCGACGGAGGCCAGCAGAGCCACGGCCACCATCAGCAGTAACAGCTTTCTCATGATCGCCTCCTGGAATGTCCAGATGCTCAGAACGCCGCTGCGACTCGCACCCCGGGCGTTCAGCCACTCGGCGCGGCTCGGATCAGCCACCCGGCGCTCGCCCGGTGCGGGACCCCGGCGCGATGGAGTCCGGCACGATCGGCGATGCCGCCGTGCCGGCCCGATCGCGAGATTTTAGCATGATTCGCGAACTTCGCGGACGATTTTTCATGGGGTCGACGGGCGAAGCCGACCGGCCGGGGAGACCAGTCCGGCGCGAGATGCGCCTCCAACTCCCGTGACTCTGGTGCCCTCGTTTCGAAGTTCTAGCGGCTCAGCAGCACCGCCCCGCTCATGCCCGGCAGCGGCACCACGATGTCGCCGCCATCGATCGTCAGCTCCGTGCCCTCCCTCAGTTCCGTGTCGCCGGCCTGCGGAAACCGTTCGGGACCGACGGCACAGACCAGGCCGGACTCGCCATCCGTGCTACCGAATAGCCGCGCCAGATCCGCTGCCGGCAGGGTCACCTCGGTCGCGGCGGGACCTGCGTTGAAGAGCGCCACCGCGACCCAACCCTCGTGCGCCCGGGCGAACGCGTAGGCGGAGCCGGCGGCGTGGAGCGTGGTGAAGTCGCCCCGGCGCAGCACGGGGGTGTCGCGTCGCAGGCGCGTGATGTGGCCGTAGTAGTCGCGCAGCGCCCGCTTGCGGGGGTCGCCGATGTAGCGCCAGTCGAAGGGGCGGCGGCAGTCCGGATCCTTGTCGCCGGTCATGCCGACCTCGTCCCCGTACCAGATGGTGGGCATGCCCACGTAGGTCATGCTGAACAGGGCCGCGAGCATCAGCCGGCGCACGTCGCCGGTCGTGGTCAGGAACCGCACCGTGTCGTGGCTGTCGATCAGGTTCATCATCACGGCGACGGCCTGCGGCGGATACTGGAACCGGCCGGGGCCGAGCACGCGGTCGAAGCTGGCCGCATCGATGCGGCCCTGCCCGAAGAAGTCCATCACCGGATCGCGGAAGAACTTGTAGTTCATGGTGGCGTCGAAGCAGTCGGGCCCGATCCAGCGCCCCGCGTTGCCCCAGAGCTCGCCCACCAGGTAGGCATCCGGCTTGATGGCGCTGCAGCGCTCCCGGAACGCCTTCCAGAACCAGAAGGGCACTTCGTTGGGCACGTCCAGACGAAAACCGTCGATGTCCAGCTCGCCCAGCCAGTAGTCCGCCACCGACAGGACATAATCGACCACCGGTTGGTTCACGTTCGCCTGCGCGGCATCCTCGATGTGGTTCTCGTCGGCGTTCGGGCGCGCCAGATCGTAGTTCAGGTTCGGATGCAGGCCGAAGCCCCACCAGCAGTCGTAGTAGCGGCTCGCCTCGAAATCGCGCGTGGCCGGCAGCGGCCAGTCGTGGAACTCGTACCAGTTCCAGTACTCCGACTGGCGGCCCTTCTCCACCGCGTCGCGGAAGGCGAAGTGCCAGTTGCCGGTATGATTGAACGCCATGTCGACGATGATGCGGATGCCGTGCTCGTGGCAATCGCTCACGAACCGCTTGAACTCGTCCTCGGTGGCGAAATGGGGATCGATCGTCAGGTAGTCGACCGGATCGTACTTGTGATTGGACATCCCCTGGTTCAGCGGATTGAAGTAGATGACGGTGACGCCGAGATCGGTCAGGTAGTCCAGCTTGCCGTGGATGCCCGCGATGTCGCCGCCGTAGAAGGAGTAGTAGTCGGGCCGGCCGTCGGTCCGGTAGGGGCTGCGCTGCAGGCCGGCCACGTCGTACCAGTCGTCGACGAGGTGGAAGTACTCGCCGTTGGTCTTGCCCGAGGGCGGCAACTCGGTCACGCCCTGGTACCAGGGCTCGCTGAAATCGGGATCGTTGGCGGTGTCGCCGTTGCGGAAACGCTCGGGGAAGATCTGGTAGATGACGCCGTCCTTGGCCCACTCCGGCGTCAGGAACGGCGGATGCGCGGCCGCCGTGTAGACGAAGGGCGCGGTCTCGTCTCGCGCCGCGGCCATGCCGCCGGCGCCGAGGAAGGCCCTGGCGTCGGCGTCGCTGTAGCGGACCACGTACTCGAGCGTTGCCTCGGCGTCGGGCAGCGCGAGTTCGGTGCGCCAGTACTGGTGCACGGGATCGCGCTCCACCGGGCGCATCGCGCTCTCCCGCCACGTGCCGCCGTCGACGCGGTAGACCGCCGTCACGCCCTCCACGTCGTCGATGTGCGCGCGTGCCGTCAAGACGATGTCGGTGGGCGAGATGGGATTGCAGGTGGAGTAGTCGAAGATCGGTTCGAGATCGTCGCCGTAGATCCTGCCGTCTCCTGTCTCGATCTCGACCGCGTCGTACGATGCATCGACCGTCAGGACCGAGTTCTGCCCGCCGAAGCCGTCATCGGCGCCGGCCGGGTTGTTCGGATCGGGGTGCCACTGGCCGTCGACCACGAACTTGTACTGGTAGGTTCCCGGCGAGAGCAGCAGGGTCGCCGTGTAGGTGCCGTCGCGGTCGGGGTCGGACATGCGCGTATGCCCGGGATTCCAGTCGTTGAAGGTGCCCGCGAGGAAGACGTCCGTCACGCCCGAGATCACCGGCGTGTAACGGATCTCCACCGAGCGCAGCCCCTGGCCGATGTCGGCGGCCGCTCCCGGGCCGGGTGGGCCGGGGTCGGGGTCGGCCGTGCCCTGACCGCCGCCCCCGTCCTGCGCGGCGGCGCCCACGGTCATCGATGCGCGCCCCGCCTCCACCTCCACCACCGAGTTCTGACCGCCGAAGCCGTCGGGCTGGCTGGCGGGGTTGGCCGGGTCCTGATGCCACTGGCCATCGACCACGTACTTGTACTGGTAGGAGCCCGGCGCGAGGGCGAGGGTCGCGGTGTAGACGCCGTCGCCGTCCGGATCACTCATCGTGTCGCGCTCGGCGTTCCAGTCGTTGAACTCGCCCGCCAGATGGACGGAACCGGGCTTGCCGCCCGGTGCATGGGAGAAGGTGACGTCCACCTTCCCATCCGCGCCGCCGCCCGGACGAACAGCCTGCGCGGCCGGTCCGGCCGTCGCCGCGGTCTCGCCTCCGGCGACGATCCTGTCCGCCCCGGCGGCGACCTCGACCACCGAGTTGCGGCCGCCGAAGCCGTCGTCCACCCCGGTGGGATTGCCGGGGTCGGCATGCCAGTCGCCGTCCACCACGAACTTGTACTGGTGCGTGCCGGGCGCCAGTTCGACGACGGCCGTCCAGGTGCCGTCGCCGTCCTCGTCGCTCATGGGCCGCGCCGCGGGATCCCAGTCGTTGAAGCTGCCGGCCAGGTAGACGGCCTTCGCTCCGGGAGCGCGGTGGGCGAACTCGACCTCGGCCGCGTCCGCCGGCGCGGCGAGCGCCGCCGCCATCACGGTCCACGTCAGTGCCGCGAAGACGAGCGACATCCTGGTTGCTGTCATGGCGTCGACTCCTGCTGGGCGTGAGCGCCGCGGCGCGTGGCCGCGGCCGGTCGTCAGGGTGGATGCGTAGCTTAGCAGCCCGCCCGGCTTCGTCAAGATCCGCCCGATGTGGTACGCTTGTCGGTGGTGCGCTCGAAAGGCGCATCCGTTTCCCCGCGCGCCTGCCCCGCCGGCGCTCAGCCTCGCGACCGACGGAGGAGCCATGCGCCGCCCCGCACCGCAGCACGACCGTTTCGCCCCGGGTCTGTTCCCGGCCCTGCTTCTCTTTTTGGCCCTGGCGGCCGCCGGCTGCGGGCACGAGCAGACCGCCGCCCCGCCGGCGCCGGGGTCCAGTCCGGCCCGCGAGAGCGGCGGCACTGCGCTCGACACCCTGCTGCTGCGGGCCTACGACGTGGACTCGGTCCACCTCGCCGGCTCGTTCAACGCCTGGAACAGCCAGGATCCGAGCTACGCGCTGACCGCCGATCCGGACGGCTACACCTGGCGCCTTGCCGTCTCGCTGCCGGCGGGGCCGTCGTACTACAAGTACGTCCTGCGGCGCGGCAGCAGCGTGCTGTGGCTCACCGACCCGGCGGCCCCCGAGGTGTCGCCCGACGGCTACCATGCGAGCCCGGCCTACTGGAACGGCGTGCTCGGACGAACCTTCACCACACCCCGACCGCTGCCCGCGCCCGTCGACCGCACGCGGCTCGTGATCTACGAGATCGCGCCCAACGATTTCTCGCAGCTGGGCACCTTCACCGGGATCGAGGCGGGGCTCACGGCGGGGCCGGACCTCGCGGACCTGGCCGTGAACGCCGTCGAGCTGATGCCGGTCACCGTGCCGAGCTACAACGGCTGGGGTTACGACCCGGTGCTCTTCTTCGCACCCAACCCCAGCTACGGCTCGCCCGGTACCTTCGCCGGCCTCGTCGACGCGGCTCACGAGCGCGGCATCGCCGTCATCCTGGACATGGTCCTCAACCATGCGGGCGGCGCCACGCCCTTCCGCCAGCTCGACCAGTTCACCGGCACCTACCGGTTCACCACGCAGGAGTCGAATCCCTGGGGGCTGGTGGAGCTGAACTGGAGCGATCCGGCGATGCGCGCCTACCTGCTGGAGGCGTGCTGCCACTGGGTGGACGCCTACCGGGTGGACGGATTCCGCTTCGACTACATCGGCGGCGAGCCGTACAGCAACTGGGTCTGGTTGAAGGACGAGTTGCGGGCGCGCTACCCCGACCTGCTGCTGATCGCCGAGGACTTCACCTACCCCGCCTACGGCAACGCCGTCACTCACGGTTACGACGCCCAGTGGGGCGGCAACCATACCGACAGCTGGGGCGGCGGCGGCAACAACTTCCTGCAGGTGCTCACCACGGTGCTGACCGAGCAGGGTTTCGCCTGGCGTGGTTCGTCCACGCCGACCGTGGGCGCCTTCGGCACCACCTACCGCAACATGTGGGCGGTGGCCAACGTGGTGGCGGGCAATCCCGGCTACGGCGGTCCGGTGCCCGGGGACGGCTTCAGCGACGTGAAGTTCCTCGAATCCCACGACGAGAACCGTCTGGTCTGGTCGGTGGACACCTACGGCGCTGCCGGCGCCCAGCTGGTCGGCGGCCTGCAGAAGGCGCAGCTGGGCGCGCTGATCAACCTGACCACCGTCGGCATCCCGATGCTCTACAACGGACAGGAGATCGGCTCGGGAGAGTACCGCCCGGCCGATCCGGTGACGTACAAGATCGACTGGACCGCCGGGGACCCGCAGCTGCGCGCCGCCTACCGCCATCTGATCGCGCTGCGCCTGCAGGAGCCGGCGCTCGCGTCCGAGCACGTCTTCTTCCACTGGCGGGCCGATCTGGCCGACCACACGGACATGACCCTGACCTACTGGCGGGGCGCCACCGACGTCGCCGACGACGCCACCGTCGTGGTGGCCGCGAACTTCGATCACCAGACACACACCTGGACAGTGCCGTTCCCGGGCGGCGACGGCTTCTGGTACCGCCACGAGCCGGCGACGGGCGACCTGGAGCCGGTGGGAGTCGCCGAGGGCGGACTCCAGGTTTCCGTCCCCGCGTCGACGGCCCTGCTCTGGACCCGCGGCGGCACGACGAGCGTCCCGTGACCTGCTGCGGCCGGTCAACCACGGTAGAATCCGGACTAGGCGGCGCCCGCGCGCGCGTGCTAGCCTCCCGCGAGGCTTGAGCGGCCGGGTTCAGTGTTCCCGGAATCGGCGTCCCCAGGATTCGGTGTCCCCGGAGTCGCCGCCGGAACTCGACTCGGCCGGCGTCCAGTCCGAGGAACCTACCCAACCCAGGCGAGCGTACCCGTGGCCCGCGTCCTGCTCGAGAGCGTCAGCAAGACCTACCCCGGCGGCGTCACCGCCGTGGCCCCCATGTCGCTGGAAATCGCCGACGGCGAGTTCATCGTCCTGGTGGGACCGTCCGGCTGCGGCAAGTCGACCACGCTGCGCATGATCGCCGGACTCGAGGACGCCACGGCGGGGACCATCTCCATCGGCGACCGCGTGGTGAACGACGTGGAGCCGAAGGACCGCCAGATCGCCATGGTGTTCCAGAGCTACGCTCTCTATCCGCACATGACCGTGCGCCAGAACCTGGCCTTCGGCCTGCGCATGCGGAAGTCTCCCCGCGCCGAGATCGTCCGGCGGGTCGAGGAGGTGGCCCGCACGCTCGGGATCGCCGAACTGCTCGACCGCAAGCCGCGCGAACTGTCGGGCGGTCAACGCCAGCGGGTGGCCCTCGGGCGGGCGATCGTGCGCGACCCCGACGTGTTCCTGTTCGACGAGCCCTTGTCGAACCTCGACGCCAAGATGCGCGTGCAGATGCGGACCGAGATCAGCCGACTCCACCACCGGCTGGGCGCGACCATGGTCTACGTGACGCACGACCAGGTGGAGGCGATGACCCTGGGCCAGCGGATCGTCGTCATGGATGCCGGGCTCGTGCAGCAGGTCGCGCCGCCGCTCGAGCTGTACGAACGGCCGGCCAACCGCTTCGTGGCCGGTTTCATCGGCTCGCCGGCCATGAACTTCCTGCGGGGGCGGATCGTGCGGAACGACGGGCCGCGATTCGCGGTCGAGGACGACGCCGGCCGCGCCGCCGCCGTGCTACCCCTGCCTGCCGACTTCTCGCCGCCGCCGGAGGCGGTCGAGCGGCCGGTCGTGCTGGGCATACGGCCCGAGCACGTGAGGGTGACCGGCGATGACGACCCGCACGCAGGCGCCGCCTCCGCGCTGCGCCTGCCGCTGCTGGTGGGCGAGCAGCTCGGCAACGAGACGTTGCTGTACTTCGAGCTGGCCGGCCAGCCGTTCGTCGTGCGCACCGCCGGCAGCGTGACCGCCGAGGTCGACGAGGAGGTGCCGCTGTCCCTGGACGGCGAGCGCCTGCAGCTCTTCGCCGCCGACGGCGACGGCCGCAATCTCGTGCATCCCTCGGGCCCCGCCGACGGGCAGCGCCGGGAGCTACCGTCCGCCGCCGATCGCGGCTGAGGCGCTGCGAACGGTCGCCGAGCCGCCGATGACCTCGATCCGCCAGCTCGCCGGGACCGGTCCGGCGAACTCCAGCTCCACCTCCAGCTCGCCGCCGGAAGCCGCAACCGCAACCGCCGTGCCCGCGCGGGCCGCTCCGGTCTTCCGCTCGCGATCCAGTTGCGACAGCGGCGCCGCCGCATGCGACCGGCGCACGGTCACCCGGCAGGGGATGTCTCCGATCACCGTCGTCACCGCGAGCTGCGGCCAGGCGTCCGGCAGCGACGGCCGCACGACGATCGTCGGCGTCTGCGCCGTGAGATCCACCCGCAGCCCCAGGTAGTCGTCGGCGACGGTCCGTAGCAGTTCCGACAGCGACCAGGCCTGGCTCGTCGCCCCGCCGAACTCGTCGTTGTTCGGCGCGCGGTCGCCATCGCGGATCTCCTGCAAGGTCCCCGCCGCCCCCTCGTCCAGGATCTCGTCCAGCAGCATGCGCGTCTGCGCGAACCCGGCGCGGGGCTCGGCCAGCGCCGAGACGTACGCACCGCTCAGCCAGAGCCAGACGTCGCCGTTGTGATAGGCGTCGTCGTAGTGATGACGGGCGAGGTCGAGGTGCCGGGCATGGTAGGCCGGGTCCGCGGCCGCCAGGGAGCGCACGCCCCAGGGCATCACCAATTGCTCGGCCGCCTGCGCGACCACGGCGGCGCGTTCTCCGGCGGAGAAGAGGTCCGGTGCCGCCAGGACGGCGAGCAGACCGTTCGGCCGAACCTGGCGATCGGCCGTTCCGTCGGGGTTCAGATGGTCGGCCAGGATGCCGTCGACCCAGAACCGGGCCTGGAAATTCGCCGCCAGGCGCACCGCCAGCTGCCGGTATCGCTCTTCCAGCACCGCCGGGCCGAGCCCGCCCGGCGGATCGGGCAGATCCGGGCAGCGCGCCACGAGCCGGGCGGCGGTCGTCAGCCCGCGCTGGAAGAGCGCCTGCAGCTCGACGGCACGATCGCCGCGCGGCGAGCGGGGGTTCTGCTCGCCGCCGGCATCCATCCAGGTCTCGCCGTCGCCATGGGTGAGAAAGCCCTCGGCGTCGACGGCGTGGCGCAACGCGCCCTCGACCGCGCGCAGCACCACCGGCGCCATCTCGCAGGCGAACGCGTCGTCCCCGCTGCGCCGCCACAGTTCGTCCAGCGCGCGCACGAACCACCAGGTGCCGTCGACGCCGGCGTACTGGACCTCCTCGACGGTGACGTAGTTGGGCAGGCGTCCCGCGCGCGGGCTGGCCGGGTCGCTCTCCTGGTGGCTCGCGAAGGAGCGCAGGATCAGCCGCGCGGTCTCGAACTCGCCGCTGGCGATGCACGCTCCCGGCAGGACGATGAAGCTGTCGCGCCCCCAGTAGGTGGTGAACCAGTGGAACCCGGCATAGATGCCCACTCCCCGCTGTTCCATCACCAGGTTGTCAAGCGAGATCCGCGCCCAGGCCAGCGCGCGGTCGTCCCGCCCCACTCCGGTCGTCACGGCGGTGCTCCGCAGCAGGTCGTCCAGGCGTCGCTCGCGCGCGGCGATCAGATCGCGGGCCCCGGCACGCAGCTCCCGAGCGCGAGCGAGCGCCTCGTCGGCCGTGGCCGCGGCCGCGCACACGACTTCCACGCTCCCGCCCACCCCGCGGGGGGGGATCAGCCCGGTGATCACGCCCGGCAGCCAGGGCGTCGCCTGCTCCATCGCCTTCCGAGCAGCCCCCTTCGGGTAGCGGGTGGGTACGTGCCGCCCCTCGGACTGGAAGCCGTCGGCGCCGCGCACCGCGATGGCGAGCCAGGGCGGTGGCGGCTCGCCCGCGGGCGCGCTGCGGCGATCCTCCCGGGCGACCAGCAGCACACCCTCGCGCCATTCGGTGACGTAGGCGACCCTCCCCGGTCGCCACAGGAACCGCATATCCACCCGCGGCACGAAGGCGAAACGGCCGCCCGGCACGCCGTCGTAGCGCAGGACGAAGCCGTCGGCACGGTCGAGGAGCGTGACGGTCTCGGTGACCTCGGCACCCCCGGGCAACCGGAAGTCCCGCTCCAGGCGGTCGGGCCGTACGCGCGCGCGCACCGCGGTCCGGGGCGCCAGCTCGGTCCCGTCCTCGAGCCGCAACGACCAGCCGTCGAGCAGCTCGTGCATCGCCACGTAGAAGCCGTGATAGGCGCGCGTGCTCTCGCCGATCGCCTCGCCCGCCAGGTGCGCCGCGCCCTTGTCGGTGAAGATGAACTCGCGCGGATGCTCCGGCGTCACGGTGATGGCCAGGTCGGCGAGCCGCGGCAGGAACGGATCCGGTTCGAGAGCGCTGGTCGTCACGTCGGGATCTCCGGTGGCGGGTGCGGCCTGCGGCGCCGCCGCCGTCGAGCCTTTCGCCAGGATCAGGCCGATCAGCAGGATCGGGACGGCTGAGCAGGCTGTCGATCTGGTCATCGTGGAACCTCGGCTGGAGCCCCGTGCCTGGCGGACGTGCCATTCTCTCAGAGGCGGTCGCCGGCGGCAACCCGGCGGTGGGAGTCGCGACGGGGGGCCTGTGCGCCGTCAGTGCGGGCGGTTCAGAGCCGCGAGCCGGAGGCGTGCCGAGTCGGCCGGTGCAAAGTCGAGATCGGCGTGAGCCCACAGGTCGAGCGCGCGGCCGTACCACTGCGACGCTTCCTCGCGGCGATTCCGAGCGCGCAGGACGTCCCCCAGTGCCATGGCCGCGGTGGTATGTCCACCGTGACGCGCCAGCAACTCGCGCAGGGCGCGCTCGGCCGCAGCGGTGCGTCCCAGCGCCTGCAGAGCGGCGATCTCGGCATCGAGCACCTCGATCTCGAAGGCGCCGCCCGGCGCCCAGCCGGCCTCGCGGATCTGGCCGACGATCGTCAGGACGCCGGCCGGGTCGCCGGCGGCTTCGCGCGCCGCGAGGCGCGCGCGGCGGGCGAAGTAGCGCGCGAGCCCGCCCACCGCCGCCTCCGCGGCGTCGAGTTCCGCGGCGGCAGCCTCCGCCGCGCTCACCGACCCTGCGCGTGCGAGAGCCAGCGCCTCGTTATGCTTGGCGTTGAACCAGGCCGACCTCCCGGCCGAGTCGGCCAGCACGGCGCCGGCCCAGGCCAGGACCGGCTCGTGCTTTCCGGCCGCCAGCAGGAAACGCATGCGGCGGCCCTCGATCGCCAGACGCAGACCGGCGGCTTCCGACCACGCCACCGCCGAGTCGAACGCCGCCTGCGCGTCGCCCAGCCGGCCCTGTTCGCCGTAGAGCATGGCGAGCGACGGCCGGTACGACGACGAGGTGAGCACGCGGATGCGGTCTCCTGCCGCGAGCCGTTCGTCGCGAGCGAGTTCCTCGAGCCGCGTGACCGCTGCCGCCAGATCGCCCCGCGCGTAGTCGCACCGCGCGAGCTGGATGCGTGCGAGTAGAAAGCCGGGATCGAGTTCCAGAGCGCGACGCACGGCGGCCTCTGCGCTGTCCGGTTCCGCGACATCGAGCCAGCGCGCCGCCAGTTCGTGCCAGCGAGCGACGTCCCGCGGCGCCAGTCGCACGCATTCGCGCGCCGTGGCGAGCGCACCCTCGGCGTCACCGAGAGCGGCGAGCGCCTCTTGCTGGTAGTCGAGCAGAACGTCGTCGTCCCGGTAGTAGCGCAATGCCTCGGCGACCGCCCGGCGGACATCCGCGAAGTAACCATGGTGGTAGAGGAACTCGATCTCTTCCAGCAGGGCGTCGCGGTCGTCGGGCCACTCCCGGCGCAGCTCGGCGAAGATCGCGCGCGCGTCCGCGAGGCGATACTCGAGCTTGGCCACCCAGGACTCCACCCGCAAGCGATCCTTGCGGCTCAGCCGTTCGCGGTGCCGCCAGGCCGCCAGGGCGTGCTTCCGCGTGAGCTGCGGATCGCCCAGCCCGCCGATGACATTGTCGTGGAACCTGCTCAGGGCGAGCTGGGCGATGGCGAAGGTCGAATCGAGCTCGACGGCATGCGCGAGCGCTTCTCGCGCCTGGGCATACTGCTCGCTCCGCAGAGCGAGACGCCCCTCCAGGTAGCTGCGCAGAGCGGCCTGCGACGACGTGGTGAGCCGCGCCACCGGGACGGCGGGCCGGGCGGGCCGGCCGCCACCGAGTCCGGCGAGGACCGGCACCACGCCGGCGATGACCCGGTCGGCCAGGGCGGTCCAGCTCTCGCCCTCCTCCTGGTGGGCGGCGAGGTTGCTGCCCTCGCGCACGTCGATCAACCGCCAGGCCACCACGCGCCGGTCGTCCAGGAGCGCCAGGTTGCCTGCCAGCAGATGGGTGGCGCCTGCCTCGCGGGCCACCGCCAGCGCCCGCTCGGCTGCGAGCGGCGCCTCCGCGTCGCCGAACCGCCGGCGGGCGATCTCCTGCAGGTGCTCGCGCGAGATCAGGCGGCCCGGGACCGCCTCGGTGAGCCCGGTGGCCAGCAGTTCGGTCAGGCCGGCGGCCAGGACCGCATCGCTGCCACCGTCGAGATCGCGCAGGTCGGCCACGGCGAGCACCGGTCCGGAAGGACCGCCGCCGAGCAGCACGCGCAGGACGATCGCGAACGCCAGCCCCGCGACCGCCAGTGTCGCCAGGAGCGCTCGGCGCCCGATCCAGCGGGACACAGGGACCGCCGCGGGACCGATCTGCACCGTGGGCGTCTCGCTACGCAGCCACGCCTGGAGACTCACCGCGTCGGCCGGCCTGGCAGCCGGATCACGGGCGAGGACCACGTCCACCAGCCGGCCGATCTGGGAGCCGTCGCCCCCGCTCCCCTCGGTCAGCCGGGGAGGATCGCGCGTCAGGATCTCGTGGATGATCGCAGCAGCCTGCGTGCCGCGGAAAACGCGCTCGCCGGTGCTCATCTCGTGCAGCGTCACGCCCAGCGACCAGAGATCGCTGCGCGGCGTCGCCGGCTCGCCCCGGAGCACCTCGGGCGCCATGTAAGCGATGGTGCCGGCGATATGGCCGGGCGGGATGGCCAGCGAGCCGGCCCGGGTTCCGGCGAGCCCGAAGTCCATCAGCTTGATCACGCCGTCCGGCGTGATCATCACGTTCTCGGGCTTGATGTCCCGGTGCACGATGCCCGCGGCGTGCGCGGCGGCCAGGCCGGCGATCATCTGGCCGCCGATGTCCAGCACGTCCGGCAGCGACAGCGGCCCGTCCTCGAGCAAGTTCCGCAGCGTGCGACCCTCGACGTGCTCGAGGACCAGGTACGGCTGCCCCTCGTGCTCGCCGAGCTCGTGCACCGTGCAGACGTTCGGGTGATTGAGGGCGGCTGCCGCCCGTGCCTCCAGGCCGAGCCGCTCGGGCGGACACTCCTGCTCACCGGCGAGCAGGAACTTGATCGCGACGCGCCGGCGCAAGGTGAGGTCCTGCGCCAGGTAGACCTCGCCCATGGCACCCCGGCCGAGGCGCTCCTCGAGGCGATAGTGTCCGATCTCGGATCCGATCACGGCCTTCGCGTCGCGGCGGACGCGCTCCCGCCGGAAGCTTATCGCAACCCGGCGCACAGGTACATAGCCCTGCGGATCACCGGACCAGCGAGACCTTCTGCATCACCGTCCGGTCCAGCGCCCGCGCGCGCCAGACATAGAGGCCGGATGCCGCCGCGCGGCCCTCCGCGTCCATGCCGTCCCAGCTCAGCCGGCCCGGTCCAGCCGGCACCTCGGCGTCCATGAGCGTGCGCACCAGTCGCCCGCGCAGATCGAAGACCTCCACCCGCAGCCGGCCCGGCACCGGCAGGTCGTACGCGATGGTCAGGCGCGGATTGAAGGGGTTCGGAGCGCTGCTGGCCGAGAACCGGGGCCGCCTCGGCACCTCTGTCGGTGAGCCCCAGGGCCCCGGGTGCCCGCAGAACCCGAGGATGTCGCCGAGCAGCTGCGTCCGCGCCGCCAGGAGCACCTCTCCCGGATCATGGCCCGGTCCGTTTACGATGGTGGCGAACGCGAAGGGGAACAGCAGTACGTCCGAGAGGTTGACGGGATCCCGGCGCCAGGTCGCCGCGGCCACGATGTAGGAGCCCGTGCCGCCGCCGCGGGCTGCGAACTCCGCGATCCGCGTGGTGCCCGGCAAGGGCACCACCGCGTCGGGGGTGACGAGCGCCGGATCGGCGTTCACCACCCAGCGGCGGTCGTCCCCGAGAACCGCATTGCCGGCGACCGCGAATGCCTCCGGGTGCGTCTGGTTCTCGATCGACGAGGCGACATCCTCGTGCACCACCGAGATCCCTAGCCAGGCGGAGAGGAACGCCGGTCCCACCGTGGACGAAGCGGCGAGTTCGCTGGCGACGTTGTCGCCGAACATGACCAGTTTCCTCTCGCCGAAGGCCAGCCAGTCGGAGAGCAAGGTCACGTCGTCACCGGTCTCGCCGGCCTCCAGGGTGGCAAGGGTGTAGCGGGTGGCATGGCCGCAGGTGTAGATGATGCTCCGGTAACCGGCGAGCTGGGCGGCGGTGGCACGGTCGATGCCGTTCCCCAGTCCGGAACCAGCGCCGTTGGTGTAGTACAGGTCGAAGTCGACGCCTTCCCGCAGGCCGAGGTTGCGCAGTGCGATGGACCAGACGGCGCGTTCCTGCGTCTCGGTGGTGTCGAACCACAGCAGCACCGGCGGCTGGTCCCCGGGCGTGGTGGTATGCAGCGAGGGGAGCGCCCGGAAGGCGAACTCCGGCGGATAGCCGAACGGATCATAGCCCGCGCGAGCGGGAAAGACTGAATAGCCGGTCGTGTCACCGGGGAAGATCGTCAGGCCGCCGCCGGTGTCCCGGACCTCGACGAACGCGTGCAAAAGGTCGCCCGGGTACAGGAAGCCGCTGTCCGGCAGATCCACGCGCCAGAAATCGCCGGACGGCTGGAGTTCCACCGCCCCCTCGGCCGGGTAGCCGGAGCTACGGTAGGTATCGAACAGCGGATTCTTCCGCAGGCGGTAACGCAGCAGCGGCGCTCCGTCCAGCACCGTCCCCTCGGCCGGGATGAACTTGAAGGAGGTGGAATCCCCCGGATCGCTGGCGCGTATACCCTCGCCGTTCCGTCCGGCGACGGCGCCGAGAATCGGTGCGACGGTGCTGTTGCGCGCAGCATCATAGCGCACGGTGTTGGTGCCGAGGTGAACGAGGTCGATGGCGCCGGATTCAGGGAAGGAGTCCTGCGCCATGTCGAAGTCGCACGCGAAGGCCAGCGGATCGTCCGCCGATTCCCCGCGGACAGTGACGTTGTCGAAGTAGGGTCCAGGCGTGACGTCCAGGCCGATTATGCCCCACGCCTGGCCCAGCTGAGCGACGCCCAGGGCCAGCTGGACATACCGGGCCCCGGGCACCAGCAGGTCCGTGATCACGCGCTCGACGTGCACCTCGTCGGGGCCTCCGTAATACGCAACCCCCCGATCGCGCCAGGCCGCGCCCGCGATGTCGGCCGGGTCGCTGCTGGCGGTGGACCGCACGTGCCAGACCACGCACATGCCGGGATTTCCGGCGCGCAGCGGCTCGTGCACGAAGGCGTCGAACCCGAGCACGGCCCGGGGGCGATGTGCCGGCCACGGCAGCACCGGCGAGTGGATCTCGTTCCACAGATAGTTGCCCGGTCCAGCCAGACCGCCCGTGGCATTGAGAGTCCATCCGTAAGGCCCGTAGCACCAGGTCCAGCAGGACGAACCGCCGGTGCCCGGCACGATCATGCCGTCGTCGACGAAGCCCCAGCGCGGCGAGCGGTTCGCAGGCAGCCCGCTGCTCGGCCCCAGCGCGTCCAGTGCGTTCCACACCTGCCCGAAGGCGCCCACTCCGGTGCCCGACCGGTCGACGCAGATCCAACCCTGGGGGTCAGCCGCGCCGGAGGCAGTCTGGAATCGACCGCCCAGCGAGTCCGCCGGTCCGCCCAGCACCCAGGTGGTGTCGCTCTTGGCCGGCGGCGTCGTCCCGGTCAGTCCCTGCTCGACCAATTCCTTCTGATTCAGGGGGACGAGGGCACCGACCTGGGGCAGAGCGTCGGGTTGCACCGGATCGCCACGTGCTAATCCCCCGCTGGCCGGCGCGTCGCCGGCCTGGAAGAGTGCGAGGACGATGGTCGCCCCCATGAGCCATCCGGCGCCGGGCGCCAGGTGGATATGTTCGGTCGCGGTCGCTCTCATGATCGTTCCTCCCGTGCGCCCGCCGTCCACTATCGACTGGCGGAGGCGTCCGTCCCTGGGGTACGGTTACGCGGGCGGCGTCCAGAGCAGCGAAGCATGGCGGCGGCATCCCCCCGGGCGCCGCGAAACTGATCGAAGCTTATCATGTTCGGGCGAGGCCTCGGGAGATTTTCTGCGTCGCCGACGGGCACGCCGTCCGGGGAGCAGCGAGCTGCCCCCTGGCCCCGCCGCCGGCGTTCACGCCGGACAGAAGGTAGCGACATGCCCAGTTTGCGGATCTTCCTCGCGGTCCTGTTCGTCTCGCTGGCCGGCGCCGTCGCCTGCGCGCAGGCCGACACCTCCGGCGCGGCATCGCGCTCCCGGCGAGCCCTCGACTGGCTGCAGCTCTACCACGAGGTGGTGGCCCCGCCCGTCGCTGCCGGCAGGTCCGCGGGAAACGGAACCGCCCGCGACCCTGCCGCCGGGCCCGCCGCCGGGCCCGCCGCCGAGCTGACCGCCGAACTGAACGCGGCCGCTTCCGCCGACCCGGCCGACTGGCCTCCGGCCGGCGTGCTGCGTCGCCATGCCGCCCGTGCCGCGCGGGCGGGCACGCTGCCGGTGGCCCTGCTCGACGTGGCGCTCGACCGGGTGGCGCCGCGCTTCCTCGCCGACGTCGTGCCGCCGGAGCAGTTCGCCCGCGCCCTGCGCGAGGGACGCCCACCGACCGTGGCCGGCCGTCGCTTCGCCGTGGCCGCACTGGCGGACCGCACGCTCCGGGGCCGCCGCGTCAGCTATGTGTTCGAGCGAGCGCTCCTGTTCACCGACGACCCGGCCGGGCCGCCCCGGATCACGGCCGATCTCGCCGACGGACGGGGGCCGCGGCCGGTCCCCCTCGACGAGCCGGTGATCGCGTCGTACGCCGTGCCCGGCCGCAAGACGATCGCCGTGACCGCGACCTGGCCCGACGGTCGCACCGGCGTCGATGCGTTCGTCGTCGAGGTGGCCCGCCTGCAGGTGCCCGAGCCCGACACCACCTGGACCATCACCGCGGCCGAGCCGTACGAGAGCGGCCTCGGCAGCCTCGCCGCGTATGTCTACCTGGCAGACGGCCATGCGACGCTCACCGACCCCGTGGTGCTGGTGGAGGGCTTCGACATCACCAACACCCGCAACTGGCCGGAACTGTACGAGCTGATGAACCAGGAGCAGCTCCTCGAGAGCATCCGAGGCGAGGGCTTCGACCTGCTGGCGGTGAACTTCGACGACGCCACGGACTACATCCAGCGTCACGGACTGGCGACGGCGGAGCTGCTGCGACAGGTCGCGGCGGCGATACCGGCCGAGAACACGATCTTCGTGATCGGCGCGAGCATGGGCGGCCTGGTGGGCCGCTACGCGCTGCTCCACCTGGAGAGCGATGGGTTCGACCACCGCGTGCGGACCTGTCTGTCGTTCGATTCGCCCCACCAGGGGGCGAACATTCCCCTCGGCCTGCAGCACTGGATCGATTTCTTCGCGGTCGAGTCGGCCGAGGCCGAATTCCTGCGGCAGACTCTGAACCGCCCCTCGCCCCGGCAGCAGCTCGTCTACCACTACACCGCGAGCATCGGCGAACAGCCCGCCGCACATTCCTGGCGCGAGGTGTTCGACCAGGAACTGACGCTCATGGGCGGCTATCCCCGCGAGTGCCGTCTCGTCTCGGTGGCCAGCGGCAGCGGCACGGGGCTGGACCAGGGCTACCCGGCGGGCGACCAGATCATCCTCTACCAGTACACGAGTTTCATGGTGGACCTCCTGGGCAACGCCTGGGCCCTGCCCGACCAGACCCGTCAGGTGATCTTCGACGGGGAGATCGACCGCCTGTGGCCCTTGCCGGACGATCGTCGCATCGTCTACGTCGGCGGTTCGCTCCCTTACGACACCGCTCCAGGCGGCACGGCGGCGTCGATGGCCGAGCTCGATACGACCGCCGTCACCTATGGCGACGTGATCGCATTGCACGACAGCCACTGCTTCGTACCGACGATCAGCGCGCTCGACGTGGCCGCCGCCGGACTCGGGGAAGATCTCTCGGCGGACCCCGCGCTCCTGGCCCGCACCCCCTTCGATGCGATCTACTTCCCCGACGTGAACCAGGAGCACGATGCCATCAACCCGGAGAATGCCGCCTGGATCCGGGGCGAGGTGCTGGGCGCGCCGACCGCTGCGCCGGCCGGTCCGCCCGCTGCCGGTAGCTTGACCGTCTCGGTCCACCCCAACCCGTTCAACCCCCGCCTGGACGTGGCCTTCGAGCTGGCGGTGTCCGGAACGGT
>JAWOID010000135.1:0-75511 GCA_046484865.1 Candidatus Krumholzibacteriia bacterium
CGCCGCAGGACATCCTCGCGCAGCGGCTGTTCCCGTCGAAGGTGCCGCTCGAGGGACGGTGGCGACAGTACTACTGGCGCGAAGTGGTGACGCCGGCTCTGGGGGTCAACCGGCGTCACACGAAGACTTACGCCGTTTGAAAGCCGTCTACCCCCGGATCGGACCGGGGGTAGACACAATTTCGCTGGCAGAACCAACTGATCCGGCCGCCGGCCTGGCGTTCAGGTGATATCGCGATCGTGCGTCCCACGCCAGGAACGGATCGAGATCACCACTCCGTCCTCCCGCTCCGCCGTGTCGAGATCGTGATTGGCCGGGTTCAGCTTCCAGGCCCCTAGCCACTCGTCGCCCTGCCGCGCCACGGCCACCGCCACGCGCTCGGCCACCAGGTCGCGGATGAAATTCATGGCGTCGTCCAGGAAGTTCTCGTGACCGTCGCCGCTGGCGCCGAAACGGGCGTGGAAGCTCTCACCGAATCCGACGGACACCTCCCATTCGCTGGTGGTGACGAACAGGCCGTGCATGCCGCCCTCCGCCGGGCGGGGTACTTCCACCAGCAACGCTTCCTTCTCGAATTCCTCGTATGGATCGAACCGGGCGAAGCGGCACCATTCCGGAAACTCCCGGAACAGGCGGCGGGCGAATTCGTGCGAATGGTCGTTCAGACGGCTGAGGTCGAGCATGGTCCACCATCCAGGGATTGTCTCCGACCGGATCGTCGGGCGTGGGGTCCGTTAGCCGCATTCTTCATGAGCGGCCTATTGCGGCTGGTCAAATGCCCGCCAGAACACACCTTCTCGGATCGGCTCGGTCAACGTCGCGCACCGGCGACGCCCCCTCGCCGATCCTTGCGAGGTCGTATTCTGGCGGGCATTTGCCGCACCCTCGCTACGGCCGCCCATGAATAGTTCGGGTTAAGATACGGGTGGGACGCAGCGATCTCCAGCCCGGGCCCAGGACGAGGCACTGCACGCACCGGAGACCGGCCCGGCCGGCCGCCCCGCGGTGGGCCGCGACGGCCGCAGCAGCGCGGCCCACGCCACCCGGGCGGACGGAGCAGACCGGAACGCAAACATGAGACGGAAAGAGCGGCGGCCCGCCGGAAACCCGGGGGCCGCCGTCACAGCCGCGCCAGGGGGTCGAGCGCGGCATCCTCGCGGGACTACTCCACGTGTTCGATGACGATCGACACCGATCCGTCCAGTTCGGCGCGCAGGTCGGGTCGCTGCACGGCCCCCGTCTCCACCTGTTCGCGGGGCAGGATCATGCTGTCGGCGAGGAACGTCGCCACGGCATCGGCGCGCCGCGCCGCCAGCGGCTCCGCCTCGGCGACGACCACCACGCGCACCGGGGAGTACGGGTGGCGGCGGATCTCGTCGCAAGCCCGGGTCAGCCACTCGCGGCCGGCCGCGGTCAGCGCGGTCTCCTCGCGCACGAAGAGCTGGCCGCCCGCGATCTCCAGGACGCGGTCGCCGTCGCGGCGGTAGTCGAGGGCGGGGATGCGGAAGCTCACGCCCGCGTAGTTGTAGGTGTTGGTGCCCTTGTCGGTCACGGCGAACACGTAGCTGTACGGGTAACCCACCCTGAGCATCTCGTCCTGGTCGCCGCGTCCGTTCCAGGCGACTTCCCGCGGCGGCGCTCCCCCACCCTGGAAGGTCTTGAACGGACTGCCGCGGAAATCGGTGATCGTCAGCGACCACTGCTGCGGCGCGTGGCCCTCGTGGGCGGCCGGATAGAACGTGACCACCGGCGTGGTGGCCATGTCCTGGATCCAGTAGTGCGGGGGCTGGTCGCTGGCCAGGCGCTCGAGATTGTTCAGGTGGGGCTGTAGACCGGACACGGGGCTCACGCCGAGCGCAAGGTCGTCCATGGCGGTGAGGAACGAGTCGACCGTGGCCGCATCGAGGGGGAACTCGAACGTCCCCTTCTCGATCTTCTGCCGCACGGCGTTCTCCGCCTCCACCACCATCTCCGGCAGCACCGCACCCGACTCGCCGGCCCCGGTGAACGGCTGCTCGGCTGGCGAGGCGGCCGGCTGCGCCGCGGCTGGCGAGGCGGCCGGCTGCTCCGCGGCTAACGATGCGGGCCGCTCAGCTGGCGGCGAGGCGGCCGGCTGCACCGGGGCGGCGGCGGAAGGCTCGTCCGCGGTCGCGGCAGCGACGAGGACCAGGAAGGTCAGGATCGCCAGGATCGCCGCCGCCGTGGCCGCGACTCTGGTCGGGGCCCTAGACTCGGCCCTGGCCGCAGCCGCGTGCGAGTCACGTTCTCGACCCGGAAAGCTCACGCTGTCTCGTGCTCGGTTCGTGTCCGCTGCCTCGGTCCGCATCGTGATTCTCCCGCTGCTGCAACGTTCCTTCCGCGCGACGGGCCGGCGCCTCTAGCTCAGGCGGAAGACGATGGTGATCACGCCCCACTGTTCCACGGCCGCCTGCTCGGCCGGCAGCGGTGCGAAGCGGAACTGCTTGATGGCCTCCATGGCGGCACGGTTGAGGTCGCGATGCACGGAGGTCTGCTCGAAGTAGACGTTGTCCTTCACGCGACCGTCGGCAAGCACCGTGAAGTGCACCGACACCATCCCCTCCCAGCCGTTGCGTCGCGCCTCCCGGGAGTACGCGGGCGCCACCCGGTGCAGGATGTTCCGTCCCTTGATCTGGCCGCTGATGGTCATGCCGACGCCCTGGTCGCCGGTGACAGCCTCGACCACCTCCTGCGGCCGGCTCGCCGCCGGCGCGCCGCCGGTCTCGCCCGCCGCGATGGCGCTGCTGGTGGCCGGCTCGACGAGCCGGGTGCGCCGGCCGGCCAGCCCGCCCCCGCGCCCACCACCGCCGCTGCCATAGTCCAGCACGGTCTTGCGGCCCGTCTCCGCGCCCCCGCCGCCGCTCGGACCCGCCACGTCCACGACGCCCTGCCCGCCGGTGGTGCCGGAGCGGTCGCGATCGGCCGGCTGCAGGCTCGCCCCGCCGGCCGGAGCGGCCGCGGCCCGTCCGCGACCCTGCAGGCTGCCGCCCTGTCCCAGGGTCGCAGGCGCCTCCACCACGCTGTCGCTTTGCGGGCGCGTGGCGGCCGCCACCGACATCTCGCCGGTGGCCAGTGCGCCCCGGCGGGCGTCCAGCGCGCCGCCGGCGCGGGGTACGAACGCATCACGCTCCATCGGCTGCGCCGTCGGGGTCGCCCGGGCCTCGGCCACCAGGCCGGCGGTGTCGCCCGCCAGCTTGCTGGGGTCGATGATCCTGCGGGCCGGCGGCGGCGCCGTGCGGGCCTGCAGCGGCAGGGCTTCCGCCAGCGCCGGCTGCTCGATGGCGGCGGGCGTCATTTCCGGCGCGGCCACCTGCGTCACGGCCGTCCGCGTCGGCAACTCGGGCGATCGGGGCAGGAACGCCGCCTGCGCCAGCGCCGCCCGCGGTTCGGGACGGGGCGCAGCTCCCGGGGTCGCCTCCGGCTCGCGCGCCTGCTTCACGGCCGAATCGGTGCTCACGCCCATGCCCGGCGGCTCCGGCCGACGGAGCTTCTCCCGCAGCTTCACCTTCGCCGCCACGTCCTCGCCGTACCGCGCCTCGATGTACGCGATCTCGGTCAACGGGTCGTCTCCGCCGAGTTCGGCCGCCTGCCGTCCCATCGTCACGATCAGCAGGAGCAGCAACCCGCCGTGCAGGATGCAGCTGACCGCCATGCCGCCTCCGGTGGGCCGCGAGCGGTCGATGGCCTGCCGGATCATCGCTGCGCCTCCCCGTCCTTGGGCCGGGTGGCCAGCGCGATCCGCCGGGCCTGCGAACCCTCGACCGCGGCGATCAGGCGTTCCACGTCCCCGTAGCGCACGCCCTGGTCCGCCTTCACCACGGCAACGGCGTGGGGCAGTTCCGCGAACAGGACACCCAGGTACGCCGGCACCTCGGACAGCGTCACCTGGTCCTCCCCGATGAAGATCTCGTGGCCGAGCGTGTAGGTGATCTCGATGTTGTCCGTATCGTCGACCTCGGCGGCGCGCGCCTCGGGCAGGTCCACGTCCACTTCCTGGCCGCTCAGGAACGGCGCGATCATCATCAGCGTGAGCACCACCACCAGCGAGACGTTGATGATGGGCACCACGGTCACCCGGGTTTCCACGCCGTAGGGCTGCTTCCTCACTGGTCTCCCCCGATCCGGTTCAGCAGGGCCAGCCCCTCGGCGCCGCTCGCCTTGGCGATGTCGAGCGCCTCGACCACCCGTCCGAGCGACACGTCGTCGTGCGGGATGATCACCACCGTGCGGTCTTCGCGCTCGCGCAGGAGCGCGGGCAACTCCGCGTCCAGCTCGGCCGCCGTGACGGCGCGTCCGTCCAGCCGCAGCCCCTCGGGCTGCACCTCGACCGTGACCAGCTTGTCGTCATGCACCTGGGTGGGCTGCACCTGGGCATTCTCGGTGCCGGCCTCCGCCTGGTTCACCTGGATCCCGTTCCACATGATCGCGGGCATGGTGATCAGGAAGACCACGATGAGGGTCGTGGTCACGTCGGCCAGGGGCGTGATGTTGGCCTCGTTCTGTCCCTGGAACATCCCGCTCTTTCTCGCCACCGCCATGATGCCTTCCTCGCGTTGCAGCTGCGTTCGGAACCCGGGAGCCTACCTCAGCGCGGCCACCGGCTCGGCCTGCTGAGGTGCGGCGGCTGCGGACCGGCCGGCCGCGGCCGTCGCCGCGGGCGCTGCCGCGCGGGCCCGCCGGTGGAACTGGGCCCAGAGGGTGAAGAACGCCTCACGGGCATCCTCGAGCTGGGCGACGCGAATGCGGATCCGCCGCACGAAGGCGTTGAAGAACACCGTCGCGATGACCGCCACGATGATACCCGCAGCCGTGGTCAGCAGCGCCTCGGACACGCCCATCGCCACCACGGCGCCGCCGCCGGACCCGGTGCGGGCGATGTCCGCGAAGGCGCGGATGATGCCGATGACCGTACCCAGCAGACCGAGCAGCGGAGCGATGTTGCTCATCGTGCCCAGCACGCCGAGGTTGCGCTCCATCTCCACCTGTTCCATGTCGATGGCGGTGTTCAGGCGCTGGGCCAGTTCCTCGCGCGGGCGGCCGACATGGGTGATCCCCTGCGCCATCACGCGGCCGACGGGGGAGCGCTGCTTCGTGCAGAAGTCGAGGGCGCTCCGCGGGTCCGCCTTCATGCGATTGGTCAACTCGGTCATGAACCGGCGCACGTCCGTGCGCGAGGCGTTGAAGTAGAGCGTGCGCTCGATGGCGAAGCCGACCGTCACGATGGAGCAGGCGACCAGCACGAGCATGGTGGGCGACGCGATGAAGACGTCGAACAAGGAGAGATCGCCGAACATGGAGCCTTACCTCTCTGCTCTGGCCGCCGGGGCGGCCGCCGCGTGGCGGAATGAGCGCACTCCCCGGGGGAGGCGGCGTGCAATCTGCGAGGTCGCGCGGGCGGTGGCGGGCTCTAAGGGCGGTTTGCAACCCGGCATCGCCGTCGTTCAGGACGGCTGCAGGTAGCGTGCCACGGCGCGTGCCGCCTCGGGGGGGCGTATCCTTCCGCGCCGGGCACGACGGCGCCGCCGGTGGGGACACCGGCGGCGCCGCGCTGGGCGACCCGGATCGGAGCGGCGTCAACCGCCGATGCCGGCCCTGATCGCCGCGATGCGTTCCTGGGCCATCTGCGTCCACTCGGGCTTGCCGCCCGCGTCGACGATCCGCTGATAGGCGCCGATGGCACCCGACCAGTCGCCACGTTGCTCGAGGATCTCGCCGAT
The DNA here is from genome assembly GCA_046484865.1 of Candidatus Krumholzibacteriia bacterium. Classification (GTDB taxonomy): domain Bacteria; phylum Krumholzibacteriota; class Krumholzibacteriia; order LZORAL124-64-63; family LZORAL124-64-63; genus JAWOID01. Next base: position 5,736 of record JAWOID010000135.1, read on the forward strand.
GGCCGCCAGGGAGGCCACCCGGAACGGATCGGCTCCACCGTCGCTGGCGGAGATCTCGTAGTGGCCGAGCGCGCCGTCGAGATCGCCGGCCTTCTGCAGGCACTCGCCCTGACGGTACCCGGCCTCGCTGCGGCCCGTCTCGCCGTGCGCCAGCGCCTTGCCGTACGCGTCGGCGGCGGCGCGGAAGTCGCCCAGCTCGTTCTGGTAGAGCCCCGCCACCTGCAACCAGATGCCGCGGGCGTTCTCGTCGCCGGGGTGCTCCTCGACGAAGCGGAGGTAGCCGCCGATGGCCGCATGCCAGTCCTCGAGCTCCTGGTAGCAGATGGCCGCGTTGTACGCCGCCAGCGGCCGGTACTGGCCGTCCGGGAACAGGTCGGTGAGGACCTCGTAGGCCTGGGCCGCCTCCTCGAACCGCTCGAGCTTGAACAGCACGGTGGCGGCGCGCAGGTGCGACAGCTCCGAAAGCTCGTGGCCGGGGTGGGTGGTCACGAAGTTCTGGTAGCCGGCCAGGGCCTGCTCCAGCGACTCCTGCCGGTAGTAACTCTCGGCCAGGTAGAAGAGCGCTCCCGGCCCCGACTCGCTGCCGGGGTAGTCGAGCGTGACCTTCTCGAACGCCCGGGCGGCCTCGCTCCAGTCGCCGGCCGCGAACGAGTCCTGGCCCTTGTTCCAGTAGACGTCGGCAGCGAGAGCGCTGTCCGGGTGCCGGTCCAGGTACTCCTCCATGTCCTTGCCGCCGCGGTAGTAGCAGGACTGGATGCCCAGCTCGGCATCCTCCACCCGCTCGTCACCGGGATAGGCGGAGATGAAGTCGCCGAACGCCGAGATGGCCAGCTCGTCCTGCTGCAGGTTGTAGGCGCAGTTGGCCACCCCGAACAGCGCGTCGGCCGTGTGCTCGCCGTCCGGGAACTGGGTCTGCAATCGGCGGAAGGTCCGCTGGGCCTGCTCGTAGCGGCCGAGCCCGAACTGGGTGTCGGCGATGCGGTACACCGCCCCCTCGGCCTCGGGAGCCGCCGGGAAGCGCGCCAGCAGCGACGCCCACGATTCGATGGCCTGGTCGTAGTACTGCAGCCGGTAGTAGCAGTCGCCCTGGTTGGCGAGCGCGGAGGCGGCGCCCGGGTCGTCCGGGTGCTTCTCCAGGAAGTCCGTGAACTGCTTCAGCGCCTCTTCGTACCGGCGCTGGTTGAAGTAGATGCTGCCCACGGCCAGACTGTTGGTTCCCTGCTCGCTGGCGGCATTGGCCAGCGCCAGCAGGAACTTCTGCTGCTCGTCGAGCGCCAGCTGGTACTCGCCCGTGCGGCTGAGGCTCGCCACCAGCCCCTGCAGGGCGGCGGCGGCCACGTTGCTCCGCGGATAGCCGGTGAGCACCAGGCGGTACATGCCGCCCGCCTGCCGGTACAGGCCCTGCGCGAAGTAGGCCTCGCCGAGGTAGTAGTAGGTGCGCGCACGCCAGAAGGAGGGCGTGGGCAGCAGCTTGCTGGCGATGTAGTTGTAGTTCGTCAGCACGCGGTCCAGCTGGCCCGTCTTGAAGTACGCGAGCGTGGAGAGGAACAGCGCCCGCTCGGCGACGTCCGTGTTCACGTGCTTGTCCACCACGTTCTGGAAGGCCATCACGGCCTGATGATACTCCTCCAGCCGATAGTGGCAGAAGCCCTGCAGCACGCGCACACGGGGCGCCAGGGGATCGCCGGGGTACCGCTGCAGGAACTCCCTGGCCAGGATGATCGCCTGGCTCCAGTTCTCCTCCTGAGCGTAGGCGTACACCACCTTGTGCATGGCGGCGCTGGCCACCTGGCTCTCCTCGAACCGCCTGATCACGTCGGTGTAGGCGAAGATAGCCTCCGCCGTGCTGTCGAGCTTCATGTGGCAGTCGCCGATCAGGTACTGCGCGTAGGCGCAGATCATCTGATCGGGGAAGAGTCGCGTGATCTCCTGGAGCTGCCGGATCGACTCGTCGTAGCGGCCCTCGCGGTAGGTGACACACGCCATCTTGTAGCGCGCGTTGGGTACGAACGGCGAGTCAGGATGACTCTCCAGGAATGCGCGATAGCTGCGCACGGCCACGGTGTTCTGGCCCGAGCGGTAGAACGCCTCGGCGATGGAGAAGGCCACGTCGTCGGCGAGCGGGCTGTCCGGATACTGCCGCAGCACCTGCTTGTAGCGCTGGATGGCCAGGATGTACTGGCCCGTGTCCTCGAGGCAGCGGCCCAGGTAATAGAGACCGCGGTCGCTGGGCACCTCCTGGAAGTATTCCACCGCCTCCTCGTAGTTCTGCTCCTGGTAGGCGAAGAGGCCGAGCGCGAACTTCACCTGCGGCAGGTCGCGGTAGCCGGGGCGACGTTCCAGCAGTTCCCGGTAGGCGGTGCGCAGCTTCAGCCAGTTGCCCTGGACGATGTAGGCCAGACCCAGCTCGTACAGTCCCTCTGCCAGGAGGAAGGTGTGATCGTACTTCTGCACCAGCCGATCGTAGGCGGCCACCGCCTCGTCGAAGCGGCCGAGGTTGAAGTGGCACTCGCCCTGCCGCAGCAACACGCTGGCGCGCAGATGGTCGTCCAGGCCCTTGCGGCCCTTCACCCGGTCGTACTCGGCCAGAGCGGCCTGGTAGTCGCCGGCGGCGAAGTAGCATTCCGCGAGCATGTACTGGGCGGCCGCGGCCCGGCGGCTGCCGCCGTAGCTCTGAACGAAGAGCCGGTACTGCTGCATGGCGGCCGACCTGTCGGTGCCGCCCGCGTACGCCTGACCGGCTGCCTGCCAGAGCGCCGCCTCGGTGGGAACCTGCCGGTCGCGCTCGGGTGCCGCACCGGCGGTCGCCGTGACCATCATCATCAGCGCTGCCACCAGGGCGGTCAGGACACCGCTGCGCTTGCTGCTTGCACTCATCGGTCCTTACCCCCTGTGGCGTCGTCGCCGTCGTTGCCGCTGCCGCTGATCTCCACGCGGATCGGCACGCGGGTCCGGTCCTGGAATCCGAGCACCTCCACGTCGGTCCGCGAGTCCCAGTGCTGGCCGAGCGCGTCCAGGATCACCACGCGGGCCTCGTAGGTCCCGTCGGGCACCAGACGGCCGTCCTCGTCGTCGCCACCCCAGCTCACGCCGTCGGGCGGGTTGCCATTGCCCTGCATCGACTTCACCAGACGGTCCTGCCCGTCGCGCACCTCCAGCCGCCACGACTCCACGTCGCCACGGACGGCGGTGGCGATGGCGAAGGTCACGTCGCGATCGCTGCCCGAGGGACTGAAGAGCGCGCGGTCGCGCTGCATCTTCACCCCGTAGGGCACGCCGAACCGCAGCGTGGCGCTCACCACGTTCTTCGCGCCCAGATCGGTGTCGACGAAGGCGTAGTCGAACTGCCAGTTCTCCCAGCGCAGTCCGGCGCCGGCGGACCACTGCTCCAGTTCAGAATCCCAGCCGCCGCGCAGGGCCATGGTCCGCACCGGCCACAGCTCGAGGCCGCTGTGGAGTCCGGCGTCCCGGAAGCGGGTCTTCACCAGGTCGCTCATGACCAGCAAGCGGTCGTTCAAAAAGCGGAGCGCCAGACCGACGCGGCCGCTGCGCACCAGCTCCTCCTCGTCCTCGTCCAGCGTGATCGTCGGCGCCAGCGCGTTCTGCACCGCGGCGCCGACGCTCAGGTTCCGGTGAGGCCGGAAGAACAGCCCCACGTCGGCGCCGGTGGCGCTGCCCCGCGCGCCCGCGATTTCCTGGCTCACGTGCTTGAGCGTGAATCCCCAGGCGAAGCGGCTGCCACCGTTCGCGTAGCTGACCGAGAAGATGCCCTCCTGCTCGCTGAAGGTCTCGTCGAGATCGTCGAAGATCGTCGCACGCTGGAATTCCCCGCTGGTGGTCATCGTGGCGCCGAGGGCGAACGTTCCCCACGACTCGGTCGGCAGGCCGAGGGCCAGGAAACCGTACTGGGTGTCCTCGAAGAGCGTGGCACCCATGCCCGTGATCTCCATCGTGCGCAGCTGCGCGAGCCCCGCCGGGTTCCAGTAGGCGGTGGCCACGTCGTCGCTGACGCCGGCCACCGCGTTCCCCAGGGCCAGGCTGCGGGCGCTGGCGCCGAAGCGGAGGAACGAACCCGGTATGCCGCCGTCACTGCCGCCCGCCACCGCGACCGGCACCGCCGCCGGCGCCGCCACGAGGATGGAAACCAGCAGGGTCGCGGCCAGGATCGTGCGCATCGTCTTCTGAGCTGCTGTCATGTCGCTGTCTCCGCTCTCGCTCGACGTCACTTGACCACCGCGATCTTGCGGCGGAGGTCCATGCCGTTGCCGTGGATGCGGCAGATGTAGCCGCCGTTCGCCACCACGTGGCCCTTGCCGTTGCGACCGTCCCAGACGAACTGCTCAGTGCCGCCGGCGGACACGTCCATCTGGTCGGTGAGCACCAGGTCGCCGTACAGGTCGTACAGCGACACGGTCACCCGGCCGGTGGCCTCGGGCCGGAAGAGGACGATCGTCTGCTCCCGGCCGGCCCGGAACGGGTTGGGCCGGTTGGTGATCTGCTGGTCGGTGGTGAGCTGGGTGGCCGTGTAGAGAGTGACCGACCGCACCTGCTCGAGGATGCCGCTGCTCTCCTCGGCATAGAACCGCAGCACGTGCGTGCCGGAGGCGCTCGCGTCCAGGCCCAGCCCGGCCAGGGTGAAGGAGCCGGCGTAGACGGCAGCCGGGCGCGGCGGGTCCACCACGTCCACGTCGAAGAGGATCGCCTGGACGCCCCCGGCGTCCTCGGTGGTGGCCGTGAGGGTGATCTCGGTGGTCGGCAGCACGTACCAGCCGTCGCCGTAGGCCGAGGCCTCAGGCTCGAACGTGACGGACGTCACCGGCGGACCGGTCACGTCCAGGCGCAGCGCGTCGCTGAGGATCTCCCCCGCGGCCGCCTGCAGCAGCACGTCACGCGACCCGAAGTCGACGATCGACAGTTCCACCGTGCCGCGCCCGTTGACGTCCACGGTCAGACCGTAGGACAGCTCCTTGGCGCTGCCCAGACGGCCGTCGCCGTCGATAACGTGCAGGTTCACGCCGCAGCCGGGTACGGCGTTGCCCGCGTGGTCGGTGGCGCGTACCTGCAGCAGCGCCGATTCGCCCGGTCGCAGCGGACGGTCGAGCACGCGACCCGGGATGTCCTCGGCCCAGACCCGCAGCCGCGCCAGCGGCGCCGCCAGCACCGTGATCGTCTCGGTGAAGAAGCGCTCGCCCGAATCGTCGCTGATCCGCAGGTAGATGGACTCGGCGCGGTCGTAGCGCTGGGCCGTGAAGGTACGCGTTCCGCCGGCCGTCGTGCCCATCGTGTCGGACAGCACGCCGCTGGGGGTGAGCGACGGGTCGGGCCGGGGAGCGTTGCCGCTGAACGCGCGCACCAGGAAGGTGCGATCGTCGTTGGTCACGAGTTGACCGGTGACGATGTCCACGCGGCGCACCGTCATCGCGAAGGGCTGGCCGGCGAAGACGGTGTCCGGCACGTCCACGGCATAGCGGACGCCCTCGGGCACCACGGTGAGAACCTCGCTGATCGCCTCGCGGCCGCGCGCATCACGGACACGGATGACGATCGGTTCGCTCACGCCGTACGACTGGCCGCCGATCACGGCCTCGCCGCCGGTGAGGGTGCCTTCGCCGATCCCCAGGGTGCCGGTGGCGCCGTCCCGGCTGGGCAGCAACGCGGTCATCGTGAAGTCGTTGCCGGCGTTGATGCGCTCGCCGGTATCGGGGTTCACCAGGCGCACGGTGAGCGCGAAGGTGGCCGGCGGTCCGGCCGTCACCACCGCCGGCTCGGGCAGGACGATCTCGTACGCCGCCTCGTTGACCGGCACGTCCACGCGACCCGAGCTGACCGTGGGATGCGCCGGGTCGGTGGCGAAGACCGCCACCACTCCGGGGTTCCCCAGCACCACCTCGATGTCGCGGCTGCCGTTGATGAAGGGGGCGTCCCGGTCGTCCGCGCGCACGACGTCCAGCTGGCCGCCCGAGCTCGAAAGGGTGATCGCCCCGTCGGCCACGGTCTCCACCAGGTTCCAGTACTGATCCACCGCGCGCACGGTCAGCACGAACGGCACCTCGGCCTGCTGCGTGAGCACGGTGCCGGTCTTGCCGTCGCCGGCGAGTTGACCCGGATCCGGGGTTTCGCCCGGTGCGACGATCTGGATGCGCTTGAAGCCGTCGGCGAGCATGCGGCAGGTGTTGCTGATGCCGGTGACACCGCTGCTGTCGCCGACCACGATGAAGATGTCCTCGGCACGCGAGTACGCCTCCGCCACCGAGCGCGCCCCCTGGTCCAGCATCCCCTGCGCCACCTCGAGCTGGCCGGTGCCGGGCAGACCGGTGCGGGCGCTCATGACGCGGATGTCGAAGAGGCGGTCCTGCGTGGTCACGCGCTGGCCGGTGTTGCTGTCGATCAGTTCCACCCGCAGCGGGAAGGTCGCGGGCGGCCCCACGACGGCGGTGTCCGGGACCGTCACCGCGTAGTAGAGCCCACCGGTCTCCATCGCGATGACGGAACTGAAGGCCTCGCGGCCGAAGTCGTCGGTCACGCGGATGATGATGTCCTCGACCGTGCTGTAGCTCTGAGCGTTGAGCACGCAGAAGCCGCCGATGAGCTGCGCCTCCGTCACGCCGAGGGTGCCGCTGGCCGCGCCGCGGTTCGGCAGGAGCGCGGTCATGCGGAAGCGGTTCTGCGCCGTGGGCACCACCAGCCCGGTCACCGGGTCGATGAGCTTCACGGTGACCTGGAACCCGGGCACCGGTCCGGTGGACGCCGCGTCCGGCACGGCGATCTCGTACTCGTAGGGTGGGTTCACCGGCACGTGGCTGCTCTGGCTCGGCCTGGCCAGGTCGTTCTCGTCGTAGGCCGTCACGGAGACGGTGCCCTCGTCGGTGAGGAAGCCGTTGAAGGTGCGCCGGCCGTTGATGAACGGCACGTCGGTCTGGTCGGGGTTGCCGGGCTGCGCGAACGAGTTGTCGCTCGCCACCAGCCGCAGACGGCCCGTGTTGGTGGAGTCGGCCAGGTTCCAGTACTGGTCGACCGCGCGCACCGTGATGGGGAAAGGCTCGCCTGAGCGCTGGGTGGTGGGCGTGCCCTCCTTGCCGCTGTCCTCGAACTGCGGGATGCCGGCGCGCACCACCTCCCCCGGGGCGATGATCTGCAGGCGCTTGTAGCCGTCGGCGGCCACCGGGAACACCGGGCTGGAACCGCTCAGGCCCGTGGCGTCGGACACGGTGACGTAGATGTTCTCCGCGCGGGTATAGCTCTGCTGGAAACTGATGGCGCCATGGTCGAGCCGCTGGCTCGTGGTGCCCCACACGCCCTGGCCCACGCCGCCGCCGGCCGCCATCACGGTCACGTCAAAGCGCCGGTCGTCGTCGATGAGGGTCTGGGTGTCGACGTCGCGCAGCTGCACCCGGACGGGGAACGTGCTGGGCGGCCCCACCCGCGCCCGGTAGCTCTCCACGGTGACCACGTACTCCAGGCCGTTGGTCAACATCTGGACGGTCGAGCTGTAGCTCTGACGTCCCGAGTTGTCGGTGATGCGGACGACGATGTCCTCCACCGTGTCGTACGCCTGGCTCGTGATGGTCGCGCTGCCGCTGGCGAGCTGGGCCTGCGTCACCTGCAGGACGCTGCTGGCGGGTTCGTAGTTCGACTTCAGCGCCTCGATGGTCACCCAGTTGTTGGCGTCGGCCAGGGGCGTGCCGCCGCTGTCGACCAGCGCCACGGACATGGTGAACGTGGACGGGGGCCCCACGAACGCCGTCGCCGGCGTGGTGATCTGGTAGTGAGCGCCCTGGTCCACCTGGACGGTGGCCATCTGGCCCGTGATATCGGTGTGGTCGAGGGCCGAGGCCGCCAGCGTCACATACCCGGTCGAGATCAGGAACAGCGGCATGACGATCTCGCCGTTGACCAGGGCCTGGCCGTTGTTCAGCGGATTGGTGGGCGTGATGGAGTCGTCGTCGCTCGCCAGCGCGATGCGCTCGGTGCTGTTGTCCACCAGGTTCCAGAACTGGTCCGTGGACCGGATCCGCACGTCGAACTGCAGGCTGGCGGTCTGCATGGCGGGCGCGCCCGTCTTGCCGTCGGTCTCCGGACCGCCGGGGTTGGGCGCCTCGCCGGGCAGCAGCAGCATGAGCCGGTCGATCGCTCCGGGCGTCACGGCGATGGTGCTGGTGTCGTTCACCGCCGGCGCGATCAGGTCGTGCGCCTGCAGGACGTGGTTCGTGGCCGTGCGGAAGAACAGGTCGCACGTGCGGCTGCCGTCCACGCCCAGGGGCTGATCGTTGTCCGAGATCATCTGGAAGTAGCTGCTGCTGCCCAGATGCACCTGGGGCCGCGCCGGCACCTGGTTCCACCAGGCATCCGTGGCCAGCACGCGGGCCACCACGGGATCGCCGGCCGCCACCGGCAGCGGCGTGCCCACCTTGCCGGGCGCGATTCCCGGGGTGTGGGTCTCCCCGGGCAGCAGCAACAGCAGGTCGGCGTAGTCCCGGGCGTCGGCGAACACCGTGAAGGCATTCGAGCTGTCGGTCTTGGCGTACGTCTCCTCGCGCACGAAGAGGCGCACGTCCTGGCCGGTGCGGGTGATCCGGATGGAGCCGCGCCATACGCCGCGGTACGAGCCCGTCCCGTAGCCGTCGCCCAGATCCACCGAGGTGGGAGTGAGCACGCCTTCGCCGTGGTTCACCCAGAGGGTCACCTCGTCGGCGTAGTCGGCGATGTGGTTTCCGAACTGATCGCGCGCCACGATGGTGACGTTGGGCAGCGACGAGCCGGCGCGATGGTCCGGGATGGGGTCCAGCGGATCCGCGGGCGTGGGGTTGGTGCGTCCGTTGATGCCGACCTCGAAGTGGTCGATCGCCCCCGCCTTGATCGGAATGGTCGCGTAGGCCCAGGCCGCGCTGGCGCGATCGTCCACCCGGATCGTCTGCTGATTCGGGTCGGCCAGCGTGATCAGCGTCACCTGGAACTCGGACGTGTTGTCGTTGAGCGCCTGCGGACTGCCCGGCAGGGCGGCCGCGACATCGCTGCTGGAGAAGTCGACCGCCATCGGCAGGGCGGGCGACAGGTCACTCACCGGGTTCCAGTACGGATCGCAGGCGAAGACGGTCACCTCGAACGGCACGCCCGCATCCTGGGCGGACGGGTGGCCGATCTTGCCGTCGTCCTCGATGGTGTCGAAGACGCCGGGCTCGAGCGTCTCGCCGGGCGCCTCCACCACGAGTCGCTGGAAACCGGCCGGCGTGACCGTGACCCGCGACGAATTGCGGGCGGTGATGCCGCTGGACTGGGCCTGCAGGTACTGGGCGCGGACGGCGGTGCGGAGGATCAGGCGCACGTCCACCGGATTGGAGACCGACACCACGTTGCTGGGGTGGTCCGGCAGCGAGAAGTAGCCGCTGGGACAGCTGAGCGTCACGTTGCGCGTGCCGGGCGCCAGGTTGTTGTACCGGTCCACCGGCCGCAGCGTCACCGGCTGGATCACCTGCCCGGCGACCGCGGGGTCGGGTGAGCCCAGGTTGCCGCTGAACTCGGGATCGTTCAGACCGGGCGTCCAGGTCTCGCCCGGGAACGACACGAGGATCTTCTCGCAAGGGCCGGAGTTCACCTGGAACGGCGGCGACTCGCCCACCACGCCGGAATCCACGATCAGCCGCGTGCTGAACCCGCGCTTGGTGACCTGCACCAGCGCGTCGAGGTAGCCGTTCGTGAAGGTGGCGTTGTTGGTGATGATGTAGTCGGCGCTCTCGTCGGCGGCGCCGATGCGCGCGCGCAGACTCACCGCGCCGTTGAGCGGGAAGACGTTGCCGTTGGAGTCGCGAGCGATGATCCGGACGTTGAACGGGATCGTCGTCACCTGAGGGTCGGCGGGGTCCCAGACGCTCGCGTCGAACTCGAAGTGATGCAGTCCCTGCGGATTGATCACCAGGTCGCTGCGGCTGGTGCCGGTGGCGGCGCCGCTGGCGGTGGCGGCGATCCAGGCCGAGCCGGACGCGATCAGGGCCGCCGTGTAGCCGGTGCCCGGGTTGCTGGTCATCACCCCGCTCGGCGGCAGCGCGACCCCGGCCGACGCATCGCTGCTGGTCCAGGCGAGACTCGGGTAGGGACCGGCCTCCACCGGGTTCCAGCGCCGGTCGGTGGCGTACACCGTGATGCCGCCGAAGCTGGAGCCCGAGGTCTGCGGCACCGGCGTGCCGCTCTTGCCGGGACTCACGCCGGGCGTGAGCGCCTCCCCCGGCAGGAGCAGAACGATCTCCTGCAGGGATCCCGGCCGCAGCGGCGACACGGTGCACGAGCCGCGCGCTGCGAGCGCCTGCCCCGGATAGATCACCGAGTTCAGGGCCGACAGGGTGTTCTCGCGCGTCACCGGATCGGTGCCCCAGAACGTGACCGGCACCACGGCCGTGCCCAGGCTGAAGGCGCTGCCGGGCACGGTGATCGTCGGACCGGTGGAGAAGTGTCCCACGAGCGCATCGAGCACGACGTCATCGCCGAAGTTGCGCACCACCGCGCCGGTGTGATCGAGCGCCGTCAGCGTGGCCGCCACCGGCTGATCCACGAACTTGTCGCCCGCGGGCACGGTGACGGTGAAGCGATCAACGAAGTTGTAGCTGTTGATGAGCACGACGCCGGGCGGCACCGAGCCGTCGTCGGCGTCGTACACGCGCAGCCGCACGGGCTGGCCTGCGCCCAGGAAGCGCACGTTGTCGAACTGGCGCTCGCCGTTCTGCAGGTACGCGCCGGCGGGCAGGGATGCCGCCACGTCCGGCGAGTTCAGCTGAGCGTTGATGAAGTCGGCGAAGACGTCGGTGGAGCCGTCCGTGTTCACCGCGCGCACGAGCACGGTGAAGCCCATTTCCACGGTCACGGCGGGATGTCCGTCCACGACGTTCGCGCCGACCACCGTGATTTCCAGGTGATCGAACGCGGCGGCAACGCCCGGCCAGGCTGCCGCGGTCAGAGCCAGCGCGACGGCGACGGGAGAAAGGGTCTTACGGTTCATCACGCCTGCGCCTTGCTATGGTTTTTTGCCCTCGGCGTCCGGACGGCGCTTGCATTCTGCGCGAGCGGCGCATCGCGAAACGCGTTATTCCTCGATTTGCAACGACTTCCCTCGGTTCCCTCAGCGTGTGCGGCAAGGCGCGTGCCACGGGTCAGGAGGGTCGATCGCTCCCGCGGGCGGCGCATGGAGGCGGGTTCAGGGCAACACGTGGACGCGGCGGGCGAGGAGCGCGCGCTGCTCGGAGAGGACGTACTCGCGGATGAACTCGAGGTGATGACGACTGGCGGCGCTGGTGACCTGGAACTCGATTCCCATCACGTCCTGACGTTCGTTGCGGTCGGCCGGAACGGTGTCCACCCGCCGGATCACAGCGTCCACGGCCGTCAGCCGCTCGAGTCCAGGGAAGACCATCCGGCAGCGCACCAGGTCGCCCGTGGCGAAGTACGGGCGCAGGCTGCCCTCGGCTCCGCCCAGTCGCGCACCGGTGAAGCTGAGGTCCTGCACCTGGGCGAGGATGCTGGGACCCGCGGCAGGCTCCCCGCCTTCGGGATCCCGCTCCACCCGCTCCAGTTCCGCCACGATGCGCGTGGTGGTCTCCACACGAAACGCGCTGCGCCGCTGCGCGGAGCGGACCTCCGCCGGCACCGCGAACACGGGGCAGGTGAGCGCGGCCCCGGCACCGAGCGTCCGGCACAGCTTGCCCAGGTAGGTGGTGTTGAACGCCAGGTACTTGCCGCGCACACCGGTGTGCACGTGCACCTCGCTGCCGGGCTGCAGCGGAGTCTCGTCGGCTGCGGGCAGGTCCATGGCCACGACGAAGCCCTTGTTCCCGTCCACGTCCCCGCGGCCGATCACGATCCCGTTGTGAAGCTGGACGCCACCCTCCACCGGCACCTGGATCTGCACGTCCACCTCGAGCTTGCGCAGGTAGACCAGCAACCCGTCGCCACCGGCGGCACGCTCGCCGCCCTCGCCCATGATGGCGGCGGGCAGATAGGCGTCGGCGGCGCCCTCCTCGAAGTTGCTGCCGCGCATGGCCTCGTACTCGGCGCGCGAGATGACGTCGGCCACCACGAAGAGGGAGCCGGCGTCTCCATCCAGCCGCAGCACGTAGCTGCGGACCCCGCGCGTGGCCACGATGCCGGGACCACCGGTCTCCACGTGGACCTCGCCGAACGGCCGTCGCGTCGGCAGACGCGGCACGAGCGTGCCCAGGAACGACTGGCAGAATTCGGCGAACGCGCCCTCGCCCCGCGCCTGCAGCGTGCCGGCCAGCGTGCGGTCGCCACCGATCCAGAGCTGGTGAGTGGTGCCGTTGCGGATGTCCAGACGCGCCGCCAGCGGAAAGTTCAGGTCGCGGGCGCGCAGCGACGACACGCGCACCGCGCGTGGGGGAAGGTTCGCCTCGCGCAGGCTACGCGCAGCGGTCTCGGCCAGCGCCTGCAGGGTTTCCGCGACCATGCGCTCCGGATCCCCTCCGGTGTCGACGTCTCCTCCGGCACCCGACCGCGGGCGCGGCTTTGTCACGACGGCATATCGTCCCGGAGGTGCGTGGCTTGAGTCCGAAGCGCCGCGACAGCGACGCCGCGGCGGATTGGGGCGTGACCGTCGCCGACGGGGAGATTATCCTGGCCACAGTCCAGGCACCCCCGAACCGCGACGTCGACCCCGACCCTCGAGGCGGCTTGCGATGACACCCAGGACCGACGCCCCTCTCGTCACCGCGACGTCGCCCGGAGCCGGCCGCCCCGCTCCCCTGGGCGCCACGGTCACGCCGCACGGGGTGAACTTCTCCGTCTACGCCCCTGCCGCAGCCACGGTGGAACTCTGCCTGTTCGCGAACGCCGACGATCCGCAGCCGCAGCGGGTCTTGCCTCTGGCAGCGAGTTATCATCACACCGGCGGCTACTGGCACGTGCTGGTGCCCGGGGCTGGGCCCGGACAGGTATACGGCTATCGCGTGCAGCCGGGTGAGGACGATCCGCTGCCGGGCCCGGCCCACGACGGCAAGAAGCTCCTGCTGGACCCGTACGCGCGCGTGGTGACCGGGCTCGACCGGTACCGCCGCACGGCCGCCACGCTGCGGGGCGACAACACGGCCGAGGCCATGCGCGGAGTGGTGGCCGCCGATGACGACTTCGCCTGGGAGGAGGACGGCCCGCTGCCGCCGATCAGCGAGCGTCCGCTGACCTACGAGCTGCACGTCGGGGGCTTCACCGCCGACCCGTCCTCGGGGGTGGCTGCGGAACGGCGCGGCACGTACGCCGGGCTGGTCGAGAAGATCCCGTACCTGCAGGCGCTCGGAGTGACCGCGGTGGAGCTGCTGCCGGTGCAGCAGTTCGATCCGCAGCAGACGCCCGCCGGCCTGCCCAACTACTGGGGCTACAGTCCCGTGGCGTTCCTCGCCCCCCACGCGCTGTACAGCTCCGATCGATCGCCCCTGGGCCCCCGCCGCGAGTTCCGCGAGATGGTGCAGGCGCTGCACCGCGCGGGCATCCGGGTGATCCTCGACGTCGTCTTCAACCACACCGCCGAGGGCGGGCGGCACGGCGCGGTGCTCTCGCTACGCGGCTTCGCCGACCGCGAGTACTACCTCCGCTCTGCCGACGGACGCCAGTACGTCGACTACACCGGCTGCGGCAACACCTTCGCCGCCGCCGGCCCCGCCGGCCTGCGCCTCATCGTCGACGCGCTGCGCGCGTGGGTCCGCGACTACCACGTGGACGGCTTCCGCTTCGACCTGGCCTCCGCCCTCACCCGCGACATCACGGGCGTTCCCCGCCGCGACACGGCGGTGATCTGGGCCGTCGATACCGAGCCGGAGCTGGCGGGCGCCGAGCTGATCGCCGAGGCCTGGGACCTCGGCGGTCTGTACCAGGTGGGAGGCTTTCCGGGGCGCCGCTTCGCCCACTGGAACGACCGCTTCCGCGACGACGGGCGCCGCTTCTGGCGAGGCGACAACGACACGATCGAGTCGCTGATGGCGCGCATCGTGGGCAGCCCCGACATCTACGCCGCCGCGCACTTCAAGCCCTGGCGCAGCGTCAACCTGGTGACCTGCCACGATGGGTTCACGCTCGAGGACCTGGTCACCTACAACCGCAAGCACAACGAGGCCAACGGTGAGGCCAACCGCGACGGCTCCGCCCACAACTGGAGCTGGAACTGCGGGGTCGAGGGCCCCAGCGACGCGCCGGACGTGCAACGGGTGCGGTCGAAGCAGGTGCGCAATTTCCTGGTGCTGCTCATGATGGCCCACGGCCAGCCGCTACTGGCCATGGGCGACGAGGTGCGACGCACCCAGGGCGGCAACAACAACGCCTACTGCCAGGACAACCCGATCAGCTGGTTCGACTGGACCGCCCTCGAACGCCATGCCGATCTGCTGCGGTTCACCCGGGAACTGATCGCGTTCAGCCGCCGCGTGCGCGTGCTCGGGGACGACCGGTACTGGACCGTCACCAGTCCTCGTAGCCGGGGCGTACTGAGCTGGCACGGGGTCTGGCCCGGCCGCCCCGACTGGCGGACGGGGTCCCACAGCCTGGCTTTCACCCTGGACGCGCCCGACCACACCCAGAGCACCTACCTGGCGTTGAACGCCTGGTGGCGCCCCCTCGATTTCCGCGTGCCCCGGCCGCGCAGCGGCGCCGGCTGGAGACGCGTGGTGGACACGGCCTTGCCGCCGCCGGCGGACTTCACGTCGTTCGAGGAGGGGCGGCCGATGGTCACGCGACGCTACCACCTGCAGCCGCACTCGGCCCTGATCCTGCATTCGGAATGACGCCCGGGGCCGAGGTCCGGTCGCCACGGGCCGAGCGGCGCGCGGCCGGGCATCATCCCTCGGACTCCCGCCTGGCGGCCAGGCTCACGGTCTGCGCACCGGCCAGCCGGCACTGGTCCATCACCTGCACCACGGTGCCGGTCTCGCTCGCCTTGTCCGCCACCACGACCACGCCGCTCTCCGGGTCCTCGGCCAGCGCCCGCTCGACCAGGCCGCGCACGCTGCGCACGTCCACTTGCTTGCCCTCGAAGAATACCTGGCCTTCCGCCGACACGCCGATCATCACGTTGCCGCGTTCCTTCACCTCGGCCGTCTGTGCGGTGGAGCGCTGCACGTCGATGCCGGCCTCCTTCACGAAGCTGGTGGTGACGACGAAGAAGATGAGCAGCAGGAACACCATGTCGATCAGAGGACCCATGTTGATGTCCACCCGGTCGCCGCCCCCGCGGATCGTCCGCCGCACGTCGATCATCGTGCACCCGCCTCCAGCCGGTCATGGGCTCTCGAAATCGGTCCAGCGCACCGGACGAACTCGTACCGCACCGTCAGGTGCGCATCGCCCCCGCGCTCCACCAGGAAAACCCGCAGCGGCTTCGAACGCAAGCCGTTCCCCTCGGCCCCGCACCCGTCGAGCAGGTGGGGCCCGGCATCCGACGAGCAGGATGGGACCCGGCACCGAACGAGCACGAAGGGTTCCCGCATCGGAGGAGCACGAAGGGTTCCCGCACCGGGGGAGCACGAAGGGCCGGGCCGGCTCATCGCTGCAAATCTTCACCCGAGGGCATCCAGACAGACCGTCTTGGCAATGGAATCCACCCCTGCGTATCCTGGCCTCCGGGGAGAGGGATACGACCGTGGTCTCCCCCGGCCCACGCGGGAGGCTCACGATGTCCGCTATCTACCTCGACTACAACGCCACCACGCCGGTCGACCCGCGAGTGATCGCGGCCATGCTGCCGTACCTTGGTCGCGAGTTCGGCAACCCGTCCAGCGGTCACGAGACGGGCCTGCGGGCACGGATGGCCGTGGCCGAGGCGCGGGCCCAGGTCGAGGCGCTGATGGGTGCCCAGCCCGACACGGTGATCTTCACCGGCGGCGGCTCCGAATCCAACAACCTGGCACTCAAGGGCGCCGCGCTGGCGCGGCGCGCGGCGGGCCACGGCGACCACGTGATCACCACCGCCGTGGAGCATCCCGCCGTGACCGAGCCGTGCCGGTGGCTGGCGATGCAGGGGTTCCGCGTCACGACGGTGCCGGTGGACGCCGACGGCCGGGTCGATCCCGACGACGTCGGCCGCACCCTGACCGACGGCACCATCCTCGTCTCCATCATGCACGCCAACAACGAGGTGGGCACCATCCAGCCGGTGCGCGCGGTGGCCGACCTCGCCCACGCCCGGGGTGCATGGGTGCACACCGACGCGGCGCAGTCGGTGGGCAAGGTCCCCGTTCGGGTGGACGATCTGGGCGTGGACCTGCTGAGCGTGGCGGGACACAAGCTCTATGCGCCGAAGGGCGTGGGGGCTCTCTACGTGCGGGCGGGAGTGGTACTGGAGCCGCAGATCCACGGCGCCGGCCACGAGCGCGGGCTGCGCGCCGGCACCGAGAACGTGCCCGGGGTGGTGGGTCTGGGCATGGCCTGCGCGATCGTGGCGGAGGAACTCGCAGAGGAGATGCCGCGCCTGCGCGAGCTGCGCGACCGGCTCGAGGCTGCGCTCACGCGGCGTCCGGGCGACCTGCGCGTCAACGGCCACCCGGAGCAGCGGCTGCCCAACACGTCGAGCTTGAGCTTCGCTGGCGTGGACGCAGCTGCTTTGGTGCACGACCTGCGCATGGTGGCGGCATCGGCGGGGGCGGCATGCCACGCGGAGGATGGGGAGGTTTCCGGGGTGCTGGCGGCCATGGGAGTGCCGGCCGAGTGGGCACGGGGCACCCTGCGCCTGTCGGTGGGCCGACCCACCTCCGAGCGGGACGTCGACCGGGCGGCTGACGGCATTGCCGCGGCCGTCGAGGAACGGCGGCAGTGATCCGAGGCAGCTGAGCGGTCCGGCTGGCGGCGGCCCGGTGGTGGGGTCGTGGGCCCGGGCCTGCGACTAACGATCAGACGGCCTTGCGAGCACCGGCTTCACCCATCTCCTGCTCCTGCATCTCCTGCTCCTGCAGGCGCCGAGCCAGGCTCGGACAGCGGTTGGGCTCGTCGAGCACGTCGGCCAGGGTGGTGGAGCGGAACGCTTCCTCCACCAGCCCGAGCGCCCGATCGATCCGCCGGTGCAGCGGGCAGAGGTCGGTGCCGTGGCTCTCCATGTCGAGCGGGCACGAATGGATCCGCTGGATGGGCTGCACAGCGTTCACCACCTCGAGGAGCACCAGCTGCTCGGGCCGCTTCATCAGCCGGAAGCCCCCGTGCAGCCCGCGGGTGGACCGGACCACCCCGGCTCTGGCCAGCAACTGCAGCACCTTGGCCAGATAGCTGGGCGGCACGTTCATCGCGACGGCGATCTGCTTGGCAGTCTGAGCCTCGTCCGGAGTCCGTCCCAGGCTGAGGACGGCGCGCAGGGCGTATTCAACCGTCTGAGAAATCACTTGACTACCCCCTTTCCGTAAATCCGGACAATCTTATCTCTTTGAAGGTACTGAATTGGTCGCCTTTACACAAGAGGACACAAGAGAAAGGGCGCGACTTCAGGCGCGCCCCGAGAATAAGCGTCTCGATCCTCTTGCCCGGGATGTGCGTCCCGACCGAGCCGGCCAGACTCCGGGTCCGGCCTAGAACCGGCCCAGCGAGATCCCCGCCCGCACGAGCAGGTGGTCCCAATCCCAGTCGTCCTCTCCACGAGCGGTGGGCAAGGCGTCGGTCTCGAACCGGTCCAGCACGTACACCGCCGACACCTCCACGGGCCCGAACTGCAGACCGACTCCACCGGAGAAGGCCAGTCCGGTCGAGCCCGCCTTGTACGGCCAGTCGCCCTCGACCTCCTCCTCGTAGGTGTGGTGGCTGAGCGCCAGCCCGAGGGTCAGATACGGCCGCATGACCGCTTCGGGGTCGCCGACGAAGCTCTGCAGATCCACCGAGTAGCGGTAGATGGCCGTCGAGAGCACGTAACCGAGATCGCTGCCGGCGGAGCCGAAGTCGGCCACGCCCTTGTCGGCGCCGAAGTCCACGTAGTGGAAGGCGGGCGAGACGGCCAGCCACGGCGCGAGGAAGTAACGATAGCGCGCCCCGAGCTCGAAGCCGCTCTCCTGCGAGAGCCCCTGGCTGGTGGTGAAGTAGTCGTCGGACAGGTCGCCGTAAGGGATCGCCAGCGCGCCCTCGAACAGGAACTGATGCTGAAGCGGTCCATGGCGATACTGGTGAACGACGGTCCGAGCCGGGCGGCGGGGATACTGCGCCTCGGCCACCGCGACACCCTCGGTGACACCCCAGGCGAGCAGAGCGAGCCCCATCATCCATCCCGCCGTCGCGGGCCCGATGTTCCTCATGGCAGTTCCTCCTGTCGCGCCGGCCGGCGCGGCGGCATCCGGATGCCCTGCAGCCACCGTGTGCAGAAGCGCTGATCGACCTTGCACGAACGGTGCCTGCGGCAAGCTGCGACCCGGAATTTCGTTCCTTCGCGCTCCAGACATACTCAGGAACAGGTTAGGCGGTTCCCGATCCGAAAGCGAGCCCGGCTACCCCGATCAGGGCCGTCCCCGCGGGAGACAGTGTGCAGCCCCGGGCGGACAGCTGGACAGTTCGGGGTGAAGCGGAGAGAAGAGCAGGCGAGAAGCGCTCAGATTCTTTGCAGACCGTAGCGCTTGAGCAGGCGATAGATGGTGGCGCGGCCGATGCCCAGCCTTTGGGCGGCCCGGGTGCGGTTACCGTCGCAGTCCTCCAGCGCCATCACCAGTTCTCCGCGGGTCACGGCCGCCTGGCCGCCGGTTCGCCTGGCAGACCCACCGGTCGCGACGCTGGCGGTCGCGGTGCGGGCGCCCGGCCCGGAGAGCACGACCGCGTCCGGCGGCCTTCCGAGTTCCACCGCCACCTTTCCTTCGCCCGACAGTCCGATCTGCGCCCGGCGCGCCACTGTGGCCACCTCGCGGGCATTGCCGGGCCACGGGTACTGCTTGATCAGCCGCAGGCTCGCATGGTTGAAGTACTCGGCAGCTCGCACCGCGCGACCCGCACCGAGCGAGAGAAAGTACTCGAGCAGAGGCACGATGTCCTCGCGCCGCTCGGACAGGGGCGGAACGTCGATCTCCAGGATGCGCAACCGGTAGTAGAGGTCCGACCGGAAGCGCCCCTCCTCCACCAGCCGCCGCAGGGGGGCGTTGGTGGCGGCGATGAGCCGGATGTCCGCGTGGCGGTCCTCCGGACTCCCGAGCGCCTGGTAGGTGCCGTACTGAAGCAAGCGCAGCAGCTTGACCTGGGTTTCCGGCGCCATCTCCCCGATCTCGTCCAGGAATAGCGTGCCGCCGTTGGCCAGCGCGGCATAGCCCGGCTGATCGCGATCGGCACCGCTGAACGCGCCCTTCACGTGCCCGAAGAACTCGCGCTCGAACATCGTCTGGGGGATGGCCGCGGCGTTCACGGCCACGAAGGGTCGATCCTTGCGCAGGCTGCTGGCGTGGACGCGTCGCGCCACCAGTTCCTTCCCCACGCCGGTGGCGCCGGTGATGAGGACCGCCTCGTCGTAGGGCGCGAACGCGTCGCACAGGTGGAGCACCTCCTTCATCGCCGGCGACACGGCGATGATGACCTGCTGCTCCTCGTCTCCGCGCCGCGACTCCTTGAGTCGTCGCAACTCCTCCACGCGACGCCGAGCGATCGTCGCGAGCAGCCGCTGTGCGCGCGCCGTCCAGTAGGTGACACCCACCCTCTGGCACAGATGCTCGGCGGTCACGGCGTGTTGCCAGCCGCGATCGAGATGCTGCAGCGCCTCGGCGTGGCCGACGTCGATCTCGCTGGGCCGCGTCCATTCCCCTGTCCGCGCACTGCCCGCCGCTACCGCCGGCCGGTCGCTCCCGGGAGCGCGCAGGTCGGCCCCGGGGCCGGCCCCGGCCCCTGCCCCGGCCCTGGCGCCGGCCCCGGCCCCCGCGCCGGCGACTGCCGCCAGGGCACGCAAGTTCCCCTCGGCCGCCCGCGCATCGCGCACCTCTCCGCGCGCCGTCTCGAAGGCGATCTCCGCCGCCGCCAGGTGCGCCACCGCCAGTTCGTGTCGAGCATCGATGGCTGTCAGCAACGAGATTCCTTCGTCCACATAGCGTCGCGCCGCCAGGAGATCGCCGAGCGCCCGCGCAGCCTCAGCCAGGCAACGCAGCGTCACGCCCTCCTCGAACCGATCCCCGATCTTCTTCGCCCTCGCCCGCGCGTCCTGCATCGGCTCCAGCGCCTTCTTCACCGCCCCGCCGAGCATCAAACACTCGCCCTCGCGACGCATGAGCTCCATGACCAGATCGCCGTCGGGCGCGATGTTCCGCGCAATGGCCATGCCCCGTGCGTAATATCGTCGCGCCTCCTCCGGCCGCTCCTCATCGCGGTAGACGTCCCCGAGGAACTCGAGCGCCAGGCACTCCTCACGCTGAATCTTGAGCTCCGTCGCCTCGGTGTACGCCCGCATGAGGTACTTTCGAGCCTCCTCGAACTCCCGCATGAGGCGGTGCACGTTGCCGAGGGCGATGTGGGTATTGCAGAGTTCAATATCGGATTCCACCCTCGAGTAAGCTCGTACGGCCGATAACAGGCTATCGCGGGCCGATGCCAATTTCCCTGCCTTATAGAAAACCACACCGAGGTTAAGCCGTGTATGCCCGATCCGCCGTGGGCCGCCTATCTGCTCGGCCATTGCTGCGGCTCTCCGAAACCACAGTTCGCTCGGTCCATATTTTGCAATTGCTAAATACACACGTCCCAAATGGTTTGCCGCCTCGCAGGCCTCGATTTCTCGGCCAACCAAGCGGTTAATCGCGTAGGAGGCCTCAGAATCGCACATTGCTTGTTCTGTATGGCCGGACCCATAGGTCGCTAAGGACCGAAGGTATAGATAATCGGCTATCTTTGAGTCAAGTGGATCAAGCAAACGGGAAATATAATCTGTACTTACGTCAGCTACGTAACTGTAACGTTCGAGAAGCAACTCGGAGCGTAGACGCGGCACCATGAAATCGATGTCCTCGACATCGATATGCCGTGCCGCGGCGAGACGATCTAGGTAGTCAATACAACGCGTAGGATCGCCCGAGCGAGACATCGCGGAGGCGCGCAAAAGAACGGCGTCTCTGCGCGTCCAGCGCGAAACTAATCGCTCGTTACATGTGTCAGGGATCAGATCAATCGATTTGATTACCTGATCGTACTGCTCATAACAATATGACTCCCAAGCCGAATCGTAAACGGAAGAAGGAATCGGCCTTCTCTGCCATTCATATGCTGCTTGGCCGATATCGTTCTGGGAGTTCATCGAGACCTCAACGTATAGATGTCAGCTTTGCCAAGCGGCACGACACGCAGTCTACCGCCAAAGCATGTCCATTCGATGGAAACGGAGAGCAGATTCCCGCTAACTGCAATAAACACACCCTTAGAAACTAGACTGGAAGCCTTGTACGATACTGCTGAACCGTCCTCAACGGGCGCAGCCGCCGGACTCCGGTTTCCGCCCCCTGGATCCCCCGGAATCGGCCCGGTTTCGTTCATCACCTGCGGCAGCCGCGAATGGGCTGGACCGACCGGGAGGACGACCAAGCACGCACAGGCGAGGAGGGAGGCGGCGCCCAAGCGGCGCGCCCAGATTGGTGGGAGGCACATTTTCTTATCCCCCGAAACCCCACAGGGATATTGCGATATCCTTCACGACTATTTGTATCACAAGATCCGATTTGAAGCAACAGATAAGTGATAGATCCGCATAATTTGTTCTTTCAGACGCTCGCGGGTGCGAGTTGCAGGCCTCCGGACACCCGGGTGCCAGAGGGCTACCCGGGCACACCTCCAAGGCTCCGGGGGAAATGGGGTGCGAGGCTCCGAGTACCCGGGTACCCGCGGCAAGGCTCCCAAGGCTCCGGGGGGGGGGAATTGGTGCGAGGCTCCGAACACCCGGGTACCCGCGGCAAAGGCTCCGGGGGGGAACGGGTGCGAGGTTCCGAGTACCCGGGTACCCGGGTACTCAGCTCAGGTGCAACGATCGCCGCGCACGCGGTGTCGGGTACCGGCGCGGGGCACCCCCGTGTCCGGGTGCAGTGATTCGCGGCACCTGGCCAACATCATGCCTGTGCGCTCGCCTCGAAATCGGGATCCAGATCGGGATCCAGATCCGGATCCAGATCCGGGTCGAGGTCCGGGTTGAAGTCCGGGTCGAGGTCCGGATCCAGGGGCGAGAAGCCCCGGCGCTCCGGGTCCAGGTCCATGGCCTGATGACGAGCCTGGAGGCGACGCATTTCGGGTTCGAAGAAGAACTCGTCGGCAAAGGCGGGGCGCAGGTCCGAGAGCCAGGTTGCGGCGGGGTCGAGGCGCGCGAAGAACGGGCGCCCCACCCAGTCGGGGTTGCGGGCCTGCTCGAACTCGAGGACGAAGACGTCCTGGCCGTTCATCTCGGCTGCGCCGCGGACCACCACCTTGCCGGGATTGGCCGACATCGAGGGGCCGCGAGCGGTACGGGCGAGGCCGGTGACCTGGCTGTGAGCATCGCGGTAGATCTCGGCGGCCTCGAGCAGGGGGACCTCGAAGTAATGCGTGGGGCCGGTGTTGCGCTCTATGAACATGTAATACGGGACGCATCCGAGCTGGACCTCGCGAGTCCACAGTCCGGCCCAGGTCTCGGCGCTGGCGTTGACGTGCCGCACCAGAGGAGCTTGGCAGCGGATCACGGCGCCGGTCTCGCGGATACGGCGCACGGCCTCCTCCACCACCGGCGTGGACAGTTCCCGAGGGTGCGAGACGTGGGCCATGAAAGCGAGGCGGCGGCCGCTCTTGCGCACCCTCTCGAAGAGACGCAGGATGTCGTCGCTGTCCCGGTCGCCAGCGTAGCGGTAAGGCCACCAGGTCAGCGATTTGGTGCCGATGCGGATGTTGCGCAGATGCCGCAGTTCAGGGACGAGCAGCGGCTCGATGATGTCACGCAGCAGGCGGGCACTCATGATCATGGGGTCGCCGCCGGTGATCAGGACGTCGCTGACCTCCGGATGGCGGGCCAGGTAGGCGACGAGGTCGTCCACTCCGCTGCTGGCGATCTTCAGCTTGTCATCGCCCACGAACTGAGGCCAGCGGAAGCAGTAGGTGCAGTACGTGTGGCAGGTCTGACCGCGACGCGGGAAGAACAGCACGGTCTCGCGATACTTGTGCTGCAGTCCAGGCAGCGGCCGGCCGTCCAGGCGGGGCACGTTCAGATCCACCTGGCCGGCTGGGTGGGGGTTCAGGCGCATGCGGATGTCCTGCACGGCCTGGTCCACCTGCGCGCGCGGAGCGCCGCGGCGCTTGAGCTCGTACAACGCTCGAAAGTCGCTATCCGCCAGCATCTCCGACTGCGGGAAGACCAGACGGAAGATCGGATCATTGCGCCAGCTGTCCCAGTCGACCAGTTCGCTCAGCACGTATTCGTTGACACGGAACGGGAACACCTCGGCCACGGTCTCGATCGTGCGACGCTCCCAGCTCGGCAGATTCCGCATCTGCGGAATCGTGTCGAGATCGCGGGCGCCGTGGAGCTTCAGGCGACGGGATTCGAATCGGGCATTCCGATACATGGAAGTCCTTCCGACGCGCCGTGGTGGCGGTTGCAGGCGAGCAGGCGACGCACGGCGGTGAGACGGGCAGGCCGGTGGCGACACCGCCCAGGAGGCAGGAGGAGGCAGAACCCTAGTCGCTGGACGCCCCGTTCAGAAGGGCCATGGCACAGCCACCCCGGACCGGCATGCTCTCACGAGATCGTTGCTGTACTAACTATATCAGAGAATCGAGGTTCCGTAAACCTGGGATGTCGCGGCGGCCGTGCGGGCACGCCGCGCAGCGTCGGCGCAAGCTGTTCATATTCCGTCGATAGAACGCCGTGACGCGCAATTCCAGGGCCCCGACCGTCGCCTGCAAGGAGTATGCGAGAGGATCCTCCGCCGAGGCTCGCGGGCCGCGACAAGGATCGGCGACGACCTGGGGCAGGGCGGTCGACGCTACGTGGTCACCGGTTACGACGTGGACGACCTGCAGCAGGTCCCGGACGGCCACACGGTCGAAGTCTTCGTCACGGCCGTCCCGCCGACGAGCTAGTTGCCGTTCTGCTGCTCCGTCGACGACAGGATCCAGTCCGCCACCAGATCGAGCACGGCGGGGCTCATCGTCTCGTCGATATTGGCGTACTCCAGAACCATGCCGGTGTCGGCCGTCTGGAAGAGATGGTTCAGTCCCGGCATCTTCCTGACCGTGACCTCAGTGTTGCCACCTGCAGCCAGGGCCGCCGCCACCGCGGCGAGGTTCTCGTCGGCAGGCACCTGCAGGTCCTTCTCGCCGGTGACCGCAAGCACGGGGACGGTGACCTTCTCGAGCACCGGCCTCGGGTCGTGCGCCAGGAAGAAGCGTATCCAGGGCGTGAGAGATCCGCGCAAGGCCTCGGGCGTAGGCTCGGCGCCCTCGCTGATCGTCAGGCGCTCGGCCTCGGGAAGCGCAGCCATCACCTCGCGCCAGTGGCGCTGCAGCGTGGCCACGGCCGTGTCCGGATCCGTCTCCGTCATCAGCACCGGCAGCGTGCGTCGCAGCAGGTCCGCCTGGGCGGCGAGCGCCGACTCGCTGGCTCCCATGGCGCGGGAGTGCAGCTCGCTCTGCGCGAGTATGATCTCGTCGCCGGGCAGCCCTGGCGCGGCCAGCAGGACCAGGAAGGCCACGGCGCTCGAGCGCGCGGCCACCAGCGGTCCGACGAGGCCGCCCTCGCTATGCCCGAGGATGCCCGTACACCCACCGGCGACCTCTGGCAGCTGACTCAAGTACTCGAGAGCGGCCAGCGCGTCGGCAGCGAAGTCCTCGGTGGTGGCTGCGGCGAAGTCGCCGGTGGAGGCGCCGACCCCGCGATCGTCCAGCCTCAGGACCGCGATGCCGCGGCGGGTGAGATGATCCGCCAGCACCAGGAAAGGCCTGTGCCCGAACACGGTCTCGTCCCGGTCCTGCGGTCCGGATCCGCTGACCAGCAGCACCGCCGGCACTGGTCCCTCCCCTCGCGGCAGCGTGAGTGTACCGGCCAGCTTCACGCCCTCGTCACCACCGGGCAACGACACCTCGTGCGCCTCGTACGGAAACGGCGGCTGCGGTTCCTGCGGTCGCTGCGCCGTGGTCACCGTTTCGGTGCGTGCCAGCTCGAGCGGCATCTCGAACCCGTGCTGTCTCAAGATACCGTTGAAAGCTCGCCCGCCGTGGGCGCGCAACCCCTCGTACGAGGCGTCCAGGCTGGCCGCCGTCCAGCGCAGGGTGTCTCCGGCCAGACTGATGGACGACATCGGGATGTCGGCGGCACCCTGGTCGGGACTCGCCAGGGTGGCCCGGCGCCGCCCTGAACCGTCCGCCGGTGGTTCCACCTCGAGCACGAGACGCAGCGACATCCCCGTGGGCAATTTGAGATCACCCTGCCACAGCCCCTCCAGCTCGGCGGGGATCTCCGGCCCGGCAGCCGCGGCCGACACCGTCGCGTCATCGCGAACCTGCCGCACGAAGGTTGCCGGTAGCCTGCCGGTCTGGATCCAGTGGCCGGTCATCTGTTCGCCGGTGGCGTCGAGCCGGCCTTCGAAGCGCGCGTTCAGCCGGTGCATCGCGAACGTGACGGTCCGGTCCTTCTTCAGCCGGAATGAATCGATGGCCAGCCCCGTGGCGCGTTGATCGGGGCTGTCGAGGGTGGCACGCCAGCCCTTTCCGCCCCTGGCAGGCTTCACGTGCAGCACCAGATGCAGCTCGCCGGCGCCAGGAACATCGAGAGTGGCATGCCAGTCGCCGGTCGGGTCCGGCTCCGCGGCGGCGGCCGGCAGCACGCCGCATGGCGGCGCGAACGCGGCGAACAGCAGAGCAAGCACACAGACCGCGGTGGCGGACAGGCGCAGGGAGAAGAATTCGACCCGGCAATGACGGTAGAGATCGACCTGTGAACGCACCCGGTACACCTCCGCACTGACGACCCCGGCTCCGAGTGACTCTCCGACCGGCTCCCCGTCGACTTTCTCGCCGGCCGGTACTCCAGTCTACTCCAGAACAACGGGCGGATGGTGCACCACCATCTCGTCACCGTCAGTTAGGAAGTAGACCTGCAGGCGGAGACTCCCGTCCGGTTCCACGTCCACCAGGGCGTACTGATTGGTCTCCGTGTCGAGCATGGCCTCCACCTGTTCGATCTTCCATCGATCCAGGTTCTCGAAGCCGCGCGTCAGGAAGAACCTCTGTTCGTGGCCGGTGATGTCCTGCACCCGGCGCTCGCTCGCGCCGAACCAGAGGAAGCTGTCGCGCGGCCGCCCCGACACGTTCACCACGTGCAGCATGCGGCCGTCGTCGCGCTCCAGGCGGAAGCGCTCGTAGGTGTGGGTGTGACCCACCACCACCAGGTCCACGCCGGCGTCGGCGAGCACGTCGGGAAGCCGGCGGCCGGCGATCTTCACGTTCCAGAGACCGCGCGCGGTCGCCATGTGCTTGCGCGAACTCTGCACGAAGGGGTGGTGCATGGCCACGACGAGGGTGCGATCCGGCGGCACGTCCTCGAGTTGCTCCTGGAACCAGTCGAACTGCTGCTGCGCGTAGCTGCCGGGCTCCGGCTGCTCCACGAACCGGGCCCGTCCGTCGGGACCATACGCCAGAACGTTCGTGTCGAGCACGATGAACGTGACCGGCCCCACGTCCTTGCGGTAGTACATGCGGTTGGGCCCGAAGTCCTCGTCCAGGCGGGCCAAGAACTTCACGGTATTCTGGATCGCCTGCGGATACACGTTGTCGTGCACCTCGTGGTTGCCCACCGCCACCAGGTACGGCCAGTCGGAGATCGGCTCGAGGATGCCCTTCAACATGTGCCACTGGTCGCTGAAGCGACCGTCGTCGACGCAGTCACCCGTGTCCATGACGAAGAGCATGCGGTCGTCGTCGGCGAAGTCGGCGGCAATGGTCTTGATCATGCTCTGCCACTCGCCGTCGGCCATGGCGCGCTGGTCGCCGAAGACCACGAAACGGAAACCGGCGTCCGGCGGCGGGTCGAGCTCGGCCGCCCGTTCCTCCACCGTGGGATGGTCGAGGGTCTCCACGGGCTGGTCCGACGTCTCGGGCCAGACGCTCGAACAGCCGGAGACCAGGAGCAGAAGCGGCCAGAGGATCGTCGCGACTGCGATCCGCCGGCTCCGGCCCTGATGTGTGCGTCCCATGATCGTCCCTTCGCGCAGAAAAGCCGCCCCCCGGGTCCCCGCCGGCCTCACGCGGCCACCCGGGCGCCGGAGCGCATCGGTTCTCAAGGTAGAAACGCTCCGGACCTGCGCCACCATGGCCAGGGTCGCCGCTCTGGTGCAACCCGGCGTGCGGTCGCTCGTATGGTCCCAGAGCGACGATCCGCACCCTGGCCAGCCCGCCAACCGCGAGGACTTCCATGAGAACGAACCTGGTCGGACCTGAACACTGCCGGCGACAGGTGGGCGGACGCTTGCACCTGCTCGTGGTGCTCGCCGTGGCCGTCTGGCTGCCCCTGGTCGCGACTGCGGCTAACGCCCGATCGGCCCCCACCACACCCTCCTCCGCCCCGGTCGTCACCAGCGAGGCGCCCCTGCTGCCGCCGCGCACCATCACCCTGGTCGAGGAATGGCGCGCCGGGGGCGAGGACGGCGACATCTTCTTCGGCATGGTGGTGGGCACCGTGGCGGACGGCGAGGGCAACGTCTACGTGCTCGACAGTCAGCTGGCACAGGTGGAGGTCTTCGCTCCCGACGGCGCCCACCTGCGCACCCTCGGCGGCGAGGGCGACGGCCCCGGCGAGGTGCGCGCCCCTCAGGCGGTGAGCTTCCTGAGCGACGGCACCCTGGGCATCGTGAAGTTCTTTCCCGGCGAGATCGTGCGACTCACTCCGGACGGCATACCGCAGACCTCCATCCATCTCACCCCGGCCGCCGACGGCGGCAAGGCCCAGACCGGCGAGGTGGCTGCGTTCGGCATGGAATGCCGCGGCGGCACCCTGCTGGTGGCCGGTCAGCGCTCGGTCCCGAGCGAGGTCGGATCCTCGCGCCGCCACTTCCTCGCGCGCTTCTCGTCCACCGGCGAGGAACTGGTGCGCTACCGGGAGCACGACATGGAGCTGGACTTCAATGCCTTCCGCTTCGTCGAGAGCACGATCCTGCCGGCGTTCCTGCTGACCAGCGCCGTCAGTCCCGACGGCGAGGTCTACACGCCGGCCGGCCGCGACCGCTATGCCGTCGAGGTCTACGCCGCTGACGGTGCCCTGGAGCGCGTGATCGAGCGCCGCGACCGGCCGCGGCGGCGCACCGATCGCGAGCGACGGCGCATGAACGCCCTGGTGGACGCCTGGGGGCAGGGTATCCCGTACGAGGTGCCGCGTGAGTTCGACGTCTTCGAGCCGCCGATCACGGAGTTGTTCGTGGATCGCGACGGCATCCTCTGGGTCCAGCATGCCCGTAGCGGCTTCGATCAGAAGGACGGCGTATTCCTGACCTACGACACCTTCGATCGCGACGGCCGCTGGCTGCAGGAAGTCTCCGTGGTGGCGGAGGGCGACCCGACCTACGACGGCGTGAAGTTCCTGGACGACGGGCGTGCGCTGTTGATCAAGGGGTACGTGCTGGCGCGCTGGGCGAGCCGCGGCGCCCGGAACGCCACGTTCGACGAGGACGAGGAGCCCGGCGCCATCGAGATCATCGGCTGCCGCGTGGTGGACTAGGCTCTGCCTGGGGGCCCCGGGGCCCCAGACACAATTTCGCTGGCACAACCCGGGTCGTCAGGACAGATCCCGCCGCACGACGTCGGCCAGCACCGACAGCCCGTCGTCCAGCTGCCGGTCGCTGAGGTAGGGTGCCGGTCCCAGGCGCAGCGCCGGCCCGCGGTGGTCGGTCCACACGCCACGCGCCCGTAGCGCGCTGCAGATGTCCGCCGCACGCGGGGCGGTCAACACGAGGAAGCCCCCCAGGCCGTCCAGCGGCACGTCGCGGTTGCGGGTGATCACCCGCGGGTCCAGATCCAGTGCGTCGAAACCGCTCGCCAGCCGTCCCACCTGGTGCTGGCTGATCACGCGCAGGGCGGTCGGATCGAGCCCCTGTTCGGCGAAGAAGCGCAGGACGGCGGCAGCCCGGTAATGGCTCACCGGCTCGTAGGTCGCGCCGGCGAATCGCGCCGCGCCGCGCCCGTAGCGCACCCGAGCCGCACGATCGGAGCTGCCGGCCGCGGCTCCCGCGTCCCCGGGCCCCTCGGCCACGGCTGCCCCGGTGCGGGCCCCCTCGCCCCCGGCGTCCATCTCCTGCAGGTCGGCGAACTCCGCGAACCAGCCGGTGATCGCCGGGCGCAGGCGGCAGTCCGGCGGCAGCCGCAGGAACCCGCAGCCCTCGCCGAACTGACAATACTTGTAGCCGGCGCCGGTCACGTAGGCGCCGGCGAGCCCTTCCGCGCGCACCGAGAACGTGGTGATGTTCACCGCATGATAGGCGTCCACCAGCAGTTCGGCGCCCACGCGGGCGCAGGCCTCCATCACCTGAGCCAGCCCCCGCACGATGCGGCCGCTCTGGAAGAGCACCGCCGACACCAGCACGGCGGCGGTCCGCCCGTCGACGCGGGCGGCGAGCCGCGCCGCCAGGTCGGCGACCGGCTCGGCCGGCACCTTCACCACCTCCAGCCGCTCCTCGGCGAGACGGTCGAGTTGCCGGCGGATGCTGTGGAACTCGCCCGAGGTGGTCACCAGGACGGGCCGGCGACCGAGCGGCAAGGCCGAGAGCCAACGCACCAGCAGTTCGTGCGTGTTCGGAGCCAGCGCGTAGTCACCGTCGGGATCGTCCAGCAGGCGGGCGTAGCCTCGCCCCACCTCGTCGGCCACGGCGAAGGCCCGCGGCCACTTCTCGTCCACGTGCTCGGCCGCATCGAGCCAGGCCTGCTGCTGGGCCTCGAAGGCCACGTCCGGCCAGGCCTGGTGCGAGTGGCCGGTGAGCAGGATGCGCTCGGCCACATGAAAACGCTGGTAGTGACGGGCCAGGGGGGCCGGGTGGCCGGCGAGGGAGGCGATGCGGTCGTCGTTCATGCGGCACCTCGGTTGCGAGTTGACGCGAGGATAGCCGCAGTCCGCTGCCTCGACAAGCACCCGCAGCGGTTCCGGAGCCCCGTTTCGGGGTGCGCCGGACGCCGTTTCAGGTGCCCCGACTCCGTCCCGGGGTGCACCGGACGCCGTTTCAGGTGTCCCGCCTCCGCCTCAGGGCCCGCCGGCCGCGGTCTCGATGTCCGGGGCATCGGCGCCCGTCGCCGGCCCGTGATTGCCGATTCCGCCGCTGCGGGCATCGGCGATCAGTTCGGCCACCTGGGAACCGGTCAACGACTCCAGGAACGCCACCAGGTCTGCGATCTCGCCCTCGTCCAGATCGAGGGGAGCGATGAGGGAGTCGAGCCCGGAATGGGGCACGCCGCCGGCCGCGTAGAAGCGCACCACCTCTTCGAGCGTGCGCAGCGAACCGTCGTGCATGTAGGGGGCGGTCAGCGCCACGTTCCGCAGGGTCGGCGTGCGAAACCGGTGGCGGTCGTCGGGGTCGGCCGTCACCTCGAAACGCCCGAGGTCGGCCGGGCGGCGCTCGCCGACGCTCTCCACGACGGCGCGCGCCACGGTGACGAGGACGCCCGGCGCAACCTGAACGCGGACCGATCCGGCCTGCGCCGCGGCCGTGACTGCCCGGAACCCGATACCGGTGTCATGGAATTCGCCGTCGGAGAACAGTGCATGGTCATCGGCGATGGTGTGGCAACGCACGCAGCCGGCGTCGCCCGTGAAGAGGGCGAACCCGCGCCGCTGAGCCGTTGTCAACGCATCGCGGTCCCCTCCGAAATGCCAGCGGTCGAACGGCGCATCCGCCGCCAGGAGGGTGCGCTCCCAGGCGGCGATGGCGCGGCCGATCGCCTCCGCCGACGGTTCGGTTCCGCAGGCGTTCGCGAAGAGGCTCCGGTACTCCGGCAGTTCCTGCAACCGTTCCACCACGTCGTCGAGCGCCGGGTTCGCCATCTCCTCGGGCGCCGTCAACGGCACGAGGGCCTGCGACTCGAGCGTCGACTCGCGCCCGTCGTGGAAGAGCCGGTCCAGGTACGCGGCGTTCAGCACCGTCGGCGCGTTGCGCCGCACGCTGCGGCCGCCCACCCCCACCGGCGTGGCCAGTTCGTTGCTCGTGAACCCCTGTTCGGGGATGTGGCACATGCCGCAGGACACGGTGCCGTTCACCGACAGGCGCCGGTCGAAGAAGAGCTTGCGCCCGAGGGCGATCAGCTCGGCGTTCGGGTCCTCGCCCGCCGGCAGCGGCACCGGCGGCAGGCCCAGCTGCAGCGACGAGAGCCGGTCCATCGCGCGCACGTCGAACTCCGTCGTCATGGAGGAGAAGCTGCTTCTCGCCGCGACGCCCAGCACGATGGCCAGCGCCCCGACCAGCGCGATGACGAGACCCCCGGCTCGCCGGCGAGGCGTCACCGTGACGCTCCTTCCGCCTCCTCCTCCAACAGCAGCGTCCTCACGTCCGCCAGCACCAGCCGGGGGTCGAGTTGCCCGAAGCTGTAGATGTTGCGGATGTTCCCGGCGCGGTCCACCAGGTACACCCGCAGCACGTGGTAGAGCGCACCGGTCGGGTCGGCGGGGTCCTTCTTGCGGTCCACCCGCTGCCCGTACGAGGCGAGGATCGGCGCCAGCTGCTCCTGGCCCGCCGTGGTCAGGAACAGCCATTCCGCACCCTGGCCGTCGGGGGCCAGCCCGCGACCATAGCGCGCCATCACGCTGGGAGTGTCGGTCTCGGGGTCGAAGCTGAAGGTCACCAGGCGCAGGCTGTCGGTCAGCCGCGCGTCCCGTGCGCTGAGCTTGTGGATGCGGTAGAGCACACCCGTCGCCAGGGGGCAGGCGCGAGGGTCGGCGCAGCTGGTGTAGATGAAGCTCACCAGCGAGATGCGTCCGGCCAGGACATCCCGCAGCTGCCGGCGGCCCCGGTCGGCCACCAGGACCTCGCCGTCGCCGGCCGGTTCGATCACCGGCAGCGTGTAGGTGCCCGGAACGGGCGGATCGTAGTCGTACACCTCGGTGCGGCCGAGGGCGAGCTCGGGGCGGTCGATCTCCGCGACGCCCGGCGTCGTCGCCCCGGTGGAGATCGGCTCGCCCGCCGGCACGGCTGAAGCTGGCGGCGCGCCCGGGTCCGGCGAGACCACGCTCGGCGGTACCAGCGCGAACACGCCGCCGAGCCCGAGTCCGAGCACGATCAGAGCGATGCTCTTGCTCGTCACGTCGGCACCTCCCTCACTGGTACACGCTGGCCGACCCGAATCGCATGAGGTGCGGGCGACCGAGCTGCTCCGCGTTGAAGTCCAGCGCGAACAGCGGGTCCAGCTTCTCGCCGTCCCAGTCGTACGCTTTCAGGTACTGCTCGTTGTCCTCGCCCTTCTTGTCCCAGTTGGCCAGCAGCGAACTGGTGAAGTAGACGCGGCGGCCGTCCCAGCTCTGCGAGACCATGTTGACCTGCCGGCCGATCTCCTCCTCGAAGACCTGGCGCGGGTTGAAGGGATCGGACACGTCGAAGGCGCGGGCCTTGCCGTCCATGAACGTGGTCACCCACAGCATGCTGTCGTCGGCGCTGATGCTGAGGTCCACCGGCAGCGGGATCTTCTCCGGATCGCCGATGTCGCACACCGCGGTGGCATGCCACCTCTCGTCCTCGTCGGCGTGGATCACCCAGAGCTTGGACGTGAGCGCCGCGGCGGTGAAGGCGTAGTCGTGGCGGGGTCCCAGTGCCCAGCGGATCTCCAGGGGAGCGCCGGGCACGTGGAACACCTGGCGTGGCTGGCGCGTGTGAAGGTTCCAGAGCACCACCGTCTGGCCGAAGCGCTGCATGGCCTCCTCGTCCTGGAGCATCTGGCCGAAGTCCATCATGTAGTTGGACCACCCGGTGAAGCTCGAGGAGAGCATGACGTTCTTGCGCGGCAGCACGCGTACGTCGTAGCCGTAGCCGTCGGCCACCTGTTCGATGCTGGCGCCGTTCGGCTCGTCGTCCGTGGGCACCCAGTGCGTGGCGATGTGGCGGCCGTCGGTGGTGTATTCCACCAGCGCGGTGCGCCCGCCATGATCACGGTCGTTGGACAGGGCGGAGATGAGCATCCGTCCGGGCAGCGCGTAGATGCCGTGCGGCCCCACGGCCCCGCCGGTGGCCCGCGTGAAATCGGTGATCGTCTTGACCAGCTTCGGCCGCGCCGGGTCGGTGCGGACGTCGAAGACGAAGATGTGGCTGGAGTCGAGACCGCCCAGCCAGAGATGGCTGCGGTCGTCGGACAGGCCGCCGTGGTGCGCTTCGTGGCGGCCGCCCACGGACGCGACGTGCACCACCTGTCCGAACGTGGGCGAGCCGGGCCGCGCGTCGACGGTCACGAGCTTGTCCGAGCCGTCGCCCATCCCCTCCACGCCCAGCGTCCAGACGTACACGTACTCCTCCTGGCCGGTGATCTTGGGCAGGTACGGCGACTGGCAGGTCTCGTCCGCCGGCGCCACGGCGACCGTGCCGAGCACCGTGCCCACGATGATCGCGAGGATGCCGAGAGGTCGGACGCCGTGGCATTCGACGAAGGAGAGGAAACGGCAGGGCCGGTTCGATCGAAGACTTGCGCGGTTCATCGTGAACTCCTTTCCGGGACCGGACCGGCTCCGCCGGGAAGCGCTGCCGTCACCCCGCATGTATCGAATTGACGGATGTATGTAGGACGAAGTTCGTATAGTATGTGGAGTCGAGGACGGGCAGCCATGATCGACACCCCGGAATTCTTGACCGAGACGCCGCCGCCGGAGGGGACCGGCGGCGTCGGCGCTGACCGTGGGAGGGCGCCATGGATGTCCTGTCGAACGTGCTGCGAGTGCTGCGGCTCTCGGGCGCGGTGTTCCTGGAGGCCGAGTTCTCGGCTCCGTGGGCGGTGAGATCGCCGCCGCCCGGGCAGCTCTCGGCGCTGTTCGCCACCCGGGCCGAGTGCATCGTGCTGTTCCACATCGTCGCCGGCGGCGGCTGCTGGGTAGCGTGCGCAGGCGACGCGCCACGCTGGCTCGGGCCCGGCGCCATGGTGGTCCTGCCGCGGGGCGACGAGCACGTGATGTCCAGCGTCGGCGGCAGCCTGACGCCCACCCCTATCACCACGCTCCTGCCCCCTGTCGCGTTGGACCGCCCCGGCCGCCTGGTGCACGGCGGCGGCGGACCGCTCACCCGCATGGTCTGCGGCTACCTGCAGTGCGAACACCGGTTCGAGCCGCTGTTCGGATGTCTTCCCCGCATGACGATCGTCCGGGGCCCGGGCGCGGGTCGCGACGGCGAGCCCGACGAGCCGGTCTTCGACGACGATGGCGAGACGGTCGTGATCCCCGGCGATGACTGGCTGACCAGCACTGCCCGCTTCGTGGTGGCGCAGACGGCCGAGCCGCAACCGGGCGGGGCAGCGGCACGGGCCAGGACCGTGGAACTGCTCTTCCTGGAGATCCTGCGCCGTCAGGTGCACGAGGGCCACGCCGACGGCCACGCCGAAAGCCACGCCGACGGCCACACGAACGGCCACACCGGCGGCCGCACCGGCGGCCGGCAGGGCGGACATGCCGGCGGCCCGGGCTGGCTGGCCGCCGTGGCCGACGACATGGTGGGGCCCGCGCTGCGCTTGATCCACGATGACCCGGGCCGCGGGTGGACGGTCGAGATGCTTGCCCGCGCGGTGGGCGCCTCGCGCTCGGTGTTCGGGGAACGCTTCGCGGCGCTGGTGGGCGAACCGCCCATGCACTACTGCAGCCACTGGCGGATGCACGTGGCCAGGCGACTGCTGCAAGAGGAGCAATTGAGCCTCGCCGACATCGCCGCCCGGGTGGGCTACGAATCGGAGGCCGCCTTCAATCGCGCCTTCAAGCGACACACGGGAGCGCCGCCGGGCCGCTGGCGCAAGGAGCACGTGGCGGCGCCCCTGCGCACCTGAGCCCGAGCGCGGCGGAAAATTCGGCTTACATTCGCAGAGGCAGGCAAGCAGGCTGCCGAGCTCCGTGCGACCGATCCGAGGAGGTCCCTCATGAGATCCGATGCCGCCGGCCCGGCCACGTCTCCGTCTCCGGTGCGTTCGCGCCGCGCCACGGCGCTGGTTTCGGCCGCGCTGGCCGTCGCGTTGCTGTCGGCGCCCGCTCCGGCGGCCGCGGTCGCGGCCGCGGCCGCGGCCGACGCCGATCCGGCCCGGGCCCAGCCGCCCCCAGCCCGCACCGACACCATCGCCACCGCCGCCGGTCCGCTCACCGTGACGTTGCTGGGCCATGGCACGCTGATGTTCACGTTCGCCGGCCGGGTGGTGCACGTGGACCCGTGGTCGCGAGTGGCCGACTACGACGCGCTGCCGCGCGCCGACCTGATCCTGGTCACCCACGAGCACGGCGACCATCTCGACCCGGACGCCATCGCGGCGGTGCGCGACGACTCGACCGGCATCCTGGCCAACGCTGCGGCCGCCGAGCAGATCGTCGGCGCGCGAGCGCTGGCGAACGGCGACCGGGCCACGGCCGGCGGCATCGCGGTGGAAGCGGTGCCCGCCTACAATCTCGTGCACATGCGCAGCGGGACGACGCCCTACCATCCGCGGGGTCAGGGTAACGGCTATGTGATCACGTTCGGCGACCAGCGCGTCTACGTGGCGGGCGACACCGAGAACACGCCCGAGATGAAGGCGCTCGCGGACATCGACGTGGCGTTCCTGCCCATGAATCTGCCCTATACCATGACGCCGGAGATGGTCGCCGACGCCGCCCGCGCCTTCCGGCCGACCATCCTCTACCCCTATCACTACGGCGACACCGATCCGCAGGAACTGGTGCGGCTGCTGGAGGGCAGCGGCATCGAGGTGCGGGTGCGCGCGATGCGGTGATCGAACCCGGCGGCACGCTCGCGAGCGGGCCGTCGACCCGGGGACAACGGCGAAGAGGGGGCGTCCACGACGCCCCCTCCCGGTTGAAGGTCCCTGACTCCGGCCGCCGCCGCCCCGGGGGCGGTCATGCCCCCCGGGACGGCGACGCGGGCGAGCCGCTACTTGACCAGTGCCATGCGCCGGCGCTCGACGAACGAGCCGGCCTCGATCGTGTAGATGTACACGCCCGAGGCGGCCCGGATGCCGGTGCCGTCCTTGCCGTCCCACACGGCGCTGTGGAAGCCGCCGGGCAGTTCGGCATCGACCAGGGTCCTGATCAGCCGGCCGCGCAGGTCGTAGATACTCAGCTTGGTGTGCGCGGCCTGCGGCAGGTCGAAGCGGATCTCGGTCACCGGGTTGAACGGGTTGGGGACGTTCTGCCGCAGCGCGAAGGCGGTGGGCAGGCCCGACTCCCGGATCGCCGTCGCCGAATCGGTGACCTGGAAGGTGGCGTCGCTGGTGTCGTATCCCATGGCGCCCTTGTCGTCGTACAGCATGACTCGAACCAGGGCTTCCTGGGTGATGCCGACCGGCACGGTCCAGCTGTACGTGGTTCCCGGCACGCCGGTGGCGATCAGCGACCAGCTCGTCCCGCCGTCAGGCGAGTAGAGCAGGTCCGCGTAGTCGACCCGCCAATCGTCCGGGTTCTCCCACTGGATGTCGTACGGCGAGCCCGCCATCAGCATCTGGCCGCCGTTCGGCGCCACCACGCGCGGCCGGATGACCCGGATGGTGTCGCGAGCGGCGAACCACATCGAGTTCGCCACCTCCATGAACACCGTCACGGGCACGTCGTCGCCCTCCGGCAGGATGCCCTCGATCGCGGCGCGGTCGAACTTGAACATGCAGTCGAGCACGCCGTTGCCGTTGGTGTCCTCGGTCAGCGAGTACACCCGCTGATCGGCGGTCACCTCGTTCAGGAAGGTGACGGTCGTGATGTCCACGTCCGCCGCCGCCCAGCCCTCGGGCAACTCGCAGTAGGTGACGACGGTCTTGCCGTTGCTGTCGAGATTCAGGGTGTTGGGGTCGAAGTCGGCCCAGACCGCCTCCATCAGCCCCACGTGCAGCAGCACGGGGATGCTGACCAGCGGCTCGTCCGGGTCGTTGGTGGCGAGATCCACGCTGCCCGCGTGGTCGCCGTCGTCGAGACCGGCGGCGTTGAAGGTGACCGTCAGTTCCGTGCACTCGCCCGGCGCCACGGTTCCGGTGGCGGGCTCCACCGTCAGCCAGGCCGGAGCGGAGCTGAACCTGATGGCCATGCTCTCGTGCACGTAGCTCTCGTTGAAGACCACCATCAGACCATCGTCGCGCTCGGCGTTCTGCAAACCGATCGTGGCGCTGTTGGTGGTGGGCCCGAGTTGGCGGTACTGGTACACGATCTCGCCGCTCGGGTACAGGATCGCCTGGAAGCTGTAGTAAGGCGGGCTGTACTGGGCGATGCGGCGGAGCTCGAACTGCACGATCAGCCGCGTACCGTCGTTATGGTAGTACACCTCGTTGCCGTTGGTGGGAGAGTTGACCATGTCGTCCCAGAACACGGCCAGCAGGTTCTCCGGCACGCCGGTACTGGCGCTCGGCAGCGGACCGTTGCTGTACCGCGTCGCAGTGGAGGTGAAGCTGATGAAGCCGTTGGTGCAGACGCGGAACTCGTCGAAGTCGTTGCCGTAGAACGGGAAGGTGAAGCCGATCGGGAGCGGCCCGTCGTTGCCGTCATCGACGTACCGTCCGAAGATCGGCGTCCCGACGGCGCTGATGTCCACCCAGTCGTAGACCGGGCCACCCGGCTCGTCGCTGTCGGTCCAGGTGTAGCCGAAGTTGTCGGGCCCGCCCGTACCCATGATGCCGGGCCTCGTATCCTCCTGCTCCTTCTCGAGGTCGACCGACTCGTACTGCACGACGCCGTCGCCGAGAGTCTCGGCCGATCCGGCCGTGAACGTCAGATCGCTGTCACCCTCGTTGCACACGCTGATGGTCTTGGTGCGCGTGGCCCCCGGCATCGCTGCCGTCTCGATCTCGGTCGGGCTGACCGCCACGTCCGGAGGCAGCACGCCCTGGCCGGAGAGCGGGACGATCAACGGCGAGTCGGGATCATTGCTGGTCAACACCAGGTTCGTCGACCGGTCGCCTTCGGCCGCGGGCGCGAAGGTCACCACGACCTCCGTGCTCTGCATCGGCGGCAGGTCGATCGCCGGCACGTCCACGGTGTAGTCGGCCAGACCCGGCGCGATGCTGCTGATCGACAGCAGATCGGTGCCCGAGTTGGTGACCGTGAGCGTCTGTTCGGCCGTGAGACCGACGAACAGCGATCCGAAGTCCATAGCGGCGGGATCCACCGCCACGTCCGGCATGCCCGTGACGCTCAGGAGGGTGGCCACCTCGAGCATCCCGCGCGCGGGATCGTTGCTCAGCACCTGCACGGCGCCTTCGTAATCGCCGCCGAACATCCCGGTGGCGTCGAAGGTCACCGTGATCGGCAGGCTGCCGCCGGCCGGCACCGAGCCCGTCGCCGGGTTCGGCGTGATCCACTGCGGGGTCATGCCGATGCGGATGGCCAGGTTGTCGTGCACGTAATCGGCGTTGAAGACGATGTTCAGGCCATCGTCACGCTCCGCGTTCTGGATGCCGACCGTCGCCTCGTCCAGCCGCGTCCCCTGCATGGAGAGGTACTGGAAGAGGATGGTGCCGGTCGGGAAGAGGACCGCCTGGAAGGTGTACGGTCCGCCGCTGGTCAGCCGCGGCACGTTGTGGAACTGGATGACCAGCTTGCCGTCCAGGTACTCGTAGTAGACCTGAGAGCCGTTCGCGGGATCGACCTTCAGATCGTCCCAGAAGACCGCGAGCAGATTCTCCGGCACCGTGTAGCCGGTGTTGGGCAGCGGCTGGTTGTTGTAACTCGTCCTGGTCGACGTGAAGCTGATCCAGCCGTTCGAGCACACCCTGAACTCGCTGAACGGCGTGCCGTAGAACGGGAACTCGAACCCGATGGGGTACGGTCCGCGGTTGCCGTCGTCGGAGTACGAGGTGAAGATCGGCGTGCCCGTGGCGCTGATGTCGATCCAGTTGAACGACGGGCCACCCGCCTCGTCGCTGTCGAGCCAGCGGTAGCCGTGGGCGTCCGGACCGCCCGAGCCGAGCACGCCCGGTCGGGTGTCCTGCGCGTCCTTCTCCAGCTCCACGTAATCGCCCTGCGCGACGTGCACCACCGACGACAGGACGGTCTGGGTGGTGAAGTCGAGCGAGCTGCCGCCGTTGTTGGTGAGGTTGAAGGTGCGAGTCTCCTGCTGTCCGGTGTAGAGGTCGGCGGACAGGCTGCCGGCCGAGACGCCCGCCACGGGCGGAATGACGCCGGTGCCCGACAGCGCCACCTGCCGGGCGGGTTCGTCCGGGTCGTTGCAGTTGAAGGTCAGCATGCCCGTGCACTGCTGCGCGGAGCATGGCGAGTACCGCACGTCCAGCAGCAGCTGCCCCATCGGCGGCAGGGTCACGGCGCCGTCGAGGTTCACCGTGAAGTCGCCGTGGTCCGCCGTGCAGGCGGAGATCACCAGATCGTCCGTCCCCATGTTGAAGACGGTGAGCTGACGCAAGTCCGGATATCCCAGCATGACCTCGCCGAAGTCGATCGAGTCGAGGCTCAGCTGGATGTCCGGCGCGCCGGTGACGTTCAGGACCGCGGCCACGGCGTGCTCGGGCGACACCGGGTCGTTGGTCGTCAGGTCGATGCTGCCGGTGTAGGTGCCGCCGAAGAGGCCCTCGGCGTTGAACTGGGCGGTCAGCTGCATGCTGCCGCCCGGCGGCACCACGCCCTGCGCTGGCGTGACCGCCAGCCACTCCGGCGCCGAGGCGAAGCGGACGGCCAGTCCGTCATGGATGTAACTGGTGTTGAAGGCCGCGGTCAGGCCGTCGTCCTTCGTACCGTTCTGGATGCCGACCGTGGCGCTGGTCAGCTGTCCCTGCATGTTCTCGTACTGGTAGACGATGTTGCCGTTGGGGTAGAGCAGGATCTCGAAGGTGTATGGACCGCCCGAGGAGTACCGCGGCACGTTGTGGAACTGGATGACCAGCTTGCCGTCCAGGTACTCGTAGTACACCTGCGAGCCGTTCGCGGGGTCGACCTTCAGATCGTCCCAGAACGGAGCCAGCAGGTTCTCGGGAACCGAGTAGCCGCTGTTGGGCAGCAACTGGTTGGAGTAGCTGGTCGAGCTCGAGGTGAAGCTCACCCAGCCGTTCGAGCAGACCCTGAACTCGCTGAACGACTCGCCGTAGAACGGGAAGTCGAAGCCGATGGGTCGAGGCCCGGAGTTGGTGTCGTCGGAGTAGCCCGAGAACACCGGCGTGCCGGTGGCGCTGATGTCCACCCAGGCGTAGGTAGGACCGCCCGGCTCGTCGCTGTCGATCCACTGATAGCCGAACACGTCCGGGCCGCCGGCGCCCTGCGTCACCGGTTCGCCGGTGCGCGCGTCCAGCTCGTCCTTGCCGAACTCCACGGACTCGTGGACGGTGACCACCACGTCGGTGTTCACGGCCAGCGAGAAGGTGAAGTCGGCCCCGCCGGAGTTCGTGACCGTCAGCAGCTGCGTCTCCGACCCGCCGGTCATGAGGTCGGAAACCAGCGAAGGCGGCGTGATGTCGAACTGCGGCGGCTCGAGGCCGCTGCCGGCCAGTGCCACCATGATCGTGGGCTCGTCGGGATCGTCGCTGGTGATCGTGAGCGTCCCGGCGTAGTCCTGCGCCGCCGTCGGTGTGAAGGTGACCGTCACGGCCTCGGTCTGCCGCGGCGCCAGGGCGATCGGCGCCCCGGGCGCGAAGGTGAAGGCCGCCTCGCTCGAGGTCACGGCCGAGACCGTCACCACGTCGGTGCCCAGGTTCGTCAGCAGCACCTCGGCGGTGGGCGTGGCGCCCAGGAACACGCCCCCGAACTCCAGGCTCACCGGTGCCACCGACAGGTCCGGCGCGCCGGTGACCTCCAGCGTCACGGGGAGCTGGAAGTCGGGCTCGTCCGGGTCGTTGCTCAGGATGCGGACGAAGCCCTCGTAGGTGCCACCGAAGAGGCCGGTGGCGTCGAAGGCGACGTCGAGGATCGTGGAACCGCCGCCGTAGACCGTGCCCTCCTGCGGGGTGACGGTCATCCACTGCGGCACGGCGCGGATGCGCACCGCGAGGCCGTCTTCCACGTAGGCCGTGTTGTAGGCCACCTGCAGTCCGTCGGTGCCGTCACCGTTCTGGATGCCCACGGTGGCGCTGTTCAGCGGATCGCCCATCGTCTCGTACTGGAAATCGATGGTGCCGTCCGCCCACAGGATCGCCTGGAAGCTGTAAGGCCCTCCCGCGCTGTAGTGCGCGACGTCATGCCACTGTACCACGACCCGGTCGCCCAGGTCCTCCCAGTACACCGTGCCGCTGACCACCAGGTCGTCCCAGAAGGGAGCGATCAGGTGCGGCGGCGCGCCCGGGTTCGGCAGGGGCTGGTTCGAGTAGGGACTGGCGCTGCTCGAGAGACTCAGGGAGCCGTTCGAACTGACCCAGAACTCGTCGAACTCGCCGCCGTAGAAGCTGAACGGGAAGCTCAGCGGGAACGGTCCGGCCGACACGTCGTCGCCGCTGCCGATCGCCACGCCGCCGCTGCCCGAGATGTCGAGCCAGGCGAAGGTGGGGCCGAACGGATCGTTGCTGTCGGTCCAGCGGTAGCCGAAGCCGTCGGGGCCGCCCGAACCCTGCACGACGGGGTCGCCGGTGCGCGGGTCGAGCTGGTCCTTGCCGTACTCCTGGTAGGCCTGGACCGTGGGCGGCATGCCCATCAGCACCGGCAGCGGGGCCGTCCAGTCCAGCGTACCCTCCCCCGCGTTCATGAGCGTGAGCTGCTGCACCGCGGTGCCGCCGGTCATCAACGCCTCGCTCAGCGACGACGGCGTCATCGCCACGTCCGGAATGCCGAGCGTGGTGGCCATCGCCAGGTTGGACACCGGTCCGGCGTTGCCGAACTCGTCCATCGCCCGCACGGCGAAGTAGTACGTCGTGTTGAAGTCGAGGCCCGCCACGCGCATCCCCTGGGGCGTGCCGAAGGGGTCGGGGCTGGGGGTGTTGGTCGCCCGCTCGGCCGACGAGAAGTTCGACTCGTCGATGGCCGAGGTCGACCAGCGCACGTCGTAGCGGCTGGCCTCGCCCTCGTCGCCATCGTCGCCCGGCGCGGTCCAGACGAGATCGGCCCAGTTCGAGCCGGTCTCCACCGCCGCCAGGTCGGTGACCTGCCCGGGCGGGATGGTGTCGGGATCGGCGATCGGGAAGAAGGCGTTCAGGCGCCCGCCGGTCAGGATCCTGCCCTCGAGGGCGGTCAGGGGATCCACGAAGTTCAGCAGCAGCGCCTTGGCGTCACCCCCGGTGATCGCCGGGAAACGCCCGAACACCAGACCGAGCGCACCCGCGACATGCGGCGTGGCCATCGAGGTGCCGCTGAGAGAGCCGTACCGGTTGCCCGGCAGGGTGCTGAGGATGTCCACGCCGGGAGCGGCCAGGTCCACCGTGGTGGGACCGTAGCAGGAGAAGCTCGCCAGGGCGTCGTTATGATCGGTGGCGGCCACCGACACCACGTTGTCCAGATCGTAGTTGGACGGGTAGTGCGGGCTGACGTCGTTGTTCGAGCCGCTGTTGCCCGCCGCCGCGACGAAGAGGATGCCGTGATCCTGCGCGTCGGCGATGGCCAGCCGCATGGCGTCGGAATAGCCGCCGCCCCCCCAGCTGTTGCTGGTCAGGTGGACGCCCATCATCGTGGCGTACTCGATGGCCTCGATGGCGTCGGCGGTGGAACCGGAGCCGCTGCCGCTGAGGAACTTCAGCGGCATGATCTTGACGTTCCAGTTCACGCCGGCCACGCCGATGCCGTTGTTCCCCACCGCGCCGATGGTGCCCGCGCAGTGCGAACCGTGGCCGTTGTCATCCATGGGATCGTTGTCATTGTTGATGAAGTCCCAGCCTCGAACGTCGTCGATGAAGCCGTTGCCGTCGTCATCGATGCCGTTGCCGGGGATCTCGCCCGGGTTCACGTAGATGTTGGCGGCCAGATCCGGATGGTTGTAGTCGACGCCGGTGTCGATGACGCCGATCACCACCTGATCGGAACCGGTGAACACGTCCCACGCGTTCTCCGCGAAGATGTGAGCGCCCGCGGTACCGCCGGTCTGACCGGTGTTCCGCATGCCCCAGAGCTGGTCGAACATCGGATCGTTCGGGATCTCGATGGCGTGCAGCAGGTAGTTCGGCTCGATGATCGCGACCGCCGGATGGTTCTTGTAGCGGCCGATCGCCTCGTCCACGCTCAGGCCTTCGATGCTCTCGA
This sequence comes from Candidatus Krumholzibacteriia bacterium, assembly GCA_046484865.1. Taxonomy (GTDB): domain Bacteria; phylum Krumholzibacteriota; class Krumholzibacteriia; order LZORAL124-64-63; family LZORAL124-64-63; genus JAWOID01. The sequence goes on from JAWOID010000135.1 coordinate 48,934, forward strand.
GATCGGACTTGATCCGCTTGAAATGCTTCAGCTTGACCGCCCGCAGGTCGGAAAGGACGCGGTCCTTGTCCTGCTGGGTGGCGGTATCCTTGAACTTGATGATCACCTGCTCCGGCACGTGGGCCTGAGACAACGGGTCAGCCAGGGCCGTCGCTGCCGGGAGCAGCAAGGCTGTCATACAAATCAGTAAAAGAAGTCGATGCGCGTGGGTCATGGTGTCCACCTCCGAGTGGGGCTGCCGCCGCGGGGCAATGACGCACCGCGACGCGCTACAGGCGGTCGAGAATAACGGTCCCGATGCAGAAGCAGAGATGCAGAGCAATCGAATGGCGGCCACGCTAGCACAGCGAAAAAACAATAATGACAATTATATTATCTTAGATAAATGAAATCCCGATTTAATCGTCTGTTGAACAATGACTTCAGTTAAAGGCGGGCTCGGGGGGAGAAGGGCCGGCGAGACGTCTCGCAGGGGGACGCACGGCTCACGGATGCCGTTTGGGCCCGCGACGTCGCTCCGGGCGCGCAGGTCACCGCGGTCGCGGCCGGGCGCGATGCGTGGTGACGCCGGCCGGACGAGCCGGCGCCACCACTCCCCCGACCGAACTCTACGATCTGGACGACGGGCCCCGCGGTCGACCGGACCGGCGCCGGCTGCGACCGCCGAATGTCCGCAGGTCGGCCTCCGCCGTCATGTCCTTGCGGGCGCAGCATGACAGCATGGCCAGGCTCCTCCCTTCCATCGGACTGCTCACGACGCGCCGGTGCCGCTCCAGCTCGCGCACGAGGTCGCGCCCCCCGGGCAGGTCGCGGCAGTAGTCGCGGAACTCGTCGATGATCCCATCGAGGTAACGGCCCGCCTCCTCGTACTGCCCCTCGGCGTTGAGCTTCGTGGTCTGCAGCAGGATGCTCTTCTGCCACAGTCGCGCGACGATGGCACAGGTTGCGAGATCCGGCAGCTCGGTGGCCACCTCCTCGACCGGCGCGATGGCGAGCGCCACCGGCAGCGGCGTCCCGCTCCGCGTCACGCTCGACCCGGGATCCTGCCACGAGGGCTCGACCACGAGCTGCAACCGGTCGCCCACCCTGCCGGCCGGCACGGCGAGTTGCAGGACCACCTGACGGCTCGCCCCGGCCACGAGCGTGCCGAGGGACACCGACAGGCGACCGGCACCGGTATGCGCGGGATACGGCCCGAGCACCGTCACCGGCAGGTTGTGCGGGTGGACGACGGCGAGCGTCACGTCCTGGGCCACGGTCTTGAAGATCTCGCCCAGCTCGCCCAGGAGCACCTCGACGAGATCCTGCCCGTCGGCCGCGTCGTGCATGCGCCCGCCGCCCTGGTCGGCGATCGCCTGGAGCTGGGTGGGGCTGTAGTGGTCGCCCACCCCCACCGTCGTCGTGAACAGGCCGCGCTTGCGCAGCTCGGCGGCATGCAGGCCCAGCTCCTCCGGATCGCACAGGCCCGCATTGGCGTGGCCGTCGGAGATCAGGATCACGCGGTTCTGCATGCCGGCGGTCCGTTCCATCTGGTCGGCCACGCACTCGCAGCCCCGCAGCCAGCCGGCGGCCAGGTTCGTGCAGCCGCGCGTCTGCAGCCTCGCGATCTCCGCGCGCACCTTCCGCTTGCCGTCGGCGTCGCCGGCCACGGCGTTCGCGTGGGTGATCACGTCTTCGGCGAACGAGACGACGGTGATCCGGTCGTCGTCGCGCAGCGCGTCGACGATGCCGCCGGCCGCCTCGCAGGCCGCCTCCAGCGGCTCACCGCTCATGCTGCCCGACGCGTCGATGACGAGCCCGAGGTTCACGGGCACGCGCTCCTCGCCCTCCTCGCGCGGCACCTGCGGCGCCGCCACCTGCACGAGCAGGTGCCGCTTGCCGCCCTTCCCGCTCATGAGCCGGCGGTCGAGCTTGGCGCTCCAGGCGAGTTCATGCTTCTTCGTCATGGTCGTTCCTCCTCGGCGAGTAGTCTGGTCAGTGCTCTGGCGACCTCATCCAGTCGCGCACGCCGCCGTTCGTCGTCGGGCATGCGGACCTGGATCTCGATGTCGGGGGTGCGGATCCGCTGCCAGCTCTCACCGCGCTCGCCCTTGCGGATCTGCTCGTCCGAAAGCAGATCCACGAGCACGCGTCGCAGGTCGCGGAGGAGGGAAGAGAGGGGTCCGAGGTGCGACGGGGGCTCGGCCCGGCGCAGTTGCATGGAGGCGCCCAGCGAGATCGCGTCCCGCGAGCCCGGTTCCTCGAGCAGGAGGGGGTTCGGGCCCTCCTGCCTGAGCGGCGATACCGTGGCCTCGCGATCGTCCCGCCGGTACGGCGCGACGGCATCCCTGACCAGCGCGTCCTCTCCGGCAGGACGCCCGGCGGTCGGCCGGCGATCTTCTGTCGCGAGTCGATGCTCGCCTGGCCGGCTCCCCTGCCCGCCTGATCGCAGCTGCCCGATCGACCGCAGGTAGTCGGCCGCCGCGTCGAGCGGCAGCGACCGGCCGTCGTCGGTGTCGACGATCGTCAGCTGCGCGCCGCCGGACAGCAGGTTCTCTGCTCCCCGCTCGCCCAGCGTGTCGAGCACCTGCCGGATCTCCGCCAGGCTGAGCGTGCGTCCGGCGGGCTCCACCTTCATCTGTTTCAGCCTGGCGATCATCTGCAACCGTCGCAGCGTCTCCTCGCCGTAGGTGGCGTTCGGCCCGCGGTCGCCCGCGCCGGGAACCAGGTCTCGCGTGATGTAGAACCGGATCTGGCGCCGGCTGAAGCCGGTGGCGTCGACCAGGTCGGCGAGGGTGTACTGGCGCGGTTCCGTTGACATTCTTCTGCCCGTCCTTTCGCGGCTCAGGGGTATTTATACACTGGCCACTGTCGTGTGTCAAGTAGAAAAGATTCGTTTTCGTGGGGAAAATCTGCGGGGCCCCTGTCGCCGGCGACGAGCCCGAGGATCGAACCCCTCGGAATTCCTCGTCAAGGCCGGCGCATCCGGTCCGAAGAGACTCCCGTGAGAACGAGCCCGGCGGCATTCCCGCCGCCGCGACAGCAAAGGGAGTTGCGCATGACCATCGCGATCACCGGAAGCCTGCCGCAGCCGAACGCCCTGGTGCGGCCGGCGGCGTCCGAGGCGCCGACGACGACGAAACCGGCGCCCGCCGCCACCGCGCCGGCGACGGCGGAGACCTCGCCTGCGACCATCGCGGCGCCCGAGTCGCCCACGCGCGGCAAGGCGTCACGCGCGCACGTGCAGCAGAGCCTGCACCACCTCACCCGGGTCATCCGGCACGCCGTGAAGGACGCCACCCGCGAGGCCGGCATGGATCCCGAGCAGGTGGCCGGCTATCGCGACCTGCTCCACGGGTTCCGCGACAGCCTCCAGGATACGTTCCACGCCGCCGGCAGCGGCCGCGACTTCGACCACTCGGTGGTGCTGGCGGGCGTCGGCGAGGCGATGACGTCGCTCACGGCCGGGTTGAAGGCGCTGCGCGGGGCCGACGACGACGTGGAACCGGTGGAGACGCTGCCGGTGGAGAACCCGCCGGTCGCCCCCGACCCGGTGGGACCCCGGCCCGACGAGCCGACCACGCCGTTGCCGGACCTGCGGATCGCTCCGGAGCCGGGTGGTCTGCTGTCGGCGGTGGCCTAGCCGCCAGGGCGCGATCGAGCCCGCGCCCTGCATCGGGGATATCCCCCTACCTCGCGTCCTCCGGCTGCCGAGGCGAGCGCCCGCGTCTAAATTGCCAGCGTGAGCCTCGACCGACGGCGCCGGTGGTATCCGGCCGCCATCCGCACGATCTGCCCGGAGGACGTTCATGAAGCGCATTCGGCGACCGAGAAGGAACCTGATGTCCGAGCGCCTGAAGGAGACCGTGGCCATCGCCATGGTCGGCGACGGACTGCTGGCGCTGGTGGAGCCGGAGCGGCACGTGCGGCTCTGGAACTCGGGGCCCGGCCTCTGGCGCTCGGCCATGGATCCGTTCGAGAAGCGCCCGATGGTCACACGAGCGACAGCCGTCGCCCAGGTGGGGCTCGGGCTGTGGCTGGCGTCGCGACAGCGGGCCTGAAGGGCCTGAGTGCGGGAGCGGATGGTGCGGAAGGTGCTGGTGGTGAGATAGGTCGTGTCCGGGCTCGCGCAGTGGCCCTGATCGTCGCGTTCGACGCCACCATGGTCGCGAGCGTGTCGGCCCTGACCCTCCTCTTCGTCAGACCAGCCGCGCGGTCAGCTCGATCCGCTCCACCGCCGCCAGGGCCTTCGAAACCGGGCACGTGCTCTTGGTCTCCTCGGCCACCTGCTGGAACCTGGCGTCCTCGATCCCGGGTGCCGAAACCTCCGTGGACAGTTCGATCGCCGTGATCGTGAAGCCGTCGCCCTGCTTCTCGATCCGCACCCGGGCCGCGGTCTGGATGTTGCGCGGCGGCGCGCCCGCCTGTTCCAGGCCCAGGGACAGCGCCATGGAGAAGCAGCCGGCCAGCGCGGCGCCGATCATCTCCTCCGGATTGCTGCCTGTCTGCCCCTCGAAGCGGGTGCCCACGCTGAATGGCACCGGGTCGGCGTGCTCGGGCCGCATGATGCCCTTGCCGTCCTTGAGCGTGCCCTCCCACGTCGCATTCGCCTTGCTGATCGCCATCGCTCCACCTCCTGTTCGAATGGTCCGTCCAAGGTAGACCAGGATGATCGCGGCCGCTCACCGCCCCGGCGGCCCCCGCTCGCTTCTCGGTCCGCCGCCGGTCCACGGCCGGTCCACGGCCTGGTTGACGGCCGGAGACAGGATCGTCGACTTCTGGACCGTGGAGGGGACGCACACCGAGAACCTGCGCGGCCTCCCTCCCACCGGACGGCCGGTGCGGTTCTCGGGCGTGGCGATCGACCGGGTTGCGGGGGACCTGGTCGTGGAGGAGTGGGTCTTCTTCGACATGCTCGGCCTGCTGCGGCAGCTCGGCATGACGGTGGTGCCCGCCGACGCAGCCAAGTGAAGGCGCCGGGGCACCACCGGGTCATCCCTCCACAAGCGTGATCTGCGCAACGCTCGAGCCACTCGAGCAGGCGCCGCGTCGAGCCCCCACGTCCAGCCCCGTTCACGGAAGCCGCGGTGATCCGGGCTCTTCACCGCAGGCGCATCCTGCCCAGCAACTCCTGGTACCGAGGGTCGTCCCGGACCGGATCCAGCCAGGGATACGACTTGATCGGCATGACGAGCGGATCGCGCTGGTCGATGGCCGCCGTCAGGCATCGGAAAACCTCGTCCCATTCGTCCAGTCCCGGGCGCGAACGGCGGTTGCGCCAGGCGGAGACTTGACCGCGTGCTCGGTCCCCCACTATCATGGACACCTGATAGCGTAACCTCATATTGCGGAACATCGGTGCAAATGATCGGCGGGCTCGCTCGTGTCCACTCCCCCGACCGTCCGCGTCCTGCTTGTGGACGACGACGCGCACTTCGCCGCCACCTGGGCTGAACTGCTCGGGGGCATCTTCGTCGTGGCGACCGTGCCGGACATCGACGCGGCGCGGCGGGCCATCTGGCGCAACGCATGAACCAGCGTCGAACTTAACGAGAGATTGAGGATGTGGTTCTCGGCCTTGGCCAGCTCGATCCCGGTCTCGAGCACCTGTACCAGCTCGAGAACCCGGTCCTTGTCGAATGCGTGCCCCGCAACGATCTCCTGATACTCTGCCCTACATTCCCGTTCTCGAACGTTCACGTAATCAACTGCCCACTCGAGGTCCCAGAGAAGGCTCGCCCCAGGCCGTGTGCCGCCGCGAACTGCTGCGATCTCACCGCGTCGGCGCGTGCTCTTGCGGCCGACCGCTGCACGTTCAGCCAGTGCTCGAACGCGCCGGATCCAAGTGCACGGTCGATGACTCTCCGTGGTGAATTGCCGAGTACGCGCCGGTCCCCCATCGACGGCTCCTCGCGCTGCGCAGACAGCAGGCATCTGCTCTGGCTGGCATCAGTCGCGGCGTGGTTCCGCCGAACAACGATCGTGAGGGCCGGCTTTCGACATGCACGTGCGGGATCTCCGGGACGTCACTGATCAGGTCCTCCGCGAACGTCCGCGCGGCGCACAGCCCGCGCAGATCGGCCAGCCCGAGCCCATTCACCGGCTCGACGTCGCTCAAGCGGGCCTGCGCCCGGTTGCGGATGAGCGCCACCGCCCAGGGTCGGTGGCGCTCCGGCGCGCATTTCCGGGTCCACCATGGAAGTTCGGCGAACGGTGGCGTGGCGCTCTCGGGTTTAGCTGCGTCCGCGGCGAATGGAGCGGCCTGGCCAAGTAGAGACAATCCCATTTCTCGGCCCCCGGCCGCCGACGACCGGGGCCTTCGATCCGTAACGCCCATGGCATCGGCGGATGCGCGAGGGGATGCGTCGTCAGCGGACGATGACCACCTTGCACGCGCCGGCACGGTCGCCCTGGCGCACGTGCACGAGGTAGACGCCCGACGGTGCCGTTGCGCCGCCGGCGGTACGGCCGTTCCAGATGGTCTCACCGCTCCCGGCACCCGGCGGCGGCGCGGCCGTGCTCCACACCTCGCGACCGGCGGCGTCGAAGATGCGCACCTGCACCGGCTCGCCGCCCTCGGCCTCGTAGCGGATCGCGACCTGGTCGTAGAACGGGTTGGGTACCGCGCTCACCGTGGGCGCGGCGGGCGGCGGCGTCCGGCTCAGGTCGTCGAGCAGGTGACGCATCGCAGCGTGGATCCGCAGCAGACCGGCGCCGGCAGCATCGACGTCGGTGCCGCCTCCGGCGGGCGCCGCCCCCGCTTGCAGGTAGCGCAGGCACGCTGCCGCGTCGAGGTCGGGCCGGAGTTCGAGCAGGAGCGCCACGGCTCCGGCCACGAAAGGGGCGGCGGCGCTGGTGCCGTGGAAGGCGGCGAAGCCGTTGGGGTTGTCGGCATCGGGCGCGGTGACGACGAAGCCGGGCGCCGCGATGTCCACCACGGCGGCACCATCCAGGCGAGGACCGCGGCCGCTGAAGAAGGCGATGCTGTCGTCGAAGTCGTCGTAAGCCGCCACGCCGATGGCGCAGTCGGCGGTGGCGGGCCACGTGGCGGTGGCGGCGACCTCGGTGCCGGTCATCCAGCTCGACGGCGACACCCAGCCCGAGGCGTCGTCGAAGAAGTAGCCGTGGATCTCACCGGCCCGGCCGGCGAAATCGAACCGCCAACGCCCTCCCGCCGAGGCCTCTTCGTCGGTAGCGGTCAGTCGCAGGTCCAACCGCCGGGTGCCACGGGGCGAGACCGTCAGGCAAGACCACAGGCGATAGCCCGCGGTCGCTACCGTACTGCCGTCGAGCGGGAGCGCCACGGCCGCTTCGCCGGGGGGCTCCACCCTGAGGCCGCGGCCGACCTCGTCGGTCCAGTGGAAGCTGATCCAGACCGTCGTGGCTGCGCCGTCCACGTCCAGGGCCTGGTCGTCCTCGCTCCCGAAACGGGCGTGCATGGTGCTGCTGCCCAGGTTGCCCACCGGGACCACGAACACGACGCCGGCATCCGCCGCGAACTCGTCCATCATCGTCTCGAGGTTCGACGACCCGTCGAGCGAGCGCCACACCCACTCGCCGTTCTCGATGAGGACCACCCTTGCTCCCTCGGCCACCGCCCACGCCAGCCCCGCCTCGGTGGAGGTCGTGGGCTGCGGCTCATCCGGGTAGTCCAGGATCACGTGGAGCAGCTCGACTCCGGGAGCGGCCCCGGTCATGCGGTGTCGTCCGGCCGAGCCGCCGGCCAGGATGCCGCTGACCGGGGTGCCATGGTTCCACAGATCGCCCTCGCAGGCGAGCAGGTCGACCCCGCGCCGGTAGACGACGCCCGCCCGGTCGCGGATGGCGCGGATGCAGCTGGGGCCGAGCGCCAGCAGGGGCTCGCCGACGTCGAGGCTGCCGTCGCCGTCGCGGTCGTCGCAAAGGAACAGGCGCTCGCCCAGGCAGGGGTCGGTGTCGTCGTAGGCGGGTGGCCCCTGGTCCAGGTTCCAGTCGACGTCCACGTCGTTGAAGAGATAGTCGAGGTCGGCGTCGTAGAGTCCGGTGTAGTTGCCGAACCGCGACGTGCCGGTGGCCTCGCGGTGGCGCAGCCGCTCGCACGGGCCGGCCACGCCGTCGCGGTCGAGGTCCACGGCATCACCGTCGGTCAGGGTGCCGCTGCCGTCCACGTCGAGCCACGTGAACGACTCGCCGGAGAGCCGAAAGAGACTGGCATGGAGGACGTTCACACCGGTGTCCATGTCGCACACGATCACGCCCCGACCGGTGACCGTGCCGCCCAGAGGCGACGGCACGGTCCATGCCCGGTCGGCCTCCACCTGCGGGATCATCCTCGCCAGGGGGGGCACCGAGGGCGGGCGCCAGGCGCACTCCACGCGCATCACGTCGGCGCGCTCCGCCAGGTGCGGCAGCGCGGCGAGGGGAATCCACGCAGGCCGGACGGTCCGGCTACCCTGCATCGCGAACCTCAGGCCGTGGGACTCCAGTTCGCGGAGCCGATCCTCTCCGGGCGCGGCGGTGAACCGGATGGAGCCGGCGAAGCCGGTGGTTTCGAGAGCGCCCCACTTCGCAGAAGTTGCCGCGAGGTAGGCTACGGGTGCGTCGAGCCTGGTCATTGTGGTCGCAACATCGGGGGCGGTCCGGGTTGACGCGACTGTCTCGGCGAAGGCCGGCTGGAAGGCTGCGGGGAGAGCTGGAAAGAGGAAGAGGAGGACGACCGGGAGGAGCTTGCGCTCGGGAACAGGGTCGATGGCGCTCCGGCGCGCATTTCCGGGTCCACCATGGAAGTTCGGCGAACGGTGGCGTGGCGCTCTCGGGTGAAGCTGCGTCCGCGGCGATGGCAATCCGTGACCTCCCGTCCGCCCGTGAACTGAGGGTACGGGCTGCGGTCGACGGGATCAACGGGTGGGGAGCCGAAGTCACCTGCGGATTGAAGGGGTTGTCTGGGCGGGGCCCTCTTGCGGGGGGTGGGGTGATTCCATACGATCATCCGCCGGACGGAACGGATACGACCATCGTCGCGGCCACGGATGCCCGCCCTGTCTCGCCCATATCTGTAGGATTCGCCCTACCTGATCCGAGGGAGGTCGCGATGAGAACCTTGCGCACGACGTTCATGATCGGCGCCATCCTGGCCCTCGCCGGCACAGCCTTTGCCCACTCCCTGACCGGTCCGGCCGTCGTGCAGGCCGACGGTGCCGGACACTTCGCGTACGAACTGACCCTGGTCGTGGATTCCGCCACGGAGCTGGGATACGCCGAGTGGAGCGGAACAGAGAACACCGACCTGGAATGGACTCACGTCGACGGGTTCTGCGCCACACCGCACGAGATCGGGACGTTCATGATCCCGATGGAGGGGAACCTGCTTCACCCCGAGATGGGCGCGGCGGCGATGTATGTCTACGCGCTCTGCGACGGGTGGACGGGAGAGGTCCACACCGACATCCTGGCCCCGACCGTCGCCGCCGAGCACGAGACCTGGGCGGCCGTGAAGCGGATCTACCGCTGAAGGCCGACGGCGCGAGTGCCCGGGTGGCCGCCGGGTGGCCCGGGTACTCGGACGGCCAGGCGACCGCGGGCGTCGCGAGCTGGTCTGGGACGGCTGCGACGCGGCGGCTGGGCGGTCGCCTCGGGCGTGGACCGTGGGGCTGCGGGAGAGTCATAAGCAGCCCATGGCGTCGCGCCTGCGATCAGGTCCGGCCCTTGCCCGCCTCGAGGATCCGGCAGTAGAGGTTCAGCCGCTCCATCGCCTCCACCGATCCGCACGATGCCGACGCCAGACCCGGCGCGCCCACGACGATCGCGAGGCTCTTCGCCCGGCTGATGGCCACGTTCAGGCGGTTGCGGTTCAGCAGGAACTCCAAACCGCGCGGGGCCGCGTCGGCTGAGCTGGCGCACATAGAGACGATCACGACCGGAGCTTCCTGCCCCTGGAACTTGTCGACGGTGCCGACCCGCGCTCCGTCCGGCAGCGCGCGGCGGAGCCGGCGCACCTGCATGTTGTAGGGCGCGACGACCAGGATGTCGTCGAGCGTGATCGGCCGCGACGAGCCGATCCCGGGCGTCCAGGCGCAGCGGAGAAGCTCCTGCACGGCCGCGACGATCGCCTCCACCTCCTCGTCGCTCGCCTGGGTGTTGCCTTCGTGCTCCACCGGCAGGAAGACCAGCCCGGCTCCGCGCGGGACCGGACCGTCAGGCCAGTCCGGACCGTCCGGACCGTCCGGACCGTCCGGACCGTCCGGACCGCCCGCACCGCCACACACGACCACCCTCTCCGCCGTGTGCTCCTCCGGTCGCAGGCGCCCCTCGTAGACCGCCCCGGAGATAAACTCGCAGAGTTCGGGATGCAGGCGCCACGTCTTCGCCAGGAAGATGCCGAGATCGTCCGGGATGGTGGCGTGATCCTCGAGCAGGTACGCCAGCGCCGACTGCCCGCTCTCCCCCGGGTGCGAGCCCTTCATCGGCTGGCCGAGCTGCATCTGGTCGCCGAGCAGGATCAGGTTGCGCGCGGCGCGGGACATGGCCACCAGGTTGGCCACTGACACCTGACCGGCCTCGTCGACGAAGAGATAATCCAGCCGATCCTCCAGGTCGGGGCGGGAGAAGAACCAGGCTGTGCCGGCGATCAATCCGCCGTCGAAGGCCGCGGCGGCGTCGCTCGATCCGAGGCAGAGCAGGTCGGGGTACTTCCTGCAGATGTCGTCGGTGTCCTTCTCTCCGACCTTGATCCCAACGAGGTGTCTGTCCTGCCGGTCCCCGACCGCGTCGAGCAGGTTGTGGATGGCCTTGTGGCTGTTCGACGTGACGCCCACGGACTTTCCGTCGGCCAGGAGCTGCGCGATCATCGATGAGCCGGTGTAGGTCTTGCCCGAGCCGGGCGGCCCCTGGATGCACAAGGTGGTGCCGTCCAGAGCCTGCGCGATCCGGACCGCCCCTGCGCACGAGTCCTCATCCGGTTTCAGGAGCGGCCCGCCGCCATGGCCCCGGATCCGCGGGGGCTTGCGATGGAGGAACGTCTCCAGGCATCCGGACAACCCGCCGCTCGTTGCGTACGCGGTCACGACGTCGTCGATGGCCGCCTCGATGGGCGCCGGCGAGATCCACTCGTTGGGGATCAAGCAGAGGTCGCGGGGTGGCCCATCGCCGAGCCGACTCCGTGCACTGGGGCCGAGCACGACCAGGACGCGGCCCTCGTCCGTCATCTGGGCCACCGTGGCCTTGATCGCGAGATCGTGGGCGAAGATGACCTTGTCGCCGGCCGCGATCTTCGTGTCCTGGTCGGGGTCGTAGCGGTACCAGTAGCCGATCGAGCGGGCGAGCGGGATCGGCGAATCAGGCTCGCGCACCAGGCCGCCCAGGCAGTGGACATCCTCGCACAGTTCCTCCGCAGTCATGGCGTGGCGGTCGAACATCGCCCACCAGACCGGCTTCGACTCGCGGCGGTGGAACTCGAGCAGATGGGCCAGGAGTTCCTGGACCCGCCAGCTTTCGGGGTCGGCGCCCCGTGCCTGCTCGTTCCTGGGGATCTCATCCAGGAGCCGGGCGGCCAGTTCCTTGCGACGGACGACCTCCGGCGACAGTTCCTTCGGCTCGGTCTCCGATCCGTCCCGCGGCGGGATCCAGCCGATCCCGGCCTCGGCCTGCCGCGCGCGCAGCCACTCGGCCAAGAGGACCGTGGAGCGGCAGTCGTCGGCGTTGTAGTCGCGGATGCCCTTCAGGATCGGCGACTCGCGCCAGTCCCTCGACTCGCCTGACTCGAGCCAGCGCTCGAACGCGACCAGAGAAGCGCCGGCGTCGGTAACCTCGCCGTCGCGTTGGTCGAGGTAGAGGTGCTCCACGTTCTTGATCGAGAAGGCCGGCTCGCCGATCCGCAGGCCCTCGCGGACCACGCGGTAGAGATCGACGAAGACGTGCCCACGCAGGAGATCGTCCACCTCGTCCTCGCGGGTTCCGTAGCGCCCCATCAACCGCCGGACTGCGGTCGTTTCGTACGGGGCGTAGTGGTACACGTGCATCGTCGGGTCGCGCCGGCGGCGCTCGACCACCCAGTCGACGAAGGACTCGAAGGCGCGCTGCTCCGATTCGGGATCGAAGGCCCACCAGTCCTCGAACCGGATCTCCCCGTCTTCGCGGTAGCTGGCCCCGAACAGGTACTCGAGGCCGTCGATCACGAGCGGGTAGCCCTCGATGTCGAAGAAGACGTCCCTCGGCGACGGCGGCGGCAAGCAGGCGAGGCCGCGGCGCGGGTCGTCCGGATCCGGTTCGAGCAGCCGGTACTCGGGTCGGTCGCGGCCGGCCGAGGCGCGCTGCAGCGCCGCCTGCTCCTTGAGGGTGGCGAACATGCCGTCGTCGAGGCGCGGCACGCGCGGCAGGTCCGTGGTGGCGAGCGCTTCGAGCGTCGTGATTCCCGCCGCCTGCAGCTTGCGGATCTGGGTCTGGCGGATGTTCGCGACGCGGCAGAGGTGATCGGCGTCCTCGAGCAGCTTCTCCGCGTGCGACGCCCAGCGGCCGTGGTTCGCGCCGGGTTCGGGGAACGGCGGTGCATCGGGATCGAACGCCGCGAACCGCTCGAGATAGGCGTCGCGCAGGTGGCGATAGTAGTAGAAGAAGTCCTCCGTCCGGAACGCGCGCTGCTCGTTCGTGCCGAGGACCACCTGCACCCGGTCCGGTCGCCGGCCCTGGAGCGGCTCGAGCATGTCGGCGTAGGCGCAGAGCTGGACCAGGAAGTACGGCCGTGCCTTGCGCGCGAGCTTCGTGTCCCACACCTCGTAGAGGCCCGTCTTCGGGTCCCGAACGAGAAAGTCGGCCAGGCCGGCGAAGCCATCACGGGCGAGGTAGGCCTGGTAGATGAGGTCGCGGCCCTGGGCGATGGCCTGTGCGGTGGCGGCGGAGGCGTCGGCGTCTGGGGCGCGTTCGATGGAGCAGACGTCGCGGCCTTGCGCCTTCAGAGAGGCGAGGAACGCCTCCTCGTGCTGCACGCCCTTGCGCATGATGAGGGCAGCCTGCTCGTCCGGCTGGTCGGGACCAGGCCGGTCGGGGAAGTCCAGATGCAGGCGGTCCATGAAGCTCGCGAAGGGAGACTCCATGAAGGTGATGAGGTCGCTGGGGGAGTGGAGGTAGGCGCCGCGTACTATTCGCATGGCAGCTCTTGCTCTCTCGGGAGGCGGGATACTCGACGGGTGAATTCAGGTGCTCGGGTACCCGATTCACAATATGAGCCCTACTCGTTCCATTTAGTGGAACGGTTCTGCCGTTTGGCGACCGGGCTCGGGTGGTAATTCACGCCACGAATTCGTTCTCGCGGTGCCATCTCAGAGCGGTTGGATCGGGACGCAATGCCGCCCGCCGCGGCAGCGCCACCTCGTGTCCGTGCCAGGCGTAGTAGACCTTGCCGTTGTCGTACTCGTCCCTCAGGCGCCGGCTCACGACGAACCGGTTGTCTTCGTCGATCGTCACGTAGCCGGCATCGAAGAGTCGGTGGATGTCCGACCGCAGGCAGATACCGTTCGAGACGTCGTGCGCGCCACCCTGCGAGTAGCTCCGTATGTGCGCCGCCTCGAGGACCGGAAGCGAGTGCTCGGTCGACACGGCGCAGGTCCGTCCGTATGCATCGAGCACGGCGATGCGGAATGCACCCTGCCCCAGTCTCGGCCGCGTCAGAACGGGCTCGCCGTACCGATCGGCCTCGTGGAACACGGTCGCATCTGCAGCCAGGCCGGCTCCGCGCATGCCCGCTGCAACCGCCCGGCACTCCGACCAGATCCGCGCCCCTTCGCCCTGCGAGAGTTCGTAGGTCTTGCCTTGCACGATGTTCCGGGCGTAGTCGCGCGGGATCCGGATCCAGTCTGCGTCGTCGAAGAACACGCAACCAGACAAAACGATGCAGCCGATCTCGAAGGATCCCGGGCGACCGTCGGCCTTCGCCGTCCTCCGCAACCGCTGGATGTTGCCGGACATCGCGCCGAAGCTTGGTGCGCCGTTCCCCTCGCCGAATGTCTGCCAGGCGAGCCAGGCCGGCAAGACCGAGTGGTGGGCGAAGAACCCGATTCCGGCGATCGCGTTGTACGGCTGCTTGAGCTTGAGGAAGAACGGCGCTCCGGGCGAAACGGCCCGGAAAGCGCGACCGCCCGACGGCTGCCAGAAGTTCACCTCGTCGAGGCGGCGATCCCTCAGGAAGGAGAACCAGGTGAAGTCGGTGTTGGCGACGTAGCCGAGCATGATGTATCCCGGGTGGCGCGCTTGCGAACCGATCGCCTGCGTTCGCTCCGCCGCCGCAACCATCCTCGGCGCGCATCTCTGGGCGGGGGCGAATCGCTGGTGGACAAGCGTAGTCGGGCAGCGGCATCCTGTAAACGCCTGATCAGCCTACTGAACAGCCGACGTGTGAACAGCCGACGAGACGCTGACGGTGGAGGGGATGTCGTGATGATGCGTTCGGCCCTGGGAATCTGGGTCCTGGTGGTGTTGCTCACCGCACCTGTGGCCGCCGGCAGCGCGGAGACCGACCGCGAGATCGGCTGGGACCGCTTCGAGGTCGGAGTGGTCGCGGGCCTCAGCCGCGGGCACTACCGGGGCGACATCGAATCCGAGCGCGACGAAGGCGTTGCGGCCGGCCTCGTGGCGAAGCTGCGGACGTCCCGCTGGTTCTCCGTCGGCGCCGAACTCCTCTACGTCGACAAGCGGGCCGCCCATGTGCACACCGGCACGTGGTACGCTTTCGAGAGCGGCCAATGGCTGGACGTCTACTCGCGGGCGCGCTTCCAGTGGCTCGAGGTACCGCTGCTGTTCCGCTTCGTCTCTCCGCCGGGAACCTACCTCGTGATCGGCGCCTCGACGAGCATCCTGCTCGATCACAGCGACGAGTACGAGGAGGACTATCCCTGGGACGACCTCGCGGCCGGCTGGGGCTCCAACGTGGGCGGCCGCTACACGATCCTCGATCGACCCCCGGACGTGGATTCCGCCGCCATCGTCGGCGTCGGGCAGGAGATCCAGGTGGGCAACGGAACGGTCGCGCTGGAGGTCCGCTACCACCGTGGACTGCGCGACCTGAACAAGGCCAGCTCTCTCGAACTGCACATCGACGCCCTGCTGGCGACGATCGCGGTGACGTACTAGCGGTCGACCGCACGGGCCACACGACACGGGGGGCGATCACGTCCGGGCGCCTGTCGGAGGTGTGGCTGGACGCAACTCCCCGATGGGACAGCGTGGTCAGGCGTCCCTGACCACCACGCTCTCGACGCGGGGCGGATCGTCGAGGTGCCGCTTGACGCTGCAGGGATCCGCGGCCCGCAGGATCGGTTGGTGTAACGATTCGTGTGTAAAAGAGATTGAGCCATGCGCTTAACCACCGGAGAATAGGTTAGCCGACTTATTTTCCATGAGGTTAGAGCGATGGCTCAGGCTAAGGATAGCACACTCGTCCGCTTCGACGAAAGTGAGATCAAGGACTTCCTGAACCGGACCGTCAGAGACGCCGTGAAGGACG
The DNA here is from genome assembly GCA_046484865.1 of Candidatus Krumholzibacteriia bacterium. Classification (GTDB taxonomy): domain Bacteria; phylum Krumholzibacteriota; class Krumholzibacteriia; order LZORAL124-64-63; family LZORAL124-64-63; genus JAWOID01. Next base: position 64,385 of record JAWOID010000135.1, read on the forward strand.
TCTTCGAGGCCCTTCAGCCGCTTGGCCTCCTGGATATTCAGGCCGCCGTACTTGCGCCGCCAGCGATAGTAGGTCTGCTCGCTGATCCCGTGGCGCTGGCTGAGATCCTTGGCCGGGACGCCAACTTCGCCCTCTTTCAGGACGCCGATGATCTGTTCTTCCGTGAGTCTCTTCGACCGCATGGGTGTCCTCCTGGCGATGGTACCAGGAAGACTAACTCTGGTCGTGGATCAGTTTCTGGGGGGAAGGTCAGTCACAACGACCGCTCGCTCGCGGACCTCTGGAGAGGTACCGGGTTTGCCTGCTCATGACTCCATCCTCTCATACATCTCCGGCAATCCCGGGGCGGTTCACAAATCACCTTGGCGCGACGGACAAAACTTGCGAATTCTTTTGCGCCGTGGTTTCGATGGCAGTGGCGGCTGCTGCGTTCTTTCCCGTTGCTTTCGAGCGCAGCAGCACGGGCGAGGTAAAGCGCGTGGCCTCTGGGGCGGTCGCGTGCGGCCTTCGACCGCGGGAGGTTCCCTCGTGCTCCGGAAATACAGCATAGGCCACGATTTGTCTCCCCACTCCGAAGGCCCGCGGCCCGATGATCTCGATGGTAGCGCCCTGTAAGCGCCGCATGTCCTCGTCAGTACCAGAGAGGACCCGAAACGGGAAGCATCTCACACTTCCCGCTTCGAGCCGACCGATCGCCATCCCCCTGCAAAGACCGTCGTATGTGAAGCCCTCAGGCAAGCGCCTGATCTCACAGCCGGTAAGCGTCCAGTTGCCCGTGTTGCGGACGTGGAGAACGTACGAAGCACCGTCACCCTTGCCACCGCTCTCAAGGATGGATGCGTCCCAACCCGGCCAGAGGTGATTGCCCAGCGGAAACGCCGTGAGCAGCGATCCCAAGACGATGCCGCCCAATCCGGCCAGACCAGTCCAGACTTTCTGTGAGCGCAATTTCGCCCGCGCCTTGCGTACGCGCCGCTCGCGTCGGAGTACCCCTTCTATGTGGAGCAGGAATTCGGAACGGTCTATATCCGGCTTGCATATGAGATCGAAACAGGATCCTTTCTTATCCTGCTCTCGATCCCGCTCGGGGTCATGTGTTGCGAGGACGATGATGGGCTGGTTGGTTCCCTTCATGCTGCAGAATGGAGTCATGCATGCAAACCGTTTCTCGTGCCAAGTGAAGATCTCCCGGTCCACCAGCACGACCGCAAGCTTACTGCCGAGTCGACCCTCGATATCCTTCGCTGTCTGGTCGATTTCCGCGCGGAAGGCGTCCGGTTCCGCGGAACTATCGGCCGAGATGCGGAACCAACGGACAGTGTAGTCCCCGTCAAGCCTGTTTTCCACGTGCCGGTAGAAGAACGGGCTATGGCAGACCACGAACAGGTTGGCCTTGGAGTTTCTCCACCGATTCACGGTGCTTCCTCGTCGTTCATGGCATTCGCTCGGGGGGCGATGAGTTTGGGAATGGCGAAGTGCATGGAGGTCGCCCACAACCGCAGGATCAGATCGATCCGACCAGAGGTGCTGGGTTCCCCGTTCCATAGTCGATCGAAGATGCTGAGGATGAACTCGTCCTGCTGGGTCGGCAAGCGTCCCAGTTGGATTTCGCGGCGGCCGCCGTACGGGACGAGTTGACGCAGAGGATCCGTGATCCACCGCAATGCACTTTCTTGTCCATCGGCGAGGCCATGGAGGATGCGATCCCGTTGGCTCTGCAAAGTCGAAAACCGACCAGCAGCCTCCTCGTACGCACTGATGAATTGCGAATACCAGTCGGTGTCGGGCTGCGATACGGCGGCATAGTGCGCCTGCCAGCGAGCCACAACGGACTTGTAGAGGCGGACGTGCTGGACCTCGCCGGCGCCGAAGTCGTCACATTGCTGGAGAACGCTCCAGAAAAGCTTGTTCACGTGAGTCCGGCGATCCTCTTCGGCCATGCAGCAGGTGGTCAGGTTGTCGCGATGAGACCGCGTCAGCAGATTGTAAAGCCCGCACCACATACCGGCATCGGCGAGGACCTCGGAAAGATGCTCCTGCAAAGAAACCAACGCAGGAAAGAGGTCCGTCGTATCCAGGAACTCGTAAATAGCCTCGGCCTGCGGCGGGCGCGGCACCCGCGGTCCGCAGACGTGCCGGAAATCCGTCAAGTAGGACCGCCGGTCACGGGCGAGTTTCATGGCCTCGTGATACAGCTTCAGATACTCCAACGGAGGAATCTTAGTTAGCAAATCCTTGCTCACATCGACGAGGTCCTGGTATGTGGCTGTGGCGAGCCAGTCGCTCGGCTTCACGGATGCAGCCACCGCTAGGTCCATGAAGTTCTTGCTAAAGGACGCCAACTCTCGCGATTTCTCGCGCACGGCCTCCTGTTCGCTTGTCGACAGTACCGTGAGGCGACCATATCCAAGGAGGAAGCGCGCCAGTTCCTTCTTCAGAATTGCATGCGCTAGCTTGCGACCGCTCTTGTTGATGATCTCCCGGGCTGTAGCGTTGCCCGGAGATGCAAGCCAGTCGGCTAGCTCAGCAACCTCGTGCAACGAGTGTGCTATAAAGTACTCCGGGAGCAACAGCGAATGGCCCGAAAAATCGAAGGCTAACAGCTTGGCACGCCACGGATGGCCATCGGCTGGCGACCCCTGCCGCTCCTCCCGTGAGAGCAAGAAGCGTCGGAAGTCTCGAAAAAATTCGAGACATATAACCCGCCCATCGGTCCCGGAGTGGACGCAACCCGCGAAATCGCGAGCCGCATCCGAAGCTCGGATCTCGGGGTCGTCCGTCGTGCGCCGGAAGAGCTCCCAGCAGAGATAGACTATCACCGAGTACGCGCCGATCGTCTTGCTCGTCCCCTCGCGGAACGTTTGGGGGAAAGGAGGGTCGCTCACGGTAGTCCGGTGCTCGATGCGGTTGCGAATGGCACGACCTACCTGCACAAACAGATCTCGCATGTCGTTATCGAAGATACGCCGGCGTCTCGTTGTGTCCTCGTGTGTGGTACTCTCAAGATATTCCCGCCATGCATCGACGGCGCCCAGTGCATGACTCAGTTGCTGGAAGAATGGGAATAGATCTCTCGCGGCGCCGATCAGATCCTGTCGGAAAAAGCACGCGTAATAGCTGCCGAGAATCGTCAACATCTCCGCGCGCTGGGTGGGATTCAAAAATTCGCTGCTGAATCGATCAATCCGCTCGTGCATGTCCACGAGTTCATCGTAGACAGAATCTTCGATCTTCCATGCGAGTCGGCTGTGGTTCCAACTCGGCACGGCGATCGCATCGTTTGGGAAAACGATTGCAGAATGACTGTTGAGGAGATGGAGTGACCTCCAGCGCTTGTTGAACCACAGCTCCGACCAGATGCGCTTGAAGTCGGAAAAATGGCTGAAGTAGCCGCGGATCATGTGCTGATCCCAAGTGAAATCGAAGCGCGTATCCGAGACGCCCCGCTCGGCCGCGATATCGCGGTTGAACAGCGACATCCGTTCGTTCTTCACGTGCTGATCTGAGAAACCTTCGCTGAGTTCTGCGGCGACTTGATCTTCGTGGCCACAGCGTACCCGCAGCCGGAACCGATACTGAATCCCCGCTTGACGCTCGTCATTCCAGAAATCCGATCTGTCGACCGTGGGAGTCGGCCCACCGTGAAAGGCGAAGAAAGGCTGAACGGACATGCAGCCGTGCCCGGGCTCCTCCGGTCGAGGCACATCCGCATCGGGAATTGGCCTGTGGAGTTCTCCGGACCTAAGTTCCGCAACAGTGATGCACTGGGCACTGCGGTAGCTTCGATAGAGTTCGCGCAACTCCCGTGGATTCTGGGGAAACGAAATCAGGACCAGATCCGGGCTGCTCAGGCATCCGAAAAAATAGGTCTGATGCTCGGGCCCTTCGATCTGCTGCCACAGCCGGATGAAGCGCTCCAGTGAACGTAGCGTCTCACCATCGCGGGTGACTCCTTCGCTCTCGTGGACGACTGCGGAGACGTGAACAGCACCGAAGATGACCCATGGGTGTCGCTCAACTGTCGAAGCGTCCGCAGCGAGCGTCAGGAGAGGGTAGACTTCGTCCGGCGGTATCAGGTCCTCGTTCTGGAATGGGAAGATCACCAGGGGACTGCGATGGTTCGATGCCGCATGGGTACTGCGCGGAGAGATGCCGTTGAGGGGGCCCGGCTCGTTGAATTTGAGATAGTCGTAAATACCTATCACGTTCCAACTTCTGTCGGGCAAAAATTCAGGCTCGATCCACGGGAAGGATCTACCGGTCTGCTCGGACTGGCCAGCGAATGCGAGATCCCGCGAGAACACTGCCAACATACATTTGTCGTCTGGGCGGAGGGCACGGTGGAGCTTCGGCACGGGTGAACTCCTGCTGGTGTGAAAGCCGGCATCCTTCGCTCGAATTGCATCCGATCGGGTGCCAAAAACGATGGACGTCCACGCTTGCTGATACAATCATGGAGTGGATAACCTAGCGTGCAATTGATCGGGGACTTTCACGGATTGACCGGGCTTTGTCAAGTCCGGCTCGGCGGATATGGGTTTACAAGCAGGAAGCGTCGACCGGCGGCGCTCAGCGGGTCACTTTGGCGTGGACGGTTCCTGTGCGCTCCGCTCCCTCTCGAGTTGCCGAATGGCCTCTCCAGTGGGACACTCGTCCAAGGGATCGTCTTCGTCAGTATACTCGACCAGCAAGTCAATGTCGGCGTAATCGGCGATGATCGATCGGAAACGGCGGTCCCGGTCATCGCTTCGTGAAGTCAAGTCGCGTACAATCGTCGTCAGCATTGATGGCCTCTCCAGGAGTTTGCGGGGTCCACATTGCACGGGCTACCTCAATTGTAGTTGTTTCTGCAACCCCGCCAATGATCTCTAAAAATCAAAAACTTGTCAACCTTTGATGAAAGGTCGATCCCGGACGAATCTAGTTGTGGTCCTCAGCCGAACTCCTAATCGTAGCAAGATGCGTGCTGGACGCGCAGCAGAACGCTGCTCCGGCTAAATGCTCCCGATGGCCATCGACACTAACATAGCCGCCGATCGGCGCAAGCCTTTTCTCTTTTGTCCAAAGCCTCGAGCCTCGCCAGTGCACATCCCCCTAAAGCTCCGGCGGTGGGTCGTGACCATCGAGCCGCCTGCGTCGCTCGCAGCGTCCTGCGACTATTTCGCCCAGCGTAACTGTGGTTCTCCGATTCCGCCAATGACACGACCGACCCAATGGGCTCTTTCTGACGCACTCAGCACCTAACCCCGTGCTGGATCCAGCAGTACAGATGCAGCCGCTCCATCGCCTCCACGGGCCCCACGCGCCCGACGCAAGCCCCGGTGCCCCCACGATACGGCCAGTATGTCACGCGTGAGTGAGCGTATCGGCCGCGGTGGTCTCCGGCACTGCGGCCGCCATCGTCGCCGGCACAGCAACGGCGGTGGTCTCCGGAGCGGCGAGTGCCGATGCGGAACGCTGCCATGGAGCGGGAATGGCCTGGCCGTATAACGCCACGACGATTCCGGCAGCGCCGATGAAAATCCCGGCGATGGTCAGGCCAGAACGCCACCTCTCCCCACGCCTCTCCTTCGCGCGACGACGCGCACCCGCCCGCTGCTTCTCTTCCAGTTGCTGGGGCTCGCGCAGCGCGGCGGAGTGAGGGGACCACCCGGCACTAGCATCCAGCTCCGGCCGCGCGAGGTGCGCTGCACCTCCACACGCGAGCACCGCCGGCAGTTCGAGGACTTCGCCCAGGCTTCAATGGAGCCGCCTCCATTCGGAGGCGGGATCCCATCGAAATCATACGGCAACGCCTGCTGGCCTTGATGCTTCAATGGAGCCGCCTCCATTCGGAGGCGGGATCGTCACTGGCGGCATATGTGCGCGTGTCGCCGATGTCGAGCTTCAATGGAGCCGCCTCCATTCGGAGGCGGGATCTGGTCGTGGAGGTCGAGGACGCATAGTGTTCCATGTGGCTTCAATGGAGCCGCCTCCATTCGGAGGCGGGATCGTCCGTGGCGCCAAGGCTGGACTGGCTTCGCTGGCGCTTCAATGGAGCCGCCTCCATTCGGAGGCGGGATCGCGTCTCGATAACCTTCGGACCACACCAAATCCTCACGCTTCAATGGAGCCGCCTCCATTCGGAGGCGGGATCGTATCTTGGGGCGAGCGACACCCTTGGCTGTGTCTAGCTTCAATGGAGCCGCCTCCATTCGGAGGCGGGATCAGGGCCGCCTCTCTGCTGGTGGCCTCCATCACTCCGCTTCAATGGAGCCGCCTCCATTCGGAGGCGGGATCGATGGGCGTGCCGTTCGCCCTGCTCAACAACCGCCTGGCTTCAATGGAGCCGCCTCCATTCGGAGGCCGAGGCCGGCTCGACCTACGGAAAATGGTCCCACGCGGCTCGCGAGGCTTTTGCCGATCGTCTCCTCGCCGAGAAGCGCCGCAAGGCCGCTGCGAAGGGGGCGGGGAACCGCGAGCCCAAGCTCTCGAAGAAGGATGTCGAGAACGTGGAAGCCGCCGTGCCGGAGGATGTCCTCGCATGTCTCTTCCTCGACACGGCCGACATTCAGAAGGCCGGCTGGATGCGGCCCCCAGGTGCACGGGAGATTCGGTACGAGGTACGCGAGCAACGGGTGGATCGGTCCCTCGTCACCACCTCCAGCCGCCGTCAGGAACAGCGGCCGACGGTCGCTCGCTTCGCGCTGGCGTCCGACACCGTACAGGCCGATACCCGGCCGCGCCTGACGCAAGTACTCCACGTGGCCGAGACCACGCGGAAGGCGCTGATGAGCCGTGCACGTGACGACGACGGCACGACGTCACCGCTGTTCTCGGGCAAATCGGCGGATGGCGAGCCGCTGCAAAATCACCGGCACGCCTACTACATACCCTGTGACGACGACAACGACGGTCGCATCGACCATCTGGTCGTCTACGCGAGGGAAGGGTTCGGTGAACGCGAGCGGAACGCCCTGATGCTGGTCCGAAAGCTGTGGCAGCACAGGAACGCACCCGATCTCTTCCCGGTGCTGCTCGGGCTCGGCGATCCCGCCGACTTCGACGCAGGCGGTGGTCCGCGCGCGACCTCGTGCCTTGACAGTGCCCGAATCTGGATATCGCGCACCCCCTATCTCGCCGCGCGACACAGCAAGAGCAACGGCAAGGATTCGATCGACGAGCAGGTCCGGCGTGAACTGGCCAGCATCGGGTTGCCGGAGCCGGTATTCGTCAGTCTCGCGAATCGAGGAACGGCGACCGATCGCAAGCTGATCCGGTGGTCGGAGTTCGCCCGGGTCCGGAAACGGGGAGGCGGTCGACCCGCCACGACTCGGGGATACGGGGTGCGCATCGAATTTTCCGTGAAGGTGCGAGGCCCCATCGCACTCGGCTACGGGGCGCATTTCGGACTGGGCTCGTTCGTCCCCGAACCGACCGTCTCCGCCTGAACGATGGAGACGCAGTTCTTTGACAACTCGATCGTCGGACTCTCCAGGGAGGAGCGTTTGTCGCGTCCTCGTGGTCGTCGACCAGGTGAAAGGTGCTGATCCCATGTCGCATCTCGTCGTCGGTTCACTACCGGATCTGGTCCCGGCTCGGATGCTGAATGAGTACGTGTACTGCCCGCGCCTGGCCTGGCTGGAGTGGGTTGCAGCGGAATGGGCCGATAGTGCGGACACCGTCGAAGGACGGACAGCGCACCGGGCGGTCGACAGGACCGCCGGACGCTTGCAAAGGCCCGACGTGAAGGCCGGAGGCGAAGAGCACACGGACGAATCGGCCCAAGACCAGGACGAGATTGTCGCGCGTGCTCAGTCGATCACCATGTCCGCTCCCGAAGAATTCCTCATCGCCAGAATGGACGTCGTCGAGCAGGAAGGCAGTCGCGCATGGCCCGTCGATACTAAACGGGGCGCAATGCCGGACATTCCGGGCGGGGTATGGGAACCCGAGCAGGTGCAGATCTGCGCACAGATCCTGATCCTACGTGCGAACGGCTTTCAATGCGATAGCGGCTATGTCTACTTCGCCGGTTCACGGCGACAGGTGGAGGTCCATGCGACCGACGTTCTGGTCGATCGGACGCGAAGGTACGTGTCCGATCTTCGCGAAGCCGCTGCGCAGTCGAAGGCTCCAAGGCCACTCGAAGACAGTCCCAAGTGCCCTCGCTGTTCGCTCGTGGGCATCTGCCTGCCGGACGAGACACTCGTCCTCTCTGGAGAGTTGACGAACTCACGGACTACGGAGATCAGGCGGCTTGTGCCCGGCCGTGACGACACCCAGCCGCTGTACCTGAACAAGCAGGGTGTTTCGCTGGGCAAGAGCGCAGGGGAGTTTGTCGTCCGGGAGAAAGGAATAGAGGTCGACAGGATCCGTATCGCGGAGACCGCGCAGGTCTGTCTGTTCGGCAACGTCCAGGTCACGACTCAGGCGCTCCAGGAGTGCTTTTCGCGTGACATCCCGGTCCTCTTCTTCACCTATGGCGGCTGGTTCAAGGGAATGACGAGGGGGTTGGGGGCGCGCAACGTCGAGCTTCGCCGCGCGCAATATGCTCGGGCCGAGAAGCCCGGGTTCTGCGTGCGTCTGGCTGGACGCTTGGTGAGCGACAAGATTCGAAATTCGCGGGTGCTACTGCGGCGCAATCACCGACCGGGTTGCACTCCAGTGATCGCTCGCCTTCGCCGTCATGCGAACAAGGCCGAGCAGGAGACGGAACTCGAATCGCTGCTGGGTATCGAAGGAACCGCCGCCCGCGAGTACTTCGCAGAGTTCGCGGGCATGTTTCGCGACGGCGATAGAGCGGCGTCGGGTTTCACCATGGACGGGCGTAACCGGCGGCCACCACTCGATCCGGTCAACGCCATGCTCTCATTCGCTTATGCGATGCTGGTCAAGGACTGGACCGTGACGTTAAGCGCCGTTGGCCTGGATCCGTTCCTCGGCGTTTACCACCAGCCCCGGTTCGGCCGGCCGGCCCTAGCCCTGGACATGATGGAACCGTTCCGACCGTTGATCGCGGATTCCACGGTGCTGTGGGTCGTGAACAACGGCGTGCTCGGCAGGTCGGACTTCGTCGAAAGAGGTGGCGGCTGCGCTCTCAAGCCCGATGCCCGCAAGAAGTTCATTCTCGCGTACGAGCAGCGTATGGACACGCTGATCACTCACCCGGTTTTCGATTACCGGGTCTCATATCGGCGGGTTTTCGAGGTGCAGGCACGGCTGCTGGCACGCGTCTTCACAGGTGAGATCCCGGAACTACCATCGTTTGTGACGCGGTGACATGCGAACCATTTACATCGTGACCTACGACATTTCGAGCCCCCGTCGCCTGCGCCGAGTGTTCAACACCCTGAGGGGCTACGGCGACCACCTCCAGCTGTCGGTTTTTAGGTGCGAACTGTCCGCGCGAGAGCTGGCGCTACTCAACTCGGATCTGCTCGAGGTCATCAGCAGCAAGGAAGACCAGGTTCTCTTCTTCCCTCTCGGCCCCGCGTCCGGCCACAACCACGAGAACGTGAAGGCACTCGGGCGTGCTTATGTCGCCCTGGAACGCCACGCCAAGGTGATTTGAACTGCTGCCAGCCTGCGAGCGGCGCAATGAGCAGATTCCCCCGGTCACCGCTCGCGCCTTGTCCAGCAACGACTTGGAAGGAGGTGACTCGATGATTCGGCTGAGCCCGGGTGCTAATTTATCGACCTCTCGCAAACCGGGTGGAATCTCGTATTCTGGCAAGGGGTTGCGAGTGGGCCGATCCCGCCTCCGAATGGAGGCGGCTCCATTGAAGCTAAGAGAAGATATCGTTGTACCCGAGCATGATGATCGATCCCGCCTCCGAATGGAGGCGGCTCCATTGAAGCGGCACCTGGTCGAGCCCACCAGCATGGCGGCGGCCGGATCCCGCCTCCGAATGGAGGCGGCTCCATTGAAGCGCAAACCCCGTTGCGCCTGGATCTCGGCCAGGACGGCGGGATCCCGCCTCCGAATGGAGGCGGCTCCATTGAAGCCAGACCTATCTTGCCGACACCAATCAGACCGGGCCCATCGATCCCGCCTCCGAATGGAGGCGGCTCCATTGAAGCCTCAAGGATTGCGACTTTGCCGTGCGTCACGCGCAGTGATCCCGCCTCCGAATGGAGGCGGCTCCATTGAAGCCTGTCGCCCGACGAGATGGGCCGGTTCCTGCCGGTGATCCCGCCTCCGAATGGAGGCGGCTCCATTGAAGCAGCACCGACGCCCGGCGGGCCGGATCCACCCGCGGCGGATCCCGCCTCCGAATGGAGGCGGCTCCATTGAAGCCTGCCTCCGCGCCGCTTACACGCCCCCGAGAAAGATGATCCCGCCTCCGAATGGAGGCGGCTCCATTGAAGCAACTTGGTAGAGTATGCCCACGGGGGAGCCTTTAACTGGATCCCGCCTCCGAATGGAGGCGGCTCCATTGAAGCGGGTCGGCGTCGGCCGGGTCGATCCACGCGGCCTTGAACAGATCCCGCCTCCGAATGGAGGCGGCTCCATTGAAGCCCGCCGTCAACAAACCACTACTGGCGCCACATCATGATCGATCCCGCCTCCGAATGGAGGCGGCTCCATTGAAGCTCCTGGCGGTCGCTGCTGGCCTTCACCTGGGCTACGATCCCGCCTCCGAATGGAGGCGGCTCCATTGAAGCAACACCCATCCGGTTGAGTCCGCGCCGGTCTTGGTGTGATCCCGCCTCCGAATGGAGGCGGCTCCATTGAAGCTGGTTGCTCGGGTATCAGTGGGATCCCAATTCTCAGATCCCGCCTCCGAATGGAGGCGGCTCCATTGAAGCGCTTAATACGGAGCTACGGCACCTGGCGACCGTTGCGATCCCGCCTCCGAATGGAGGCGGCTCCATTGAAGCCCCGAGTACTTCGGGCCCCTGGCCCAGCTCACCACGATCCCGCCTCCGAATGGAGGCGGGTCCATTGAAGCGCCCACGACGCGGCGGTATGGTGGTAGGTGAGAGGATTCGGACACTCGGGAGCGCGTAGATCAGGCAGGGAGGCCGCTGATGATCCGGGATGAGGCCCTCGCCAGGGGGCGCGGGCGCCGGCAACTGGCGCGCTGGGATACGCCGTTCGGCCGCTGGGTTGCCGACGTGACGGTCGGAGGCATCGTGCGCGCC
>JAWOID010000147.1:0-12839 GCA_046484865.1 Candidatus Krumholzibacteriia bacterium
CTTCCTCGCGAGCACCAACCTGAACTGAGCGCGGATGATTCACGAGTCGGCCGGACGCAGTCGTCACTCACGAATCATCCGCGTCGAGGAGAACGACCATGATCGAGCGACTGCCCGGAGACGTCGAAACTCCCGCCGCGGCTCTGCGAGCCGAGCATCGCAACGAGCCGTGCGTGTGTTCCTGCACCGAGGAGCGCGAGACGGATGAAGAGGATGTGCCCGACCGGGAGACCATGACCATGCAGATCGCGCGCGACTACGACATCAACGGCTGATGGCGGGCACCTGTACGGGCTTTCCGGCTCCCCGGATCACCGGGCCCACCGGGGTCTGCTTGCGATAGAGTTCGACGCGGAAGAGCATCTGTTCCACCAGTATCTCCTCGGTGCCCAGGAACTCGGCGTCGGGGTCGTGCTGGATCTTCGCGAGTTCGTCCAGGTACGGCAGCAGACCGTACCAGGAGGCGGGGCGATCGGTACGGCTGTCCGTCCACACGGCCCCATCCACCGGATTGCGCCGCCGGACGATCTCCTCGCGATGGCCGTCGTACTCCATGACGATCACGTCTTCGACCGGCCCGATGCCTGCCCGGTAGGCCTCCATGATCCGGGCCATCGACTCGGAGTCGGCGGGATCGTCGACGATCACCTCGTAGCGGCCCAGCCGCTCGGCCAGAACGGGCTTGCCGCTGACCCTGCCGTACCCGACCACCCGCAATTCGTGGTGGTCGCTGATCAGCGCCTCGGGAAGACCGAACACGCCGCCGGTCACCACGATGCCGACCACGAGCGCCGTGTGCACCACCCGCCGCCGCCGTCGCGCGCGCTCCCGCCGCCGTTCGCGCGAGCGGCCATGCAGGGCGGCGACGATGCAATCGTGCAGGTAAGCCGGAGGTGCCGGATCCTGCCGTGCGAACCGCAGGACCGCGTCCAGCTCGTGACCAGGTTCAGACATCGGCAGCCCCCGCCATTCCCCGCAGCAGAGGGACGATCTCCGCGGCGGGATCCAGTTCCACGACCGGTGCCCCCCGCCGGTTCTCGATCCGGACGCCCCGCCGGTGCAGACGCTCGGCCAGTTCCTCGCGGGCGCGCCCCAGCCACGACTTCACCGTGTTGCGTTTCACCTTCATGACGAGCGCGATCTCCGTGACGCCCAGGCGCTCCCAGTAATGCAGCACGATGACATGGCGGTACGCATCTCTGAGTTCGAGCAGTTCCTCGTGCAGGACGGCGGCGATCTCGCGTCCGCCCAGCCCCTCCTCGGGATCCGGCCCTTCGGCGGGGCCGTCGACATCGGCAGCCACTTCCCGGTGCCGTCGCCGCTGGCGCTGTCCGGCTTCCCGACACGCCGCGTTGTACGCGATGCGGAAGAGCCAGCCGCGCATCGTCAGTCCGCGGAAGCGGAACCGCGATGCGTTCTCGAACGCGCTCAGGAACGTCGTCTGGGTCAGATCGGCCGCCAGATCCCGGTCTTGCAGCAGCACCGCGAGGTACCGGAAGATGTCCTTCTCGTACTTCGTGACGAAGAACTCGAAATCGTCCGGCTCCAGCCCGGCGCGGGCGAGCCAGCGACGCTCGATGGCGCCTTCGTCGGCCCCTCTCACGAGGGCGTCTCGCCGAAGCTGTCGACCATCGCTCCCGAACATATCAATACCGCCCACCGGCGATCGGGTGCAGGAATCCGGGACGGATCGAGTCGTTCGCGCCGCGACCCCCGGCGGCGCACGCCGGCATGAGCCATGCCAACATCCCACGCTTATTGATGATAGGTGTCCCGACGCCCGGGAACAAGGGCGGCGGAGCGCACGCGATCGATCTGCAATCGACGCCGTTCCTGTTGAGAATCCTGCCGCCAGCGGTTATGGATGAGACGCTCGCACCTGGCCCTGCACCGGCTCGGCTGCCCGGCCAGGATAACATCCTATGCTGGTGGGAGTTAGATCATGTCGCGCTGTTCCGCCCCTGCCCCTGGTGTCCTGGCGCGGATCGCCGTCGCCGTGGCGCTGATCGCCTGGCCGGCGGCCATGGCCGCCCAGCCCGACCGCGCCGCTGCGGGCGCCGAGACGCCGGTTTTCACGATCGCGGCTTTCCTGGAGGTCCCGGTGCTCGGCGCCCCCGCCGTGAGCCCCGACGGGAAACAGGTGGCGTACCTCTGGTCACGGCGGGATCTGGGCGAGGACGGGCGGCTGGTGCAGCTCTGGCTCGCAGACGTCGAGTCCGGTGAAACGCGACGGCTGACCTTCACAGACGACGCGGTGCGCGCGGTGGCCTGGCGGCCCGGTGGCGGGGTGAGCTACCTGCGCGCGGCCGGCGACCACCAGCAGGTCTGGTGGAACCCGCTGGACGGTGCGGAGCCCCGGCCGCTCACCGACCTCGGCGGCGGCGTCAGCGCCTACTGGTGGTCCCCGGAAGGACGGCGGCTGGCGGTGCTGGCGGCTCCGGACGCGGCGGATCTCGCCGACCGGGCCGGGGAATCACAGCCAGAACAGACCGAGGAGGCGGCGGCGGACACCGGTGCCGGCGACGACGACCGCGCCGACTGGACGGTCTGGGATCGGCTGGAGCAGCCGGACGAGTTCGAGCAGCTCTGGATCGTGGCCGTGGGCGATGCCGGTCCCGATACCGCGGTGGCGCCGTCGCGGATCACGGACCCGCCGCTGCATCCGTATCATGCCGCCTGGCACCCTGACGGTCAGCTGCTGGCCGTGACCTACAACGAGCGCTTCTCCAGCCTCGTGGACGAGGAGCAGCGGGTCGCCCTGGTGGCAGCGGACGGCGACGGGTTCACGCCCCTGACGCCGGCCGACCGCCACAGCTCGCTGGCGGCCTTCTCTCCGGACGGTTCGCGGCTGGCCTACTACACCGATCGTCGCGCCGAGCTGCGGGCGTATCTGAACCTGAAGGACGTCGTGGTCCGCGATCTGGCCTCGGGCGATGCGGAGGTGGTCACCGTCGGTTCGCAGCTGACGCTCGGCGGCAGCGGTTCCACGCCGGCGGAACCCCCGATCTGGTCGCAAAATAGCCGGCATCTCTACCTGCGGGCCGCCGAAGGGACCGCGCTGGACCTCCATGGCATCGACGTCCGTCGCGGCACTCTCGAGCGGATCACCGCCGTCGAGGGCAACGTCGGCGACTGGGATCTCGCGGGCGGTACGCTCGCCTACATCGTGTCGGCGTTGCACCAGCCGGGGTCGCTGGTGGCTCGTCCGGTACGCCGGGAGCGCTCGCGCGTGCTGGCCAGCACGAACGACGCGGTGACGGAGTTCGGCCTCCGGCCGCCGCGCAAGCTCGTCTTGCCCGGGCACGACGGCGGTACGGTCGAGGGCTTCCTGTTCCTGCCCCGGGGCGCGGGCGAGGGCGATCGTCTGCCGGCGATCATCGAGATGCACGGCGGACCGTACTCCCGCTACGGCGACGCCTGGACCACGCGCTACCCGTGGCACGTGCTGGCCGACGCCGGCTTCGCCGTGTTCATCGCGAACCCGCGCGGAGGCACCGGTTACGGCGAGGAGTTCCTCACGGGCGTGTACCGCAACTTCGGCACCGACGACTATCTCGACCTGATGGCCGCCGTCGACGAGCTGGTGGCGCGTGATGTCGTCGATCCCGAGCGCCTCGGCTTCACCGGCTACAGCTACGGCGGCCTGATGACCAACAGCGTGATCAGTCGTACCGACCGGTTCCGGGCCGCCGTCTCGATCGCCGGCATCTTCAACTACGTGTCGGCCATGGGGCAGAGCAATCCGCAACTCTTCATCGACAGCTACCAGCGGCCCTGGGACGAGGACCTGCAGCGCATGTGGGAGCACAGCCCCGCGTCGCGCGCCGCGAACATCACCACTCCCACGCTCATCATGCACGGCACCGAGGACGAGCCAGTGGATCCGCGGCAGTCGATCGAACTGTTCAGCTACCTCCAGCTGAACGGCGTGCCGAGCCGGCTGGTGCTCTACCCGGGCGAGGGCCACGGCATCAACGAGCCGTCGCACATGCTCGACTACCAGACCCGCGAACTGGCCTGGTTCCGGCATCACGTGCTGGGCGACGAGAGCGCAGACGGGGGACAGGCCGCGGAACCGGTGGAGCCGCCGCGCAGGTGAGAGAGACGTCCGGTCAGTGCACCGGGCTCGCCGCGGCGGCATCGAGCAGGCGACGCAGTTCCTGGGAGAGTTCATCCACCGTGTAGGGCTTCTGCAGGAAGCTTCTTTCGAGACCGTCGCCGGCGGCGCTCTGCAGGCCGTCCGGATAACCGGACGTGAAGATCACCGGCAGGCCTGGATGCCGGGTGCGCAGGCGCCGCACCAGTTCGATGCCGCCCATGCCCGGCATGATGACGTCGGTGACCACCAGGTCAACGTCGTCGGCCTCGTCGTCCAGCAGCCGCAGAGCCTCGTCGCCGTCGCGTGCCGTCAGGACATGGTAGCCGAGGCGGGCGAGGGCGCGGCTAGAGTATGACAGCACCTGCGGATCGTCCTCCACCACCAGGATCGACTCGTCGCAACCGCGGGTCGCACAGCCGGCCGGCGACGCGCTCCCGGTGCCGTTCGCCGCGGCGGTCGCGGGCCAGTGGACGCGGAAGATCGTGCCGCGGCCCGGCTCGCTCTCGACCTCGAGACGCCCGCCGCTCTGCCGCACCACCGCATAGACCGTGGCCAGGCCGAGTCCGGTGCCGCGCCCCGGCTCCTTGGTGGTGAAGAACGGATCGAAGATCTTCTCCCGCGTCTGCCGACTCATGCCGGTTCCGTTGTCGATCACGGAGATGCACACGTGGCGAACCGCAGCGTCGCCACCGGTGACGGTGACGGTGCCGGTGCCGGAGGCGGCCAGGTCCACGCGCTCGGTGCGCACGATGATGTGCTTGCCGTCGCGCGGCCGCTGCACCGCGTCGAGGGCATCGCGCGCGTTGATCACGAGGTTCACCAGCACCTGTTCCAGCTGCCCTGGATCCGCGGTCACCGGCGGCAGGTCGCGAGCGAGGTCCAGGACCACGGCGATGTCCTCGTCGATGAGGCGGCGCAGCATGCGGTCGAGCCCCCGGACGAGCCCGTTCACGTCGAGCAACTCCGGCTGGACGATCTGCTTGCGGCTGAAGGTCAGGAGCTGTCGCGTGAGGCTGCCGCCCCGGCGGCTGGAATCGAGCACGCCGATCAGGGCCTCCTGCACGTCCGACCCCGGGGGGCAGTCCAGCAGGGCCAGCTCCGCATAGCCGGTGATGGCGGTCAGGATGTTGTTGAAATCATGGGCGATGCCGCCGGTCAGGGTACCGATCGCCTCCATCTTCTGGGCCTGGCGAAGCTGCGCTTCCAGGCGTTCGCGTTCGGTGATGTCGCTCAGCACCAGCAGGATGCTCTCCAGCGCGCCGTCGCCGTGGCGCTGGGCGGTGGCCGTCACCCCCAGCAGGCGGCGGCGTTCGTCGCTGTGCACGATCTCGAGCCGCAGCGGCAGGTGCTCGCTTCGCTCCAGGAGATCCTCCGGCGACTGCGCCTCGGCGCGGCTCTCCTCGGTGAGGTGATCCGCGAGCCGGCATCCCACCAGCGCCTCCGGTGGCACGCCGAAGAGCAGGCCGCCGGCGGGGTTGACGAGCTGGAAGCGAAGATCCAGGTCGAGGACGGCCACGCCCTCGCCCAGGTTGTCCAGCAGCGTGCGGTACTTGCTCTCGCTCTGGCGCAGCGTCTGCTCCGCGATCCGCCGCTCACGTTCGGCGCACTCCACTTCCTGGACCCGCAATTCCAGCTCGGAACGGTGCCGGCGCAGCTCCCCGGCCAGTCCGCGTTCGCGGTGCAGACTCAGGCGCATCTCGCGCTGTGAGAGACGCACGAGGGCGAGGATGGTCCCCATACCGACGAGCATCATCACCACGGAGGCGGGCAGCAAACCGAAGTGCGAGGCGGGCTGCTGCAAAATTCCCCTGGCGTGAAGCAGGCCCACGGCGACGGACATGCCGGTGCTCAGGAGAGCCAGCGCGGTGGCCGCCCGCCGGCTGACCGTGAGCAGTGCCACCAGGACGGCGACCACGTAGCCGAGAACGAGCGCGTGAGTATTCCCCAGCAGCAGGTGGACCGACATGATGGCGGCCTGGATCGAGCCGGCCACCAGCAGGCCGGCGGCATGTGGGCGACCGCGGTCGACCAGCATGCGCGCCACGAGGAGCATCGGCAGGACCAGCCACGCTCCGGCCGGCAACAGCCAGGGTCCCCGGCCGGTCATCGCCACCACGGTGGTGCCCACGGCGAACAGGAGGCTGGACAGCGGCAGGAACACGAGCACCTGCAGCAGCAGCGCGCGGGCCTCGGCTGCCGGGGCGATCTTCTCGGCCCCCGAGGCGGTCTGTTCGGCCGCCGGGGCGGCCCGCTCGGCCCCCGACTGGCGGTGTTCTCCTGCGGGCAACGGCATCACGACCTCGGGCCGCGGTCGATAGCGGCCGGCACCGATCCGGTGCCTGGCGGTGTGGGGGCTCCTACCTTCGTCACAGGATTTCTGTATCGTCATGCTCCGGGGAGTCTGAAGCGGCGCATTTTCGCCCGGCGCCGGCCGGGGGCTCAGAACGGCCGGCCGACCAGCAAGTTGAGCGTCAGTCGTCCCGGCGTGGCGCCGGTGTCGAGACGCCAGAGCGGCGTCACCGCCAGCCAGGCGAGTGCAGTGTCCATCGCCAGGGTGGGACCAGCCTGGACCGCGCTCGTCCAGCCTTCCCCTGGCCGCGCGGCGGCTTCGTGGACGAGTTCACCGCCGACGTGGATCCAGCCGGTCGCACTGCGGCTCACGCCCAGGCCCTGGCGCACCAGAGCCAGCGGCTCGCCGCCAGCGTCGGTGGGCCACATCCTGCCGGCGAATCCGTTGTATGCGATGGTCCAGGCGCCCAGCTCCCGCTGCGCCAGGAGGCCGGCCTCCGCACAGCGCTCATGCCTGGTCTGGGCGATGCCGGCCAGGACCGTGAGGGCGAATCCGCCGCCCACGCCGTCCGCGCCATCGGCGACGCCCCACATGCCCCACGCCGACAGACCATCGCTGTCGAGCCGGGAGGTCGACCACTCGTAGCAGACCACCGGTAATCCCACGCCGAGTTGCAGCCGGTCCGCGATGCCGATGTCGAGCGCGAGTTGCCAGTCCACGACCCCCGGGGTGCCGGCGGCGCCGGGAGCGAGGACTGCCGCCTGCGTCAGTTCACCCTCGCCGCGGGAGAAGACGCCGGCCTCGGCCACGACCGTGAAACGGGTGGGCTGGGCGCCGGCGGAACCCGCCTCGATCGCGAGCACGGCGACGACGGCCCACGCGACCCGGAGAGCCCGCCGCGAGGCCGAGAAGCGGGCGGCGGCACAGTGGCGGCGAGACATGACGGCGACCTCCGGCAAGGGTTTGTGTTAGTCTGGTGAAATAAGTTTTGTGACGACGTAAATATCCAGAAAGAAACGATCGAGAATCATGGTCGCTGACAGCCGTCGACATCGGTGCGGCGTGGGCGGAGGTGGGCCCGTCGGCGCTTGCATCAGGTCCTGTCATTTCGCGCGGCCAGGGGCTAGCTTCTGCAGGAACCGTCGACGCGGAGGTGCAGGCATGGTCCCGGAAGGCCGGTCAGGCTATCCGGTGCAGCTTCAGCTGGCCGGCTGGCCCGTGCTCGTGGTGGGCGGCGGCATGGTCGCTGCGCGCAAGGTGCAGCGGCTGCTGGCGAGCGGCGCCGTCGTCACCATCGTGGCCCCGCGGCTCGTGCCCGAGCTGGAGGCGCTGAACGCCGCCTCCGGCGCCGCCACTCGCGGCGGCGCACCCGAGACCTCGGCGGGGGCCCGCGGGGCAGTCGACGCGACCGCACCCGGTGTGGAGTGGCGGCAGCGCGCCTTCGCGCCTGGCGACGTGGGGAAGGCGCGACTCGTGTTCGCCGCCACCGACAGCGAGGCGGTGAACCGCACCGTCGCCGAGGTCGCGCGAGCGGCCGGCGTGCTGGTGAACGTGGCCGATGATCCGGTGGCCAGCGACTTCCATCTGCCCGCTCTCGTCCAGCGCGGCGATCTGCAGGTGGCCATCGCCACCGGCGGTCGTGCTCCGTTCCTGGCGCGCCGGTTGCGCGAGCGCTGGGAACGGCAGCTGGGCCCGGAGTGGGAGGACTGGGTCGCGGCGGCAGCCCGCTTCCGGGCCGAGGTCCGCCGGCGGATCCCGGATCCCGCGTCACGCGAGCGTCTGCACGACCGGTTCGCGGTCGAGACCTTGCCCGACGGCGCCGACCTGCCGAGACCTTGCGCCGAGGAGACGTGGCGTCGTTGGATCGAGGCGACGATCGAGACCGGGCGCGGGGGGTGTGAGGACCTGTCGGCACGATGATCCGACGACAAGACGGCCGTTGACGACCAGGGACGCGGCGCTCCGACCCGCGCCGCAGACGCCGGCACCGAGTCCGGCGGAGGACAATCGATGACGAATCCAGACGCTGCCGCTGGCGCCGCTGCCCCGCCCGGAGTCCGACCGGGAACAGTCTACCTGGTGGGCGCAGGTCCGGGCGATCCCGGTCTCTTGACCATGCGCGGCAACGAGGTCCTCGCGCGCTGCGACGCCGTCGTGTACGACCGGCTCGCCGCCTGGGTGCTGCCACCCGACCTGTCGGTGCGCGTGCAGCTGCATTACGTGGGCAAGCGGGCCGATCACCACGCCTTGCCCCAGGAACGGATCAACGAACTGCTGGTCGACCTGGCGCGCCGCGGACTGAGCGTCTGTCGCCTGAAAGGAGGCGACCCCTTCGTCTTCGGCCGGGGCGGCGAGGAGGCCGAGGTGTTGCGGCGCGAGGGGATCCCCTTCGAGGTCGTGCCCGGCGTGACAGCGGGCATCGCCGCCGCGGCTTACGCCGGCATTCCCGTCACCCACCGCGGCGAATCGGTACGCGTCTGCCTGGTGACGGCGCACGAGGACCCGACCAAGCCGTCGTCTCAGGTGGACTGGAGTTGCTTCGGCAAGGAAGCCGGCTGCACGGTGGCCGCCTACATGCCGGTCGGCAACCTCGAACGCATTGCGCAGCGGATGATCGCCGGCGGCGCCGATCCGGACCTGCTGGCGGCCGTGATCGAACGTGGTACGCTGCCTTCGCAGCGCACGGTGGTCGCTCCGCTCCACCAGGTCGCGGAAGCGGCCCGCACGGCGGGCGTCAAGCCGCCGGCGTTGTTCCTGGTGGGCCCCACGGTCGGCCTGCACGCGAAGCTGGCGTGGTACAAGGAGCGGATTCACGTGGGCAAGCGCGTCATCGTCACCCGGCCGGCCGACCAGTCGCGACGACTCATTCGGGCGCTGCAGGATCTCGGCGTCGAGGCGCTGGTGTGTCCGGCGATCAGCACCGAGCCCGCCGACCCGGACGAACTGCGCCGCGTCGCCCATCTCCTGCCGGAGTACGACTGGGTCTTCTTCACCAGCGAGAACGGCGTGCGCTACTTCTTCACGATGCTCACCGCGCTCGACCTGGACATCCGCGCCCTCGGACGCGTGAAGGTGGCGACCGTCGGCCACGGGACGGCGGAGCGCCTGCGCGAGTACCATCTGCACGCCGACTTCTATCCCACCGCGTTTCGCGCCGAGATCCTGCTGCAGGAATTCCTCAATTCCCACGACGTGAAGGGTCTGCGTATCCTGCGCGTGCGCGGCGAGAGAGCCCGCCCGGAGCTTGAGGACGGCCTGCGCGCCGCGGGAGCCGAGGTGGACACACTGCTCGCCTATCACATCCGGCCCACCTGCATCCGCGCCGACGTGGCCGATACCATCACGGTGGAAGGTGCGGACGCGGTGACCTTCACCAGCGGTTCGTCGGTGGAAGGGTTCGAGACCATCCTGCCGGACCACTCCCTGCACGAGCGGGTGCCCGCGGTCTGCATCGGTCCGGTGACCGCCGCAGTGGCCGAACGGGTGGGCTGGCGACGCGTGATCACGGCTTCGGTGAGCACGGTGCCGGGTCTGATCGAGGCCGTCACGGCCACCCTCGGCGGCTCGGGGAACGCCGAGCGGTGATCCCGCCGCCGGCACGCGGCCAGGCCGGAGCTTCTCGACTCTCCCCGCCGATGGGTGGGGCCGGTTGAAAACGAACGCCATTGCCGACTTCGACAATCCCTGGTCAATTAACTTGAATTCCCTGCCTCCGGGTTGGTAATTACTTAACAGCTACGACTCCCGTGGGAGAAGCGCCTGCGAAAGGATGGCTCCGATGGGTCTTCTGCAACTGGTCGTCTATGCTTGCGTGCTCGTCTTCCTGGTGGCGGTGAGCGTGAAGATCGCCCGCTACGCCTCGGCGCCGGTGCACATGCGCTGGGAGCTGTATCCGGTGGCTCACGAGAAGGGGAGGCACCACTACGGCGGGTCCATCTTCGAGGAACCCGACTGGTGGGAGAAACCCCGGCAACTCGACCACGCCAACGAGATCCGCGAGATGGGGCAGGAGATCTTCCTGCTCAAGGGCGTGCGCCTGAACAACCCGCGTCTGTGGCTCTGGAGCTGGCCGTTTCACGGCGGGTTGTATCTCGTCATCGGCTGGATGGCCCTGCTGGTCGTGGGCGGCATCATGCAGCTGGCCGGCGCCCGGTTCGACGGCGGCGTTCCGGCGCTGGTGCGCGGCGTCACGCTGGTGGTCGGGTACGCCGGAATGGCACTGACCGCGGTGGGCGCGCTGGGGCTGTTCCTCCACCGCACACGCAACGGGGACATGCGTCGCTTCAACACGCCCGCGGATTACCTGCACCTGCTCTGGTTCGCGGCGGCCGGCGTCTATGGCGTCGCGGCGTTCGGTGCGGTCGACCCCGGCTTCGACCGCCTGCGCGCCTTCACCGCCGGGGTGATCGGGTTCCGCGAAGCTGTCCCGCTGCCGGCGGCGACGGGTGTGGCGGTGGCGCTGGGCATGCTGCTGGTGGCCTACATCCCGTTCACGCGGATGGTGCACTTCGCCGCCAAGTACTTCCTCTACCACGAGGTGCGCTGGTCGGACGAGCCTCTGCGCAAGGGGAGCGCGCTCGAGTCCCGCATCAAGCAGGCACTCAACTACGGCGTGAGCTGGCGCGGACCGCACATCCAGACCGGCCAGACCTGGGGCCAGGTGGCCACGGCCGGCCCCGCCGACGAAGCGGCGACGGAGGAGAAGCGATGAGCGACCCTCGCAACCTCACCATCAAGGAATTCTGCGCCGCCTGCGGACAGGCCGCGGACATCGACTTCACCACCCTGCCGGCGCTGCCCCACCCCTACGAGGGCTGGGAGGAGAAGCCGCTGGCCGCTCCCTCGCAGACCGTGATGACGAACCTGGACGGCACCACGGCGGTGCGTCTGAAGGAGCCTCAGACCGAGGAGGAGAAGGAGCAGCTCGTGGAGCGCTTCCTCGCCGGACTGGATCGGCTCTTCTCCAGGGAGGACAACTGGACGTTCCTGCAGCCGTTCCTGCTGAGCATCGACAACTGCGTGAAATGCAACACCTGCGCCGAAGCCTGCCCCATCTTCGAGGCGAGCGGCCGCGCGGAGATCTACCGCCCCCTCTTCCGCTCGGAGACGGTGAGACGCATCGCCAAGCGCAACCGCTCGAAGCTGGGCCAGGTGTTCGATCGGCTCACCGGCAGCGATCTCGAGGTCGGCTGGGAGTCGGTGGCGCGGCTCGCCGAACTGGCCTACCGCTGCACGCTCTGCCGCCGCTGCGCCCAGGCCTGCCCGATGGGCGTGGACAACGGACTGATCACCCGCGAACTGCGCAAGCTCTTCAGCCAGGAGCTGGGGATCCATCCCGCCGAGTTGCACGAGGACGGCACCATCAAGCACCTGAGCGTCGGCTCGTCCACCGGCATGAACCCGATGGCGTTCCGCGACATCATCGAGTTCGCGGAGGAGGACATCGAGGAACGCACGGGGATGAAGATCAAGATCCCCATCGACGACCAGAACGCCGACATCCTGGTCATGCACAACGCCGGCGAGTTCCTCTCGTGGCCGGAGAACCTGCAGGCGTTCGCGATCCTCTTCGAGGTGGTCGGCCTGAAGTGGACGCTGGCCAGCGACCTGCTCGGCTACGACTCGGTGAACTACGGCCTGTTCTACGACGACGTCCAGTACGCCCGGGTCACCCTCAAGCACGCCCAGGTGGCCAAGGACCTGGGCGTCAAGAAGGTGCTCATGGGCGAGTGCGGTCACGCGCACAAGGCGTTCATGGCCATCGGCGACCGGCTCTGGGTGGACGAGCTCAACATCCCGCGCGAGAGCGCACTCACGCTGATGGAAGACCTGGTGGTCAACGGCAAGGTGAAGGTGGATCCGTCACGCAACGAGTTCCCCGTCACCCTGCACGACCCGTGCAACATGACCCGCAGCATGGGGATCATCCAGCCACAGCGACGCATCCTGAAGAAGATCTGCCCGCAGTTCCGGGAGATGACCCCACACGGCGTGGACAACTACTGCTGCGGCGGCGGCAGCGGGTTCGCCATCATGCAGTCCGGCAGCTTCCCGCACTGGCGCAAGGTGATCTCGGGACGCAAGAAGTTCGAGCAGATCCTCGGCGCCTTCCAGCCGGAGATCGACGATCCCGCCATCAAGAAGTACGTGTGCGCGCCCTGCTCCAACTGCAAGGGCCAGATCCGCGACCTGATCGTCCACTACGACGCCTGGGAGCGGTGCGGCATCCACTACGGCGGGCTGGTGGAGTTGATCGTCAACGCGATGGTGGATGTGCGGCCGGGCTTCATCGAATGGCAAGATATCATGTAGGTTCTGCCCGGGAAATTGTGTCTACCCCCGGTCCGATCCGGGGGTAGACGGCTTTCAAACGGCGTAAGTCTTCGTGTGACGCCGGTTGACCCCCAGAGCCGGCGTCACCACTTCGCGCCAGTAGTACTGTCGCCACCG
>JAWOID010000066.1:0-5280 GCA_046484865.1 Candidatus Krumholzibacteriia bacterium
GCGCGTGCTCCCGGTGCTCGCCAGCGCGCTCTTCCCCGCGTGGATCGCCGGCATCCTCATCGCCGGAGCCGTTGCCGCGATGATGTCGACCGCCGACAGCCAGCTGCTCATCGCCACCTCCACCGTGGTGGAGGACTTCTGGAGCAAGGCGCTCGGCCGCGAGCTGTCCGCGCGCGCCATGGTGGCCATGAGCCGGGTGGTGACGCTGCTGGTGGGGGTCGCCGGTTTCGGCCTCGCGGTCACCAGCGACGACCTCATCTACGACGTGGTGTCCATGGCCTGGGCGGGCCTCGGCTCGAGCTTCGGGCCGGCGCTCGTGCTGTCGCTGCACTGGCGACGCATGAACGGCGCCGGCGTGGTGGCCGGCATGATCACCGGCGCCGTGGTGACGGTGGTCTGGACGCGGGTGCCGGGCCTGGAGGAGCTGATCACGGTACGGTTCGTGGCGTTCGTGGCGGCGATGCTGGCGTGCGTCGTCACCGCTCTGGCGACCAAGGCACCCGGAGCACGGCCTCGAGAGGCAGCGGGGACACGGTCGCTGCGGACCGGGCCGCGGTGATCACGCCGGTCGCCGCCGGGGCGGGCACCGGCGACAGGCCCTCGCAGGCGACGCCGTAGCGGCTCGACGGGCTCCAGAGACACCACCCGTCGGCGCCGGTCGCGGCGGCGGCCGCGATCTGGCGCGCCACGTAGGTTCCGTCGTAACCGCGAACACGCCAGGGGAACGCCTGCAGCCAGGGGCGGATGCGCGCGTGTCCGCCGGCCAGGTCCCGGAAGCGGCGCACGCCCTCGCCGACGAAGTGCTCGGGGTCGGACGCCGGATCGGCATGACCCTCGAAGCCCGGCTCGAAGTGCGACGGATAGATCATCGGACAGATGAAATCGACGTGCTGCGCGATGGTGGACACATGCTGGCCGGTGAGCGCCAGGTCCTGAACGCGACCCCAGGCGGAGATGCCGTAGAGATCGGCGGACAGCCGGGTCCCGTACGGTTGCAGCGCTCCGGCCAGCTCCGCGACGAAGCCCCCGATGACGGCCTGCCGCCGCGCCGCCACCAGCGCCGGATCGGCGCCGTCGCCCCGCCAGCCGTTGGTGGGGAACCGCACGTAGTCGAGCTGGATCTCGTCGACGCCGGCGCGTGCCATCTCCACGGCGAGGCCGACGTTGTACGCGCGCACCTCGCGGTGGGCGGGGTCCATCCAGGTGCAGCCGCGCTCGACCCACGGCACACCGTCGTCGTCGTGCAGGGCCAGGTCGGGACGCCGGCGTCCCAGCTCGCCGTCCAGGAACACCGCCAGCCGCGCCACCACGTACAGGTCGCGGTCATGCAGGCGGTGCAGCAGTCCCGGCAGGTCCGAGATCACGGGCG
Organism: Candidatus Krumholzibacteriia bacterium; assembly: GCA_046484865.1. Taxonomy (GTDB): domain Bacteria; phylum Krumholzibacteriota; class Krumholzibacteriia; order LZORAL124-64-63; family LZORAL124-64-63; genus JAWOID01. The sequence goes on from JAWOID010000066.1 coordinate 1,370, forward strand.
AACGGCGGTGCGGTCCGTACCCGGCGTCCGGCACCGCGCTGCGATAAGAGACGGCGCCGTCGATGTCCTTGATGTCGAACACCACGCCGTTGCCGCCGGCGCGCACGAACGCGTCCACCTCGGCGAACACGGCGGCGTCGCCGCACACCGGCCCGGTGAGATAGATGCCCCGCAGGTCGGCGCCGTCGCGGGTGGGTCCGGCGGCGCGGGGATGGTCGGCGACGGCCGCGCGCGGGACCACCAGCCGCTGGCCGGGCCGCAGGAGGTCGCCCGTGAGCCCGTTCGCGGTGCGGATGGCGGCGAGAGCCTGGTTCAGATCGTAGTGGCCGGCCTCCCGGCGCCAGCGGCCGGCGATGCCCGCCAGGGTGTCGCCGGGGAGCACGTCGTGGACGAGCGGCCGGATCTCGGTCGGGATCGGCAGCGACGCGACGGGCGCGCGCGGCAGCAGCACCGAGAGCACGCAGGCGGCGAGACTTGCAAGATGCACGGGCAAACCCCTGGACGGCGGGTGAGTTGCTCGGCGCCGGGGCGGTTCCGGTCCTGACGGGAACGATCGAGCAAGCCATGGACCTCGTGGTCGCGCCGGGTGGATCGGCGCCGGGCGGATCGGCGCCGGGCGGATCGACGCCCGGCGGATCGACGCTGGTGCGGCTCCGGCCGGCTCCGGTCCGGATCGGCTGCGACTGGCGTCCGCGGCGGCGGCGGGTTAGGATCGGGCGGGTCGTTCACCGGGGAGGAAGCCATGAGTCGCATCACCGCGCCGGTCAGGATCGCGCTGGCCGCCGCCGCTCTCGTCGCCGTCTGGGGAGGTCCGCCCGTGTCCGCCGCCGACCGCATCACCGGAGCCATGTTCGCCACCCGCAGCGAGGTCTTCGCGCCCAGCGCCATGGCCGCCACCAGCCAGCCGCTGGCCACCCAGGCCGCCCTGGAGATCCTGCGGCGCGGCGGCACCGCGGTGGACGCCGCGATCGCGGCCAACGCCTGTCTCGCGCTCATGGAGCCCACCGGCTGCGGCCTGGGCGGCGATCTCTTCGCCATCGTGCGCGACGGCGCCACCGGCGAGCTGCACGGCCTGAACGCGAGCGGCCGCTCGCCACGGGGGCTGTCGCTCGAGCGGCTGCAGGAGGAGGTGCGCAAGCTGGGGCTCGAGCGGATCCCGCCCCGCGGCGCGTTGCCGGTGAGCGTGCCGGGCTGCGTCGACGGCTGGTTCACGCTGCACGAACGCTTCGGCCGTCTGCCCATGACCGAGGTGCTGGCGCCGGCCATCCGCTACGCGCGGGAGGGGTTCCCGGTCTCGGAGCTGATCGCTCACTACTGGCAGCTCTCGGTGCCCGTGCTGCGCGACCAGCCCGGGTTCCTGGAGTGCTTCACGGTGGACGGCCGGGCGCCGAGCAAGGGCGAGATGTGGCGCAATCCGGCGCTGGCCCGGACGCTCGAGATCCTCACCCGCGAGGGGCGCGACGCCTTCTACGAGGGCGAGATCGCCCGCACGATCGCCGGCGCGGTGCAGGCGGCCGGCGGCTTTCTCACCGTGGACGACCTGGCGGCCCACACGAGCACCGCGGTGGCGCCCGTGAGCGCCGAGTACCGGGGCTGGCGGGTATGGGAGTTGCCGCCCAGCGGGCAGGGCATCGCCGCGCTGCAGATCCTGAACCTGCTCGAGGGGTTCGACCTGCGCGGCGCCGGCTTCGGCAGCCCCGACCACGTGCACTGGTTCGTGGAGGCGAAGAAGCTGGCGTTCGCCGACCGGGCGCGCTTCTACGCCGATCTCGACTTCGCGCGGGTGCCGGTGGCGGGCCTGATCAGCCAGGAGTATGCCGACGAGCGGCGGCCGCTCATCGATCCGCGCCGCGCCGCCCGCGCCGTGGACGCCGGCAATCCCGCCCTGCACGACGGCGACACCGTCTACCTCACCGTGGCCGACGCCGATCGCAACATGGTCTCCCTGATCCAGAGCAACTACCGCGGCATCGGCAGCGGCATCTGTCCGCCGGGCCTCGGCTTCGGGCTGCAGGACCGCGGCGAGTTGTTCGACCTGACGCCCGGCCGCGCCAACACCTACGCGCCCGGCAAACGCCCCTTCCACACCATCATTCCCGCCTTCGCGGAGGGTCCGGACGGGCAGCTCTTGAGCTTCGGCGTGATGGGCGGCGCCACCCAGCCGCAGGCTCACGCGCAGATCATCGTCAACCTGGCCGATTTCGACCTGAACCTGCAGGAGGCGGGAGACGCGCCGCGCATCCTGCACTCGGGATCGTCCCAGCCCACCGGCACGGTGATGACCGACGGCGGCGTGGTCTTCCTGGAGAGCGGATTCCCGTACGCCACCGAGCGTGAGCTGGTGGAACGCGGACACGTCCTGCAGCGCGACGTGGGCTCGTTCGGCGGCTACCAGGCCATCCTCTTCGACCCGCGGCAGGGCGTTTACGTGGGGGCGAGCGAGTCGCGCAAGGACGGGCAGGCGGCGGGGTACTGAGGGCGAGGGCACAGAGGCGCGGCTGGGGGTCGCGGGGTATGTGCCATCCTCTCGGGACTCGCGTCGCCGCCGACGGGGTGTGCGAGCGCGGGTCCGAGGTTCAACGCCCCCAGCAGCGCCTCTGTGCCCTCGCCGGCACCACGGAACGGTGCGCCACCCGGGGAGACCGCCGGAGAAACGCGGCGACGGGCCGCAGCGGTGTTCCGTCGCCCGCGCGACCCGTCCTCAGAACCACGGTGCTCGCTCCCGGCCGACGCAGCGCCCGCCGGGAGCAGCCGGCCGGGCTAGCGGCCGCGCGCCCGCTGCAGCGCGGTGAACGCCTCGCGCAGGCCGCCGTGGAGCGCCTGCACGTGTTCCGGCGACCACCGCTCCTGATCCTCGCGCACGAACGTGGTGAGATCGGCGCGGTTGTCGAACCGGCCGACGGGCAGATGGTAGGAGCGACCGTCCTTCTCCACCCGCACCGTGTCCGGCACGTCCGACTGCTCGAGCAGCCAGTTGAAGTCGTCGCAGCCGTAGTCGCCGTACATGACCGCCCGGGGCACGCCGTGGTGCAGGATGCTGCCCGGGTCGTCCGGGTCGGCTCGCTCGGTGTTCTTGCGCCGCGACTCCTCGGGCGTCACCCACACGTAGAGGATGGCGGCCCGCGCGAGGATGTCGTGGTCCAGGCAGCCGAGGCTGTATCGGTAGCCGTACGGCGCGGGCAGCGGCAAGGGCGAACCGTCGGCGCCGCCGCGGGCGAACTCCAGCAGCACGGTGCGATTCTCGACGGCCTCCTGCGTGCCGTAACCCGGGGCCACGCCGCGCCGGTCGTTCCAGAGGGCCCGACACTCGTCCTCCAGGGCCGCGGCCACCTCCAGGCGCAGGCCCGGATCGAGACGGCTCACGGCCGGGCAGGCGCCCACGCGCGCGCGGGCGGCGTCGAGCCGGGCGAACAGCCATCGCGCCGCGCTCTCCGGCTCGGGTGCCGGCGGCCGGGTGAGGTCGACGTGGTCCTCGTTGAGCAGCTCGATCAACGTGCCCCAGTCCCGCGGTTCGCGGAACGGCAGCGCCGGCGACAGGAAGAACGGGCCTTCCTGGCCGCGGACGGTCACCTCGTCGCTGATCCGGCGCATGAGGTGCACGTAGGGGAAGTCATCCAGCTGGGTGGTGGGTCCGATGCCGAACTCGTCGCGGCAGGTGTCGGGGCTCAGGGTCGCGAGGTACCGGCGTACCTCCGACTTCCCGCTCGCCGGAAGCGCGAGCAGGAGCAGGACGTCCAGGTTGGCCGCCATCGTTCCTCCCTCGGGGTTGGGGTTGACCGGTAGAATCCGCAGGGGGCGTCGCGGTGTCAAGCGGACGCGGACGGTGCCGCGCTCGGCGCGGGCGCCGACCGACGCCGGCGGCCCGCCGGCAGGCGGCTGCTGGCACCCATCGGCCCGGTGTGTTAGCTTCG